>NZ_CP118614.1:3097134-3716561 GCF_028993595.1 Nocardiopsis camelliae
CGCGCACAGGGGAGCGGGCGCCCGCGATGCGGACGCGGAGGAGGCGGGCGGCGCGCCGGGAAATCCACTGGCGTCCTCCCCACGGCGGCTGAGAGGCTCGGTGCCATGACAGGAGCGCCACAGCACGACCCCTCCCGCCGCGACGACGCCCCCGCGTGGACCGTGCGCGAGGGTACGGAAAAGGACCACCCCGAGGCCGTCAGGGTCTTCTGCGAGGCCCTCAACCTCTCCGCCCGGGAGATCCTGGACAACGAACGCGACCACCCCACCACCGAGCACGACCGCACCCTGCTCGCCGTGGACGGCGACCGCGTCGTCGGCACCGCCCTGTCCAACGGTTTCGAGATGACCATGCCCGGCGGGCCCCGCCCGGTGGCCGGGGTGACCGGCGTGGGAGTGTGGCCCACCTATCGCCGCCGCGGCGTCCTCAGCGCTCTCATGCGCCGCCAGCTCGCCGACGTCCGGGACCGGGGCGAGAAACTCTCCACGTTGTGGGCCTCCGAGGGCGGCATCTACGCCCGCTTCGGCTACGGCCTGGCCTTCCGCGAGACCAACGCGACCCTCCAGCGCGCCCACGCCCGCCTGCGCCCCGACGCGCCCCGGGACCCCTCCCTCACCCTCGAACTGGCCGAGACCGCCGAGGTCCGCCAGGAGGTGGAGCGGGTGTACCGCGAGGCGCTGCCCCAACGGGCGGGCCAGCTCGCCCGCGACGAGCACTGGTGGAGCCTGATCCTCCAGGACAAGGAGGCCGGCGGGCCCGGACGACTGCGCGCGGCCCTGGTGCGCGGCCCCGACGGACCCTGCGGCTACGCGCTGTACCGCGTCGTCAACCGCTGGGAGGACGGTCTTCCCTCGGGGCGGGTGGTGGTGCGCGAGCTGGCCTCCGTCTCCACCGCCGCCCGGGTCGCCCTCTACGAACACCTCCTGGACCGCGACCTGACCAGCGAGGCGGTCTTCGAGAAACTGCCCGAGGACGACCCCCTCACCGTCCTGCTGGCCGACCCCCGGCGCCTGGTCCGGCGGGACTTCGACGCCCTGTGGGTGCGCCTGGTGGACCTGCCCGGCGCTCTGTCCGACCGCCCCTACGCCGCCCCGGTGGACACGGTGCTGGAGGTCGCCGACCGCTACGCCCCCTGGAACGCCGGGCGCTGGCGCCTGGAGGCGGACACCGGCGGTGCCCGCGTGAGCCCGACCGAGGCCGCCCCCGAACTCGCCCTGGACGCCTCCCACCTGGGCGCGGCCTACCTCGGCAGACGCACGCTGAGCGCCTTCGCGGACGCGGGACTGCTCACCGAACTCGCCCCCGGCGCTGCTGCCCGCCTGGACACCGCCCTGCACGCGCCGCGCGCGCCCTTCTGCGGCACCGACTTCTGAGGAACCGGCCTTCTGAGGGCCCGGCCCCGCGCCTCCGCCCATGGTGCGCGGGGCACACGGTCCCCTGCGTCCGCTGTCACGCGGGCATCGGTCAGCTCCATACGGCGGGGGCCCGGGGCCTCAGCGGTCCCAGGGAGCCCCAGTGGTCTCAGGGGTTCCCAACGGCCCTCGGGAGCCCCAGTGGCCACAGGCACCCCAAGGACCCCGATGCGTTCCCAGGGCCCGCTGGTAGCATGACGGCCATGGAGCTCATCGAGGTCGACAGACTCTAGCCACCGAACCGCCGGTGGCCTTCACCCGCGAGGGCGCGTACCGCGCCCCGGTGAACGACCTCGACCTCGTCGGGGGCGCTCTGTCCGCGTACGCCCAGCGGCGTCGTGGCCCGCTCCCCGACCCGGTCCGTTCCGGCGCGTTCTGACGCCGACCACCGATCGCGCCCCCGTGCGCGCGGTGACGTCCGCCCCGCATCCGGGAGCGCAGACGATCGGCACCTCTTCCGCCTGCGCGTGGCGACGGCCCGGGAAGTCGTCAAGGACTCCCGCCTCGTCCCCGTACGCGCGGTGACGCCGATCCGCCCGCTCCCGCGGCCCGCCACGGCTCGAACACGCACCCGCCCGGCACAGCCCCGTCGGCGTTCGCGTGTTCCCCCGCCAACGACCCCGCCCCGCGGCCCGACCACGCTGGTCGCCCGCCGCCGGGCACGAGGAGAGCTCCCAGCATGTCCACCAAGTCCGCCGTCACACTCACCGACCTCACCTTCGCCTGGCCGGACGGCACGGTCGCCATCGACCGCGTGAGCGGCACCCTCACGACCGGGCGCACCGGACTCGTCGGCCGCAACGGCGCGGGCAAGTCCACCCTGCTGCGCCTGATCGCCGGTCTCCTGCGCCCCACATCGGGGCGCGTCGACGCAGTCGGCGACGTCGGCTACCTCCCGCAGAACCTGACCCTGGGCACGGACGCGACGGTCGCCGAACTGCTCGGCATCGACGCCACCCTCGCCGCGCTCCGCGCGATCGAGGCGGGCGACGCCGACGAACGCCACTTCGACGCGGTCGGCGACGACTGGGACATCGAGGCGCGCGCCGACGAGGCCCTGCACGAGATCGGGTTCACCGCCGCCGACCTCGACCGCCGCGTCGCGCAGGTCTCCGGCGGTGAGGCGGTCCTCATCGCCGTCACCGGCATGCGCCTGCGTCGCACCCCGATCACCCTGCTCGACGAGCCCACCAACAACCTCGACCGGCCCACCCGGGCCAGGCTCGCCGCGTTCGTCGACACCTGGCCCGGCACCCTCGTCGTCGTCAGCCACGACCTCGAACTGCTCGAACACATGGACAGCACCGCCGAACTCCACGCCGGGAGCCTGGACGTGTTCGGCGGCCCCTACAGCGCCTGGAAGGAGCACCTCGAACAGGAGCAGGCCGCAGCCGTCCAGGCGGCCCGGTCCGCGCAGCAGGCCCTCAAGGTCGAGAAGCGCCAGCGCGTGGAGGCCGAGACCAAGCTCGCCCGCCGCGAGCGCACGGCCAGGAAGACGCAGAAGGACGGCGGCATCCCCAAGATCCTCGCGGGAAACCGGGCCAGCAAGGCGCAGGCCTCGGCCGGGGCGATGCGCTCGACCCTCGACGACAAGGTCCAGGCCGCGCAGGCCGCGGTCGACGCCGCCGACGCGCGCGTACGCGAGGACGAGCACATCCGCCTCGCACTGCCCGATCCGGACGTGCCGCGCGGACGCCGCCTGGCCGAGTTCCACGCCCGGGGCCGCACCGTCGTGGTCCAGGGGCCCGAACGCGTCGCCCTGGTCGGCCCCAACGGAGCCGGTAAGTCGACCCTGCTCCAGCAGCTCGTCCACGGCGGCTCCCCGGCCCCCGGCCGCGCGCACGGCACGCTCCTCACCGCCCGGGTGGGCTACCTGCCCCAGCGCCTGGACGGCCTGGACGACGCCGCGAGCGCGCTGGAGAACGTGCGGGCGGTCGCCCCCGGCACGCCGCCGGGCGAGGTCCGCAACCAGCTCGCCCGCCTGCTGCTGCGCGGGGACGGCGTCGACCGCCCCGTCGCCACGCTCTCCGGCGGCGAGCGGTTCCGCGTCTGCCTCGCCACGCTGCTCCTGGCGGAGCCGCCCGCGCAGCTGCTCGTCCTGGACGAGCCGACGAACAACCTCGACACCTCCAGCGTCGAGCAGCTCGCCGAGGCCCTCGACGCCTACCGCGGCGCGCTCCTGGTCGTCAGCCACGACCACGGGTTCCTGCGCAGGCTCGGGATCGACACCGTCCTGGAGATCGACCGGGAGGGAGGCCTGCGCCAGCGCGCCGGACTGGGGGACTGATGCCGACCGGTGCCCGCCGGGGAGGAACCCGGCGGGCACCGGCGGCGCTCCTGCCGTCTCCGCTCCGGGCTACCCGGCGTCGCGGGTCCACCGCCCCATGGCGGGCCACTCCCTGTCGGGGTCGTGCACGGGCGTGAACCCGCACCGGAGGAAGAACTCCACCCTGCCCTCGGCGCCCTCGCCCTCCTCGGGCAGCAGGAACACCCACTCGACCCCGGTCGCGCGGGCCCGGTCCACGAACCCCTCCAACAGGCCCCTGCCGACCCCGAGCCGTCTCCACTCCGGGTCCACCACCACCGCCAGCACGTACCCGTGCGGCGGCGGTGCCGGGCTCCCCGACCCCTCGTAGACGCCGTCCAGCACGCCCTCCACCCACCCCACCACCGCGCCGTCCGCCTCCGCGACGAGCACCACCATGTCCTCGGGCAGCAGCGAGGCCGGGTAGCCCTTCTTGTCCAGGTGCGGTGAGGCGCGGCCGATCAGGGCGGCGATGCCCGGGCCGTCCCCGGGGCGGGCGGAGCGCAACAGCATGGCAGCACCGTAGTACCGGCCGCGGTCGGCCACCAGTGCACGCACCGGAGGCGTCGGGAACCCACGAGGAACGCGTCCCCGCGCCCGCACGGACGTCATCGGACCCGCCCCGCACTGCGAAAAGGAGTGGCACGCCCTCCGGTGGAGTCCGTACGTTGTGGCTCTGGCCCTCCGGGCCCTGTGCGCCGTGCGCCCCGCGCCGGAAGCCACGGGCACGCTCCCCGGGACTGGAGCCCGGGTCTGGGCCATATGTCCGGAACATGCCAGTATCGCCCTGAACATGAAGTGGAACCCGGGCCCGTCCCGCCCTCGCCGCGAGTGCGCCGGTTCCCGGTTCGAAGAGTGGAGGAACGCACACGTGAACGCCGGAGGGGACGTCACCCCGACCGAATGGACCGTACGGGGAACCGACCGCGACGAGTACGCCGAGGTGATGCGCGTCGTCGGTGAGGCGCTGCTGTCCTCGGACCCGCCCGAGGACCGCGAGCCCTTCCTGCGCCCCCTCCTGGACGCCGAGGGCTACGACCGCGTCCTGGTCGCCGTGGACGGGGACGAGATCGTGGGCGCGGTCAACGACTTCGCCTTCGAGATGGCCCTGCCCGGCGGCCCGCGCCCGGTGGCCGGGGTGACCGGCGTGGGCGTGTGGCCCACGTACCGCCGCCGCGGCGTGCTCAGCGCGCTCATGCGCCGCCAGCTCGCCGACATCCACGCGCGCGGAGAACACTACGCCGCGCTGTGGGCCTCCGAGGGCGCCATCTACGGCCGGTTCGGCTACGGCCCGGCGGTCACCGAGATGGAGACCGCCGTCCGCCAGCCCCACGCCCGCCTGCGCGCCGACGCGCCCCGCGACCCCGCTCTGCGGGTCCGCCTGGCCGACCCCGGGCAGGTGCGCCCGGACCTGGAGCGCGTCCACCGCGAGGTCGCCGCCGTCCAGGTCGGCCAGTTCCAGCGCGCCGCCCACTGGTGGGACCGGGCTCTGCGCGACCAGGTCCAGTTCCGCGAGGGCCGCGGCCCGCTGCGCGCCGCGGTGGTCAGCGGCCCCGACGGGCCGCTGGGCTACGCGCTCTACCGCACCCGCAACAGGTGGGAGCGCGACGGCTCGCGCGGAGAGGTGTACGTCAAGGAGATCACCGCCACGACCCCGGCCGCCTGGACCGCCCTGTACGACCACCTGTTCAACCGCGACCTGGTCACCGAGATCACCTTCGACTTCCTGGCCGTGGACGACCCGCTGCGTCACCTGCTCGTGGACAGCGGCCGGGCGGCGCCCACGCTCTACACCTCCCTGTGGGTGCGGCTGGTGGACGTGCCCGGAGCCCTGTCCGAGCGCTCCTACGCCGCGCCCGTCGAGACGGTCCTGGAGGTCGCTGACCGGTTCGCCCCCTGGAACGCCGGACGCTGGCACGTCAAGGCCGACACCGGAGGCGCCCGCGTGGAGGCCACCGACGCCGCCCCCGACGTCAGCCTGGACGTGTCGCATCTGGGCGCCGCCCACCTGGGTCAGACCACGCTGGACGGCTACCTGCGCGCGGGCCTGATCACCGAGCACACCCCGGGAACGGTGGAGCGCCTGGACGCGGCCCTGCGCCGCTCCCGCGCGCCCTTCTGCGGTCTGATCTTCTGACCACGGGGGTGCGGTGGTCCGGCCTCCGGGGTACCGGTGCGCCGGGACCCGGCACCCGTGCACCGGTAACGGCCTTGACCTCCGCGTTCCGGCGGCGGTGGAGGCCAGAGCCGTGCGCCGGTGACGCCTCCGGACCGCGTTGGGAACCGGAGGCGCCGAACGCCAGCGGCCCGGCCCCGCCCACCGGCGGGGCCGCACCCGCGTCCTCAGCCGTTCAGCACCTCAGCCCTTGAGCGCCTTGACCAGCCGGTCCACGTCGGACTCGTCGTTGTACAGGTGGAACGCCGCGCGCATCCGCCCGTTGCGGGCCGCCGTGACGATCCCCGCCTCGGCCACCCGCTCCACCGCTCCCTCGGGCACCGGGACCGACACGATCGCCGACCCGGCGGGCTCCATGTCCATGGCCTCGCGGAAGCGGTCGCCCAGGGCCGCGTCGTGCTCGCGGACGACCTCCACCCCCACCTCCTCCACCAGGGACAGGGTCTCCTCCAGCCCGACCCACGCCCCCCACACCGGCGCCAGGTCCAGGCGCCGCGCGCCCTCGGCCAGCCGCAGCGGGCCGCCGTAGAGCGACTTCCAGGGCTCGTGCGCCCCGTACCAGTTCGCGGCGAGCGGGGAGAGTTCGGCCAGCGCCTCCTCGGTGCCGGTGAGCAGTGCCGAACCGCGCGGGCCCAGCAGCCACTTGTACGTGGCGCACACCGTGTAGTCGACCCGGTCCACGGGCAGCGGCAGCCACCCGGCGGCCTGGGTGGTGTCCAGCAGCAGCCGCGCCCCGTGGTCGGCGCAGGCCGCGATCAGGTCCTCCACGGGGGCGATCGCGCCGTCGGCGGACTGCACGGCCGAGACCGCCACCAGGTCGGTGTCCGGGCCCACCCGCGAGGCCAGGTCGGCCAGGGGCACCTCGCGCACGCTGATCCCCGCGTCCGCCCCGGCCATGAAGGGGTGGACGACCGAGCTGAACTCGTCGGCCGCCGTCAGCACCCGCGCGCCCGGGGCCAGGCTGGCGGCGACGGTGCCCACGAACTGTGAGGCGTGGCTGCCGATGGCCACATCAGCGGGGGACAACCCGTTCAGGCGCGCGTAGGCGGAGCGGGCGCGCTCGATGCCCGCGTCGGCCGCGCCCGGCTGGAACCGGCCCGCGGCCACGTCGCGGGTGTGCTGGTCCAGGGCCCGCAGCGCCCGCCGGGGCGTCAGGCCGTGCGTGGCGGTGTTGAGGTAGGTGTTCTCGGCAGCGAACTCCTGCTGCGCGGCCCGCAGGCGGGCCCGTCCGGCTTCATCCATGCCCCTGATGCTCACAGCGCGGCGGGGGCCGCTCAAGGTCCATTCCGGTCGGGAACGGACTGCATTTCGCGGCGTGGGCCGAACCTTCGGGCCGCCCTCCGTGCCCGAAGGCGGACCGCCTCCCGCCGGGGGAGGGTCCCGGGGGCGGACTGCTCTTCGCGCCGCCGGAGCAGCCGAACGGAGGGGCGCGGACCGTCTTCCGCGCCGGACGGCGCTCGGAGTGGTCGGAGCGGACCGTGCGGCCCCTCTTCCAGCCCCCGGCGACCTCGGATCTCAGATACGGAACTTGGCCTCGGCCTCGGTGGAGCCCGCCATGAGCTTGTTGAGCAGGCGCACGAGTTCCTGACGCTCGTCGGGTTCCAGCGCCTCGGCCCAGGCGCTCTCGCGCCGGTTGTGCGCCCGGAAACCGCCGAGGATCGCCCGGTACCCGGCCTCGGTGAGGCTGAGCTGGAGGGCGCGCCGGTCGTGGGCGGCGCGCTCGCGCACGATGAGCCCGTCGCGTTCGAGGGTGTTGAGCAGCGCGGACAGCGCGGCCCGGCTCATCCCCGAGATCTCGGCGGTGGTCTTGGCCTCCATGGGACCGGCCAGCCACAGCGCGAAGATCACCCGGAACCCGGGCCAGGTGAGACCGCGCGGGCGGTGCACGGACGACTCCAGGTCGTAGACGACCATGCTCGTCGCCCGGTTGAGGGTCAGGACCATCCGCATGGCGTCGGCGTTCACGGAGGGCAGTTCCTGCTCGGCCTTCCGCACCGCGTAGTCCACGAAGGACCAGAAGGTGAGTTCGGGGGCGGTGTCGTGGGTCACGTCGGTCAGCCTAGTGCCTGATCTGCCGCCGGGACCGGTCGAGCCCGGCCCCGCGCGTCCGCGCCGGTCGGCGGACGGCCGCCCCCGGTTCCGGCACACGGCGGGCGGCCCGGCGCGCGCGTCGGCACCGGTCGGAGCCGCCGCGGCACCGCGTACCCCCGCCGCGACCGCGCTCGCGAACCGCCAGGTGGGAGGTCGGCGGGCACGTCCATCGCCGTCGTATCATGTGATCTGTATCACTCAGTAGTGGGCTCCGGGCCTCTTGGTCCTGTGGCGCGGAGCACGTTATGGTCAGGATCATCAAACCTTTGATCAATTGGGCGGCGGCAGCCGTCCGGAGCGAGTGAAGGGCCCCGACCATGGCAGCCAAGCCGTTCGCCTCATCCGCCGACACCGAGGCCAAGGAGCAGACCCTGGAGGTCCTGGCCGACGGCGTCTACGCCCTCACCGCCGAGGGCGACCCGAACGTGGGCGCCATCGAGGGCGAGGACTTCCTCGTGGCCTTCGAGGCCCTGGCCACGCCCGCCGCCGCGGGGGAGTGGCTCGCCAAGCTGCGCGAGCACACCGACAAGCCGATCCGCTACCTGGTGCTCTCGCACTACCACGCGGTCCGCGTCCTGGGCGCCAGCGCCTTCGACGCCGAGATCATCCTGACCCACGAGAAGACCCACGAGCTCATCCGCGAGCGCGGCGAGGAGGACTGGGCCAGCGAGTTCGCCCGCATGCCGCGCCTGGCCAAGGACGCCGACTCCGTGCCCGGGCTGACCTGGCCCACCCAGACCTTCGCCGACCGCACCACCATCGATCTGGGCGGCGACCGCGGCGAGCTGGTCCTCCAGTACTTCGGACGCGGCCACACCGAGGGCGACATCGTCGCCTGGCTGCCCGAGCAGAAGATCCTCTTCGCCGGGGACCTCGTCGAGGCCCAGGCCGCCCTCTACACCGGCGACGCCTTCCACCGCGACTGGGCCGGGGCCACCCTGGACGGCGTCAAGTCCCTGGAGGCCGAGATGCTCGTCGGCGGGCGCGGCGCGGTCAGCCGCGGCCGCGAGGAGGTCGACGCCGCCATCGAGCAGACCCGCGGCTTCCTCGACGTCATGATCCGCGAGGTCGGCGCCGTCCACGGACGCGGCGGCACCCTCAAGGAGGCCTTCGAGGCCACCCACGCCGCCCTCGTCGGCGACTACGGCCACTGGCCCATCTTCGAGCACTGCCTGCCCTTCGACGTCTCCCGCCTGTGGGACGAGTTCTCCGGCATCGAGCGCCCGGTCATCTGGACCGCCGAGCGCGACCGCGAGGTCTGGGACCAGCTCCAGGGCTGAACCGCCGCGGCCGACCCGCCGCCCCGCCCGCCGACTCCCGATCCCTTCCACGCCCGTACGGGGCGTCCACGCCGAACGGAGCCACCAGATGCGACCCCCCGCTCCACGCACTCCCGCGGACATCGCCGCCGAACCCGTCCTGGTGCTCGGCGCGGGCCCGGTCGGCCAGACCGCGGCCCTGCTGCTGGCCCGGCGGGGCGTCCCCGTACTGCTCGTGGACGCACGGCCCGAACGCGACGCCGTCGGCTCCAAGGCCATCTGCCAGCAGCGCGACGTGCTCGACGTCTGGGACTGGCTCGGCGCCGGACAGGTCGCCGAGGAGGGGCTGACCTGGGACACCGCCCGCACCTTCTACCGCGACAGCGAGCTGTTCAGCGTCCGCCTCCCCGACCCGGGCGCCTCGCCCCTGCCGCCGTTCGTCAACATCTCCCAGTCCCGTACCGAACAGGTCCTCGACGAGCGCCTGGCCGCCGCCGGGGTGCGCACCCTGTGGAACCACCGGGTCACCGGCCTCTCCCAGGACGAGCGCGGCGTCACCGTCGAGTGCCGCACGCCGGACGGCCCCGTCCGCCTGCGCGGCTCCCACGCCCTGTCCTGCCTGGGCGCCCACGGCGGGGTGGTCCGCGAGGCCCTGGGTCTTTCCTTCGACGGCACCACCTTCGACGACCGCTTCCTCATCTGCGACATCCGCGCCGACCTGGCCGGATGGGAGCGCGAACGCCGCTTCTACTTCGACCCCGAGTGGAACCCCGGGCGCCAGGTGCTCATCCATCCCTGCCCCGGCTCGGTGTACCGCATCGACTGGCAGGTGCCCTCCGACTTCGACCTCGACGCCGAGGAGGCCAGCGGCCGACTGGAGGCCCGCATCCGCCAGATCATCGGCGAGCGGCCCTACGAGATCGTCTGGCACTCGGTCTACCGGTTCCACACCCGCGTGGCCGAACGCATGCGCGCGGGCCGCGTCCTGCTGCTCGGCGACAACGCCCACCTGGTCGCCCCCTTCGGCGCCCGCGGCCTCAACTCCGGGGTCCAGGACGCCGAGAACGCCGCCTGGAAGCTCGCCTACGTCCTGGCCGGATGGGCGGGCGGGGAACTCCTGGAGAGCTACCACGCCGAGCGCCACGCCGCCGCCCTGGAGAACGCCGACGTCACCAGCGCCACCATGCGCTTCCTCGTCCCCCGGGACGAGGAGGAGCACCGCACCCGCCTGGCCGTGCTCGAAGCGGCCCTCACCGAGGAGGCGGCCCGCGCCCGGGTCGACTCCGGGCGCCTGGCCGAACCCTTCTGGTACACCGACTCGTCCCTGACCACCCCCTGCCCCGAACGGCCCTTCGGCGGCAGGCCCCCGCGCGGCCGGGCCCCCGCCCCCTGCCCCGGGGTGGTTCTGCCCGACGCGCCCGTGGACCTGTCAGGCGACCTGCCCGGCGCCGACGCCCCCGCGCGCCTGCGCCCCCTGCTGCGCGAGGGCCTGACCCTGCTGGTGGGCGCCGCTCCCGAGGGAGCCGACCCCGACGCGTTCCTGGAGGGCGTGCGCGCCGCCGCGCGCGGGGCCACCCCGGCGCCGGTCACCGCCCTGTACCTGGACCGGATCGACACCACCGGCGCGCTGACCAGGGCGCTGGCCCCCGAACCGGGACAGGTGTGGCTGGTGCGCCCCGACGCCCACGTCGCCGCCGTCGTCGCGGGCGCCGACCCCGTCGCCGTGCGCGCGGCCGTGCGCACCGCGCTGGGGTTCGCCCCGGCCCCGACGGTGCCCGCCCCGACGTCCGGCGCGTCCGACGCGAACGCGCCGGGCGGCGCGAGCGGCGAGCCCATCCCGTCCACCGCGACCGACCGGCCCGCCACCGCGCCCGCACCGGGCGGCGCGGGCGGCCGACCCGCCGCCAGGACCTCCGACCCCGGGGCCTCCGCCGCCGCGGACCGGCCCGCAGGCGCCGCCCCCGACCCGCGCGGCGACGAGCCCGCCCCGACAGCCTGACCCGGACCCACTCCACACGGAAGGGACAACACCGCCATGGCCTACTACCGCCAGGTCGGCGAGGTGCCCCGCACCCGCCACACCCAGCACCGCACCCCCGAGGGCGGGCTGTACTACGAGGAGCTGATGGGGGAGGAGGGCTTCTCCGCCGACTCCTCCCTGCTCTACCACCGCGCCATCCCCTCGGCCATCGTCGACGCCGCCGAGTGGGAGGTCCCCGACCAGTCCCGCACCCGCAACGCCCCGATGGTGCCGCGCCACCTCAAGCTGCACGAGCTGTTCTCCGACCAGGAGTGGAAGGCCGCCGACGTCGTCGAGTCGCGCCGCCTGGTCCTGGGCAACGACGACGTGCGCATCTCCTACGTGGTCGCCGGGGCGCCCTCGGAGCTGTACCGCAACGGCATCGGCGACGAGTGCGTGTACGTGGAGTCGGGCACCGCCCGCGTGGAGACCGTCTTCGGCCTGCTGGAGGTCGGCCGGGGCGACTACGTCGTCCTGCCGCGCGCCACCACCCACCGCTGGGTGCCCACCGGCGACCAGCCCCTGCGCGCCTACGTGGTGGAGGCCAACAGCCACATCGCCCCGCCCAAGCGCTACCTGTCCCGCTACGGGCAGTTCCTGGAGCACGCCCCCTACTGTGAACGCGACCTGCGCGGCCCCTCCGAGCCGCTGCTGGCCGAGGGCGAGAACGTCGACGTGCTCATCAAGCACCGCGGCGACGGCCCCGGGGGCATCTCCGGCACCCGCTACACCTACCCCACCCACCCCTTCGACGTCGTGGGCTGGGACGGGTGCCTGTACCCCTACGTCTTCAACGTCGCCGACTTCCAGCCCATCACCGGCCGCGTGCACCAGCCGCCGCCCGTGCACCAGGTGTTCGAGGGCCACAACTTCGTCATCTGCAACTTCGTGCCGCGCAAGGTGGACTACCACCCCGGCGCCATCCCGGTGCCCTACTACCACTCCAACGTGGACTCGGACGAGGTCATGTTCTACTGCGGCGGCGACTACGAGGCCCGCAAGGGATCGGGGATCGGCCAGGGCTCCATCTCCCTGCACCCCGGCGGCCACTCCCACGGCCCCCAGCCCGGCGCCTACGAGCGCAGCATCGGCGCCGAGGCCTTCGACGAACTCGCCGTCATGGTCGACACCTTCCGCCCGCTCGACCTGGGCGAGGGCGGCCTGGCCAGCGACGACGGAACCTACGCCTGGACCTGGGCCGGGGGACGGAGGGAGCGGAGGTGAGCGCCGAGCTGTACCGGGGCCTGTTCGACGACGCCGCCCTCTTCCCGCCCGGCAACGCCCCCATGGGCGGGGCGCTGCCCGCCCACCGCGCCCACCGGGCCGGGCAGCGCGCCGAGTACGTCGGCCCGTTCCTGGTCTCCGACGCGCGCGTGGGCGAACTGCGCGCCGTCCTGGCGCGTGAGGAGCCGGGCCACGGCCCGCTCGCGGTCGTGGTCACCGTCCCCGGCGGAGCCGAGGGCGTCGGCCCCGCCGTGGCGGCCGCGGGCACGGACCCGGCGCTGCGCCTGGCCGGGGTGGAGGCCGCCGCCGCGCCCGGGACGGCCGCCGAGGTCGCCGCGCGGCTGACCGAGCACCTGCCCGAGGGGGCCGAGGGGTTCGTGGAGGTCTCCCGCCAGGGGGACGTGCCCGCCGAACTGCGGTCGCTGGCGGGCACCGGCCACAGCGCCAAGTTCCGCACCGGGGGCCTCACCCCCGAGGCCCACCCCGACGAGGAGGAGCTGGCCGAGTTCCTGCACGCGGCCGTGGAACTGGGTGTGCCCTTCAAGTGCACGGCCGGGCTCCACCACGCCGTCCGCCACACCACCGCAGAGGGCTTCGAACAGCACGGTTTCCTCAACGTGCTGCTGGCCACGTCCGCCCTGCTCGACGGGGCCTCCGAGCGGGAGGCCGCCCTCGTGCTGGCCGACCGCGACGGCCCGCGCCTGGCGGCCCTGGCCGCCAAGCTCACCGACGAGGAGGCACGGGCGGTGCGCGGTCGGTTCCGCTCCTTCGGCACGTGCAGCGTCACCGAACCCCTGGAGGACCTGGTCGTGCTCGGGGCGCTGCCCGCCTCCCGCGCCCGCTGAAGCCTTCGGTCCCGGGGCGTGCCCGCCCCAGGACCCGTCCGCTCCGAGGGGCCGACCGCTTCGGGAGGCACCCGCTCCGAGGGGCCGCCCGCTCCGGGAACCTGCACGCCCCGAGGCCCGGCCGCTCGGAGAACCCGTCCATGTGAAGAGCCCCCCGCTTCGAGAAACCGTCCACTCCAAGAAAGCGAACGCCATGCCCGACAGCTGGCTCGACCTCGCCCCGGACGCGCAGTTCGGCCTGGCCACCCTGCCCTACGGCGTGTTCGGCACCGCCGACGACCCCGCGCCCCGCACGGGCGTGGCCGTCGGTGACCACGTCCTGGACCTGGGGGCCGCGGCCCGCGCCCTGGACGCGCCCTTCGCCGACACCGTCGACCGGCCCAGCCTGGACGCCCTGCTGGCCGCCGGACGGCCGGTGTGGGACCAGGTGCGCGCCGCGCTCACCGACTGGTTCACCGATCCCGCGCGCGCCGAGGCTGTGCGCCCGCACCTGGTGGACCGGGCGTCCGTGCGCATGTACTTGCCCTTCACCGTCGCCGACTACGTGGACTTCTACGCCTCCGAGCACCACGCCAGCAACGTCGGCCGCATGTTCCGCCCCGACCAGGAGCCCCTCACCCCCAACTGGAAGCACCTGCCCATCGGCTACCACGGGCGTTCGGGCACGATCGTGGTCTCGGGGACCGACATCGTGCGCCCCACCGGCCAGCGCAAGCCGCCGACCGAGCCCGCTCCCGTCTTCGGGCCCTCGGTCCGCCTGGACATCGAGGCCGAGGTGGGCTTCGTCGTCGGGACCGGAACCGAGATGGGCGAGCGCGTCGCGGTGGACGACTTCGCTGATCATGTCTTCGGGGTGTTCCTGCTCAACGACTGGTCCTCCCGCGACCTCCAGGCCTGGGAGTACGTGCCGCTGGGGCCGTTCCTGGGCAAGTCGTTCGCCACGTCGGTGTCGCCGTGGATCGTGCCGCTGGCCGCGCTGGAGTCCGCGCGCGTGGAGCAGCCCGCCCAGGACCCCGAGCCGCTGTCCTACCTTCGCGGCGAGGACGGGCCCTGGGGCCTGGACCTGCGCTTGGAGGTGCGGTTGAACGGGCACCTGGTCTCCACGCCGCCGTTCTCGCAGATGTACTGGACGGCGGCGCAGCAGCTCGCGCACATGACCGTCAACGGGGCGTCCCTGCGCACCGGGGACGTGTACGCCTCCGGTACGGTCAGCGGCCCCGAGCGCGGGCAGCGGGGGTGCTTCCTGGAGCTGACCTGGAGCGGAAAGGAACCGCTGAGCCTGCCCGACGGCACCGAACGCACCTTCCTGGAGGACGGCGACGAGGTGACCATCACCGCCACCGCCCCGGGCCCGGACGGGGCTGTCGTGCACTTCGGTGAGGTGACCGGCAGGATCCTCCCCGCCCGCTGAGGTCTCGGAACGGCCCCGCGCACCCTTCCCGAGGGCGCGCGGGGCCGTTCTGCGCACGGACAGTCAGATATCCAAGGCCTGCCCAGCACTCGTTGTACCGTGACCGCATGAGCACCGGTTCCCGTCCCGACGAGGAGGACGGACAACTCATCGAACGCCTGAAGAGGCCGGGGGAATCGACCAGTGAACTGATCCGCCGTGGCCTACGAGCTCTGGCCAGAGAGGAAGACCGGCGCAGGGCCTATGAGGACATGATCCGCATTGCCGAGTCCGGCGAGAACCTAGCCGACGAGCCGGACGAGTGGGAGTACACGGCCGACGGGCGGGTTCGAGTCATCGGCACGGACACCACCGCCAACGCGCGCGGGGAGGAGACCCGCTGACCCGAGGGGCTGTGGTGTCCTGGACACGGCCTCTGCCCAGGAACGCGAACACCTGCCGTCCTCCTCGACGTGCTCCAGGGCCTCGTTCAACCGGTCCGGCACCACTTCCCCCTTGGTCCACCCATGACGTTGACGAGCGCGGACGGTGCGGTTCCCGACGGTTGCCGTGCGCCTGCGATCAATCCGGGCCCACCACGCCGGAACCCACCACGCCGGAACCCACCACGCCGGGGCCCAGACGGTGTGACGTCTGGACCCCGCACAGCACGGGGAGCGTCAGCGCCTCATGAGGGCGAAGACCCCCCAGCCGAGGTACTCACGTGTGCCGCGCGCGTAGCGGACGGGCTCGGTGGAGAGCTCCTCCCGCACCTCGGCGGCCAGTTCGTCGTCCGGGTTCCGGTCGAGCCAGCGGCGCATACTGAGCCACTGCGCCGCGGCGTACCGGTCCCAGCTGTCCTGGTCGGACAGCGTCATCTCCACGACGTCGTACCCCAGACCCTGGAACCGCCCGATCAGGTCCGGAAGCTCCAGGAAGTCGGCGATGGCGGTGGCGTTGCAGTCCCGGGCGGTCTCCTCGTCCGGAGGAGCGGTCCGCCAGTACGGCTCGCCGACCAGCATCATGCCCCCGGGGCGGAGACTGCGTTCGAGCAGCTCGACCGTCCCGGCGACACCGCCGCCGATCCAGGTGGCGCCGACACAGGCGGCCAGATCGACCGGCTCGTCCGCGACATGGCCGGCGGCGTCACCGTGGACGAACTCGACCCGGTCCGCGACGCCCAGTTCGGCGGCGCGGGCCCGGGCCTGCTCGGTGAAGAGCGTGCTGATGTCCACCCCGGTGCCCGTGAAGCCCAGGTCGCGCGCCCAGGTGCACAGCATCTCGCCCGAGCCGCTGGCCAGGTCGAGTACCCGTGTCCCGGGGTCGAGACGGAGCGATTCGCCCAGGGCGGCGAACTTGTCCGCGGTCAGCGGGTTGTGGATTCGGTGACCGCTCTCGCGGATGGTGAAGATGCGGGGAAGGTCCATGACCAGATTCCTTTCCGTCATGCCTTGAAGTTCGGGGACTGCTTGATGGCGCGGCGCAGGCGTGCGCCCTGCTCGCCCTGCCGCTTCGTCTCGGCGCGCAGCCGCGCGTCGGTGCGGGCGGCCGCGTGGGCGTTCTCGCGTCGCAGCCGGTGGTGGCTGTCCAGGCGCCGCCGGGGAAGTCGGCCGTCCTCGACCGCGGACAGCACGGCGCATCCCGGCTCACCGGTGTGGGCGCAGTCCGCGAAGCGGCAGTCCCGCGCCAGTTCGGAGATCTCGGCGAAGGTCTGCTCCAGGCCCTCGTCGGCGGCGTGCAGGCCGCGCTCGGCCCGCACCACGCGGCCCGGGAGCAGACCGTCAGCCCGTGACGGGGTGAAGGAGCGCTCACGTGCCGCGTCCCAGCCGTAGTCGGCCGGAGTCAGGACGTGTGCGGGAGGAGGGGGAGCGGGTGAATATGAAGCGGATCGGCGAAACAATGTGGAGACCCTTGGAAGGGGGCCCCGCCGGACGGCAGGCGTGCCGGTACTACTCCCGCAGGGGAGGACGGCAGGCGAAGGTCAGGACGAGGCCCGGGAAGTGAGGATGGTCCGGGCACCGCGCACAGCGGTGGTCTCCACAGCGACCATGCAACTCACCTCCTTGGATCTCCGGGCGAACTCGGTTTCGCTGGCCGAACACTACACCCGCAGTGGAATCGACGCAAAACGGGCGGTACGTCGGAGATCGAACCCGTCGTGTTCAACGGCTTTCCGTACCGCCGCACCCACCGCCGGACCGGTTCAGGGGGTGGGGGTGGATTCGTCCGGTTGGTTGAGGAGGGTGGCGATGTGTTCTTTGGGGTAGCGGCGTGCTCCGCCGGGGGTGCGGAAGGGTTTGAGGACGTTGTCCCATTGGCCTCGGTGGAGGCTGCGGGGGCGGATGTTGAACAGGGCGGCGACTTCGCTGGGTGTGAGGACGTCGGGGCGGCCGTCGAGGAGGTAGCTGTAGTCGGGCATGAGGGGCTTTCCGTGTCCGGTGTTGTGTGAGTGGTCGAGCGGGTGGCCCCGCCTCCCCGGGGAAGGGGGAGGCGGGGCTTCGGGCTGGTGCTCAGGCCACCGGCCCGTCCGCACCGGCCCGGGGGACAGGTGGGTGGTGCGGAGCATGGAGCGCTGAGCGCTCACAGGGATACGTGGGTCACCAGGGGAAGACGGCGCGGACGGTGATCGCGCCGCAAGAGTGCTGCTTCCAGTCCCAGTAGGAGCACAGGGCCTCGACCAGGCGCAGTCCGTTGCCGCTGGGGCGCAGGGGTTCGGCTGCAGGCACGGCCGGGAAACTGGGTTGTTCTCCGGGGCGGGGGCCGTTATCGGTGACGCGGAGTTCGAGGTGGCGTGGGGTGCGTTCGATCTCCACGCGGATGCTGCCGCCGGGGAGCCCGGACGCCGAGTGACGCAGCGCGTTGGTGGTCATCTCGGACACGGCGATGCCGACGGGTTCGGCCAGGCTGGGGCGGGAGCGGGTGGCTTGGACGGCCCAGCGGCGGGCGATCTTGACGTGGCCGAGTTCGGGGCCGAGCAGAATGCCTGAGTTGGTGGCGGTTCCGCACAGTCGGCGTGGAAGCGGGAGGGGCGGAGCGGTAGACTTCATTGGTCTCACCTCGTGTCTTTGCGGGACAGGTGGGGCATATGGCCTCGGCGACCGCTCTCTACTTCGGTCTCCGAGGCTTTTTTGTGCCCAGGTGCCGGACCAGCCTGCCCGGTTACTTACGAACGATGGATTGGTGCCTTGCTTCCGTCCCTTCCAGGACGGGAGGCGAGCCATCGTCCTTTGGCTGAGGAGAGGGCGGCAGGTGTGCAAGGCGCCAAGGGAAGAACGGCCAGCGATGTTCGCGACTGGTTCGTGCTTCCCGAACACGACTATGCACATGCGCAGTTCAGGGATCTATAGAAACCTGGAAACTGTCACTGGAACGCACTTTGAGGTAGCATCGGGTTGCTTTCTGTTGTAGCTTGGTTTCATGCCCCTCAACGTGAAAAAGAAGTGGGTGCCCTTCGGCAAGGAGATGCGCAGGCTCCGCAGTGAACATGGTCTTTCCCTCGCTGAGGTGGGAAAGCGTCTCGGAGTGACGGGTGCTCAGGTTGGCCATCTTGAAAGGGCCACAAGGGTCCCAAAGCGGGACCATGTGGACAAGCTGGAAGCCCTCTATGCAACCGGCGGCGAACTCCTGTCCTTCTGGAAAGACACAATGCGCGAAGGGCGCGTACCGGATGGATTCCGAAGCGCCTTAGCTATGGAGCGGAAATCTAGGCATATCCGCGAATACCAGTCGATTCTCGTGCCGGGCTTGCTGCAAACCCCGGACTACGCCCGAACGCTCATCCGCGCTCGACGCCCACAAGCCACGTCCGATGAGGTTGAGGAACTCGTGGTGGCACGCATGTCTCGGATGGGAGAGTTGCAGGAACGTGGGACCGTCCTGTGGTGTGTGCTGGACGAAGTGGTGCTTCTAAGGCCGATAGGGTCTGAGCGCATCCTGGTAGACCAACTCCAGAGGATCACCGACCTTATCGAGGCCGGTACGATCCGACTTCAGGCTCTCCCCCTCGACAACCACCCAGGGTTGTGTGCCCCCTTCCGTATCGTGACCTTGAGTGATCAGAGGTCTGCGCTCTACCTGGAGAACGCTCGCGGGGGTGAGATTGTGGATAAGGCTGAGCAGGTCACCGAGATGTCGATGCTCTTCAGTGCGATGCAAGCTGAGGCGCTCACGACCCGTGCCACCCTTGAGATGATTCGTAGTGCGAAGGAGCAGCTGAAAGCATGAACGACTGGCACAAGTCCAGCTACAGCGACGGCACTGGTGGCAACTGTGTGGAGGTCGCGGAGGGTCTGGTCACCGGCATTCGCGACACCCAGAACCGGCAGCTGGGTCATCTGTCGGCCCCGGCGCCCGAGTGGACCGCTCTGCTCGCAGCGGTGCGCGTCCAGTAGCGGCACAGCGCGAACCGGCCCCGCCCAGGCGGGCGGGGCCGGTCTCATGTTGACACGCAGCAGAGGCTACTCCGACGACGCCATGCTGCCCATAGGCCGAAAGGCCCGGCCGGGACGTCAGCCCACAGCCGGAGCCCTCCTCACCGTTACGCCGGACTGGACCCGGCCCGGTGCTCGGCCCACGCCTCAGCCATCGCACCCAACCACTTCTCGTCCGCGCGCAGTTCAGCGAACCATCGGTTCAGCGGTGCGTTCGCCCGGGCGACGATCCTCAGACTCTCCGCGCTGGACCTCTCCCACGCGACCATCTTGGACACCCACGACTCCGCGGACTCCGGAGAGTGTCCAGAAGACACCAACTGCACCGCGAGGCACGTTGGCATGGCCGCCGGGTTGGCGCGGGTAGGCCACTCCCAGTTCACCAACCAGGCACCCTCCGCGCCGATGAGGAAGTTGTGGCCGTGGATGTCGGTGTGCGTCAGCGCGTCGCCCCTCAGGAGCTCCTTCTCCGCGTCGGTGTCGAAAGGGAGGGTGGACGTGCGCTCGGCTCTGGTGCCCCTCGTCATCTCAGACCGTTACCGAGCACGCGAGCGCTGCGGAACGTACCGAGGATCCCCATCTGTGACGGATCGTAGGGATGTGCCTGGTGGCCCGCTCGCGTAGCCGAGATCTCGGCCTCTGCTGCGGCGGACGCGCTCTCCGCACTAGCGGCCAGACGCAACTGCAGCTGGGCGCGGGTGTGCTCGAACTTCGACCTGCGCGGGTCGTCGGGGTGGGCCACCGCCAGCGCGCGCTCGGTCAGGGCCAAGGCCTCGGTGATCCCGTCCGGGCCCTCAGCGCCTTGGCCGAGGAACTCCGCCACCTGCACCAGCCGAACCGGCAGATGCGGACTGTTGGCGTCGGTCATCCCCAGGGCCTCGCGGGCCAGGCGCAGGGCCCCGGCCAACTCCGTGGGATCGGTGTTCGGATCCCGCGCGAACGCGGTTGCCCACCGGGCACCCAGGGTCCCGGCGAGTTGCTGACGGAACGTCGCGGCGTCGGGGTCCCCGCTCCCGCCCAGACGGATCGCCTCCTCCAGATGGTGGCAGCTGCCCTCCGCGTCGGCCGGGTCCTCGCCGTCCAGGTAGCGCATACCCAGGGCCAACCCCAGGACGTAGTGCGGCCAGGGGTCTGCCTCCCGGGCCCGTTCCAGGGCACGGGCCCTCTCCACCACCCCGTCGAGGCCCCCGCGGGAGACGTTGGGCAGGAGGATCTCGTCAAGGATTTCGGCGCGAACACGAGCGGGGTCTGACATCCTGTCCCCAGGGGGTCGTCGGGCACAAAGTGCCCATGCTACCGGGTGACGAGGATCACTCGTCATAGGGTGTTCCCGGGCCATGAGTACGCGGAATGGAGACGGTGTGTCCACCCCCTCACAGCAACTCCCCCTCCTCAACCAGGCCGTGGCGACCTGGTTTCGCATGGAGACCCTGATCGGCACGCCCCTCGGAGAGCAGGCGTGGCGGGAACACTGGGAACTGGTGCTGCGGCTGCGCAGGTCCTACGTCCTCTTCTGCCTGGGCACCGGGCTGTTCACCGCGGGGATCGCCGCCGTGTCGGTGACCCTGCTGGGCCTGGTATGGCAGCAGGGCGGGGATTTTCCCCTGTCCGTCCTACCCTTCGTGTTCACCCCGGTGATTCTGGGGCCGATGTGGAAGCGCAGGACGGCAGCGACGGTCGCCCCGTTCCTGGGCCAGCGCCGACACGTGTGGCCCCGCTGGCTGTTCGGACTGGTCTTCCCCGTCGTCCTCATCCTCGGAGTGTTCGTGCCCTGGAGCCCCGCGTGGGCGGTCCTGGCGGGGCTCCTGTGCTCCGCGCCCTGGTGGCTGAGCGCGACCCTGGAACAGCGGAGGCCCGCTCCGTCCTACCCGACCGAGTGGCTCGGCCCCTGACGTCAGACCCGAGCCAGACGTGGTTTCCGTACCACCGCCTCAGGGCACATGGTGCCGTATGGCTGACAGCGGCCCCCTCCAATCGCCGGCCCCCTCACCCCGGAGACCGCGTCTGCGTGACCGCGTCCTCTCCGTGACACCGGTGCTGGTGGTGTTCGTCCTGGTCGCGACCCTGGGGGTACGGTTCACCCGACCCGACATGGAGCAGTACCCCGACTACTCGGAACGGGCCCGGGCGGAGGTCACCCATGTGCGGGTGATACCCGGATCCGGCCAGGCGGGGATGGGGGCGCAGGACACCTTGGTGCCAGAGGTCGTCTACACGGTCCAAGGTGTGGCCCACACCGCCGAAGTGGCCGGGAGACTGCCCGAGGAACCGTCCGAGGGGGACGTGCTGACCGTCGCCTACGACCCCAGCTTCCCTGGGGAACCGGCGTCCCTGATCCTCGCGGCGGATCCCGCGCACAAGCGGCCACGGCTGCTCATCGCCCTGTTCCTCGGCTGGATCGTCTCGGTCGGTCTGGCGGCCCTCGGCGTCGTCGTCTGGCGCAACCCCTATGAGTGGACCCCCGTTCCGGGACGGGGCGGGGGTTGAGCAGGGATCTGTTGGTTTCGTGCCGGAGGGTTCCACGCCGTCGGGTGCGGGGCCTCGGCCTTGGGCTACCGGAGCCGATTCAGTTCGCACCCTCCCCGGCAGCAGACATGTGTGGGCCCATCAGGCTGCTCCGGCAGCGGCACGGCGCGAACCGGCCCCGCCCGGGCGTGGTGGGCGGGGCCGGTCTCACCTCACACGGACCCGAATCAGGGCTGGTCGCCGGTGTAGCGGTAGATGTTGTTGTTGGCGTTGACGCCCCAGACGGTTCCGTCGGCGGCCGCGCTGATCTCGGTCAGCCCTCCGGGGATGTTGACCCAGGGGTTGGCGTCGTCGTTGGTGAAACGGTAGATCGCGTCACTGCTGTTGACCCCCCACACGTTGGTGCGCGATCCCGTCGAGATCCCCGTGAGAGCCCCGGAGAGCTGCTTCCAGTGGGAGGAGCCCTGGTCGCCGGTGTAGCGGTAGATGTTGTTGTTGGCGTTGACGCCCCAGACGGTTCCGTCGGCGGCTGCGCTGATGTCGACCAGTCCTCCGGGGATGTTGACCCAGGGGTTGGCGTCGTCGTTGGTGTAGCGGTAGATGGACCCGCTGGCGTTGACGCCCCACACGTTGGTGCGGGAGCCCGCTGAGATCCTGGTCAGTGCTCCGGAGATCTGCTTCCAGTGGGAGGAGCCCTGGTCGCCGGTGTAGCGGTAGATGTTGTTGTTGGCGTTGACGCCCCAGACGGTTCCGTCGGCGGCTGCGCTGATGTCGACCAGTCCTCCGGGGATGTTGACCCAGGGGTTGGCGTCGTCGTTGGTGTAGCGGTAGATCGATCCGCTGGCGTTGACGCCCCACACGTTGGTGCGGGAGCCCGCTGAGATCCTGGTCAGTGCTCCGGAGATCTGCTTCCAGTGCGCCATGTCAATCGTCTCCGTTCATCGGGGGTATTGCGCTGAACCGTCAGGAACACCTGTGGCACGGCTGGCCCGGGGGCGACCGGTGCACCTGTGGTGCGACGCTGAACACGGAGGGTTTCGGCGGTCCGGACACCGGCCGCTGATCCCCCTTTCCTCTTCTGGAAAAGGGTCCGCTGAACGGGGTGGGCACGACGGTGTTCCGCTGCTTATCGGTGGAACCGCGGAATTTCCGACTCTCCCGACCTCGTGCGCCGCTTCCGTGAAGATGCCCGAGGGTGGGAGCAAGCAACCATCTTGGGCCCGTTTCGGCCAATGTCCAAAACATTATTCACGCGCGAAAAGATTCGTGATATTGAGATGGCAAATGCACTATGGGTGGAAAAAGATAAGATTTCCGAAATGTATTTCCGTGTGCCGAGGTGATGTTCGGAGGTGTGGAGTGGCCGGGGGCCAGGAGTCGGAGGCCAGTCGTGGGTCGGCCGAGGTCGTTGCCCGCGCGGGCTGTCCCGGTGGCGGCTCGGGGACTCAGCGGGAAGCGGTTCCGATCAGGGTTCCCACATGGTCGGCCTCCGGGGCCGACTCCTCCCGCACGCGCACCTCACGGAACCCGTGACCAACCAGGATCTCCTCCCACACCTCGGGTTCGTAGGCCCACCGGTACACCCACACCCGGCGGCCGTTGAACCCGCCTCCGTACATGCCCTGCACCCCGTACGACCCGCGAGTCCATGGCGCGCTCCGAATCGCGAAGCCGCTGGGTGTCCGGGGCGGGGTTCGCGGAGTCGGGTGTTTCCGGCCGTTTCTGCGTCTTTCCGAGGCGATCCCATGCCATGATTTTTGTGGTTCGATGATGACAACCGCCTACTACCGATGGGGAAGACACGTGGCTGAGCGCCAGACCGGCACGGTGAAGTGGTTCAACGACGAGAAGGGGTACGGCTTCATCACACCGGAGTCCGGGCCCGACCTTTTCGTTCATTTCAGGGCGATCGAGGGCACCGGCTTCAAGTCGTTGCAGGAAGGCCAGCGGGTCAGCTTCGAAGCTGTCCAGGGCCAGAAGGGGATGCAGGCGGACAAGGTCCAGGTGGAAGGGTAGGCAAGGCCCACCCGAACTGAAGCGCGCGAAGCCCCCGCGCCCGGTCGTCCGGGCGCGGGGGCTTCGTTGTGCGCAGCGAGGCAAGCGACGCGGAGGCGGGTTTCATAGCCGTTCGAGCCCAGGCCAGTTTCCCGGGGGCCGGACCCACCCGGCCGATTCCAGGAACCTCCCCGTAGGCGAGACCTCGGGTTTATCGATCCCCGTAAAGGACAGGCGCGCCACGCGGTCTCCACCGAGCCGGAGAGTCCGCATGGAAGGGATCTTCGGGGGCAGAAAGCAGGGACGGAGGTGCCCCCATGGACGTCCCGTCCATCCTGGCCGCATTGTTCATCGCCGTGGTCGTCACCCTCATGGGCCTGTTCGTGTGGAACGCGTCCACTGAGCGTCGATCACGTGCCGCGTCGATGAGTTCTTGGGCTCGACAGCACGGGTGGCGGTTCGAGGAGTCGGCCCCGTACCTGGCGGACCGCTTGGAGGGGTATCCGTTCGTGCGCGGGGACGCGGAGCGCAGGGCTGAGAACGTTCTCAGCGGGCGGCACCGTGGCCGGGAGTTCCTGCTCTACGACCGCACCCACATCACCAGCCAGCCCGGGCAGGGCGCGTTCGGATGGCGGGAGCGCACCGTCGCGGTCACCGAGGTCCAGTTGCACTCCGACGCCGTGCTGGCCTGTCACGAGCGGCGACCGTCCCTGCCCGCCTTCGACCTGGAGGACACCACCGAGGTGAGCACGGGCGACGACGTGTTCGACGCCGACTTCCGGACGCTGGCCAGCGACCCGGAGGCGGCCCGCGCGATCCTGACCCCCGAGGTCCGCCGGTGGCTCCGTGAACGGCCCCCGCTGGCCCGCCTGCCGTTCCGGTGCACGGGTTCCCGCCTGATCATGTGGGAGAACACCAACAGGACCACGGTGAACGCGCTGCGCGGGGCGGATCAGCTGACGGAACTGCTGGAACGCGTTCCTGAGAACGCCTGGCACACCTCATCCACCTGAACCGTCCTGCGGAATGCGCACGGGCGCGCTGCCCCGCACTGGTGCTTTTCCCGGCTAATCGGAGAAAGCAGAGCAAAACCGCACTATGTGAATTACCGCGCAAGGCAGGCAGTTCAGGCTTCTGGCATGTGCGGACTTGAGGGAAAATTACGCGAACTCGTGTTCGCTGCGCTAGCGTGTTCCCCGAAAAGGAAAATCCCGGTCGGTGCTACCAACACCGAGCCGGGATTTGGCCGACGCCTGAGCAAACAAGCGTCCGGCCGCGCCACCTACCTGAAAGCACCAGGAAGGCGACTCGTCGTGGAGTCTACCGCCCTCAGTCCCCGTGCCACCACCGAACGCCGTGATTCGGCCCGGTTTTTCGGCCCGCGTCAACGCCCCCGCGGGGCAATGCGCGGAATTGGTTTCATACCGGACATCTGGGTCAATGAAGCCCGCGAGGCCGGGCTCTTCCCCACATCCCGCTCCTTCGTCGCGGCCACGGTCATCGCCCGCGCCGCCGACCTCGACGGCCGCTGGTGCTTCCTCTGCCTGGACACCCTGGTCAGCCGGTCCGGCCACCTGCTCAGCCTCTCCGTGGCCAAGCGCGCCATCGCGGACCTCATCGCCGCCGGACTGGTCCGCAAACTCGACCCCGGCCAGACCCGTGCCTTCTTCGCCGAGGACATCAAGGAACGCACCCGCTCGCACGACCGCCTTCCGCTCGTCCTTGAACTCCGGATCCCCGCCGAGGACTTCCCCGACCAGGTGCGCGAGGAGATCAACGCCGTCCGCGCGGCCCTGGGGGAGGAGCCCCTCGACGAGACCACCCGCCCCCGGATCAGGAAGGCCGCGACGGTTCGAATCGACCTCGGCGACGGGTCGAATCGACCCACACACCTGTATCCCATTCACCTCTCCTCCGACGAGCGCCCCGATTCCGTCCGGAGGAGCCCAGGTACAGCAGAGCGGCCCGAACCCGCGCGGCCGAGCACGCACGGACGTCCTCCACACGCGCATCCCCGGAACGCACCCCCTCCGCATGTCCAGCCCTCGCAAGGACACCCCCTGCTCCGGCACGTCCCCGACGCCGCCCTCAACGACCCGCGCACCGACCGGGCCGCCCTGACCCGCGCCCTGCTGCGCCTGCGCGGCGCGGGCCTGACAGAGCAGGAACTCACCGCCCTCGTTCGGGGCGTGGAGAGACTGCGCCGCCCCTTTCCGGCCCTGATGCTGCGCCTGCGCGGCCCGGTCGAAGCCCGCGCCTTTCTCGCGGGAGTCCTGGGCCGGGGGATCGCGCCCACAACACCCTGGCAGGCAGGGATTCCCGCGTCCCGAAGGCCCGACGAGGGGCGCGATCCCGATGACGGCGACCCCTTCGCCCGTCCGCCGGGGTTCGACGTGGACGCCCGGGGCACGGCAGTGCGCACCTGTCCCGAGCACCCCGGTGTTCGCAACGTTCCCGGCGGCACCTGCCGGGTGTGCGGAGGCCCCTGCCGGTCGGTGCCGGGCGAACTCCTGCACCCACCGGCCCCGCCTCGACCACCCGATCCGGGCAGGGGAGGGGAGGAGCCGGACATCGCGGAACCGGTGGGTGAGGGGTCCTGCGAACTCGAACCGGCCCTCACCGAACGCATCCTGGTCTCGCTCACGGGAGGCGGGCCGATCGCCGCCGATGAAGCCCCTCCACGTGAGACAGCGCCCGCCCACTCACCCGCGCGTCAGGCCATCATCGACCGGCTCCGCCGACAGCTCGCCGCCTGATGCCCCGGTGACGGGCACGGCCCGGCGGTCACGCGACCCGTCACCGGGCCTGGAGCGATGCGAGGAACTCGTCGGTCCTCTGGACCTCGTCGCGGTCGTAGGTGCTGACGTTGGCGAGCAACTCGGAACCGCCGGTGCGGTCGAGGAGGTCGGTGAGCCCGTCCGCCACCTGCTCGGGAGTGCCCGCGATCGCGGAGTCCATCCAGCCCTGCACGTCCCTGCGCTTCCTGTCGCGGTTCGTCTCGCCGAGCAACCGGCGCACCTCCTCGACGGGCCGGAGCGCGCGGAACTCCCCGACCTCCCGCGAGTCCGCGTACGCCCACGCCTCGGGCAGCAGCAGGTCGCGGGCGCGCTCCTCGGTCTCCGCGACGGAGACGTCCACGTTCACGACCAGGTAGGGAGCGGGCGCGGTCGGGCTCGGACGGAAGTCCTCGAAGTACGCGGCGATCCTGCCAGGGTCACGAAGAACCGGCCCTCCGACCACCGCCGGAAGCCCCAGCTCGGCTGCGAGTACCAGCCCCTCCCGGACGGCGAGCAGGAACACCGGCGGAGGCGCGACACCGGGCCTGGCGGTGATCCCGGCCCGGCCGCTCAGGTACTCGCGGACCCTTTCGACGTCGGCCGGGTACTCGCCCTCGCCCAGGGCGGTGCGCCCGAGCGCACGCCGGATCGGAGCGGTGAAGCCGAGCGAACCGCCCAGTCCCAGGTCGATCCTGCCGGGGAAGAGCGCCTCCAGGAGCAGCGCCTGCTCAGCTATCACCAGCGGGCTGTGGTTGGGGACCATGACCCCGCCCGTGCCCAGGCGGATATCGCGCGTGCGGGCGCCGATGGCCGCGAGCAGCACGGTGGGGGCCGAGCTGGCGATACCGGGCACCGCGTGGTGTTCGGCGGTCCAGAACCGGTGGAACCCGAGTTCCTCCGCTCGCACGGCCCTCTCGACGGTCGTCGCGATCGTCTGCGCGTCGGACTCGCCGCTGCGCGTCCGTGAGCGGTCAAGCAGGGAGACCCGCATCGGTCCTCGCCTCCGTCCGTGTGGTGGGACAGCGCATCTTCCTCCGCCCGGAGCGTACTCGCCGCGAGCCCTGCGGGCCGGAAGGATCTCCGGCCCCGGGAGCACCAGCGGCCCCGCCCGTGTGCTCACAGGCGTTCCACTCTCACGGACAATAGTTGCGATCTACATCGTAAAGGCAGTGGTTGGCCGTACCCCTTCGGAGTCCGATCCCGTACAGCGCACGCCGATGGGAAAGGGTCCGGCACCGAAGTCGCAAGGCGCCGTCAGTCCTCAGTCAAGGAGCGCGAACCCCGGCCGCGCCGGCGGCCGGGGCCCGCTTCCGCAGCACCGTCAGGGGTTGGAGTACATCTGCACCACGACGCGGTCGAAGCGGCGCGCCTTGAGGTCCTCACGGGTGATGGTCCAGTACAGGATTCCCATCGGAACCCCGACCCACTGCGCGAGCAGGACCCAGTCCTCGGGGTCGGAGCCGGGCCCGCCCTCCTCCGGGTCCGCCGAGGCGCGTGCCGGGTCTCCGTAGCCGTCGAAGTCCGCGGCGTATCCGCCGATCTGCCACTCGCCGCCCTCGTCGGACTGCTCGGACCAGACCTCCTGCAGCGTCTCCGCGTGGGGGTGCAGGGCGAGGGCCTCCTCCTCGACGGGGCAGGAGGGCAGTCCCACGCCGGGGATCAGACGCAGGTCACCGGTGCGCCGCAGCTCCTCGTCCAGGTCCTCGGGGGAGTCGTACTCGTAGGGCTCGTAGCTCGGTGAGACCTCCCGCTCCTCCACCGGCGTCCCCGCCGGGACGTACACGGCGCCGCCCGGAATGACGAACTCGTCCAACTCGACGTTCGCGAACAGGAGCACGTGGCCGTCGGGCGGTAGCGGGATGTCGGTGGCCTCCGGCGGGATCGCGGCCAGGTCGAGCGTCGCGATGAGCTGGTGGTCGTCGCGGTTGTCGGGGTCGTCGTCATCCCACACCGTGCCCGGGGTGGGCGCGTCCGGCGGGAGCATCAGCGGAGTGCCGAGCCTGCCGACGACCGTGCCGGTGCCGTCGCGCGCCGTCCGCAGCTTCGGGCGGGCCAGCCCGAGCCACCGGTCGACGTCGGCCGCCGGAACCCCCTTGCCGAGCGCCTGCTCCCGGAACCGGTCCAGCCACCAGAGCACCGACGCGGGCAGGGCCCTCACCGACGGGTGCAGCACCCCCGCGCCGAACTCCCAGCCGGGCTCCGGCCCCACCACGCCCGGCTCGCCCAGCCCCGCGAGCCACTCCGCGGCGGACGACCGCGTCCGGGCGTCGGCGTCCGACAGCGCGGCCGCCGCGGCCGCCCGGGCGTCCGGGTGGTCGCCGAGCACACGCCGGGCCGCCAGGCGGTGGCGGTTCGCGCCGAGCGCGAGCGAGGTCAGGCGCGGGACCAGGGCCTCGGGGGCGGTGGGGAAGCGTTCGAGGATGGTCAGGATCATCGTCGCCGTGTCCACGGCGGAGTCGTCCGGATGCCGCTTCCCGTCGCCGCCGTCGAGGTACTCGTCCGCCAGGTCCAGGCGCTCGGCGAACAGGGGCCACCAGCGCTCGGCATTCTCAGGGGACAGGAAGGCGCCGATCTTGCGCCTGTGGTGGTCCGTGCGGGTGACCAGGAGCGAGGCTGTCCGCCGGTCCGCGTCGGACAGCCCGGCGGCGCGGAACGCGTCCCGCAGGGCGCGGACGTCGGGCATCAGCGCCAGCCGCCCCTCGACGCGGTGCCAGGAGCGGTCCCCGTCGGTGCCGCCCCCGGCCCCCAGCGCCCGCAGCTCCTCCGCCAGGTCCGCGTCCTGGGGAGCGGCGACGTCGGGCACGGGGACGGCGGCCTCCTCGGTTCTCAGCGCCCGCACCCGGGAGGCGGTCCGGCGCAGCAGCCGCTCGCGCTCCGGGTCCCTCGGCCCGGCGCCGTCATCGGCCAGGGCCTCCTCGATCGCCGCGACACCGCCGTCGAGGTCGGCCAGACGGGCCAGGACGTCCGGCAGGATGTCCGGCGGCGCGGTCCGCAGGTGCCGTTGCAGCAGGTCCACCTGCCGGGGGCCGTCGGTCCGGGCCAGCGCGGACAGCGCCTGAGCGCGAACGCTCGCCTCGGCGTCCACCGCCAGTTCGGCGGCGAGTTCCGCGTGCGCCTCCGGGCTGTGCGCGCACCGGTCCGCCACGTACCTGCGAGTGTTCAGACCGGACCCGGTGACGACGTCCGCGAGCGCGTCGGAGTGCCGGGCGAGGAACGCGACGCCCGCCTCGCTCTCCAGAAGCCGGTGCCGACGAAACGGCCAGTAACCGGAGTCCGAGTACAGCAGCGCCGACAGGGCGGCGTGCACGGGAGTCCGGCCGGGTTCGCCGCCCGCCCGGGCGACCTCGGTGAGGGTGTGGGGGTCCCACCGCCGCTGGACGTCGTCGGCGTCGGTCCCGTCAGTGCCGGTCCCATCAGCGGAGCCGTGGACACGGAGCACGTCGTCGGCCAGCACGAGGAGCCACGACGGCTCCCCGGATGACGGGGCGTTGCCGGTGACCGCGTGCAGTACCTGCCCGAACCGGACGAGCAGGTCGATCGGCGCGAACCGGTAGACCACCAGCCGTGCCGCGTCGGCCTCCCGCAGCGACCAGCCGGGATGCGCGTCGGCGACGGCGGCCAGTCGGTCGGCCGACCAGACCGCGTCCGGTTTGGCGACCATGTCGGCGCCGGTCGGCCGCTCCCGCAACGCCGCCAGGGCCTCCGGGCGGGTGCCGCTCAGCACGTGCTCGACGACCGGTTCGTGGGCCTCGGACACCCGCAGCGGCGCGAGGCAGTTCCGCACCGCTGACGCCATCCGGGCAGCGGTGTCCGTACCGCCGCCCGAACCGGCCGTTCCTGCTTCAGATTCGTACATGCCGGAAGACTAGGGGCAAGTTCGGACACACGGTTTCGCGACCATGCCTTCGGCCGGACCCGCGTCTACCGTGTCGAGAGGTGACCACCGCGGCACACGGCGGAGGGCGGACGGCCGCCCCGTCAGAGCACCCCCTTCAGGTAGGAGCCCGTGCGGCTGTCCGGGGCCGCCGCGACCTGTGCGGGCGTGCCCTGAGCGACGATCCGTCCGCCCCGCGATCCGCCGCCCGGGCCCAGGTCGATGACGTGGTCGGCGGTGGCCACGACCCGCATGTCGTGCTCGGCCGCCACCACGGTGGCACCCGCGCCGACGAGGTCGCGCAGGCGGCTGACGAGGACGTCGGTGTCGTGGGGGTGGAGGCCGGTGGTGGGCTCGTCGAGCAGGTAGACCGTGCCGGTGACCCGGCGGCGCTGGAGTTCGGTGGCCAGTTTGATCCGCTGGGCCTCGCCGCCGGACAGTTCCGTCGCGGGCTGGCCCAGGCGCAGGTAGCCCAGGCCCACCCCGGCGAGGGTCTCCAGGGAGCGCCGCACCGACGGCTCCTCGGTGAAGAACCCCGCCGCCTCCTCCACCGACATCGCGAGCACGTCCGCGACCGTGCGCCCCCGGTACCGCACCCGGAGGGTGTCGTCGTTGTAGCGCGAGCCGCCGCAGGTCGGGCAGGGGGCGTAGGTGGTGGGCAGGAACAGCAGCTCCACCGACACGAACCCCTCGCCCTCGCACTCCGGGCAGCGTCCCCCCACGACGTTGAAGGAGAACCGGCCGGGCCCGTAACCGAGCGCGCGGGCCTCCTCGGTGGCCGCGAACAGCTTGCGCACCGTGTCGAAGAGCCCGGTGTAGGTCGCCAGGTTGGAGCGCGGTGTCCGCCCGATGGGCTGCTGGCTGACCCACACCACCCGGCCGTGTTCGGCGGCCCGGTCCCCGATCTCCGCCAGCAGGGAGGACTTTCCCGAGCCGGACACGCCGGTGAGGGCGGTGAACACGCCGAGGGGGACGTCGGCGTCCAGCCCCTTGAGGTTGTTGCGGGCGGCCCCGCGCAGCTCCAGGTACCCGCCGGGGGTGCGGGTCGGGTGCTCCGGGACCTCGTCGCCGAACAGGTAGCGGCCGGTCACCGACTCCGGGACCTCCCGCAGGCCGGGGACCGGTCCGCTGTACAGGACGCGCCCGCCGTGCTCGCCCGCCCCCGGCCCGACGTCGACGATCCAGTCCGCGCCGCGCACCACGTCCGGGTCGTGCTCGACGAAGCACACGGTGTTGCCGCCGTCGCGCAGGCGCCGGAGGATCTTCGAGAGCGCCTCGACGTCGGCCGGGTGCAGGCCCGCGGAGGGCTCGTCCAGGACGTAGACCACCCCGAAGAGCCCCGTGCCCAGCTGGGTGGCCAGCCGGATCCTCTGGAACTCCCCGGTGGACAGGGTCGGTGCCGGTCGGGCCGCGCTCAGATAGCCCAGCCCCAGCTCCGCCAGCACCCCGACCCGTGCCGTGATCTCCCCGACCAGCGCCCCCGCCGCACCCGTGTCCTCCGCCCAGGGGCGCAGCAGGGCCACCAGCTCGGTCAGGGGCAGCGCCGCCAGTTCGGCGATGGTGTGCCCGGCGAAGGTGACCCGCAGCGCCTCCTGCCGCAGCCGCCGACCGCCGCACTCCGGGCAGGTCCGGGCGACCATGAACTCGGCGGCCCTGCGCCGCCGGGCCTCACTGGCGGAGGAGGCGTACGCCTTGAGCACCAGCCTGCGTGCGCTGCTGTACTTACCCTGGTAGGGCCGGTGGACACGGCCCGCCTCGCGGACCGGGTGGACGGTCACCACGGGCTGTTCCTCGGTGAACAGGATCCAGTCGCGCTCGCCTTGGGGCAGTTCCCGCCAGGGCCGGTGGACGTCGTACCCGAGGGTGTCGAGGATGTCGCGCAGGTTCTTGCCCTGCCAGGCTCCGGGCCAGGAGGCGACCGCTCCCTCGGCGATGCTCAACCCGGGGTCGGGCACCAGCGAAGCCTCGGTGACCTCGTACTCGACCCCCTCTCCGTGGCACGTCGGGCAGGCCCCGGCCGCGGTGTTGGGGGAGAAGGAGTCGGAGTCCAGGCGCTGCGCCCCGGGCGGGTAGACACCGGACCGGGAGAAGAGCATGCGCAGCGTGTTGGACAGCGTGGTCAGGGTGCCCACGGTGGAGCGGACCGAGGGCGCCGAGCGCGGCTGGGCGAGCGCCACGGCGGGCGGCATCCCGGTGACGTCGTCCACCTCCGGGGCCGGGAGTTGCTGGAGCAGGCGCCTGGCGTACGGCGCCACCGACTCCAGGTACCGGTGCTGGGACTCGGCGTAGAGGGTCCCGAAGGCCAGGGAGGACTTCCCCGACCCGGAGACGCCGGTGAAGGCGACCAGGGCGTCGCGGGGCAGCTCCGTGTCCACGTTCTTGAGGTTGTGGATGCGGGCGCCGCGCACCCGGATGCGGTCGTCGTGGTTGTCCATGGGACAAGGATTACCCGGTCACGGGACCGGAGAGGACCCGCAGACCCGCGGACCGCCCGGCCACGGCCAACCGCGGCGCGCACCGGCCCTCCCGCCGGGGAGGCGGGCGGGGTGGAGTCGGAACCGGAGGGTTCCCCGTCCGCGCCCCCGACAACGAGAGCCCCCCGAAGGGGCCGACTTCCCCGCGTTGCGCGGCCGTCCCCCGCGTGGAGTGACGGCGGGTGGGCGGCGTCGCACCGCCGCCCACCCTTCATCAATGCTTGGGGCTGCCTGCCGGGCATCCGGGACTGCCCGGGCCCGGGGTCAGCGGCGTGCGGCCCACACGGCGCGTTCGGTGCGCACGGCCAGGTCGTCGCGGCGCAGGATGCTGTGCGGGCCGTCGGTGTCCAGGAGCCGGTCGAGCGCGGCCAGGTCCTCCGGGGAGAGCTCTCCGGCGACGCCGGTGCGGATGCGCCGCAGGCCGCTGAGCGCGTAGCGGCCGACCGCTTCGCTCTGGGAGCCCCCGATGTTCACGGCGATCGTGCGCTCACCCTCGACCGTGAAACCGGCGGCGGTCAGCATCGGGCCCCAGTCGGCGCCCCGGTGGGGCATGTGCTCGGTGTGGAGGCGGTCGGCCGCGGCGTGGACGCGCTCCTCCAGGCCGGGCCGGTCCTCGGGGGCGTCCTCGGGCAGGAAGCGGGGGAACCCGGCCAGCTCGACGACGGCGAACAGGCCGCCGGGCGCGAGCGCGTCGTGGACGCTGCGCAGCGCGCGGTCGGGGCGGGCCATGTGGTGCATCGAGGCCGAGGCCCACACCAGGTCCGGTGAGCCGAGGTCGGGCCAGTCGGGGGCGTCGAGGTCGGCCCGCACGGTGCGCACCCGCTCCTCGACGCCGAGGGCGCGCGCCCTGGCGTTCAGCCGCTGGAGGTGTCCGTCGGAGGTGTCGACGGCCGTGACGCGAGCGTCGGGGAAGCGGTCGAGGAGGGCGAAGGTGCCCGCGCCCGTGCCGCAGCCCAGGTCCACGATCCGGCGCGGGTCCGCCGTCAGCGGCAGCCACGCGGTGATGGAGTCCGTGTGCTCAGCCAGGACCTCGGCGTCCAGGTCGAGGATCTCCGCCTGGACGTCGGCGTCGTACTCCTGGTGCTCGTGTTCCTGGTGGCCGTGTCCCCGGTGGTGGTCGTGCTGGGCGCCGTGGCCGTGCTCGTGGCCGTGGTCGTGCGGGTGCGTCTGGTTCATGTCCTCCACAGTAGGACGCCCATGCTCCCAGAGCATGAAGGTTCCCGGTTTGCGCAAGACATTGGCCGGATGTGCTGCCGGACGCGCAAGACGCGGTCCCCGCGCGGGCGGCGCGGCCGCTCCTCAGGCGTCCTGGGCCTCCGGGTCGTCCTCCTCTCGCTGGTGGCCGCGGCGGGCGTCGCGGTCGAAGATGCCCAGGATCTCGCACGGGCCGCCCTCGGCGCCGATGGCGTGCGGCGTCATCGTGGGGAACTCGGCCGCCTGGTTGGTCTCGACGCGAAAGCGCCGGTGGCCGAGCATGAGCGTCGCGGTGCCGGACAGGACGACGAGCCATTCGCGCCCGGGGTGGGCGCGCATGCGGGCCGGGTTGTCCGGCGGCGGGTCGGTCACGCGCTGGCGCACCACGCTCATGCCGGGGTCGCCCTTGACGGGCCAGCGCATCCGGCCGCGGGCGCCGTCGATCATGGGACTGATGACGACGTCGTCGTCGGCCGTCTCCACGAGCTGGTCCAGCGTGGTGTCCAGTGCGCGGGCCAGGGTGGCGAGCTGGTCCAGGGCGAGGCGGCGCCGACCGTTCTCGATGCGGCTGAGCGAGGACTGGCTCAGGTGGGCGCGGCGGGCCAGTTCCTCCAGGGACCAGCCCTGCGCCACCCGCAGAGCGCGGATGCGCCTGCGCACGAGGCCGTCCAGTTCTCCGTCTTCTTGCGTCATGAGCATTATGGTATGCCTGCTATGCAAGGGTGAGGGTGGGGGTCGGTCGCGGCGAACACGAGGGCCCAACCGGGGGAGAACACGTCCGAGGCCGGTCGTCCACAGCGCGGTGCCCCGTACCGCCGGTCCGCGCCTGGCGGACGGGCCTCATCCCCGGTGACCGGCCGCCGGAAGGGCGCTCTCCACGAGGTCGCGCAGTTGGGAGCGGGCGGTGACACCCAACTTGGGGAAGCTGCGGTAGAGGTGCGAGCCGACCGTGCGCGGGGAGAGGAAGAGCCTCTCGCTGATCTCCCGGTTGGTCAGCCCGCGGGCGGCGAGCCTGATGATCTGCTGCTGTTGCGGGGAGAGCCGGGAGAGCGCGTCGGGGACCGCGTCCGTGACGTCGAGGCCCGCGGCGCGCGATTCGGACCGTGCGCGCTCGATCCACGGGCGCGCCCCCAGACGCCGGAAGACCTCCAGAGCCTCGGTGAGCGGCCCCCGCGCCTCCGCGACGCGCCGACGGCGCCGCAACCATTCGGCGAGGTCCAGCAGGGTCTGGGCGCGCTCGAAGGGCCAGTGCTCCAGCCGCGGATCGGCCAGGGCCGCCCGGAAGTGCGCCTCGGCCTCCTCGGGGTCCGCCAGGAGGGCGCGGGCCCGGCTGATCAGCGCGCGCAGGCGGGGCGAGGCGCCGTCCCCGAGCGCGCGTGCGCAACGCTCGACGATCGCGCCGGCCTCCGCGCGCCGACCACTCCGTGCGGCGGCGACGGCCAGGTCCGCCAGGGCCGGGTGGGAGGCGTGGTAGTGCACCGGGTCGCCGTCGGCGGTGAAGACCGTGCGCAGGTGGTCGTAGGCGGTCTCGTACGCGCCGTCCGCGATCGCCGCGGCACCGAGCGCGCGGCGGGCGTAGACGGCCACGGCGCGGCTCTCCAACGGATCGACCAGGGCGAACACCTCCCCGATCCGGGCACGGGCCGCCGTCGTGTCGCCCTGATAGGCCAGCACGGTGGCGTCCACCGCGGCCGCGCACGCCATGGCGTGGTCGAGACCGGCCCTCGCCCCGACGGCGGCGGTGCGGGCACAGGCCTCGCGTGCCCGATCCCACCGTCCCTGTTCCACATAGCTCCAGGCGGCCGCGCCTTCCAGGCCCTCCGGCAGCGGCCCCCGCGACCGCCAGCCGTCGAACGCCTCGTCGAAGGCGCGGACGGCCTGCGGGGTCTCGTCCAGGAGCCACGCCATCACCGCGAGGGCGGTGAGCCGGTCGGGCCGACGCCGCGCCTGCGACGCCGAACACGCGAGCACGGACAGGTGCCCGGCCCTGTCGTCGAAGGGGTCCGAGACGGCCCTCACCCAGGCGCGCGTCCACGCCTGCGACTCCTCCTCGGGAAGCAGCCCCAGGACGGCCCGGACGCGGTGCCGTTGGGCGTCCTCTCCGGAGTAGAAGCGGACCACGGCGGCATCGGCGAGGAGGTCCAGCGCGGTGGCGGGCTGTGCGGCCGCCGCCTGTTCGGCGGCACCGGCCAGCCGGGAGAAGACCACCGAGTGGCGCACGGTCAGCACTGACAGCCGTCCGACCTGCGCGGTCAGGGAGGCCAGCAGCGACGCGTCGTCGGTGTGCGCGCGTGCCTCGGCGGCCAGTTCCTCCACCCAGGAGATGTCGCCGGTGAACACGGCCGCGGTGGCCGCTTCGACCAGCAGCCTGGCCCTGTCCCCGCGCCGCGGTGCGAGTTCGGCGGCGCGCTCCAGGATGCTGGCCGCCGCCGCGTAGCCGCCGCGGCGGAGGGCCCGTCCCGCGCTGCGCTCCAACTCCGCCGACACGGCCGCGTCGGGGCCCGTGCACGCGGCGGCGAGGTGCCAGGCACGCCGGTCCGGTTCGTCGCGCAGTATTCCGGCGAGCGCGAGGTGGGCCTCGCGCTGCGAGGCGGGGGAGGCGGCGTGGTAGGCGGCCGACCGGACCAGGGGATGGCGGAACCGGACGTCCCGGCCGGTCCGCCGCACCAGCCCGGCCCGCTCGGCGGGCAGCCACGCGTCGTCCTCGGCGTGCGGCAGTCCGGTCGGGGCGGCGATCGCGGAGTCGGCGCCGTCCATGGCGGCCAGGAGCAGCAGGGCCCGCCTGCTGGAGTCGGGCAGGCCGTCCAGACGGGCCGCGAAGACCCGCTCCAGGTGGTCGGTGAGCGGGAGCGGGCCCGAGGAGGGCGTCCTGGCGGGCGCGTCGGGTGCGGCGGACGCCCTCGCCAGTTCGGTCAGGGCCAACGGGTTCCCGCCGGCCTGGTCGAGGATCCGTGCCCGGGTCCGGCCGACGGGGCTGCCCGGCTGCATGTCCAGCAGCCGGTCGGCGGCCTCGTCGCCGAGCGCCCCCAGGGTGAGCGTCGGCAGATGGCGGTCCAGCCCCGCAATGCGGGCGCCGGCGCGGACCCCGAACAGCATCGTGACCGGTTCGCCCTCCAGCCGTCTGGCGGCGAAGGACAGCGCGTCCAGGGAGGCGCGGTCCGACCACTGCGCGTCGTCCAGCACCACGAGCAGGGGGCGCCGCTCACCCAGGGCCGAGAACAGGCCCAGGACGGCGACCCCGACGAGCATGAGGTCGGGTTCGGCCGTGGCCGACCCCGCACCGAAGGCGTCGCGCACCGCAGCGCGCTGCCTCTGCGGCAGCGCGTCCACCTGGGCCGACACGGGCCTCAGCAGCTGGTGCAGCGCGGAGAAGGCCAGGCTCGACTCCGACTCGCTGCCCTCGGCGCGCAGCACGAGAGCGCCGTCCGCCCGGGCCCGGCGCGCCGCGGAGTCCAACAGCGCGCTCTTGCCCGTGCCCGGGTCGCCGACCAGCACCAGACCCCGCTCGGCCGACGCGGAGTCCACCGCACGGAAGAGGCGCGCCAGTTCCGCGTCCCGGCCGACGATCGGGTCCGCGGGGTCCCGCCCCGGCCCCGCGATCGCACCGGAACCGCCTGCGTGCTCGCCCACGGGGTCTCCAGGAGTCGTGGCTCCCCGGTCGGAGCCGCCTTGCCTCGGCCCCCAGGCTACAAGCGGCGCAGCCGCTGCCGGGGCGTGTGCGCAGGTGCAGTCACGTGACGGATACCGCGTGCACCGGGGCCGCCCGTAGGGTCCCAAGAAAGCATCCGAATTACTGGGGAACCCTCATGGAACAAATGCAACTCGGCAATGTCACGATCACCCGGGTCCGGGAGTACTACGGTTCCGTGGAAATGACGCCCGACACCTTCTTCCCGGAGGTGTCCAAGGAGGTCTGGAACGACGGAACCCCCTTGCTGAGCCCGTATTTCGTGGATTTCGAGGCCAATACGGTGAACTCGGCGATCCAGACCTGGGTACTGCGCAGCGGGGGAAAGACCATTCTCGTCGACACCGGTGTGGGAAATCACAAGGAGCGCCCGTACGCGCCCGTGTGGAGCCGTCTCGAAACCGGATTCCTGGCCAATCTCGCCCGCGCCGGAGTCGCGCCCGAGGACGTGGACATCGTGGTCAACACACACCTGCACATCGACCATGTGGGCTGGAACACGTACCTGGACGGCCGGAACTGGGTGCCCACCTTCCCCAACGCCACCTACCTGGTGCCCAAGGACGACTTCGACTTCTGGAACCCCGCCAACGGCCACCAGCCGCGGCTCGGCCGCGGCAACCAGAACGTCTTCGAGGACAGCGTGGCCCCCGTGCACGAGGCCGGTCAGACGCTGCTGTGGGAGACCAGCCACCGGATCGACGCCGACCTGCGCCTGGACGCCGCCCCCGGGCACACCCCCGGCTCCTCCGTGCTGACCCTGGCCTCCGGAACGGACCGGGCCGTGTTCGTCGGCGACCTGCTGCACAACCCGGTGCAGATCCTCGAACCGGACGCCAACAGCTGCTTCTGCGAGGACCCCGCGGGCGCCCGCGCCACCCGCCGCGAGGTCCTGGGCAGGGCGGCCGACGACAACGCCCTCGTGATCCCCGCGCACCTGGGCGGCCACGGCGCCGCCGAAGTGGTGCGCGACGGAGACAAGTTCGCCGTCAAGGGCTGGGCCCCCTTCGCCCCGTACACCGACCAGGGCTGAGACCAGCGGAAAGGCATACCTGTGAACCACCACCCCGACCCCGTCGTGACCACCGCGCAGGGAGCGGTCCGCGGCCGGCGCCGCGACGGCACCGCCGCCTTCCTGAACATCCCGTACGCCGCACCTCCCCTCGGCGCCGACCGGTTCGCGCCGCCGCGACCCCACGAGCCCTGGGACGGCGTACGGGACGCCGCCGTGCCGGGCCCCAACGCGCCGCAGGCCGAACGCGGACTCGGCGGCGTGGACATGTCCCCCTACTTCGGCGACGGTTGGAGCCGCGGAGACGACTACCTCACCGTCAGCGTCTGGACGCCCGAGACCGCGGACGGCGGCCTGCCCGTCATGGTGTTCGTCCACGGCGGGGGGTTCGTCGCCGGTTCGACACGCTCGGACATGTACGACGGCAGCGGCTTCGCCCGTGACGGCGTCGTACTCGTCACCCTGAACTACCGGCTCGGCATCGCCGGGTTCCTCGACCTCCCCGGAGCACCCGCCAACCGCGGCCTGCTCGATGTGGTCGCCGCGCTGCGCTGGGTCCGCGAGAACGCCGCCGCCTTCGGCGGCGACCCGGGCAACGTCACCCTCTTCGGCCAGTCGGCCGGGGCGACCATCGTCGGCGCCGTCCTGGCCACCCCCGAGGCCACGGGCCTGTTCCGCCGGGCCATCGTCCAGAGCGGCAGCGGATTGGGGGCGTTCACGACCGAGCAGGCCGCCCGCGTCACCCGCGCCGCGGCAGACCTGCTGGGCGTGCGGCCCGACGACGACGCCTTCGCCCAGATCCCCGACGACCGCCTGGTCGAGGCCGCCTCCAAGCTCGCGGGCATCGACCTGCGGACCGGGACCCACCGCGACCCGCTGATCGGACTCAGCCCCTTCAGCCTGGTCCTCGACACGCAGCCCGCCGAATCCGTCGCCGCCGGGCTCGGCGCGGACGTCGACCTGTTCATCGGCACCAACACCGAGGAGGGGAACCTCTACCTGGCCCCCGTCGGCCGCTACTCCACCTCGACCGCGTCCGACGTCGACGCGGCCGCCGCGCGCTCGCACCCGGACCCGGCGCGGCTCGTCCAGACGTACCGCGGGGCACGCCCCGGGGCGTCCTTCGGCGAGCTGCGGTCCGCCATCATGGGCGACGCGCTGTTCGGCGCCGGCAGTTGGGCCCTGGCCAGCGCCCACGCCCGCCACCCCGAGTCCGCCACCTTCGGCTACGAGTTCGCGTGGCGCTCCGACGCCCTGGGCGGAGAACTCGGCGCCGCCCACGCGGTCGAGCTGCCCTTCGTCTTCGACCTCGCGCACCTGCCGCGGTTGCGCGGACCGGGCGGTCTGCTGGGGCGCGGCGATCTCCCCGCCGACTTGGCCGCCCGCGTCCACCAGACCTGGATCCGGTTCGCCAGGACCGGCGACCCCGGCTGGACCCCCTACGACAACGAGCGCCGGGCCACGATGCGCATCGACACCGAGTGGGTCCAGATGGACGACCCCCGGAGCGCGGAGCGGCGGGCCTGGACGACGCCGTGAGGAACAGCCCCCGCTAGTGCCGTGGCCGGGAAGGTTCGCCCGGGTGCCCTCACGCCGCTACGGATAGCGGTCGGCCTCCCCAACGAACACCCTTCTCGCTGCGTACCCGGGCGCGTTCACGGCGCTGGGCCGCGAGCACGTCCGGGTCGCGGGCGTTGGCGTTGCGCCACCGTAGATAGGCGTGCAGCGCCCGCGTTTGCACCGTGTGGTTGGGGTGGTGGGAGTTGGCGATGGTGAACTGGCGCAGCGGCCCGAAGTGCGCCTCGATCGGGTTGGCCCAGGAGGCGTAGGTGGGGGTGAAGCACAACTCGACCTTGTTGCGCTGGGCCCAGGAGCGGATCGTGGGGCCCTTGTGTGCGGACAGGTTGTCCATGATCACGTAGATGGGGGCGCCGTCCGGGCGGGCGGCCCGGATCGTCTTGAGCGCGGTGAGTGTGTTGGCTGCGCCCTTGCGCCGGTGGTTGATGCCCCACAGGGTGTCGTCTCCCACCGAGTAGCAGCCGTGGAAGTAGGTGACGCCATGGGTGCGCCGGTAGGTGGCCGGAAGGCGGTGCGGGCGGCTCTTGCGGGCCCAGCCCGTCCCGGCGGTGGGCCGGATGCCCAGCGGTCCGAACTCGTCGAAGGCGAAGACCCGGTCGGCGAAGTGCTCCATGACGTGCTCGATGCGGTCGAGTTTGGCATCGGCCTCGGGGTCGGGCGAGTCCTTCCAGGTCGTGGTGCGTTGGAAGGTGATGCCATGCCGGTGCAGGAGCGTTCGCAGGGTCTCGCGGCCCATGCGCAGGCCCGGTCCGGGCCGGTGGGCCAGGTGGGCGGCGAGTTTGCGCAGCGACCAGCGGGTGAAGGGCTGGCCGAGCTTGGTCGGGCGGGTGGTGGCCGTCTTCAGGACGAGGTCTTCCTCGTCGGGGGTGAGTAGGCGGGGACGGCCTCCCGCCCATTTAGGGTCCAGGCAGCTCAGCCCTTGGGTGTTGAAGGCGTGGATGACCTCGCGCACGGTCTTCTCATCAGCGGCGACCAGGCGGGCGATGACGGGGGCGGTGTTGCCGCTGGCCGAGGCCAGGATGATCATCGCTCGCCGGTAGCGGACGGTGTTGGTGCTGCCCCGGCGGACGATGCGTTGGAGTTTTTGGCCCTCGGGGTTGGTGAGTCTGCGGGCTTTGAGGGGTGCGGACACCGCGGCTCCCAGGGTTGACTGCTGGTGTTGCGGTCAACCCTGGCATCGATCACTGACCCGGGCGAACCTTCCCGGCCACAGCACTAGGTGTATTGACCACTGAGGTTGGTAACACCCGCCCCGCCTGACACAAGCGAAGAGGGCCTCCGGCAACGGTGTGGATTGCGACATCTACCACCGGACCGGAAGGCCCTCGATGCCCCACACTACCCACGCCGACGCCCGCCTCACCCCCGCCGGACGCCTCGCGCTGGCCCGATGCGTGGTCGAGGACGACTGGCCGCTCAGGTCAATACACCTAGCGCCGTGACGAGGGCTCGGGGACCGCGAGGCCGAGCTGGAGGCGGGTGAGCTTGTCGTGGTCCAGGGTGCCCGGCTCCGCGCTGAACATGACCACGCGCAGGTCGGTGCCCGGCACGGCCAGGGTCTGGCAGTCCAGGTCGAGCACGCCGAGTTCGCCGTGGTGCACGCGCTTGCGCAGCGTCGCACGCGGACGCACGTCGTGCCGCCGCCACTGCGCCGCGAACCCGGGATCGCGCTCGGCGAACTCGCCGACCAGCCGCCGCAGCGCGGAGTCGTGCGGGCGGCGGGCCAGCGCCTCGCGAGTCTGTGCCGCCGTCTGCGCCTCGAACCCGCCCGCCGACTCCGGCGGCGCCGAACACACCGTCCCGCCCAGGCGCATGGACAGCCGCAGCACGTTGCGCTCGGCCGGGGCCAGCGCAGCGAAGTCCGTGATCAGCGCGGACGCCAGGCCGTTCCAGGCCAGGACGTCGTGGCGGGCGTCGCAGACGTAGGCGGCGACCGGGCCGAGCCGCTCCAGCAGGGCGAGCACCCCCGAGGGGACCTGTTCGGTCGGGCCGGGCCGTGCGGGCGGCGCGTGCCCGGCGAGCCGGGACAGGTGCGCCCGCTCCGCCTCCGACAGCGCCAGGGCCCGCCCGATCGCGTCGATGACCTGCGGTGACGGGCGCGGAGCCCGGGCCTGCTCCAGCCGCTCGTAGTAGTTCACCGAGACCCCGGCCAGGTCGGCGACCTCCTCGCGCCGCAGCCCCGGTGTGCGCCGCGCGCGTCCGCCCGCGGTCTCGGGCAGGCCGACGTCGGCCGGGCGCAGGGCCTCGCGGCGGGCGCGCAGGAATCCGCCGAGTTCTCGTTTGTCCACGCCCCCAGCCTGCCACGCGCGCGATCGGCCGACCACGGACCACTGGTCCGGGGACGACGCCGCCGTTCCCCCGCGCGGCGAGCCCCGCCAGTGTGACCGAGGACGGGCCGAACGACACGGACCGGACGAAGCAGACGCAGACGGACCGAACATCCGAAGGGACCGAAGACATGAGCATCCTCGTCACCGGCGGCACGGGCAACACCGGCCGCCCCCTCACCGAGGCGCTGCGGGCCCGCGGCGCGCACGTGCGCGTTGCCAGCCGCAGGCCGGAACCCGGCGGCGTGCCCTTCGACTGGGCCGACCCCGAAACGCACGCCCGGGCACTCGACGGCGCGCGGGCCCTGTACCTGGTGCCGCCGCCGATGACGCTGGACCCCATGCCGACGGCCGGGCCGTTCCTGGAGGCGGCCCGGGCCGCCGGGGTGCGGCGCGTCGTGCTGCTCGGTTCGCTGGCGCGGCTGTCCGAGGCCTCCGGCGTCGCGGAGCTGGGCGAGGCCGTGCGGCCCTTCCCGGAGTGGGCGGTGCTGCGTCCGTCGGGGTTCATGCAGAACTTCACCGGGGCGCACCCGGTGGCGGCGGGCATCCGCGAGCGCGGCGAGATCCGCTCGGCGACCGGCGAGGGGAAGCTGGGGTGGATCGACGCCGCCGACATCGCGGCCGTCGCGGCGCAGCTGCTCCTGGCGCCGGGGCCGGTGGCCGACGAACACGTGCTCACCGGTCCGGAGTCGTTCGGGTACGCGCGGGCGGCGGCGGTCATCGCCGGGGCCGCCGGTCGGCCGGTGCGCCACACGCCCGCCCCGGCGGCCGAACTGGTCCGGCGCAACCTGGACGCGGGCATGCCCGAGCCCTTCGCCTCGGCGCTGGTCCGGGTGGACGCCGACATCGCCGGGGGCAGCGAGGACCTCGTCACGGACACGGTCCAGCGCCTGACCGGCCGCCCGCCCCGCGCCTTCGCCGACTTCGTCCGGGCCCGCCCGCGGGAGTGGTCCGCGGCGTGAGCGGCGTGGCGGGCCCGCGACGGGCCCGCCCCGCGGTCGGCGGTCCGGTGCCCTCGCCCGTCCCCGGGCCCGCCTCGACCCCGACCCCTCAGGCGGACCGGTGCCCCCGGGCTCGCCCCCGCACGCCGGGGCGAGGCGAGGCCATCGCGCTCAGATGCCCTGGTGTACGTTGTCCGAGGTGGTCGTGTCCGCTGCGGGCCGGTGCAGGCGAAGAGCCCCCGGCGCCGGCGCCCCGCCGGTACCGGCCGCCGCGGGACTCGTCCCGCTCCTCGAACGGACACGAGCGTTTCCGGCCTGACGGCCCTGCGCGGGCATGGCGGACACGCACCGGGTGTGCCCGCCCCGGCCGGGGCGCGTGCGGGCGGGCCCGCGAGACAAGGAGCCGCTGTGGGCGATGGTTCTGGTACTTACAGCGGTTCGGCCGGTCCGTCGGATCGGCACCGCTTCCTCATGGAGGCGCTGGACCGCGTGAACGCGGGCGTGTACGCCGTCGACGAGGGGGACCGCCTGGTCGCGGTCAACGCCACCGCTCTGCGCCTGCTGGCCCGATCGGCGGACGAGATGCTCGGGCACGACGTCCGATCGCTGCACCGGGACGCCCGGGGCCGGAAGGCCGTCGAGGAGGCGGACGACGCCTCCCACGGGAGACCCTCCGGCCCCTTCCCCCGCGCTGGGGAGTCCTGGTTCGAGCGCGGCGACGGCACGCTCCTCCCCGTGTCGTGGTCCGCCGTCCCCTGTGAGCCCGACGGTTCCCGGATCGCGGAACTGGTCTTCTTCCAGGCCGTCGAACAGGACGGGGGGAACCCCGAGCGAACCGCCTTCCCCCGCCGGACACTGTCGGAAACGGAGCGGCTGGCCCTGCTGGCCGACACCACCGCACACCTGATCAACAACGTGGACGTGGAGAAGTCCCTGCTCCGGGTGGTGGAGCTGATGCTTCCACGCCTCGCGGACTGGGCGATCATCGACCTGATCACCGAAGGCGACGAGGTCTTCCGCTCCCTGGTGGTTCAGGCGGACCAGGGCAGGCCCACGGTGCGCGAGGACCTACAGGGTCCGATGCCCCCGGTGCCCGAAACCTCCAGCATGCCCCTGTCCAAGGCACTGCGGGGCGCCGCCTCCACCCTCGTCGACCGTGAGATCTACGCCGGTCCGCCCGACACCGGTATCGCGGTGGAACAGCGCAGGCTGTTCGAGGCGACGGGCATCAACACCGCGGCCATCGCCCCCGTCCGCGGGCCCCGTGAGGTGCTGGGCGCTCTGACCCTGGGGCGCACGGGCTCGCAGCACCCCTTCACCCGCGACGACCTCGCCCTTCTGGAGGACATCGCCCGGCGCGTCGGCCTGGCCCTGGAGAACGCGCGCCACCACCAGCGCCAGCGCCAGGTCGCCGAGACCATGCAGCGCTACCTGCTGCCCCAGCTCCCACGGCTGTCGGGAGTGGAGATGACCGCCCGGTACCTGCCCGCACCGGACGTCTCGCACGTCGGCGGCGACTGGTACGACGCCTTCCCCCTGCCCAACGGCGACACGGCCCTGGTCATCGGTGACGTCGTCGGCCACGACCTGGACGCGGCGGCCGGGATGGCCCAGCTCCGCAACATGCTCCGGGCCTACACCTGGGCCCGGGAGCAGTCCCCCCACCGCACGCTCGAACGCATGGACCAGGCCCTGGAGCGCATCAGCGACGTCCACATGGCGACCCTCGTCCTGGCCCACCTGACGGTCGACGAGGCCGGACGGTGGGGACTGCTGTGGTCGAGCGCCGGGCATCCCCCGCCCCTGCTCGTCCACCACGACGGCATCACCCGCTACCTCGAAGAGGGAAGCGGGGTCCTGCTCGGCACGGGGATGGCGCGGCCGCGCGCCGACGCGCGCATCGTCCTGCCTCCGGGATCGACGCTCGTGTTCTACACGGACGGCCTGATCGAAGCCCGGGGGCAGTCACTGGACACGGGCCTCAGCCGCATGCGCCAGCACGCGGCCTCCCTCGCGCACCGACCCCTGAACTCCTTCGCCGACCAGCTGCTGGAGCGCGCACGGCCGAGCGGCAACGACGACGACGCCGCCCTGCTCGCGATCCGCGTTCCGGCGGCTCCGACCGGCGGCTGAAGCGGCGGCCGCCCGGAAAAGGGGGCCGGAACCGGGGCCTCCGTCCCGCACGTGCGCACACCCGCCCGGACCCGTCCGGCATGACCACGCCGCGAGGACCTCCGACGACCCGGACGCCCCGTTCCTCGGCGGACCGGGAGGGAACGGCGTTTCCGAGACCGCGCCCACCGGGTCCCCGCAAGGCCCCCATCCCTTCTTTCGGGTCTCTCGCTCCCGTCCGCGCGAACCCGTTATCCCTCTGCGAAAACCTTGGTGACCTGGTTGTTCCCCCCGGTTCTCCCCGGTTTAGGAGTACTGCCTTACCACTGATGTCCGTATCTGGCCAGACTCTTGACGGGGTACTTCCCCTGCCATAATTTCTACTCAATCACCTGAGGGTTGAATTTGGAGGCCGAAGATTTCCGATCATCCCCCCTCGGCGTCTCCCCTGGAAGCCTATGAAGAGCTTGCCAGTCAATACGACGCGACATCGAGAACTCCTGACTACTACCGATGGATGAACCTGTTCAGTGACCTCCTGAAAGAATTCGGCGCTCCCGGAGAAAGGCTGGCCGATCTCGGCTGCGGCACCGGAAACAGTTCTGTGGAACTCCATAAGAACGGATACAGGGTAACCGGAGTCGACCTCTCTCCCGCGATGGTGTCGGTAGCGGAGGGCAAAGAGGAGATGCGGGGGATCGATTTCCTCGTGGGAGGGTTGGCGGATCTCCCCCTGCCGTCCGGGAGATTCGACGCCGTGGTCTCCGCGGGCGAGGCGTTCCACTACCTCTCGGGGGACGAGGAGCTTGACGCGGCCTTCGCCGAGGCCGCGCGGGTGCTGGTGCCCGCCGGACTCCTGGTCGTGGAAGTGAACACCGAGCTGTCCTTCCGCGTGCTCTCCCAGGCTCCCAACATCCGCCGTTCCGACGACGGGTTCATCGCCTTCTCACCGCTGGCGCCGACCGGTTTCGTTCCCGGCGGATCCATCGACCTGGAGGCGGACTCCTTCGCTCGGGTGCGGGGCGGTGAACTGTGGGAACGCTCCATCACGCGGCACCGGCTGCGTCACCTGACGCATGAGCGCATCCTCGAAGGCATCGCCTCCGCCGGTCTGGAGTTCGTCTGCGTCCGGGGCTTCCACGCGGGAGCGCTGGAGGAGGGCCTGGACAACGGGAAACACCCCAAGGCTCTGTACGTCGCCAGGCGTACAGATTCCGCGGACTGACTGCGGAAATCCCCCCGTTGGATCGTGGATCCAACAGCTAAGGAGAAGACCATGATCAAGATCGAGTCCGTCGAAGAGATCACCATTATCATCGTGTTCAGCGCCAGCTAGCACGTGGCCGGAGGAGGTCGGCCCCTCGGCGGGGCCGACCTCCTCGTCTTACAGGGAGCGGTACTGTGAAGTACAGGTCGGCCAAGCACCTCGAATGCTTCTGGGACGCGTCCGGTTTCTTCGTCAAGAACCCGCTGACGAAGGCCAGGATCAGCACCGAACCGATCACCGTGAGCGTTCTCCACAGTTTTTCCGAGTTGCGATCCGTCTCCGATGTCGCGCAGGACCTGGGGCTGGAGGAGGACGTCCTGGAAAGCGCGGTTTCCTCCCTTGCCGCCCTCGGTTTCCTCGAACCCGGGGAACAGGGCGAGGCCGGAACCGGGTCGGGGGGTTTCGATGCCTGGGCGCCCTGGGGGAAGGAGGGGGTCTCATTCCACTTCTCCACCAGGGACGTCCCTTTCACGGAGAGCACCGACGAGGTCCGGGAGGAACTCACGAAGGACCCTTCTCCCCCCGTGTTCAAGGAGTACAGGGACGCGGACAGGATCTTCCTCCCCCGTCACCAGAAGGACCCCGGGCACTCCTACCGCGAGGTCCTCTACCGCAGGAGGACTCACCGGGACTTCGTCGACGCGCCCGTCAGGCGCGAGGTCTTCTCGACCCTCATGGCGATGACCTTCGGAGCGAAGGACTTCATCGACGCCGAGCAGTTCGGCGCCCTCATGCTGCGCACCAGCCCCTCCGGCGGCGCCCGGCACGAACTGGAGGCGTACGCGGTCGTCACCGACGTGGCCGGAATCGCTCCGGGGACCTACCACTACAACGTCCGGGAGCACTCCCTGGAACTGCTCCGGGAAGGCGGGTTCCGGGACCGCCTGACCCTGGCGTGCGACTCGCAGTCAGGGGTGGGTGAGGCGCCCTTCTCCGTGGTCCTGACCTCGGTCGTCTCACGTCTGAGCTTCAAGTACCGCCACCCCCGCGCCTACCGGGTCATGCTGATGAACGCCGGGCACCTCGGCCAGACCTTCGCCCTGACGGCGACGGCGCTGGGGCTGGGCCCCTTCCAGACCGCCGCCTTCAACGACTCGGCAGTCGAGGAGCTGCTGGGCGTCGACGGGGTCCGGGAGACCGCGCTGTACGTCCTCTCCGCCGGTGTCCCCGCCGTGGACGCCGACGGGGAAGCGGTTCTCACCCACCCGCCGATGAGCGTGGAGGGATACCGCAGGGCCAGGTTCGAGTAGGCGCATGGGCACCGACTCCTCACAGGCCGGGGACGCCCCGTCGGTAGTGGGACTGGGGGGAGCCTTCCACCGCTTCTGGGCCGGACACACGTCGGCCAACCTCGGCGACGGCGTCCTGTTGACCCTCTTCCCGCTCATGGCCGCCGCCCTGACCTCCGACCCACTCGCGGTCTCGATGCTGACCGCGGCGGCCTACACGCCCTGGCTGCTGTTCGGACTCCACGCCGGGGCGCTGATCGACCGGATCGACAAGCGCCGCGCCATGGTCGTCGGCAACGTCGTGCGCTGCGTGCTGCTCGGTGTGCTGGCGGTGGTCTCCTGGTTCGGTCCGGTCCCCGTCTGGGGGCTGTGCCTGTTCGTCTTCGCCCTGGCGGTCTGCGAGGTCTTCCACGACGGCTCGGCCCGGGCGCTGCTGCCCGTGCTGGTGGCGCGCGGCCTCCTGGTCACGGCCAACAGCCGCCTGCAGGGGACGCGTGTGGTGGCCTCGGACTTCCTCGGCGGCCCGCTCGCGGGACTGCTGTTCGCCCTCTCCGCGGGGACGGCGCTGCTGTTCAACGCGGGGGTGTACCTGGTGGGGGTGCTGTTCCTGCTCGCCGTGCCCGCCGCGGTGCGCTCCCCCGGCGGGGAGGGGGAGAGGGAGGGGGACGGGCGGGCGCCGGACACGGAGCGCCACTCACTGACCCGCGAGGCGCTGGAGGGGCTCCGGTTCGTCAGGGACGACCGCGTCCAACGGGGGTTCGCCGCGGCCGCCGCCGTCTCCGGGTTCGCCACCGGCGGGGCGTCGGCCATTCTCGTCCTCTACATCACCCGGACCCTCGGCGTCCCGGAGGCGCTGTTCGGGGTCTACACGATGCTGTCCCCGGTGGGGGCGCTGGCGGCCTCGTTCCTGTGCGCCCCGTTGGGGCGGTGGTGCGGCCACGGGCCCCTGCTCATCACGGCCCACCTCCTCGGGGGCGGGGCCCTGCTGACCATGGGACTCCTTCCCGGCGTCGTCGTGGGAGCCCTCGCACTAGGCGTGTTCGGCCTGGCGGCGACGACGATCGCGGTGAGCGCGGGCTCCATCCTCCAGGCGGTGACGCCGGAGCCGATCCTGGGACGCGCGTCCATGGCCCGCATGATCTTGGCCCAGTCCTCCGTTCTCCTGGGGGTCCTCACCGGCGGCCTCCTGGGAGGGCTCGGGCTCCCGGCGCCCTTCGCGGTGGGAGGTGTCCTGCTGCTGGCCGCGCCCCTGGTGTTCGGCCGCGTGTTCCGGGAGGGAGCGGAGCGCGCCGGGGTGTGAGCGGGCCCCGGCCCGGGCCAGGGGATCCCTGAGCGCCCCGCACGCCCCCGGCGAGCGGGGCGCCGGGCCCGCTGGAGAGGTCCGCCGTCAGATATAGGTAGACTGGTCTACCTAAATACGACACCGGAGGTGCACCATGGCCAACGTCGAGGAGGCCCGGCCGCGTGCGGGCTCGGCCCGGGAGAAGCTGCTCGGCGCGGCGGCGCGGTTGTTCTACGCCCACGGCATGACCGCCACCGGCATCGACGCGGTCACCGCCGAGGCCGGTGTGGCCAAGATGAGCCTGTACAACAACTTCTCCTCCAAGGAGGAGCTGACGCTGGCCTACCTCCAGGAGCGGCACCGGGAGTGGCTCGACCTGTACCGGCGCCGCCTGGAGGAGGCCGACACCCCTCGGGAGGGGGTCCTGGCGGTGTTCGACGCCTACGTCGACCACGCCTCGGCCGCCTACGAGCACGGGTTCCGCGGCTGCGGGCTGCTCAACGCCGCGGCCGAACTCCCCGCGGGCGCACCGGGCAGGGCGCGGGTGCGCGAGCACAAGGAGCAGATCGAGGCGCTCGTGGCCGGGCACCTGGAGCGGATCACCGACCCCGACACGGCGGCGCGCACCGCCCGGCACTGCTCCTTCCTCCTGGAGGGCTCCATGGCCCGGGCCGGACTGGAGGGAGCACCGGACCGCCTCCTGGAGGCGCGCGCGATCGCCGCGGCCCTGGTGGACGCGCTGTGAACCGCCACCGTTCGCTGGGCATCGCGGCCATCACGGTCACCTCCGTCCTGTGGGGCACCACCGGAACCGCGGCGACCTTCGCCCCGCAGGCCGGGCCCCTGGCCATCGGCTCGGCCGCCCTGGGGATCGGCGGCCTGCTCCAGGCGCTGATCGCCCTGCCCGCGCTGGCGGCGGCCCGTTCCCGTCTGCGGGACAACCTGCCCCTGGTGGCGGTGGGAGCCCTGGCCGTGGGCGTCTACCCCCTGGCGTTCTACGGCTCGATGCACCTGGCGGGGGTGGCGGTGGGCACCGTGGTGTCCCTGGCGTCGGCACCGCTGGCCTCCGGCCTGCTGGAGCTGGTGGTCCAGCGCACACCGCTGAGCCGGTGGTGGATGCTGGCCGCGGCGGTGGGCATCGTCGGCGGCGTGTTGCTGTGCGTGTCCAACACGGCCGCACCCGCCGCCTCGCCGGGCGGGACGGCGGCCGGTGTCGCGCTCGGGCTGGTGGCGGGCCTCACCTACGCCGCGTTCTCCTGGGCGGCGCACACCCTCATGGGGCGCGGCATCGACCGGGCGGCGTCCATGGGGGCGGTCTTCGGCTGCGGCGGCGTGCTGCTCATGCCGGTGCTCGCGCTCACCGGCGCCCCCCTGGTGGCCTCCGGGCAGGCCTTCGCGGTGGCCGCCTACATGGCGCTGGTGCCCATGTTCCTGGGCTACCTCTTCTTCGGCTTCGGCCTGACCCGGGTCTCGGCGAGCACGGCCACCACGGTCACGTTGAGCGAACCCGCGGTCGCGGCGCTCCTGGCGGTCCTGGTCGTCGGGGAGACGCTGACCGGCGCGGGATGGTTCGGCCTGGGGCTCATCGCCCTGGTCCCGGTCACGCTCGCCATCGCCCCGGCCCCCGGCCCGGCGGCGCGGCCCGCCGAACCGGCCCGTGCGGCGGGGACGCCGGTGACCGGTGACCGCGAACCGGCGTGAGTGACGGGTCGCGGGGCCTCACAGTGCCAGGGAGGCGATACTGCCGGTCTCCAGGGCGACCCAGACCGTTCCGTCCGCGGTGACCGCGACGCCATGGGGTTCACGGGAGGGCGAGGGCAGGTCGAACAGGTCGATGTCGCCCTCCGCCGTGATGTGCCCGACGCGGTTCGCGCCCCACTCGGTGAACCAGCAGCCGCCCGCGGGGTCGGCGGCGATGGCGTGGGGGCGCGAGTCGCGCCGGGGGAGGGGGAACTCCCGGATGCGCCCGTCCGCGGTGAGGCGACCGATCTGGCCCGCGGCGGTCTCCACGAACCACAGGGCGCCGTCCGGACCCGCGGTGATACCGACGGGCCCCGCCTGGCTGGTCGGGAGGGGATGAAGGGTCACGTCCCCGCCGACGGTGACGCGGCCGACGGCGTCGGCCTGGTTGAGGGTGAAGTACAGGGCTCCGTCGGGCCCGGAGGCGATGAACGACGGGAACCCTCCCCTCGTCGGCAGGGGGAACTCGGCGACCTCCCCGTCGGTGGTGATACGACCGACACGGTCGGCGTTCATCTCGGTGAACCACAGCGCCCCGTCGGGCCCGCTCGTGATGCCGAAGGGTTGGGCGTCAGGGGTCGGCAGGGCGAAGGAGTCGGTCCCGCCGTCCGCGGTGACGCGGCCGATCCTGCCGTCCTTGGTACGGGTGAACCAGACCGCGCGGTCCGGGCCCGTGGTGATGATCGAGGGCGCGCACGCGGCCGAGTCCAGCGGGTACAGGGTGACGGAGCCGTCCGGTGCCATGCGGGCGATCCGGCCGTCGTGGACGGGCGTGGCCCACAGCGAACCGTCGGACCCGGCGGTGAGGCCGTACGGTCCGGAGCCCTGCGCGGCCACGGGGTACTCGCGTACGGAACGCTGCTGGAGGCGGTGTGCCACAGGTGTTCTCCGGTTATGCGGTGGGTCGGGCGCGCACGGTGTCCCAGATGACGTGGGCGAGTTCCCGCGGGCGGGCCATGGGCACGTTGTGGTGCGCGCGCATCTCCACGAGCGTCCGTTCCGGGCGGGCGGCGACGACGGCCCGCACCTCGTCGCGGCGCGCGGCGTAGAAGCCCCGGTCGGGAAGGACGACCGTGAGCGGGCAGGTGAGGCGCTCGTAGACGTCCACGCTGGGGTAGACGGCCGCGTCCGGCGCGGGGGCGCTGATCACCGCGATCTGCTCGGGGGGGCGGACGCCGCAGCCACGTGTGCTGGTCCCTGCTGAAGGAGCGCTCCAGCACGCCGCGCAACCAGGCCGGGGCGACAGTCCCTGTTGAGCTCGTCCCCGGGGGCCTCCCGCACACCGCGCTCGATGTACTCGCGCGCCTGTTCGGGGGAGGCGGACCACCCGTAGCCGAACCGGGCACGGACCCGCTCCATCGCCTCGGGTGTGGTCCACCGCTCCTGGTTGGCCACGGCCTCCTCGCGGGTGTTGAGGACGAGCCCGTCGACGACGCACACCGCGGCGGGGCGGACCAGCCTGCTGGCGGCCACGGCGGTGACGGCGTAACCGCCCAGCGAGTGCTCGACCAGGACGGGGTCCTCCCAGCCGAGGGCCCGGACCGCGCCGGCGAGGTCGCGCCAGTACTGTTCCGCGTCGTGGGAGTCGGCCCTGGTACGGCCGTGTCCGCGCAGGTCGACGGCGACGACCCGGCAGCGGTCAGTCAGGTGGGCCGCCACGTCCGTCCAGGCGGCCGCGTTGTGCCCGCTGCCGTGCACGAGGAGGACCGGGGCACCCGCGCCGCCGAAGTCCAGCGCGGCCAGGGCCTCGTGGCCGAGGTCGAGTGTGGTCTCTCGGGTCTGCACCGGATCATCCTGGGCCCGGTGCGTCCTGGCCGCAACCGTATTTCCCGTGTCGCGGCGTGGACCGCTGGCTGTGGGGCGCTGGCAGACGTCCCCGCAGGCGCCGTTCAGACCAGGCCCAGCTGCTCGACCACACGGGCCACCCGCTCCCGCTCGGCGGCGGGCAGTCCCAGGATCGGGCGGGGCAGGCAGTTGGGGGCCACCAGCCCCAGGTGTTCGGCGATCGCGGCGATCACGCGCAGGCTGCCGTGGGAGGCGAACAACTCCCACAGCGGACGCAGCCGCTCCGACTCCGCCGCCGCCCCCTCGGCGTCACCGCCCAGCGCGGCGCGGACCAGGGGCAGAGCGGCGGCGGGCAGGGTTCCGCCCACCACGGAGAACCAGGCCCGGCAGCCCGCGTTGAGCCCCGTCGCGGCGACGCCGTCACCGGAGATCCCGATGGTCACGTGGTCGGGGACGGCCGCGCGGACCGCCGCCACACGTTCGCGGGCGGCCGCCGGGTCCGCGGGCACCGGCGGGATCTTGATCGCGGCCACGGCGGGCAGGGCGGCGACGCGCGCGTACAGTCCGGTCGAGAAGGTGAAGTGTGTGGTGCCGGGGTTGTCGTAGACCACCAGGGGCACCGACAGTTCGGCGGCGACGGTCTCGTAGAGCGCGAACACGTCCTCGTCGGTGAGCGGCTGATAGCTCACCGGGGCCAACAGCACGGCGGACGCACCGGCCTGCTGGGCGTCCTGGGCCAGCGCCTGCACGTGGGAGGTGCGCAGCGCGCCGATACCGACGACCACCGGTGTGCCGTCCGCGTGCTGTACCGCCGTCCGGGCCGCACGGCGGCGCTCCTCACGGCCCAGGTAGGCGTAGGAGCCGGTCGATCCCAGCGCCCCGATGGAGTCCACGCCCGCCTCCGCCAGGCGGGTGACCAGCCCCGCGTAGGCCCGCTCGTCGAAGCGGTCGTCGTCCAACGGGGTCAGCGGAAAGGCGCTCAGGCCGGTGAACATGCTTTCTCCCTCATGTGTGCGGGGCGGGTACGGCGGACGGGCGCCCGGCCCCGCCCCCTGCGGGTCGCGGGGGCTCGGCGGCGGAGAACACCTTCCGCACGGTCGTGCTACCGGGACCGCTGGTGCGCCTTCCACGCCCGGTGGAGTTCGCGTCGGCGCTCGTACTCCCTCTTCGCGCGGTGCTGCGGATCGGTCTCGGGGGTCAGCGACGCCGGGCCCATGACGTGCAGGAGCGCGTAGTTGATACGGAACCCCGTCCTGTACAGCAACGAGAACGAGTCCTTCCCACGCGGCTTGTCCATCGCCGTCCACCTCACTGTTTCCTGGATCGCGGACGCGCGCCGCGAGAGTGCGAGAGAGCGGGGAGTCCATCGCCGCGAGAACCGCGGCCCTCCCCGCCCAGCAGCGTATCCGCCCGGTTTCCGCCGCCCCGTCCGACCCGCCCTGTACGGGCACGGCCCCGAACGGCTTCGCGGTTTCCGGCGCCGCGGCATTCGGTGCGGAGAGGCCTCGGAGCCGTCGGCCCTCCACCGCGCCCCAGGACCCCGCCCGGCAGGCGGGGCGAAGCCCACCGGATCCTCACCCGGTGGCGGCCGACCCACGCGGAAACGACCCCGGAGCGATGACCTCCTCGCCCTCACCCTCCGGCGGGTCGAACCTGGCCACGAAGTCCGCCAGCGCCTCCGGCGTGACCGTCAACGCGTTGGCGTCCCGGCGGCGGTTGCGCTCCGACAACCGCCGCAGCAACTCCTCGTGTCCCACGGGGAAGTACAGCAACCTCCACCGCGCCCCCGCCGACTCCACCAGCTTCTTCCACCCGGCCCGCTCAGCACACCGCCACAGACCGTGGTCCATCACCACGTCACGTCCCTCGGCCACCAGCGCGACCAGACGCTCGCGCACCCACTCCACGACCGGGGCCTGGCGCTCGAAGTACTCCCACTCCGGATAGTCCACCCCGTACCGGCCGTGCCGCCGGTGGACCTCCTCGTCCACCGACAACCGCACCACACCGCGCGGCTCCAGCACGGTCCGCGCGTAGGTGGTCTTTCCCGATCCGGTCAAGCCGACCAGCAGGAACACCACGGGGATCCGTCCCACACGTCCTCCCTCCCGGAGCAGCCGACGCACCGCTTCACCCGAGCGACCCCAGGAACCGCCATCGGACACATGCCCAAGATCGTTCCTGTTCAACGGTGCGCGCAACGTCCGAACCGCCGCCCCGGCCGTCGCGGCGTAACGGGATACCGCGGCCCCGCAGGTCCCGGTCTGCCACGTGGTGACGGTCCGTGTGCTTCAAGCGCGGCCGACGCGGTACGTCAGATGCGTCGCGTAGGGCGTGACGACAGCGTCCTGCTGTGTGAGCGGGATCTGCTCCGTGACATGGTCGAACAGTCGCGTGCCCGCTCCCATCAGGACGGGTGACAGGTGGACACGGAGTTCGTGGACCATCCCCATGGCCAACGCCTGCCCCGCGACGTCAGCTCCTCCCATGATGACGACCTCCCCGCCCCCAGCAGCTTTCGTCGCCTGGTAGACGGCGGAAGCGACGCCGTCGGTCACGAAGGTGAAGCCGACGGTGTGGCGTCTTCGGCGCGGAGCCCGATGGGTGACGACGAAGCCGGGCGGAGCCTGGGACTGGTCCTGCTCGTAGCCGTATCCGCGATCGCCCTGCCACCCGTGGGCGCCGTCGACGAAGTCGAAGGCCCTGCGCCCCATGATCACTGCCCCGGTGGCACGGAAGCCTTCCCGGAGAATGGCGGCGTCCTGGGGGGAACGCTCAGCAGACGTGACCCATCCCTGGATGGGCTGCCCGTCGCGGCCGAGTCCCTGTGCGGGGTTGGCGTCCGGTCCGGTGACGTACCCGTCGAGGGACACGGAGATGTCGACGACCACCTTGCTCATGGTCCTCCTGCTTCTGTTCTCTCAAGACCCGGATGAGGGCCGTAGCGGTGCTGAGCAGGACACGTCGCAGACTTCACGACGATGCCTTGCCTGCGGCCCGTCATGGGTAGACCGGACGGGGTGGGAGAAGTCATCGTCGGCGTGTGTCGCGAAAGCAGTGAGGGAAAGCCGACGTTCGTGCCCCGCGCGTTGATGGAGCAGTCGCCGCCCCGTGGGCGGTGCCGGGAACGCCGTCAGGACCTGCGGCGCAGGTGGGAGGGCTCATGGACGACACACTCCTGTTCGACGAGCTCGTGCGCGCACTCGACGCGGACGACGGCTCCGCCGACGGGCTCCCCGACCGGACGGGGGTCCTGCTGCGCCGGTGGCGGGGCCGTGACCTGAACCCGCCGTACCTGCTGCACGTGGACCCGCCGATGCTGGGGGAGTGCCTGCGGTCCATGGAGGGAGTCGGTGAACTGTTCCCGGACGCCACGGCCGAGGACGGCGCACTGCGACTGTTCCTCGTCCACGTCGAGGAGGCCGTCGAAACCGCTCCGGAGGGCCACACGCACCTGGTGGTCGGCCCGGCCGGGGTGTACGCGCGGCCGGACGCCCCGTCGCGGACCGACGGCGGCGGTTGACGCGGAGCGACACCTCCGGACCGGGCTCCGGCCCCGCCCCGCCCGTCCGGTTAGCGCACCCCGCACGAACCGGGACCGGCGGGCGGCGGCAGTGTTCGGCCCCTCGGCCATGGGGCCGCGGGAGCCGGTCGGGCGAACCCCCTAGGATACGGCGTCCGGCGTTTCCGCACCGAGTTCCAGTTCGAGCAGCAACCGGTGCGTCGGATTCGCGAGGGCGAAACCGAACAGTTCCTGGGAACGCCTGATCCGCTTGCGCACCGTGTTCTCGTGAAGCGTCAGTTCGGAGCCCACGGCCATGACGTCCCCGAAGTTCCTCAGGTAGGAGAGGAGCGTCCGCCGGTAGTCGGTTCCGTGCTCGCCGTCGTGCGCGACGACCAGACCGCCGAACCCCGTCCGCAGCATCGGATCGGCCCGGACGGCCTCGAACAGCCGCTGCCGCACGATCTCGCCGTGCAGTTCCCACGCCGCGTAGCTCCCGGGCCGCGCGCCCGAGTCACGCAGGTGGCTGACGGCGCGTTCCAGGTCGTCGCGGGCCTGGCGCAGCTCCCGCGGGTCCCGGACGCGTTCGCTGCGAACGAGCAGCAGGCCGGTGCGCAGCAGGCGGGTGGCCCGCTGGTGGAAGTGGTCGGCCAGGGTGGGGACGGTCACCGAACGGCCCGGCGCGGTCGTGAGCAGCACGTACAGGTGGTCCTTGACCAGGGCGACGGCCGGTTCGTGGCCCAGGGAACGGGCGTCCAGTTCGAGCAGGCCGATGGCGCGCATCAGGTTCGCCTGGTGGTCGGGGCCGCGGTCCGGGCCCCGCGTCTCGGCGACGCAGACCAGGCTCCCCGGCAGGTGGAGCGCGCCGTCGGCGTGGCCCGGCGCCCGCAACGCCGTCTGGAGGGCGGCGTTGCGTCCCTCCTGTTCGGCGTCCAGGCGCCGGCGGATGGCGAGCAGGTGCAGCGCGGCGAGCTTGGCGGAGGTGGCCAGCACCTGCTCGCAGTCCACGATCGCGCCCTCGTCCGGGAAGACCGCCCACAGCGACCCCAGGACCGCGTCGCCGGCCCGGACCACCACGGCGAGCCGGGGCAGATAACCCTCGCGCCGGATCAACTCCACGGAGTCGCTGCGCCACAGGTCGCCGCTCAGGTGGTGGGGGAGCGCGTGGTCCGGGACCCGGCGGGACAGGATGCCCACCCGCCTGGTCTCGTCGATCGGCTGGTCGGGCAGGTTGGAGTAGGCGACGATCCTCTGCTCGGTGTCCATGATCGCCACGGCGCCGCCGCAGACCGCGGCGACCGAGTTGGCGAAGGAGAACAGGTCGCCGCCGCCCGGGTCGTGGGCGGGATCCCCGCCGGTCGGCTGGGTCGCGATCAGGGTGGAGGCCAGACCGTAGAGGCGGCTCCACGGGATGTCCGGGCTGACCGCCACGACGGTGGCCCCCTCCGCCCGGGCGGACTCCACGACCGGCGGGGGCAGGGTTCCCGCGCACCTGACGGCCAGGGCCCCGGCCGCCTGGGCCGCCAGGCGCAGCGCCCGGACGACGGCCTCCGGCGAGGAGAGGTCCAGCCCGAGGGCGAGGAGGAGGCACTTCGGGGGAACGGCGTCGAGCGACCTGCCGTCCAGGAGTTCGACCCCGCCCACCGGGAGAGCGGCGTCGCCCACCGCGAGCCTGACCACTTCGGGCCGCAGCATGTCGGTGAGGTCTCCCATCGCCATGGTGGCCATCGTCACGCCCCTGCCCGGTGTGCGGGCCGACACCCCGGAAGGGAAATGAGGGTCGGCCTCGACATTGTTTGCCATGCGGCTTTCGCCCACTGTTGTCCTACTCGGGATTTGTCCGTCCGGCAACCCCCCAGGAGGAACACCGTGACACCCCGCCACGTCGAACCGGAGTCCGGACCCCAGGTGTCCAGACACGGGGCCGACCACCCCCGGACCCCCGGCCCCCGCGGCGGCGGTGGTGAGCGCGTGCCGCTGAACGACCGGGCGGACCACGACGGCACCGACGACCTCGCCGCGGCGGTCGGCGCCGAGAACGTGCTGACCTCGGCCACCGACCTGGTCCGCTACTCCTCCGACGCCAGCCCCTACCTGCAGACGCCCCGCGTCGTGGTGCTGGCCCGCACCGGCGACGACGTCGCCGAGGTCTTCCGCTTCGCCTCCCGCAACCGCAGGCGCGTCGTCCTGCGCGCCGCCGGAACCAGCCTCAACGGCCAGGCCCAGGGCGACGACATCCTGCTGGACGTGCGGCGCCACTTCGACCACGTGAGCGTGGAGGAGAAGGGCGCGATCCTCAGGAGCGCACCCGGTGTGATCCTGAGCAGGGCCAACGCCCGGCTCGCCCCGTACGGGCGCATGCTCGGACCCGACCCGGCCAGCAGCGCGGCGGCCTCCGTGGGCGGGGTCGTCGCCAACAACGCCAGCGGCATGACCTGCGGGGTGCGGGCCAACTCCTACCGCACGGTCGAGTCCCTGCGCATCGTGCTCCCCTCGGGCACACGGGTGGACACCGCCGCCCCCGACGCCGACACCGAACTCGCCCGCGCCGAACCCGAACTCGTCGCACGGCTCCTGCGCCTCCGCGACGAACTCCGCGCCGATCCGCGCCTCGCCGCAAGGGTCAGGAGCAAGTTCGCCATCAAGAACACCAGCGGTTACCGGCTCGACGCCCTCCTCGACGGAGACACCCCGGTGCGGATCCTGCGCGGGCTGCTCATCGGCTCCCAGGGAACCCTCGGATTCCTGGAGGAGGTCACCTTCCGCACCGTCCCCAACCCGAGGTGGAAGACCACGGCCTTCCTCCGCTTCCCGGACCTGGCCGCCGCCTCGGCCGTCGTCCCCGCCCTGATGGACCTCGGCGCCCGCGCCGCGGAGCTGCTGGACAACCTCTCCCTGCGGTCCACGCGCTCGATCGCCGGAGCACCCGAGTGGACGCACGCGATCGGCGCGCACGACGCCGGACTGCTGGTCGAGTTCCGCTCCTCGGACCCGGCCGACCTCGACCGCTTCGAGCGCGAGGCGCGCGAAGCCGTCCGCGGAGCGGCCCTGGGCGGGGAGTTCACCCGGGACAGCCGCGTGTCCAACGGCTTCTGGGCCGTGCGCAAGGGGCTGCTCACCGCACTGGGCGCCAGCCGGCCGCCGGGCACCGTCCTGCTCGGCGAGGACGTCTGCGTGCCCCCCGCGCGGATCGCCGAGGCCGCCGTCGCGTTGCGCGACGTCCTCGCCGCGCACGGGTTCGACGCCTCGGTCGCCGGACACGCCTCGGCGGGCAACCTGCACTTCACCCTGGTGTTCGACCCCGCGGACCCGGCCGACGTCGAACGCTACGCGCGCTGCGTGGAGGAGGTCGTCGCGCTCGTGGTGGACCGCTTCGACGGCTCCCTCAAAGGCGAGCACGGCAGCGGACGCAACATGGCGCCCTTCCTCGAACGCGAATGGGGTCCCCGCCTGGCCGGGATGATGCGCCGGGTCAAGGACGCCCTCGACCCCGACGGCATCCTCGGCCACGGCGTGCTGTTCACCGACGACCCGCGCTCCCACCTGCGCGACCTCAAGACCCTGCCCGCCGTGGCGCCCCTGCTGGACGGGTGCATCGAATGCGGCTTCTGCGAACCGGTCTGCCCGAGCCGCGACCTGACCACCACCCCCCGCCAGCGCATCGTCCTGCGACGGGAGATCGCCCGCAGAGGCGGTTCGGACGCGGAACTGGAGAAGGAGTACGGCTACGCCGCCGTCGACACGTGCGCCGGCGACGGGTCCTGCGCCACCGCCTGCCCCGTGGGCATCGACACCGGACACGCGATGAAGGACCTCCGCCACGCACGGCACGGCGCCGCGGCCGAACGGGGCGCGCTGGCCCTCGCCCGCCGCTGGGCGGTGACGGAACGGCTGGCCAGGATGCTGCTGCGCCTGGCACGGGCGTGCGCGGACGCCGTCGGCGACCGGCCGGTGCGGGCGGCCAGCCTCCTGGCCCGACGCATCCTGGGAGCGGAGCTGGTACCGGAGTGGCTGGCCGCCACGCCCGGGCCCGCCCCCGCCCCGCGGCGCGGCCCCCGCGAGCGGCCCGCCGGCACCGAGGCGGTGTACGTCCCCTCCTGTGTCAACCGGATCTTCGGAGCACCCCCCGGAGCGGCCGACCCCACCACGGTGACGGCCGCGCTGCCCGCCCTGGCCGACCGCGCGGGCCGCACCCTGTGGACACCTCCCGACGTCGCCGGGACCTGCTGCGGCACCGTGTGGCAGAGCAAGGGCTACCGCGCCGCACACGCGCACACCGCCAACGAACTGGTGGAACGACTGTGGCGGTGGTCCGACGAAGGCAGGCTGCCCGTCGTGGTCGACTCCGCCTCCTGCACCCTGGGCGTCCTGCGCGAGGCCCCGGTGGTCCTGGACACCGGCAACCGCGCCCGGCACGCCTCCCTGACCGTGGTCGACGCCCTCACCTGGGCGCGCACCGAACTGCTGCCCCGGCTCACGCCCACCCGCCGCCTGGACCGCGCCGTCCTGCACCCGACCTGCGCGGCCGGCCACCTGGGCACCGCCGACGACCTGCACGCCCTCACCGCCGCCCTCGCGGAGGAGGTGGTCCAGCCGGTCACCGCCACCTGCTGCGGGTTCGCCGGAGACCGCGGCTTCCTGCGCCGCGAGCTGACCGAGAGCGCCACCCGCGGCGAGGCCGCCGAGCTCGCGGGGACCACGGCCGACGCCTACGTGAGCGGCAACCGCCCCTGCGAGATCGGCCTCCAGCACGCCACAGGACACCCCTACGAATCAGTCCTGGTGGCGCTCGACCGCGCCACCAGACCCCCCAAGGAGAAACGGAGTTCCTCGTGACGAACGCGTCGCCGTCGTCCCGGGCCATGACCCGCGAGGACCGCAGGGTCCTCGCCGGAACGCTCGCCGGGACCACCATCGAGTGGTACGACTTCTTCATCTACGCGCAGGCCGCGGGCCTGGTGTTCGGCCCCCTGTTCTTCGCCCCGGTGAACGAGCGGGCGCCCGGCCTGGCCGTGCTCATCTCGCTGGCCACCATCGGCATCAGCTTCCTCTTCCGGCCGCTCGGCGCGATCATCGCCGGCCGCTTCGGCGACCGGCTGGGCCGCAAGCGCATGCTCGTGCTGACCCTGCTCCTCATGGGTGCGGCCACCACGCTCATCGGCCTGCTCCCCACCTACGAGCAGATCGGCGTGGCGGCGCCCGTCGTCCTCGTCCTGCTGCGCGTCCTCCAGGGCTTCTCCGCGGGAGGCGAATGGGGCGGTGCCGCCCTGCTGTCCGTGGAGCACGCGCCGCGCGACCGCCGCGGGCTGTACGGCTCCTTCCCCCAGATCGGGGTGCCGATCGGGCTCATCCTGGCGACCGGTGTCCTGTGGGTCCTGACGTCGGTGACCACCCCGGAGCAGTTCCAGGCGTGGGGGTGGAGGGTGCCGTTCCTGCTCTCCCTGACGCTGATCGTCACCGGCTACCTCGTGCGGCGCGCCGTGGAGGAGAGCCCGGTGTTCCAGGAGCTGCAGCAGCGCACCAAGACCTCCTCGGCGCCGCTGCGCGACCTCTTCCGGAGCAACGCCAGGAACGTCGTGCTCACGGCGCTGGTCTTCGTGGCCAACAACGCGGCCGGATACCTGCTCATCGCCTACTTCATCAACTACGGCACCACAACGCTGAGCCTGTCCCGGCCCTCCGTCCTGCTCGCCACGGTCGCGGGGGCGGTGGGGTGGCTGGTCTTCACCCTGTACGGAGGAGTGCTGTCGGACCGCATCGGCCGGGTCCGCACCTTCCAGATCGGCTACGCCTTCGTGTTCGTGTGGATGATCCCGCTCTTCCTCCTGATGGAGACCCGCGACATCTGGCTCTTCGCGACCGCCATCGTCGTGCTGACCTTCGGCCTGGGCCTGTCCTACGGGCCCATGTCGGCCCTGTACGCGGAGATGTTCCCCGCGTCGGTGCGCTACTCCGGTGTGGCGATCGGCTACGCCCTGGGCGCCATCCTGGGCGGTGCCTTCGCCCCCACCATCGCCGAGGCCCTGGAGCAGAGCACGGGGACCCCCCTCTCCATCGGCGTCTACATCATGGTCCTGTGCCTGATCTCCCTGGCGGCGGTCTCCGTCGTCAAGGAGCCCGGCGGCACCGACCTGGGACTCGCCGACGAATCCGCCCCCTGACGCGACCGCCGCTGGTGGGCGCCCCGGACCGGGGCGCCCACCGCGCGGGGTGACCGTTGCGTGGGTCGGTGCCGCGGGCCTACGAGGTGGTCGGCGAGGTCTCACCGGTGTCCGCGTCGTAGCCGTCGGCCCACTCCCCGGTCCCGAAGTCGAAGCCGACCGGTTCGCCCTCCTCGTTGGTGCGCTGGTACCACTCCGTGTAGCTCTCGTCGGTGGAGTCGATACCCGCCCCGGCTCCGTCCCCGGGCCGTGATTCCACGACCTTCAGGGAGAAGTCGTCGCCGTAGCGGTCCACTCCCTCGGTCACGGCGTTGTCCATCGCCGTGTCGATGTAGTGCATGCGCAGGGTGAGGGGATCGGTGCGCAGTTCCCTGAACCACGCGACGACGGCGAGGACCAGCACGAGCGCGAAGGGCACCGCCGTGACGATCACCAGCTGCTGCAGGCCCGTCAACGCCGTCGCATCGCCCAGAAGCAGCATCACGATCGCGATCCCCGACATGACCAGGCCCCAGAAGACGACCACCCACAGGCGCGGGTTCTGGTCCCCCTGCGTGGTGAGCATGCCCATGACCACCGACGCCGAGTCCGCGGCGGTGATGAAGAAGATCGCGAGCACCACGATCACGACGAAGGGCAGCCACTCCACGTACGGCAGGTTGTCGATGAGGGCGAAGAGCACCTCGGGCGCGGGCATGCCCTCGGTGAGACCGGGGGCGCCCTCCCGGTACATCCAGATGGAGGTGCCGCCCATCACCCCGTAGGCGACGAAGAGCAGCGATGACGGGATGATGATCGTGCCGAGGGTGAACTGGCGGATGGTGCGGCCGCGGGAGATGCGGGCGAGGAAGATGCCCACGAAGGGCGACCAGGAGATCCACCACGCCCAGTAGTAGACGGTCCACAGCGACTGGAACTCCTGCGTCTCCGGACCCCACGAGAGCGATCGGCCCATCATGTCGAACAGGGAGCCGAAGTACTCCATGATCGCCGAGGGGAGCAGGTTCAGCAGGAACAGTGTGGGGCCGAGGAAGAGGAAGACCGCGACGATGCCGATCGTGAGCACGATGTTCACGTTCGACAGGAGCCGGATGCCCCTCGCCACGCCAGAGACGGCCGAGACGACGAAGCCGACGGTCAGGACCGCGATGATCACGACCAGGGTGTTGTTCGTGAGCTCCCCGGCGCCCGACACGATGCTGACGCCGGAGCCGATCTGCATCGCCGCGATACCGAGGGCGGCGGCGGTGCCGAAGAGCGTGGCGATGATCGCGAAGATGTCGACGAGCTTTCCGGCGAAACCCTCGGTGAGCCGTCGGCCGAACAGGGCGCGGAAGATCGAGGACATGAGCAGGGGACGGCCGCGGCGGTACGCGGCGTAGGCGACGGCCCCGCCGACCAGCGCGTAGATGGCCCACGCGTGGAAGCCCCAGTGGTAGTACATCTGGGCCAGCGCCGTGTGCAGGGCCTCGACTGACTCCGGCTCGTCGGTCAGCGGAGGCGGTGAAATGAAGTAGCCCAGCGGCTCCGAGGGCCCCCAGAACAGGACCGCCACACCCAGCCCGGCCGCGAACAGCATGGCCGTCCAGGAGAACGTGCTGAACTCGGGCCGCTCGCCGTCCTTGCCCAGCGGAATCCTCCCGTAGGGCGAGAACGCTATGCCCACCGTGGCGACGAGCACGACGATGGCCACGACGTTGAACATCCAGCCGAGGTTGTCGGTCGACCAGTAGAACGCCGTCTCGGCGACCCCGGCGACACTCCCCGGCGACCAGATGCCCCAGACGACGAAGGCGACCGTCAGCGAGCCGGCGATCGCGAAGACGAGCCAGTCGACCCGGTAGCTGCGGCGCTGGTCGTCGATAGAGATGCCCGGAACGAGGACCGGGTGTGTGTCGTGGGGGTACGTGGGGTGCTGGTAGTCCAGGCTTCCGAGCGCTGTGTGGCCCTTTCGGCCCGGCGAGCCCGAGGACCGGCCTTTGCCTTTCTCGTCCTCGGGTTCTTTGCCGTGGCGGCTCGTCTGCTCTTTGTCTTTGTGCGGTTTTTCGGGCATGGCGAACACAGCCTCACGAATAGTGGAGCAGGAGCGCGAACCGTGCCCGGGGGCACGAACGCACGCCGGAAAGGTCGATGGAAAGGGCGGGAGAACCGGCGACCATGTCGCCCGGTCCCGGCGGAACTAGCAGCCGATGCCGTTGGATGCGCCACCGCACAGTACGTGTGCCTCTGCGCGCACGCACTGATGTCGGAAAGCTCCGGTCACCGTTTGTCGCGATACCCGTCGGATGTCCCGGAGGGCTCCTGGCCGCGGCTCACCGTGCCTGCCCACGAGCTGTTTCCGGGGCTCGTCGTGTCGGTCGGGTCGCGAGGCGGCCGGGCCGCCGGGCGTGGTTCGGGCCGTAGGTCCTCTTGTGAGCCCGTATCCGGGTCGGCCCTGCACCAACGATGCGAATTTCGACATAAGCGATGACAGTAACTGTGCCGTAGGGAGTTGTCAACTGGTAGGATGGATATTTGGTGTGGCGTTCGGATTGCGCAACCGCAACTGGGGATTGTTTCCCCTCGTTTACTTTTGTATTAACAGGACCTTGATGCGGGCGGTCCGCACCCTCCTCCGAATTCGTCTCCCGAGCGCAAATCAGGAACCGGAACACCGTCAGCCGCTCCCGCCGAGCCGTTGCCCGGCATGCCATCGCTCAGACATGACGACGCTCGTTGTCCCACACCAGCGCGATCGGCCCTTGGAACGAGGGGGCCCGCCGTTTGCGGACGGGCTTTGGGTCGGCTGTTCCATGCAGCCGTTGGCATGTCCTGAAGCGCCGCATATGTCTGCGCGTTCGTGTTGTGCTTCAACGCGGACTTCCGGTTCTGGATTGCTGGTCTGGTTCAGGTCCGGGTTTTTTCGAATCCGGGTTCGCGAGATGTCAGCGCTGATTGAGGTTGCATGGCAACCCCTTCGAAGCCCGCGCAGACAAGCAACGGTGCGTGCCACCGTGTTCTCCGTACCGGTAATGTTCACAAGCGAACAGGGTTCGGATCGGCAACGTGCCGAAACTGCCGGGACAACAGGGGGTCGCGGTGTCGTGGACAAGTCGGATCGCCGACGCCGTCGAGTGGCGTCCGAGGAATATCGACATCGCGTGGGGCGTGATCGAGGCGCGTCTTGGCACGGCGCTTCCCGCCGACTACAAGGAGCTCTGCCGGTGTTTCGGAGTGGGGGAGTTCAGCGGTTATGTGCATGTGTACGGTGCGCCGGGGGCCGCCGACTCGCAGGTGACGGGCCGGCTGGCGTCGTTGTTGCGGACACTGGAAGAGCATCTGTTCACACGGGACGGCTTCGATCCGTACGGTCTCTACCGTCCGGGGGACAGGGCCTGATCCCCTGGGCCATGTCGGTGACGGCCGTTGAGTTCTACTGGGCCGCTGACGCCGAAGTGCCGCCGGAGGACTGGACGGTGGTGGCGCGCGAGGAGGTCGGCGCCTGGCGGTGTTTGCCGATGTCCGCCTCGGAGTGTCTCTTCCGAGTTCTGACCGACGTCGCCTTCGAGGAGTTCACCATTGCTGACCAGGTGGAACGCCCGTACTTCACGCCGTATGAGGTCTAGCGTTCCCACGGTGCCGCACGCTCGGTGAACAGGGCGTGGGTTGCCGTCGGTGCTGTTGCACGACCTGCACCCCGGAGCGGCGACATCGGCGTTTCCCAGACGGTGTCTGATAACGCCTCGCGAGGTCTTCCACCGATGTGAGCTGTCTTCCCTCGCACGGTGGAGAGGCACTCACCTCTCCGGTTTCCCCGGCCGGTGGGAGGTGGTGATCCAGACTGCGGCGAGTAGGACCACCCCGGCCGTGATCAGCGCGAACGCCCACGAGCCCACCGGAGCCATGGCCGTTTCGCACACGCCAACTCCCAGATTGGGCGGTGAAGCACTCCTTCCCCGAGGCGGGCGACGGCACCGGCCCGACCCTGTGGCTGGACTCCATCGAGCACACCGGCCACGTGGGCGGTACCGAGACCCTGCCCAAGGTCACCTTCGGCGGTACCCAGATGCCCAACCGGGTGGACTCGCCCACCGACGACATCGCGCCGATGCTGCGCTGGCGCATCACCGAGATTCGCACCGAGCGGAACTTGTCAAGTCAAATGAGATGGTGACCTGGTCAAACGTTCTGTGGCGTGTGGTCCCGGCGGTGGGCTGGATCGTTGATCCACACGGTCTCGGGAACCTGGGGCGGTCGCGGTGGACGCGAGAACCGCTCCGGACGGGCGGCATAGGCTTGGGCCAGGGTGGCGGCCCGCTGGTCGCGGACCTGAGCGGCCGTACCGAAGTGCACCGAGGCCGGGGTGTGGTAACCGATCCCTGAATGGCGGTGCTCGTGGTTGTAGTAGGCCATGAACCCGTCCAACCACTGGCGGGCGTGTGCCAGGGAAGCGAACCGGTCCGGGTAGTCCGACGTGTACTTGAGGGTTTTGAACTGCGCTTCTGAGTATGGGTTGTCGTTGGACTGCTTGGGGCGAGAGTGCGAGCGCTCGATGCCCAGGTCCAACAACAGTTGGGAGACCTCCTTGGAGGTCATCGCCGCACCCCGGTCAGCGTGCAGCACTGCCGGGGCGATGCTGCTGGCCTTGGCCAGATCCGCGATCAGCTCCGCGGCCCGCTTGCCGGACTCGGCTCGCTCCACGGTGTGCGCGGCCACGTAGCGCGAGTAGATGTCGATGATGACGTAGGCGTGGAAGTACTCGCCCCGCCCAGGTCCTTTGAGGCGGGTGATGTCCCAGGTGAAGACCTGCCCGGGCCCGTCCGCCCGTAACTCGGGGACCGTCTTGGGCGGGCTGGTCGGCGCGGACGGGCCGTATAGCGGGCTCGGTGGAACCCGCGTCGTTGACCCCTGCCACGGCCCTGTTCAGGGCGGTGGCCGGAACGGGGCTATGTCGGGCGTATCGGATGGGCGGGCGGGGGTGTGCACCCATCGGACGACGGTTGTGTCGAATCCGCTTGACCACCTCTACGAGGTCGAGCGTGGATGCGTGGTACCCCGCCACACGCGGGGCCGTATACCGTATCCGTGCAGCTCAGAGGTGGTGAGCAGGTGTTCCGGGTGGGTGTGAGCACTTCGGTCATCGTGGCCGAGGTCGGCTCACTGCCGAGGGCTGACGGATGTGGTGTGCGTGGTGATCAAGATGAAGGTGAGGCCGTGCATGGCCGCGCGTGAGGGGTCCACGTTCAAACGGTGCGGATGCCGCGACGAGAACACCGGCAGGGCGTTGGGGGCCAGGTGTCCACAGCTCAAACGCCGGACCGGAGGCTGGAACCCGGCCCACGGAGCGTGGGCGTTCCAGTACGAGCTTCCCCCGACCAGTCAGGGTGGGCGCCGCCAAGCCCGACGGGTCGGCCTGCCCTCCCAGGAACAAGCCCGTAAAGAGCTCGGGCACGTCAAGGCGTTGATCGCCCTGGCGGAGAAGGGCCCCACGGTCGAAGTGCAGATCGCTGACCTGGTCCAGACGGCGTTGAAGCAACGCCGCCCACTCCCCGACCTGGAAGAGGTACGTAAACGGGTCGCGATGGCAGTGGACGTACGCACCGAACCCCCCACCCTCGCCGCATGTCTGGGGGAGTGGTTGAAGAGCAAACCCGACCTGGCCGCGGGAACCCGGACCTCCTACGCCGGGCACATCCGCACCTACATCGTCCCGCACCTGGGCCAACTCAGGCTGGACAAGCTCCAGGCCCGCCACGTCGAGACCATGTTCAATCTCATTGAGGAAACCAACGCTCACATCCTGGAGTGCCGCGAGTCCGACGACCCCCAAGTGCGGGCCTCGGTCAGGGGACGGCGGGTGATCTCGCTGTCCACCAAGCACCGCATCCGCGCGACTCTCCGGAGTGCGTTGTCGGAGGCGGTGCGCCGCCCGGACCTGCCCGTGTCAGTGAACATCGCCTCGCACGTACGCCTGCCCTCCTGTCCGAGGAAGCGTCCGCTGGTGTGGACACCGGACCGGGTGCGCCAGTGGAAGAAGGACGGCACGGTACCGGGGGAGGTGATGGTGTGGACCCCGGAACAGACACGCGCTTTTCTGGTGCACGCGAGGAAGTACCCGTGGCTGTACCCGATGTTCCACCTGATCGCGGTCAAGGGCCTACGCCGAGGAGAAGCGGTCGGACTGCCCTGGGCCAACACGAGGTTGACCGATGGGCAGATCGACATCCGCGTCCAGGTCGTACAACTCGCGTGGGAGACGATCACCTCCACCCCGAAGAGCGCGGCAGGCCAGCGCACCATCACTCTGGACACCGACACCATCAAGGTGCTGCGGGCCTGGAAACGGTTCCAGAACGAAGCCCGACTCAAGGCCGGACCAGCGTGGACGGACACCAGTTTGGCCTTCACCAAGGAGAACGGTTCGGGGTGGCATCCGGGGCAGGTCAGTGACTGGTTCCTACGCATCGCCAGGGCCGCCGGGCTGCCGCCGATCACGTTGCACGGGCTCCGCCACGGCGCCGCCTCACTGGCGTTGGCCGCCGGGACGGACGTGAAGGTGGTCTCGGCCGAGCTCGGGCACGCGACCACCCACTTCACCCAAGACACCTACCAGTCGGTGTTCCCGGACGTGGCCAAAGCGGCGGCCGAGGCCACCGCCGCGCTGCTACGAGGCCCGACTCCGGTGACGGTCGGGTAGCCGAACTGGCGAGCACACCAGGAGCCATACGGCGTCACCGACCCCAGGCCAGCGCACGGGTTCACCCCGGCTGGCCTGGGGTTTCCTCATGCCCGCGTCCGGTGACCGATCGGATCAAAGGTCCCCTGGGCGCCGGATTCCCTGCGCCGCCAGTGAACTCTCCTGAATCTCAGGGGAGTCCCGGGGTGTTCCCCTGACACGACCACATGCGGAACCGCCGAACCCGGCACGAGGACGAGGGGCAGCCCGGTGCGTTCGGCGAGGCAGAGACGCCCCGGGCTGTACGAAGGACCATTGCCTTGGCCCGGTTCACCCGGCCCGGCGCCGGGTGAGCCTCGGGCGTCCACGTGCACCGAACGACGCTTCCCTAAGGGAGAAACCAGGGAACACGTGCCCGCATTTCAGTACTGAAAGTATTCAATGCCGAAAGTTTGCTACTGTTCGCGCCATGGCAAACACGGACGAACGGCCGCAGGGGCCGATCCCCCGCACACCGCGCGAAGAGGTACGGCAACGGCTGCTGGCCGCCGCAGCCAAGGTCTTCGCAGAACGCGGTTACGCGAACAGCCGCCTGGAGGACATCGCTCGCGAGGCGGGGTTCACCAAGGGGGCGATCTACTCCAACTTCGGAAGCAAGCAGGAACTCTTCGGCTCCATCCTCAGAGAGGGGGCAGACGTCGAGCGCACCGCGGTGATGAACGAGTTCCACACCCGAGGCGATACCGCCACCATGCCCCGACGGGCCGCACGGATCGTCGCGCGACGCATCACCGAGGACAGCGAGAGGGGACAGCTGGGCCTGGAGTTCGCGGCACTCGCCGCACACGACGCCAGGACGAAGGAGGTCGTCACGCCGCTCCGCCGGAGCCAACGAGAAGCGGCCGCCCGATCCATCGCCGAGATCGCGCAGGCGGACGACATCACCCTGGCCGTTGCGCCGGAGCTGGCCGGCCTGATCCTCCACTGCCTGAGCAACGGCCTGTCGATGGAGCACATCGTCGATCCGGAGGCCGTGGACCAGGACACCGTCGAACAAGCTGTTTCCGCCGTGATCACGGGGCTGCTGGCGCTCGCCCCGACTGACCGATGAGGTGTGCCATGGATGACGCGAACACCGCCTCCGAACTCCGTAGCCCCGAACGCCACGGGCGTCACCAGACCATGTGCCTCAACCCCTTGCGTATGCCCGCCCTGCTCATAGCGGTGCCCCTCGTGCTCACGCTCGTGGCCGGTTGCACCTCCTTGGACGGAACGGAACCGGAGGAACGCACCTTCGGTCCGGTCCAGGACCAAGTCACGATCCTGCTGAACAGCGGAGACCTCGACGTGAGACCCGCGGACGTCGAGGCGCTCCAGGTCACCCGGTGGTTCACCGAGGGAATCGGCCTCGGCGGGCGATCGGAGACATCCTGGGAGTTCGACGGCCACGACCTGGTTCTGGACACCGACTGCGCGGTGATCGATCTCGGTGGTTGCCGGGTCCGCTACGAGGTGCTCGTCCCCGAGGGCGTCGCCCTGACGGTCGAGGGCGCCAACGGTGAGATCACGGCCGCCGGATTCAGCACGGAGCTGCGTATCAGCTCCGACAACGGAGGAGTGGAGGTCGACGGGGTCTCGGGACCTTTGAGCATGTCCAGCTCCAGTGGTCGGATACGCGCCACCGCCCTCGCTTCGGACCGCGTCGATGCCGAGTCCGAGAACGGGGAGGTGCGGATCTCCTTTGCCGATGCCCCCGACGAGGTGACCGCGAGGACGGAGAACGGTGCCTTGACCGTGCAGGTCCCCGACGGTGAGTACGACGTCAGCGTCACGACGGACAGCGGCAGTGTGGACTCCGACGTGACGGACACCCCCGGCAGCCCTCATGCGATCACCGCCACCACCGACAACGGATCGATCAACCTGAGAAGGAACGGCTAGGTTCTGTTTTCTGGTTCGTGGTCCAGCCAGAGCAGGGCGCTGACCAGCACGACCCCGGCCCGGTAATGCGTGGCGAGCTTGTCGAAACGCGTAGCTATCCCCCGGTAGTGCTTGAGACGGCCGATGCAGCGTTCGGCCAGGTTGCGGCGCTTGTAGACCTGCCGATCGAAGGCGGGCGGGCGCCCACCGTAAGAGCCGCGCCGATGCCGCCAGGCCTTTTGATCGCTGCGCTCGGGGATAGTGCATCCGATCCGGCGGCTGCGCAGCAGCCGCCGAAGGTCACGTGAAGACGGCGAGGAACCGGACGGCGAGGATTCTCACCGCCCGGACCACACACCTCGGGGTGGGGAGGAGACCACGTCTGGACTGAAAAAGCCTGCGGCGTAGAACGTCTCACGGAGGATGACGTTCTCGGGGCCGCCCGCTTCGGGGAGACCTGCCAGACGGTGTTCCCGGGCGCGGCCAGGGAGGCGGCCGCAGCGGCGCGGCCTCGTCCCGGTCGGTCTGGCCGTGTCCCCCCGGTCGGGGAGGCCTCCGGTCGATGGCTGTACATACTGATAGGTACAATTTGGTCATGGAGACTCGAGAGCGCTTGATAGCCGCGGCCCAGGAGCTGTTGTGGGCGCGCGGCTACGCGGCGACCAGCCCGAAGGACATCCAGAAGGCGGCCTCGGCTGGCCAGGGCAGTATGTATCACCACTTCCAGGGCAAGGAGGACCTGGCGGTCGCGGCGCTTGAGGAGAGCGCCCGGCGCATGCGACGCGACGCTGAGGCCTTGCTGTCCGGACCGGGAACCGCACTGGAGAGGCTGGAGGGCTATCTGCGCCGCCAGCGGGACAGCCTTCGCGGTTGCCGGATGGGACGGATGACCTACGATGCCGACGTTCTGGCGTCCCCGCCGTTGATGGCTCCTGTGACGACGACACTGGACTGGCTGGTGGACGCCGTCGCCGCTGTCGTCCGTCAAGGCATCGAGAACGGTGAGCTGCTCGACGACATCGACCCGGCGGCTCTGGCCTGCACCATCGCCGCGGTCGTGCAGGGCGGTTACGTTCTCGCGAGAGCTCACGGCGACGCCTCGCGCTTCGACGCGGCCGTCGAAGGCGCTGTGGGCCTGCTGGAACGCGCCGCGGCGTGAGCGTCCCCGGCCAAGCGGCGTTCACGGGCCGCGTTAGCGCGAAGGTAGCGCGCTCCGCAGACGAGGGTTCGAGGCCGGTTGCGTACGAGGTCATCTCCGCAGCGGACGTCCGCACCCACTGGCGCGGGTCCGGAGCATGGGGACCGATGGCGCATGCCGCCACGCGGGAAGCCGCGGCCGACGGCGGCACCGCGGTCTGGAACGCACCCGTCTCGGATGCTGCCTACGACGGCTACCAGACAATGATGGGGAAGGGAACTCTCTGATGTATGCCATGCAGTATTCGGTCCCGCTGCCAGCTGACTACGACATGCGAATCATCCGCGATCGCGTCGCTCGAACTGGCCATCTGCTCGACGGCTTCTCAGGCTTGGATTTCAAGGCGTACCTGATCCGGGAGAAGGCGAACGGCGCGCCGGTCAACGAGTACGCCCCGTTCTACGTATGGAACGACATCGACGGGATGAGGGCGTTCTGCTGGGGCGAGCCCGGATACTCCGCGATCGTGCGTGATTTCGGGCGACGCCCGATCCAGGACTGGACCCTCATCGGCCTCGTCAGCGGCCCTCGCCGCCTTGACGAAGCCCGGTCGATGTCGATCTCGACGAGGCCGCTGCCTGCCGGCGTCGCCCCCGTCCACGTGGTCCAGGACCTTACCGGCGGCTTCCTCTCCCCGGCCGGTTCGTCGACCGTGCGCAGGGTGGCGGCAGTCGATGTCACGACCTGGACCCTGCTGCTGGCCGAACTGGGCGCCGATCAGCCGACGGTCGACGGAGAGGCGAGCAGTTACGAGGTGTTGCACGTTTCACCCGGACCCGAGAGCTGAGTCGTGACCTTGTCCGGGACGCGGTGCTCACCGACACCATCCTCCGGGTCCACACCGCGTCCAACGGCGTGTACGGGGTGCGGCGGGCGCACGCCGGGCCGACCCCTCCGTCGCGGGACGCGCGTCCGGTACGCGGGCCGTGGCGATGCTGGCGTCCCGGGTCGGCCTTCAGGGCAGCCGCAGGCCGTTGTTTCGTGCCGGGTGAGATGGAGGTGGCATGTACCGGCTTCGGTGGAGCCGTATTTTCGGATTCTCAGGCCACGGTGCTCGGTAGTCTCTTCTCGAACTCTACGGGTGTCAGCCAGCCGATCGCCGAATGCCGCCGTTGCCGGTTGTGGAAGATCTCCAAGTACTCGAAGATCGCGTTGGCCAACTCCAGCCGGGTCCGCCACCTGCGCCGATCCAACAGTTCGACCTGCATGCGCGGGCGTGTTCCTCGGACGGATGGCGGTGTGAAGGACTTCCATCCAACCGGATCGGACACGCCCGCACCGCTGCCCGACTTTGCCGGAGCCCGGGGTCCAGGGCTGATGCCATCAGGTTGTGGCGCGGAAGGTCCCATGGGGTGAGGGGTTTCGGCTGGAGCAGCCATATGCGGTCGATGGGGCGACGGGCGTGTCCGAGGCCCTGGGGTGCCCACGCGGGCGGGTTGGGGCGGCTGCGGGGCGCTGGTGGGCGGACGCGGGTCACTCCAGCGCGGGCCGCCACGGTCACGGGACGGCAAAGTGCTCCGCGAGGTGGGCGCCCACCTGTACTGGCCCTTGTACTGGGGAGCACACATGGAGGATTTCAGGGCCCCAACGACGCCGAGGACCTCCTCGGAGATCCTCGCGCACCCCGTCTGACCTGGGGTTTTGTGGCGCACCCGGCAGGATTCGAACCTGCGACCATCGGATTAGAAGTCCGGTGCTTTCGTGCCTCTACGTGCCACAGGGCACCGTTTCGTCCTTATCCATCCGATCACCGCCATCGTTTCGTGTCAAGAGGTGTCGCCCGGTGTCGTGCCAGTCCGGAACTGCGGAGCACAAACGGAGCACACACCGGCCCCTGGTGGCGTCCGATGGCACCTCGCGAGGTCCTCCATAAGCGGGGAGCGGGACCGGGGTGCTGTGGCGGTTGAAGGGGCTGGCCGAGACCGACCCCGTCCGGCTTCGGGTGCGTATCGAGGCGTTCAACGGGTCCCTGCGCGTTCGCGGCGACGAGGGCCAGGGCGCATGGAAGACGCTCATGCTGGGCGTCGATGGCCTGGGGTCCGGTGGTCTGTTTTTGCTTTCGTCCTCATAAGTGGGATGCGTTCGTCGGGGAACGACATGGGCCCGCGCTGAGCTGCGGTCCTTTGGAGCGCACGAAAGGGGGCAGTCCTGTGAACAGGCTTTTTCCAAGCCAAACGAGAGGGAAGTGGCCGGATGCGGCCAACATGGTGCTGAGTTCCCTATCTGTGGCTGAATGTGCATGTCGTGCACTCGTGTTCCACATGTTGTGACGTGTGACACTCTCGTGTTGTTTCCTTCGGGCTGCTAACTTCCCGTTCGGTCCCAGGACAACCACCACCCGTGCCCCCATGACACGGAACCCCTGCGGTGATCCCCCAACCTGGGTTAGAGAGCTCTGCCATGCCCCGCCATGCGCGAGTACTCGGCGCTGCCCTCACGGCGTCGTTGCTCCTCATGCCTGCTCTGTCCACCCCCGCCTACGCGGACGAGGAGCCCGAGCCCGGCCCCTCCGTCTCGACCGCCGATCTGACCACCGACCGGGAAGCCCTGGTCCTGGCGCAGGAGACCGGCGAACCCGTCGAGATCACCGCCGCCACCACCGAGACCACCCGGCACCTGGCCAACCCCGACGGCAGCTTCACCATGGAACAGAGCGCCTTCCCGGTGCGGGTGCGGAACCAGGACGGCTGGACCCCCGTCGACACCGACCTGGCCGTGGACTCCGACGGTCGTCTCCGCCCCAAGGCAGTCAGCGCCGACATCGCCTTCTCCAGCGGCGGGGACCAGGCCCTGGCCAGCATCGGCATCGGCTCCAACTCCGTCGACCTGGGCTGGCACGAGGACCTGCCCGCACCCACTGTCGACGGCCCCCAGGCCACCTACGCCGACGTCTTGCCGGACGTGGACCTGGTGCTGACCGCGGGTGTGGACGGGTTCGGACAGGTGCTGGTGGTGCACACCCCCGAGGCGGCCCAGCACGAGGACCTCGCCGAGCTGGAGATGGCACTGGCCACCACCGGTGTGACCATGCGCCTGGCCGAGAACGGCACCCTGGAAGCCATCGGCGACCTGGGACAGGAGAGCGTCTTCACCGCGGTGGCTCCGGCGATGTGGGACTCCGCGGGCACGGAGGAGACCGGCGAGGACCCCACATTGATGGCCCCGATGGGCGCGCGCACCGAACTCCTGGGCGTGGACCTGACCACCGACAGCATCCGCCTGGTCCCCGACGCCGCCATGCTCGACGACGCCGAGACCGCCTACCCGGTCTACATCGACCCCTCGCTGTCGGTGAGCCGGGTGGGGCGCACCTACGTCGACGCCAACTACCCGAGCCAGTCGTACTGGAACTACTCCACCTCCCACGACCCGGGCGTGGGCTACGAACCGAGCGACGGCAGCACCAAGCGCGCGTTCTGGCGCTTCAACGTCGACTCGCGCACCCGCAACGCCGACATCACCCGGGTCACCTTCCGCCCCAGGGTCACCCACGCCTACGGGTGCACCAACGCGCAGATCCAGTTGTGGCGCACCGACTCCATCTCCTCCTCCACCACCTGGAACAGGCAGAACACCTCGGCTTTCTGGAACACCAGGCTCGACACCCGCACCATCAACGCCGGCCGCTCCAACTGCCCCGGGGGCACCTCGCCGACAGTGGAGTTCGACGCCACCGACGGGTACGTGCACAGCCGCGACGCGGGCCACACGACCACCACCCTGGGCCTGCGCGGCAACGAGAGCAAGTCCTCCAGTAACTGGGACTGGCGCCGCTTCGACTCCAACCCGACCCTGCAGGTGGACTACAACAACCCGCCCGAGGTCCCCACCAAGGTCTCGGACTCCCACGGCGGCAGCTGCGCCACCGACCCGGACAACCCGCGCCTGATCAACGAGACCAGGCCCACCTTCACCGCCTACGTGCGCGACCGCGACTCCACCTCGGCCAACCGCCAGAAGGTCAAGACCCGCTTCGCCTGGTGGGTGGACGGTACGCGAACCGGCGAGGTGGACACCTCCTCGACCAACGTGGCCGTGTGGTCCTCGGGCTCCTACCAGTCGGTGCGCTCCGGCGCACTACCCGAGGACGTGCTCATCGGCTACCGGGCCAACGCCCACGACGGCACCTCCTGGTCGGGATGGACCGGCTACTGCTACCTGATGGTCAGCACCGCACGCCCCGACCAGGGCCCCGCGGTCACCTCCACCGACTACCCCGCCGGGGACGAGTTCCACGGTTCCCCCGGCCTGCCCGGGCGGTTCACCCTCTCCAACAACGGTATCGAGAACGCCGAAAGCTACTTCTACGCCCTCAACGACGACTCCTGCGTCACCGAGGCCGAACCCGAACAGCCGGGCGGTGAGGTGACGGTGACCCTCACCCCCCGCCTGGAGGGCCCCAACTGGGTCTACGCGCGCACGGTGGACGCCTTCGGCAACTCCTCCGACTGCGTGCTCGCCTACTCCTTCCTCGTCGCCGCGCCCAGCGACCCGGTCGCCCACTACACCTTCGACGAAGGACAGGGAAACCGGGCCGCCGACACGGCCAATCCCGACCAGGGCGCCACCCTCTCCGGCGGGGTGGACTGGATCCGCGGACGCGTCGGCTCGGTGGACAACCCCGACACCAACCCCACGCCCCGGCTGGAGGGCACCGCCGTCCACACCAGCGGCTACACCAACGGAGATCCCGGCCCCTACGACGAGATCACCGCTGACGGCTCCGCCGTGGACACCTCCGGGACCTTCTCCGTCTCGGCGTGGGTCAAGCTCGACCGCGCCTACGCCCACCACACCGCCGTCGCCCAGGAGGGCGAGCAGCAGAGCGCCTTCCACCTGGGCTACCAGGGCAACACCGGCCAGTGGGTGTTCAAGATGTCGTCCGAGGACGAGTACTGGAACGGCTCCCGGAACTGGGACATGGTGACTTCCGCCGACTCCGCCGAGGTCGGGGTGTGGACCCACCTGCTGGGCACCCACGACCAGCAGACCGGTGAGATGACCCTGTACGTCGACGGTGTGAAGCAGGGCACGGACACGCTCGTCGGAGGGTGGAACGCCACCGGACCGCTGACCATGGGACGCGCCCTCTTCCAGGGCGTCGGCAACTACTACTGGCCCGGCGCGATCGACGACGTGAAGGTCTGGGACCGGCTGGTGCTGAACGAGACGGTCTCCGACACCGAGACCTCCTCCGAGACATGGCGCCTGGCCAACCAACCGGTCGCCGCCCAGGGCCGGTGGATGCTCGACGAGTACGAGGGCGCCGCGGTGGCCGACTCCACCGACCACGGACTCGACGCCGTCCTCAACGCCGACCCGGCCACAGCGTGGAACCTGGCGGAGAACTCCTTCACCGCCTCGCCGGGAGTACGGCTCAACGGCGTCGACGAGTACGTCGAAGCACCCGGACCGGTATTGCGCACCGACCGGAGCCTCAGCGTCTCGGCATGGGTGCGTCTGGACGAGACCGGTGCGGCGGTCAACACCTCCGCGGTGAGCCAGGCAGGTGCGTTCCAGAGCGGATTCCACCTCGGCTACCAGGGCTCGAACAGCTCCTGGGTGTTCAAGATGGCCCCGCACGACGACGAACCCACCTCAGGCTCGACCGGATGGACCTACGCCTACTCCACCACCGCCGCCCGGCTGGGGGAGTGGACCCACCTGGCCGGTGTCCACGACCACACCAGCGGTGAACTGGTGCTCTACGTCAACGGTTTCGAGGAGTCCCGTGTGGCGGTCGACCACGCCTGGCACGCCGACGGCCCCTTCCGGATCGGTAGCGCCCAACACAGCGGTTCGAACACCTACCACTGGACCGGCGATATCGACGACGTCCACACCTACCAGGGCGTACTCAACGACCAAGGCCTGTTCCGGGTGTACGCGGGGGAATTCCCCGACACCCAGAGCTGACAACGCTTTCGACATCCCCCTGCCCCTGTGATCGTCCTTCACCCGACCGGTGGAGGACAGGAGGACTGCTGTGACCCCGCACAGTGACACCCCCACCCGCCCCGGCCCGATCCGCCGCGGCATCACCTACTCGGTCGGCCTCGTCCTCGTGGCCGGACTGCTCAATGCCCTACCAGCGTCCGCCACGGCCTACAACCCGCGCCCGGAGGTGGAGGACCTGTCCTCCGTCGAGGGGCAGGACCTGGTTGCGGAACCCCTTGAGGGAAGCAACGCCGTCGCCGAGGCTGCTGTGGCCGCACCTCAGGAGGTTGACTGGCCCGAGGCCTCGGCCGCCGATGTGGACCTGGGCGGGGGACAGGCGCGGACGTTCGGAGCCCAGGAGCAGTCTCCGGTCACGGTCACGGCTGTGGCGGGAGACGACCTCGCCGACTGGGAGGTCCCCGAGCATTGGCAGGAGTGGGAACCTCAGGTTCCCAAGGACGACATACCGGAGGACGAGCCTTCCGCGTCGGAGGAGACACCCTCGGCGGACGAACCACCGCGCGTGGACCCTCCGACACGGGAGCCCGATGCGGACACCGCCGAGGAAGCCGCGGAAGAGGCGCCGGAGGCCACGCAACCCTCTCCGGACAGCAGTCCGTCCCCCGGCCGCAACGAGATGCGCAGAGAGCCCGTCACCCCGAACGAGCCCGAGGTGGACGCCTTCTCCGTCCCCGAGCCCGTCGAGTCGGTCCAGGTTGAGATCCTGGACCAGGCCGACGCTCAGGCGGCCGGAGTACACGGCCTGCTCGTCAACATCACCCGCACCGACGACTCGCCCACCCTCGCGCCGGTTCAGATGGAGGTGGACTACTCCGAGTTCGCCGCGGCGTTCGGCGGCGACTACGCCTCTCGCCTGCACGTCGTCGAGCTCGACCCCTGCGTCCTGGACGACTCCTGCTCGGCGGAGGACACGGTCGCCTTCGACGCCCCCCAACTCCTGGACAACAACATTCCGGAGCAGAGCCTGTCCGCCGTCGTGGGAGCTGCGCCCGCTCAGGGATCGCTGTTCGCGGTCACCGCCGCCTCTTCCGGCGGCAACGGCGACTACGGTGCCACCCAGCTGTCAGCCTCCTCCAGCTGGAACGTCAACACTCAGTCCGGTGACTTCTCCTGGTCCTACGGGGTCACCACACCACCCGCTCCCAGCCAACTGTCCCCCGCAGTGGGATTGAGTTACTCCTCCGGTGGGATCGACGGCCGTATCGCCACCTCCAACAACCAGACCTCCTGGATCGGTGACGGGTTCTCCTACGCCCCCGGTTCCATTGAGCGCCGCTACGCCGCCTGCGTGGACTCCGGACACGAGACCGGTGACCTGTGCTGGAACACCGACAACGTCACCCTGTCCATGAGCGGACACTCCGGCGCGCTCATCAAGCACGACGACGGCAGCTACCGGTTGTCCAACGACGACGGGACCAAGGTCGAAAGGCTCACCGGCGCCACCAACGGGGCGCACGAGGGCGAGTACTGGAAGGTCACCACCCCTGACGGCACCCAGTACTTCTTCGGCCGCAACCGCCTGCCCGGCTGGTCCAATGGCGACCCCGAGACCGACTCCGCACAGACCATGCCCGTCTACGCGGCAGAGTCCGGGCAGCCCTGCTACGACTCCACCTTCGCCGAATCCTGGTGCCAGCAGGCCTACAAGTGGAACCTCGACTACGTCGTGGACGTGCACGGCAACGTCATGACGTTCTACTACGACGCCGAGACCAACCACTACGGCCGCAACCTCACCAACACCGCCACCCCCTACGTGCGCGCGGCCAACATCGAACGCATCGAGTACGGGCTGCGCAGCGACGACGTGTACGCCACCGCCCCGGCGCGCGTGGCCTTCTCCACCTCCGAACGCTGCCTGGTCACCGACTCCTTCGACTGCGCCGCCGACGAGCGCACCTCCGACAACGCCGAGCACTGGCCCGACGTCCCCCTGGACCAGGACTGCGAGTCCGGTGCCTCCTGCGCGGGCAAGCACTCGCCCACCTTCTGGTCCACCAGGAAACTCGACGCCATCACCACCCAGGTCCACAACGGCGACGAGTACACCAAGGTCGACTCCTGGACGCTGGAGCACTCCTTCCCCGAGGCGGGCGACGGCACCGGCCCGACCCTGTGGCTGGACTCCATCGAGCACACCGGCCACGTGGGCGGTACCGAGACCCTGCCCAAGGTCACCTTCGGCGGCACGCAGATGCCCAACCGGGTGGACTCGCCCACCGACGACATCGCGCCGATGCTGCGCTGGCGCGTCACCGAGATCCGCACCGAGTCCGGTGGACAGCTCGATATCACCTACTCCGCACCCGAGTGCGTGCACGGCGAGACTCCTGAGCCGCACGACAACACCAAGCGCTGCTATCCGGTCAAGTGGACCCCCGAAGGCGGGGTGGAGCTGACCGACTGGTTCCACAAGTACGTCGTCACCGAGGTCAACGAGGTTGACGATGTCACCGACCAGCCGACACTCACTACCAGCTACGACTACGTGGGAACCCCGGCCTGGCGCTACACCGAGGCCGACGGCATGGTCAAGGACAAGTACCGCACCTGGGGGGATTGGCGAGGCTACGACCGCGTGATCGTGCGTACCGGCCACGCCAGCGAGGAGCGGACAGAGACCGAGTACCTGTACTTCCAGGGCATGGACGGCGACAAACAGCCGAGCGGAACCAGGGACGTCTCGGTCACCGACTCACGCGGAGTCGAGCACACCGACCACAAGGAACTCAACGGCACCCTGCTCGAGGTCACCACCCGGGATGGCGAGGGCGGCGAGGTCATCTCCCGGGAAATCACCAAGCCCTGGCTGAAGGAGACAGCCGAGGTCACCCACTCCTGGGGCAGCCAGAGCGCGCACATGATCCAGACCGAACAGGTCGTCAAGTTCGCGCGAAAAGAGGACGGGAGCTGGTACCAGACCCGTGTCGACAACACCATCAACGACCAGGGCGCCGTCACCCAGGCACGTGAGCACGGCGACGTGGACGTATCCGGTGACGAAAGGTGCGTCCGTACCGACTACGTCGACAACACCAGTGCGTGGATCCTCAACCTCGCTTCCCGGACCGAGACCCTTGCGGTGGACTGTGAGGAGACTCCCGACCGTCCCGCCGACGTCATCACTGACGAGCGGGTGTTCTACGACGGGGGGACGCACGGCGCGGCCCCGACCACGGGCCTACCCACCCGCACGGAGAAGCTGGACTCCTACTCCGGCGGCGAGCCCGTCTACCAGATGGTGCAGGAAGCCGAGTTCGACTCCTTCGGCAACACCGTCTCCGAGACCGACGCCGCCGGAGGTGTGACGACCACCGAGTACGCCTTCACGAGCGCCGGACTCCCCGAGGCCACCACCGAGACCAATCCCCTCGGACACACCACGACCACACGGGCCGATCCTGCCCGTGGCCTGCCCGTCTCCGAGACCGACGCCAACAACCGCACCATGCACATGGCCTACGACCCCCTCGGTCGTCTGACCAGCGTGTGGCTTCCCGGTCGCGACCCCGAGACGGAAACTCCGACCAGCAAGTTCGAGTACCACATCCGTCAGGACGCGCCCACCTCCATCGTCACGCACTCTCTGCGTACCTCGACCGAGTACACCACCAGCTACGAGATCTTCGACGCGTTCCTGCGTCCGCGCCAGATCCAGAGCCCGGGCGTGAACGGTGGACGACTGATTACCGACACCTTCCACGACACGCGTGGACAGATTGTCAAAGAGCGCGAGGCTTACTACAACACCGAAGACCCCAGCGACACTCTGTTCGTAGCCGCCAATGACGGTGATATCCCTCGCCAGACCAGGACCCTCTATGACGGAGCCGGGCGTTCCACCGACGTCGTCCACGTCGGCTTCGGTGAGGAGCGTTGGCGCACCACCACCGAACACCACGGCGACCGATTCCTCATCACCCCGCCGGACGGTGAAACGGCGACCACCGTCGTCAATGACGCCCGCGGACGGATGATTGAGACCCGTACGCACCACGGTCCCCTCCCGGAGGGCGACTACGACTCGATCACCTACACCTACGCCAAGAACGACGAACTCGCCTCGGTCACCGACCCCGAGGGCAACACCTGGGCCTACAGCTACGATCTCCGCGGTCGTCTCGCCCAGACCGAGGACCCCGTCGCGGGCACCACCACGATGTCCTACAACCAGCTCGACCAGTTGGCCACCAAGACGGACGCCCGTGGTGAGACGCTCGCCTACACCTACGATGCCCTCGGGCGGCAGACGGGCCTGTACGACGACAGCCCCGAAGGGTCTCCGCGTGCACGCTGGGTCTACGACACCCTGGCCAAGGGGCACCCGACCTCCTCCACCCGGTATGTGGACGGCAGCGCTTACACCAGCCGGGTCGTGACCTACGACCAGTTCTACCGGCCCATCACGACGGAGATCCTCATCCCCTCCAGTGAGGCCGGCCTTTCCGGACGCTATCGCTCCTCGACTCAGTACAACTTCGACGGCACGGTCCGAGCGGTGACGATGCCCTCCGCGGGTGCACTCGGCCAGGAGACGGTGGCCTACTCCTTCAACGATCTGGGCCTACCGGTACAGATGTCGGGCTTTTCTGACTACGTCACCAATGTGGTCTACAACAGCACCGGTGAGCTGCGCCAGCGCACCATGGACATGGACGTCTCGGGTACGCACGCGACCTACCTGACCCGGCACTACGACCAGGCCACCGGACGCATGGCCGAAACCACTCTGGTCCCTGAACTCGGCATCACCGGCTCACTCGCACACCAGCACTACGCCTACGACGACGCGGGCAACGTACTGAGCCTGCGCAACGAACCCACCGCAGACCACCTCCAGGCTGACGTACAGTGCTTCGCCTACGACCACATGCGCCGGATGACGGACGTATGGACACCGGACGCCACCGGCGAGCAGGCCTGCGCGACCGAACCCTCGACCGATGACCTGGGCGGTGCGGCCCCCTACTGGCACTCCTACACCTATGACACCCTGGGCAACCGCGTCACCGAGACGCGCCACGACCCGGTGGCCGACACCGTGCGCACCTATGCCCATGGAGGCCAGGAGGGGATAGCCCCTCAGGCCCTGGCGCAGGTGACCGAGACCGGGCCCGCGGGCGACCGGCTGGAACAGTACGCCTACGACGAAGCCGGCAACATGACCGGCCGTACCACCGCTGTCCGGGACCAGGAGCTGGAGTGGGACGCGGAGGGAAAGCTCGCACGTGTGGTCGAGGAGAACGGATCCGCCACCTCCTTCGTCTATGACGCCGACGGACAGCGCCTGATCCGCCACGCCCCAGACGCCTCCACCCTGTACCTGCCGGGTATGGAGCTGCGCTTGGACCGGCAGAGCCTGCTCAAGGAAGCGACACGGTTCTACACCTTCGCTGACGAGACCGTGGCGGTACGTGACAACGAGGGAAACCTTTCGTGGATCCACTCCGATCACCACGGCAGCGGACAGATCGCGGTCAACGCCCGTACCGGAGAGGCCACCCACCGGTACATGACGGCTTTCGGTCAGGCACGGGCTGGTCAGGGCCAGTGGCCGGCTGAACGCGGGTTCGTGAACGGGACCGTTGACGAATCCACAGGGCTGACCCAGCTCGGGGCGCGCTCCTATGACGCGTCGTTGGGGCGCTTCATCTCGGTGGACCCGGTTATGGATGTGACCGACCACCAGCAGATGCACGGCTATACCTACGCCAACAACAACCCCGTTTCCTTCAGTGACCCCGATGGCCTCTTCTTCAAGCAGCTCGCCAATTTCATCGGCAGCACGATCAGGCTCGCGTTGAATATCGCGGCAACGGCGGCACGGGGCTGGGGCTTTGACGTCACCACTCATCCCACGTGGCGGAGCCTCATGGGCTGGGCCAACAGGTTGTCGCCCAGGGGTGGTTCTGGAGGTTCTTCGGGGAGCACTTATCAGGGTCAGCAGTATCAGGCATACCAGGACGCCAAGAGGGAGAAGGAAGAAGCCAAACAGAAACTGATCAAGGCAGCCACTGGGCTGGCCCAACTGGTCGCGGACGAGCTCGGTATCACGGCGGGGCTCGAGTGCTTCACCACCGGTGACCTGGGGGCGTGTGGTGAGACCGCTGTCAACATCGCGCTCATGTTCGTGGGCGGTCTGCCAGCCAAGATCGCGGCGAAGTACGGGCTGAGGTGGGGCAAGGCCGCGGAGTTGGGGCGGGAGATCACCAGGCTCGGCGGTGACCTCATCGACGGTGTCGACGACCTGGTCGATGCCAACAAGAGGGTCGACGGCCTCTGCTCAGGCAGAAACAGTTTTGTGCCCGGCACGGGTGTGGTGATGGCCGACGGGTCGACCAAACCGATTGAAGACGTTGATGTCGGTGAGAAGGTGTTGGCCACCGATCCGGAGACCGGTGAACAGACCGCGCGGACGGTGCTGGCCACCATCATCGGGTCGGGCAGCAAGCACCTGGTGGAGATCACGGTGGACCCGACCACCGAACGCGAGGCGGCCGGTGGGAAGTCTGGTTCTGAAGCTGAAGGTGAGCAGGTCGAGCAGTCGGGTGTCCCTGGCCCGGTAACAGCGGGGGACGTGGTCATCGCGACCGACGGGCACCCGTTCTGGGTGCCCGACCTGGAGCAGTGGGTTGACGCGGTTGACCTGGCTCCGGGGATGTGGTTGCAGACCTCCTCGGGCACCTGGGTGCAGGTCTCCGCGGTCCAGGCCTGGACGCAGGCCGCGACGGTCCATAACCTGACCGTCCAGGGCGTCCACACATTCCACGTGGGTGCGGGATCGCTAGATCTCCTCAACCACAACTGTGAACCAGCCTTTTTGGATGATGTTTCAGAAAAGTATGTCCGTGATAAGCATACTGAAAGTGGGTCAATGAGGGATGAAACCAAAGGCTACTTCTATGACAGTGAAGATCTGTATGAACTGGCAGATCGGTCTGAGTCCTTTGGCGCCGAGGTTCAATTGAATGGTAATTGTGTGCGCGTATGTGACGCCGGTCGGCCGGTTGGCACGGAGGCGCCTACGGACGGCGGGGCTCCTACATCGACCTACACCGTTATATCTGACAAGTGGGGTGGCGTTATTACTATGCATCCCGGGGGGCCCAGGTGATGATTCCTTTTCTCATGGCCGATGTGGAGGTGCTCTAGTTGTCGGTCAGCGTTCTGGTGTGCGAATACGGCGGTGCCGTCGTGTCTCGCTGTGTTCGTCAGAATATTAATGAATTCTTGCGAAAGCTAGATTCGCGCAAAGAGTACCCTATGTTGGGTCATGTGGATCTTTATGGTGATACCATATTCAACTCTCGTCAGGTTGGAGTGGTGCTGGAAGAGCTTTGCTCTGCGTATCGATCCTTCGGGGACGGTGAAATGGCCCCTATGATTCAGGAGCTGATCGAGTTGGCTGAGTTGGTGCCTTTGCGGCCGCATAGAAAGCTTATTTTCTCCGGAGATTGAAAACTTTTGTCCGAGCGTTCAGTCTGAGTGCCTGATCCTGTTGGATCTCTGTTGTTTGGTTGGGCTAGGGGCTTCTCGGTAAATTGTGTCTCCATGTATTGTTGAGGATGAGGTCGGCTTGGGTGAACTCTGCGATCCTGCTCGGGCTCAAGGTGACGTGCTTCAGTGCCAGCCAGCGCTGATTTAGCTGGAAAGCAGCCCGTTCACCCGGACCAGTTCCGCCGAGCGCATTCACTGCTGCCTCACCCCACCTGGGCAATGTGCCGTTGGAGGAGCTGACCCCAGCCCGGATACAGAAGGCCCTCGAGTAGATCTCGCAGGGCGTGGCGTCTGCATGAGCGCCGTCGCCTGCGGCGACGGTGCAGCGGATCCGCGCCACGTTGCGGGCGGCGTTGAACTGTCTCGTGCCGGGATTGTCTTCTGTCACTCGTCTTCTCTGATCCTCAGGGTGAGACTGGGGCTGGAGGTGGTGGTGATGTTGGGGTCTGGTTCGGTGTTCAAGCGGTGCGGGTGTCGGAGGGCCGGTACGTCGAGGAGGCCCGGGAGTGGTTGCCCGCGGTTGCGCTCCCGTGGGCATGGAAGCTGGTACTTCTCGCTCGAGTCAGACCAGACCTCGGGTGGTCGGTGCCGGGTGCTTCGCTTCCCGTGAGGCCGCACGCGTGGCCCTGCGCAGGGCCCAAGGCGATGAGCAGGGTGCGGAGCCCGGTGGTGTGGACGGTGGCCGCGTGGCTTCAGCACTGGCTGGAGGGGCGGACCCGGTTGCGTGCGCGCACCCGTGTCAGTTACGCCGAGCACATCGACCGCTACCTCATCCCGCACTTGGGCGAAGCGGTTCTGGAGGAGTTGACGCCCGCCCGGGTACAGCGGGCCTTCGAAGGCATCGCCGAACACGCCACGCCCAGGGGCAGGTCAGTGGCTATGGCGACGGTGCAGTGGGTGCGGTCCACGTTGCGGGCGGCGTTGAACACCGCGGTGCGTAGCGGTTGCTGCCCTCCAACCTCGCTCGAGGCCTGCGGTTGGAGCCGGGGGTGGGTACGCGGCCGGTGGTGTGGACCGACCAGGCGGTGGCCAAGTGGACCCATAGCCGGATGCGACCGGCGGTGGCGGTGTGGACGGTCGAGCAAACCCGCGCTTTCCTGGACTTCGTGTCCGACCACTGGCTGTACGCCCTGTTCCACCTGCTGGTGATGACCGGGCTGCGGCGGGGCGATGTGGTGGGTGTGCGGTGGGAGGACATTGACCGGGCCCGGGGCACGATGCGCATCGCCCGGCAGCTCCAGTCGAACCGGGGCCACCGACCAGGCGAGCGTGGAGCACTCCTACAACGGCCGCGGCGACCTGCTCGAAACCGTGCGCACCGACTCGGCCGGGAGCGAGAGGACCACCTACGCCTACGACGCCGCGTTCCGCCTCACCTTGATCACCGACCACACCGGCACCGAGACCACCTTCACCAACGACGCCAACAACCGCCGCACCGAAATCTCGCACCCCGACGGAGCCGTGGAGGAGCGCACCTACGACGACTCCGGGCGCCTGACCGGCATCACCACCACCGGGGCGGCTGGTCAGAGCTTGGTAGAGGCTTCCTACTCCTACGACAACGACGGCGCTGACAGCGACCAGTTGCAGTCGCGCACCATCGACGGTGACACCGAGGAGTTCACCTACGACGGCCTGGACCGCCTGACCAGTAATGGTGAGATCGACTATGCCTACGACGACGCCGGGAACCTGACCAGCGCAGGCGGGGAGGACCTGGCCTACAACGACGCCGACCAGGTCACCGACGCCCGCGGTGTAGAGGTGGACCACGACGAGGCTGGGAACATGACCTCCCGGGGCGGCCGGGTGCTGGAGTACAGCCTCACCAACCAGTTCCTCCAGGCGGACGAGGACGCGGACCTGGCCACCAGCATCAGCTACGACACCACCAACCAGACCCAGATGCGCGGCATCACCGAGGCGCACGAGGGCGAGCGGATCGACCGTCAGCTGTCCAACACCGCGCTCGGGGTCACCAACGTCGCCTCCGAGGGTGAGCGGACCAGTTTCGTGCGCGACGCCAACGGTGAGCTGATCTCGATGGTGGCCTGGGACGGCGAGGAGCGGTTCCACTTCACCACCGACCACCAGAACACGGTGCTCGCGATCACCGCCGAGGGCTCAGAAGCCGAGAGTCCGGACGTGGTCTATGACTACACGCCCTTCGGTGAGCGGTCCATGGAAGCTTCCGACCAGAGCGGGGCGGCGTCGTTGAACCCGTTCGGGTTCACGGGCGCCTACCAGTTCCAGGACGGGACGGTGCATCTGGGATACCGGTTCTATGACACGAACACGCTCAACTTCACCCAGCCGGATCCGTCCCGGCAGGAGATGAACAACTACGCCTACGGCATGGGCGACCCGATCAACAACGTCGACTGGACCGGGCTGATGAGCCTGGCCATCGCAGCAGGGACGATAGGTTCCGCAGCAGCAGGCGCGGCAGCCGCCGTGGGAATGGCCGCAGTTTGCGGGGCCTCCTTGGGAGTCGGCTGCCTCCTGGGCGGAGTGGTCGTCGGTGCAGCAGCCAGCGGCTTCGGTGGAGTCGTTGGCGCTGGACTGGCAGGTGGATCGCAATCTGAAATCGCTTCATCTGGCAGAGCCGGTCTGGTCGGAGGAGCGGTGACAGGACCGCTTCCGGCTGCTCCTGGCTTGCTGATCAGCCTGGGAACCAGCGGGTTCCTGGTGTCGGACTCAGCGTGACATGACTCTGATAGTCGAGCAGGAAATCGTACCCCTTGTCTGCGTGAGGAGGCCGAGAAGAAGGGAATACTGGCTACAGACGACGAAGAAGCAAATGGAGGGTCTCGTGCCGCATCGACCATCGCCTGATTTCGTTGAACGCTTGGCTAAGGACCGGTTTCTTCTTCCTTTGGGGTACAAGGAGTTTCCGGAAAACCCGACTAGTCATGACTGGCGAACTCTCATCGTCGGCTTGGGCTTGGTTCCGTTGATGATGCTTGCGGTGGCTGTGTGGACCGGACTTTCTGGACAGGAGAACTCGGCGGTCGGTTTCACTGTAATGGCTGCCGTTTTCTCTGTTGTCTGGATACTTCCAAAGATCGTTCTCTGGGCGCGTGTGCGCAAGCGCGACCAAGGAAGTGAAAGTGTCGAGTAGCTAGATAGGAGGGTGCTTCGCTCTGGTGTCATCCTGGGCATGCCTTTAGCGGAGGTGCCAGTGCGGAAGCCGCCGCATGTTTCTTTTGGCGCGGCTTGACGGCCTCTACTTTTTTGTGCTCCTTCTGGTTTCCTGGTCATGTCCGAGATGGTTGATTTAACAATCCTTCTTGTTTGTAGAAGGGTGGATCTTTTCGTGCCTCTGCTAAGGAATGCAATGGGGAAAACTTTTTCTTCTGGCGTTACAGTCGCCACCGTGGCCGTTTGTACCGCGCTGTTCCTTCCCACGGTGGTCAGTACCGCGCATGCTGGAACCGCTCTTCCCAACGATGTGGACGGTGATGGTTACGCGGACCTGCTCGTCGGCGCCCCGGAAGGAGTGGGCGGCAACGGTGTGCGCGGTGGCTACGTCGCGGTGGTCCCCGGTGGGTCGGGCGGTGTGGACACCGGTGCGGGTTCCCGGGTCGACCAGGCCTCGGCCGGTGTTCCCGGTACCCCGGAAGCGGGGGACCGGTTCGGTGAGGTGGTGCGCTCGGCCGACATGGACGGCGACGGCTACGCCGACCTGATCGTGGCCGCCCCGGACGAGGACGTCGAGGAGCACACCGACGCCGGTCTGGTCCAGGTCGTCTTCGGCTCCGCGACCGGGCTGTCCGAGACCACGATTGGTTTGCACTCACCCCGCCAGGAGCGGGGCGACACCGGCTTCGGCCACGCTCTGGCGGTCGGCGACCTCGACGGCGACGGCTACGCCGACGCGGCCATCAGCGCCCAGGACCACGTCGTGGTCCTGTCGGGCCGCGCCGACCTGAGCGAGGCCGACGACCCGTCGGTGAGCGCGTTCTTGGCCGCCCCCAGCCCCGGGGACACCGTCCAAGCGCTGGAGGCCGCTGACATCGACGGTGACGGACATCTGGACCTGGTGGTCTCCAGCTCCCGTCAAGGCGAGGACGAGGCGGGGGATGTGTCGGTGTTCTCCGGTTCGGCCGACGGCCTGACCCCCCGACTGCTCAACGAGCCCCTCACCCTGGAGGACTCCACCGCAGTGATCGCGTCCGGAGACGTCAACGGTGACGGCTACGCCGATGTGGTGGCCGTCCCCGGTAACGGTCATACCACCCGGATCCTGGCAGGGTCGGCCCAAGGCCTGACCGGGGGCGGAACCACTGCGGAGGAGGAACTGGGGTCGGACTCGGTCGCGGTGGGCGACATCGACAACGACGGCTACGCCGACATCGTGTTGGGCGACACCACCGTGGAGACCGCAGACGGCGGCGCTGACGCGGGCGGAGTGGGCGTGCTCTACGGCGGCCCGGAGTGGCTGGACGGGCGCGAGCAGTCCCTGACCCAGGACTCCCCGGACGTGGCGGGGGTCTCCGAGGCCGGGGATGAGATGGGCGCGCAGGTGACCCTGATCGACGTCAACGGTGACGGGTACCGGGACCTGGTGGCGGGGGTGCCGGGCGAGAATGACGGCAACGGCGCCATCACCCTGCTCTATGCCACCGCCGACGGCTTCACCGGACAGGGCTCGCTGACCTTCGGCGGGGCCACCCTGGGCTTGGATGGGACCGAGGCTGAGTTCGGTCGGGGGCTGTCCCGGTAGGTGTCCATCGTCGATGTGCGGTGGGCCGTGGTCCCGAACAGGAGCCCGGCCCACCGCGCTGGTCGTGGTGGGCCGGGGGCACGCGAACACGTCCCCGCCCAGGGTCACCGAGGTCACGGGACGACAAAGTGCTCCGCGAGGTGCGTCTCCACCTGTACTGGACCCTGCACTGGGGAGCACACATGGAGCATTTCAGGCCCGGATCCGGGCCGCACGCCTCGTCTGTTCGACTCGCGCACCCCGTCTGACCTGGGGTTTTGTGGCGCACCCGGCAGGATTCGAACCTGCGACCATCGGATTAGAAGTTCGCTGGTTTCGTGTCGCCACGTGTAGCTTCGTGCCGTTCTGTCCCACGCCATCCGATCCGCTGTGCCGCCCGGTGCCATGTCGTGCGGCGTGGTGTCGTCCCGGTCCGAAACCGCGGAGCACGAACGGAGCACGCACGCCCTGTCACTGGCGTCCGACGGCACCTCGCGAGGCCCTCGCCGACCGCTCGTTCGCGGGGACCGTATCGAGTGCCGTCCCGGCGTAGCTCTTGCGCCCGGGCCCTGCATCTTCGCTCCGGTCAGGACTGTACGGGGCGGAATGTCTCTGTGGCAGCGCACAGTTGGCGAACATGGTGACCGAACCCGTGCTCCACTGCGTACGCGACTACTACTGGGGCTGCATCCTGTGCGAGGACGCCGAAGGCTACGACGGAGACTACGACCACCTCGTCGGCGAGGGCCCCTTCTTCGCTGAGGACGACCAGATCACCGTTCAGGTGGTCAACAGCCGCATGGTGGACCCCCAGGACGCAGCCGTCGAGCTGAACGTGTACGTCCATACGGCTCCCGTGCCCTCGTGTGACCACGCATCCGTGATCCTCCTGCGTTCGGGGATTCTTGTACTCGGCGACGCCGACCGCTTCAACGAGGTATCCCTTCGTCCCGGGCGTTGGCTACTGCAGGCCGACCTGGATCCCCGCCGGTCGGACGAGGCCCGGTGGGTGACCGTTCACCTGTCTCCTGCAGATTCCCGTTAGATGCCTGCTTCGACTCAGGCTCCAGTGTGAGCGGGATCGCCTTCCGACCCTCATGTGAACTTGGGAAGCCGCTGAAGGCGGTGCTGAGTCCGGCCGGCACCGTATCACCGGATGCGGCGGAGTGGACACGGCATGGCTGGTCCCGCCAGCGGAGTTCGAGGACGACTTCTATGGGCAGCAAGCCGGGTCAACAGAAGACGAAGCGTTGGTTCCTCGCCTCCAATGAATCCGGAGCGAGACACCTGGAATCTCTCAGCCCCGGTCACCGGGGCTGAGTGACATGGGGCTCCGCAGGTGGCCGCAAGCGGGGCGGAACGGTTCTTCGGGCCGGTAGCGCCCGTCAGGGCTGCCAGGTCGACGGTGTGCCGGTGGATTGTGCGTCCTGCTCCTGTCCGGTTGTGGCGGACCAGTTGGCGAGCAGTTTCAGGCCGTTCTCGGCGGCGGTGTCGGGGGGTGCGCTGTAGACGACCACGCTCAGGCCGCTTTCGTCCGGCAGACTCATGGTCTCCTGATCGAGTTCCAGGTCGCCGACGAGCGGGTGGTTGAGGCGTTTGGTGCTGTCGCGGAAGACATGGACGTCGTGGGATCCCCACATCATGCGGAAAGTGTCGCTGCGAGTGGACAGTTCACCGATCAGGTTCGACAGTTCCCGGTCGTAGGGGTTCTTCCCCGCCTCGACGCGTAGCGCGCCCACGGCGAAGCGGGCCATGCGGTCCCAGGCGGTGTAGAACCGCCTGGCGGCAGGGTTGAGGAACGCGAACCGGGCGACGTTCGCCCCACAGGTCGCATCGGCGTACATCTCCGAGTAGAGGGACCGGCCCAGCGGGTTGGCGGCCAGCGCATCGAGGCGGTTGTTCATCACGAACGCCGCCATGCCCGGCATGCCCTCGACGATGCGCGCCACGCTCAGCCGCACCGCCGACCGCACCTGGCGCTGCCGTGCCCGCGCCCCGGCTGCCGGTCCAGCGGCGCGGGCGAGGTCGTACAGGTACATGCGCTCGGTGGCGTCCAGCCGCAAGGCCTGTGCGAGGGCGTCCAACACGCTGTTGGAGACCCCCCGCAGGTTGCCGCGCTCCAGGCGCGTGTAGTACTCGACGCTCACCCCGGCGAGCGTGGCGACCTCGCCCCTTCGCAGTCCGGGCACCCGCCGCTGACCGTACACGGGTAGTCCCGCCTGCTCCGGGGCGATCTTCTCGCGTCGGGAGCGGAGGAAGGCTCTGACTGCGTCCCGGTTGTCCATGAGACCAGGGTAGGCAGGCCGCGCGAACGCTGGGGGTCCCCGCCAGTACCCCTCACAGCAAAGCCTCCCCCGTCACGGTCGTCTGCCGTTGCATGGTGCATGCCCTGTTCCTGCGGGGCTGATCGGTACGAGGACGTATGAGCCTTGGCCGGCCGACCTTTCCAGCACCGAAGCGAAGAAGAAGGGCACGCGAGATGAGCAACCAGACCGAGACGGTGACCCAGACCCCCGCGGATGTCGTGCGAGGGCTGTATGACGCGCTGGGCAGGGGCGATGTGCCGGGTGTCCTGGCCAAGCTCGCCCCCGAGGTTATCGTCGACGAGCCGACCCAGCTGCCCTATGGCGGGGTGCACCAGGGCCGCGAGGTGTTCGTGCAATCGGTCCTGGGCGCGATGATGGGTTACGCGAAGATCGCCATCACCGATGCCGCAGTGTTCGAGGGCCCGGCCGGCGTCATCGGAACGCTCACCGCCCACACCACCGGTGAGGAGTTCCCACTGACCATGGTCGAGATCCACCAGGTCGAGGACGGCGCGGTGCGCAAGATCGACGTCTACACCAAGAATCCCCACGAGCTCGCCGCGTTCTACGCACGGGCCGAGTCGGGCACCCGCTGACGACTGCATCCCTTCACGAGTCCGGCCGAGTCGCCTCACGGCAGCGCAGGCAGCTCGCCCGACTCATGCCCAGACCCAGGCGCAGCCCGTCGCATCGACGATCCTCGTCGCCATCAGCGACACCGCGACCAGCCACTCGGACCGCGCGCACCACGCAGCGAAGGAAACACGATGACAGCCACCTGGTTCATCACCGGCACCTCCTCAGGCTTCGGGCGACTGCTCACCGAACGCCTCCTGGCCCGTGGCGACCGCGTCGCCGCCACGCTCCGTCGGCCCGAGGCTCTCAACGACCTCCGCGCCGAGCACGGCGACCGGCTCTGGACCGCCCAGCTCGATGTCACCGACACCGAGCAAGTGCGTCGCGTCGTCACCGAGGCGTTCAAGACCCTCTGCACGATTGACGTGGTCGTCAACAACGCCGGCCACGGCGTCCTCGCCTCCGTCGAGGAGGCATCCGACGAGCAGATCCGACGCGTCATCGACACCAACCTGCTCGGCTCGATCCAGGTCATCCGCGCCGCCCTCCCGCACCTGCGCGCCCAGGGTCGGGGCCGCATCCTGCAGGTGTCCACCGCGGGCGGTCAGACCACCTACCCCGGTCTCGGCTACTATCACGCCTCCAAGTGGGGCATCGAGGGGTTCTGCCAGACCGTCGCCCACGAGATCGCGCCGTTCGGCCTGGCCCTGACCATCATCGAGCCGGGCGCGACCCCCACCGGCTTCGGCGGCTCGCTCGACATCGCACCGCCCCTGCCCGAGTACGAGAACACCCCCGCGGCCGACACCCGGCAGGCGTTCCTCGGCGGCCACTTCCCGGTGCCCAACAGCGCGGAGAAGCTCACGGACGCGATGATCGGCCTCGTCGACTCCGGCGCGACCCCGCTCCGCCTCCCGCTCGGCCCCGACACCTACGAAGACGTCCACGCTGCCCTCACCGATCGGCTCGCCGAACACGAGGCCCATCGCGACATCGCCCACTCGGTGGCGGCCACCACCTCCCGGTGACCGAGACCCGCGTCAGTCGCCGCCGGCGAGTGGCTAAATTGAAGAAGAGGTTCTCGACGGAGAAAAAGCGAAATCGGCCGAGGAATACGCGGATCAATTCGATGATGGAAGCAGTAAGCTCAATGAAGAAAACCTGCGAGCGGATGACACCACTGATTGAGGTTTGATTGTCTGTTTCGGGGTGGGTAGGAATCCTGTTAGCAGCAGTGTCTTGTGCCGGGCCTGGTAGAGGGAAGGATGTATGCCGGGATCGCCTCCCGTCACTCGGCTGAGCGGTGAGTGCGTCGAGTCATGACCCACCCGTCATGGAAGCTATGACTGGCTGGTCATGGTCCCCTGTGTGTCACCTGGCCACAGTGGGCGCATGGATGGATTCGAAGAAGGAACTCGCGCTCTGACGCGGCTTGGCTCGGGCGGGTGCGCCGATGGTGGCTGATCTGCTGACCCAATCGCTGGACGCTGGCCACTGGGGCTTCAAAGCGGCCCGGCTGAGCGAGGTTGTCGAACTCGGGATTCCGGTGCCGCCCGCGCTGTGCCTTCGGGCCGAGGACCTGTCGCGAGCTACTGCCGAGGCCGTGAACGCGACCAGGACCTGGCTCCGCCTGTACCGCCCTCGCCGCGTGGTGCTTCGGACCAGCGCACACGAGGACCTGGCGGAAAGCGCACAGGCGGGCCGCACCGTCTCCCTGCTGAACTGCCCTCCCAGCGCTTCGGCGCTGTTGCGCACCATCGACCAGGACCTCCTCACCACCGAGAACCTCGGCGGTGGCGACGGGGCCTGCGTCATGGTGCAGGAGCAGGTCGAGGCATCCCTCTACGGCGTGGCCTTCTACGAGGATGACCATCTGACGGTGGAGGCCGCCCGGCACGCCGACGGCATCACCACTGGCCGCCCACCTCAAGCACGCGCTCGGGTGGAGGAGAGCCGCTTCCACATCACGATCCAGGAGTCACCCATCCCGGGGATGCTGTTGACCCGTCGTCTGCTCCAGACCTGCCGTCTCCTGCACGAGCACTTCGGCTTCGGAGTCGATGTGGAGTGGGCGTGGACCGGCGCGACGGCCGTCGTGCTCCAGGTCCGTCCGATCACCAGGAGCCTCCTGGAGCGCGCCGCATGAACGGGATGAGCAAGCTCGACGCCATGACATTCCTGCGCAACCATGGACTGCTGCGCATGCCCGTCCAGATCCACCGCCGCCCGAGGCGGGTGACGGCCCGGATGATCCGTAGTGGCGTGGGCACCGGCGAGGCCCTGGTCGTTCGGACCAGCTCCGAGACCGAAGAGCGGAACCTGCCGCGCCTGGTCGGCGCGGACGCCGAAGCCGCAGCGGTGTGGATCAACGAACTCCCGCCGTCGTTGTCCGCGTTGGTCCAGCCCTACGACCAGGTGCTGTTCTCTGTCGAACTGGCCGTCTACGACGGTCTGGAGGCAGCCGAGATCATCTCCGGTATCTGGGAGCTGGACAACCAACTCACCCCGATCGTGGTCGGTGCCCAAGGTGATCGAGTCGGCCTCAAGGCCCTCAACGTCGGAACCGCTCAGACGGCGAGGTTCCACGACCTGGCCCGTGGCCACTACGAGAGCCCCGCCCAGGTGGACGACTGGCAGGTCGCCACGGTCGTGGAGTGGATCCGCGGCCGTCGCCGCGACCTGGCCGCTCTGCGCCGGGATCTCGGTCACTCCTTCGGGCTCAAGCTGCACTACTCCACCCGCTTCGGGCTCTCCCCGCAGAACCTCCGCAGCACAGTGCCCCTCCGCGAGGCCTGGACGGGGAACCAGAGCTCACCTGCCACCGCAGTCGCGGTCCTGGCCTCCACGAACGAACCGATCCCCAGCGGTCCGCTGCTGCTCGACGTGTCCCTCGCACGTGAACAGCACGCCCAGCTCACCCGCTTTCTTGACCGCCTGCGAGAGGCGGGGACCAGAGAGGTCTACCTGCGTTCCGGGCTGCTCTCCCACCTGGCCATCAACCTCCGCGAGGCCGGAATCACCGTCAGGAGCGCCCATGGGTGAGTTCTGGGTGGTCGAAGGCATCGACGGAGCGGGCAAGAGCCACCTCCTGTCCCGTCTCGCCGACAGCACCCGAGAAGCGATCGTTCTCCGCAAGGACGCCCTCCCCTCATCAGGGAACCCCTGGGCGGACGAACGCCTGTCAGCGATGCATCGCCTCACCTGGGGCTACGACCACGCCGAACCCGTGTGGCACTACCCGGCCCGCTACTGGCTGCACACCCTCGCCGCCTGGTATGAGCTGTTCCACCACGTCCACGTGGCACCCGCGCTCTCCTGCGGCCGTTCCGTCGTGGTCGACGGCTGGTACTTCAAGCACCAGGCCCGGATGGCGCTCTCCGGCGACGAGCAACTGGAGGACCTGGCCGCGCGGGTGTTCTCGGCTCTTCCCCAGCCGGACCACATCGCCAAGCTGTCTACCCCCGCACACCTGGCCGCGGTCCGCCGCGACGGAAACTCCAAGCCCTCCGAGCACGGAGCCTTCGTCACCGGCGAGGCGACCACGTCCGCGCGGAGCTTCACCGACTACCAGACCCGCACCGACCTCGCCCTGGGCTCGCTCCTCGCCGCCCACCCGGCTCCCGTCCACACCGTGGACAGCGGATCCGGTGCCGAGCACCTGCTGTCCCTTCTCCGCAAGAAGGCCGCATCATGAACCCCACCGCGCCCGCGGCCGTTCCCGCCGGTCACACGATGGGGAAGCGGCTGGCCGACTACGTGCTCCCCAAGGTCCCGGTCGACCTGCTCACCGCCACCAACGGCCGGGCCTGGGTCTACCCCAACCGCTCCCTGTCCTTCCTCCTCGGCGGGGACAAACGCGAGGGGAAACGGTTCAACTGGCGCCGTCCCTACTTCACCGTCGCCGACCGGGTACTGCACTGCGTGGTGCCGCCGGGCCGCGACTACGCCCACCACTACACCCAGCTCATCCGCGCGGCTTGCGCACTCACCGGGCTCCCCGCTGACGTCACCACGGAACCCCCGGCTCCCGGGCAGGGCCTGGAGTTCATGGACCACTGGCTCCCCGCACGCCTGCCCGCCAGCGACCGGGTGATCCTCGGCTACGTCGAACCCCTCCTCCGCGACCGCACCACCGACTGGACCCACCGGCCCGGGTTCGGCTGGCGCACCGCTCGCGTCGGCAACACCACCGTCCTCCTCCTGGGTTGCGAGTTCAGCTTCTGGGGCGATCTCGCCGGAGACCTGGTCACCGCCCTGGCCGCACGCGGGCACACCGGGGGAGTGGTCTACGTCGGCAAACTCGGCGGGCTCCAGCCGGACATGGCACCCAACACCCTCGTCGTCACCGGCACCACCACCCGCATCGAGGGCCACCGTCTCACCTGGAACAGTGCCCTGAACCTCACCCAGGCGCCCGCCACCCTCCGCTCCGGCGTACGGCACGCCACCGTTCCCAGCGTGCTGGACGAAACCCGCACCTGGTTCGAGGCACACAGGGCAGACTTCGACGTCGTGGACCCCGAGATCGGCCACATGGCCCGCGCCGCCACCACCGCCGGCGCCCCCTTCGACTACCTGCACATCGTCACCGACAACCTGTGCGGCACCTACCAACACGGCCTCTACGGCGAGCGCGCCGCACCCGTGGCCACCGGGCGCCGCCGCTGCCTGCACGACATCGAGACCATCCTGCACCGGAGCCTGGCATGACCATCACCGCACCCGTCACCGTCCTCGGCCTGGACTGGAGCACACCGGACACACCGCGCCTGCGCACCACCGACCCCGCCGCCCCTGACGGCAGCCAGCTCCTCCCCCTCCTGGGCGAGCACACCTTCCGCGTGGACGGCGACGAGCGCTACTGCGTCGGCTGGTTCGACCTCACCGGCTCCGAGGGCACGCACGTGCGGTGCCGCACCGACGAGACCGTCACCAGGGGAAGGCAGTGCCGACGCTGCCAGTACAAGGAAGGCTTCGTCGCCGCCCACCAGGCCCATCACAACCCGCACGCCCTGCCGGACAACATCCGCGACTACCTCCAGCAGCCGCACTGGCTCTACCTCGACGTCTTCGCCAAGGGGATGACCAAGGTCGGCACAGCCGCCGAATCCCGCCGACGCAGCCGCCTGGCCGAACAGGGCCCCGTAGCCGCCGTCTACATCGCGCGCACCGCCGACGGCATCGCCGTGCGAACCCTGGAGGCCGCCGTCTCCCGGCACCTCGGCCTGCCCCAACAGGTACCGACCCGCCGCAAGATCCTCGGCCTCCAGGACCGGGTGGACACCACCGCGCTCACGACCCGGCTCACCGAACTCGCCACCGAGGCCACCGCCTACCTGACCACGATCACCGCGGACCAGCCGGGCACCGAGGTGCTCCCCGACCCGGAACGGTGGGCCCGCCCCGCGTGCGCCACGACCGTCCTCGGCGCCGCCCCGGTCCTGGCCTACCCCGCCGCCCTCACCGAGGGCACCCACCACCTGCGCGTCACCGGAACCAGCGGACCCGTCGCCCTGTTCACCACCGAACCCGGCCCCGACGCCGCCCAATACTGCGCCGACCTCACCACGCTCATCGGCCGCCGACTCGTCCCCGCCACATCCGAGGACGCGCCCACCAGCGCCCCGACCCTGTTCTGAACCCACCCCTGCCCGCGAAAAGGAGATCCGTGGACGACACCCTGCGCGAGATCTGCACCTTCTGCTGCGAAGTCGAAGGCGGCGACGACTCCAACCTCCTCTACGACCTGGGCCTGGCACGCGCCCGCTCCGACTACGTGGTCCACGAGAGCGACCACTTCGCCGTCATGCCCTGCATCGGCGCCCTGACCGACTGGTACCTGCTCATCGTCTCCAAGCGCCACACCCTGTCCGTGGGCTGGCTCGACGACGCCGAACGCAACGACCTGTGCACCCTCATCCCGCAGGTCACCGACCTCGTCCGCAGGCGCAGCGGCCTGGACAGCCTCGTCTTCGAACACGGCAGCCTCGACTTCCGCGACAAGGGAGGCGCCTGCTACGACCACACCCACATCCACGTCGTGGCCACCGACCGCGACCCCCAGGCCTTCCTCGACCAGATCCCCGCACCCGTCGCCATGCACCCCTGCCCGGACTGGATCGGTGCCGCCCGCCACCTGGTGGAGGATCGACAGCGCTCCTACCTCGCCCTGGGCACACCCGGACAGGACTGGATCGGCACCGCCACCGGAGCGCCCTCGCAGTTCTTCCGCCGCTGCCTGGCCTCCTGGATGGGCGCCGAGGAAGGCGAATGGGACTGGCTCACCTTCCCCCAGACCGACCGGGTCCAGCGCATGAGCAGCCTCCTTGCCGCGGGCTGACACCCAATCCCCGACCACGAAGGAGGAACCGGCGCCCCGGCGTAGGCTGGGGCGCGTGGTTCACACCGAGGACTTCGTGCGGCGCGCGACCCGCGCCGTCCACACCGCCGCCGACTCCATGGGCCTCACCCCGTCCCAGGAACCCGAACTGATCCGGGCGGGGGAGCGGGCCGTGTTCCGCCTCGACGGCGACAGGGTGATCGCCCGCGTCGAGCGCTCCGCCGACCGGACCCCGGAAGCCGCCCGAGAGGTACGCGCCGCACGCTGGCTCGCCGATCAGGGCATACCGGTGAGCCGCCCCCTCCTTGGTAAGCAACCCGTCCCGGCCGAGGACACCGTCGTCACCCTCTGGGAAGCGGTGGACGGAGAGTGGACCGTCCCTCGGGAACTGGCCGTGCTCCTGCGCTCCCTGCACCAGCTCACCCCGCCGCCCGACCTGGACCTGCCCGACCTCGATCCCTTCGACCGCATCCGCGAGCGCATCGACACCGCACCCCGGCTCACCGGTCCCCAACGCGACCAACTGCACCGGGTCCACCACGACCTGGTCCAGCGCCTTCCCACGGTGCGCCCCGTACTGGGGCGGCGTGTCATCCATGGCGACGCCAACATCGGCAACGTGCTGGCCACCGACCACGGGGTCGTGCTCTTCGACCTGGACGGCATCTGCTGGGGTCCGCCCGAATGGGACCTGGTCCTGACCGCCCTGTACCGGGACCTGGGCTGGCACACCGACGCCGAGTACGCCGACTTCTGCGACGCCTACGGCTTCGACGTCACTGCATGGGAGGGCTACCCCCTCCACAAGGCGGTCCGCGAGCTGCGCATGACCACCTGGCTCGTACAGAAGGGCGGCGAGAGCCCGGAGATCGACGCCGAAATCGACCGGCGCGTCACCGACCTGGGCGATCCCGAGCGCCCCCGGTCCTGGCACCCCTACTGACCGGCGGCCACTACGGCGCGAGCCTGTCGCAGGAACCGCGCCGCCCCGGGCTGGTCCCGGTGGGGCAGTACCTGCCTCGCGAAGTCGTCCAGGTACCCGGCGCACCGCGCCGACGAGGTCGCCCGGACCAGGGGAATTACCTGCTCGCCGATGTGGCTGGCCTCCTCCACCTCACCCTGGCCGAGGACGGCCGCGGCCAACACCAGGCGGGTGAACACCCGGCTGCGCGCGTACTCGTCACCGGTGGAGGCGGCCAGGCTCTGCTCGGCCAGGCGGCGGGCGACGTGTGCGTGCCCGAGGTCCCGATGGCAGTGCGCGACCTCGTCGGAGTACTCCGAGTGGTCGAAGTACCTGATCCACTCCGGGTCCGTGTCGGGTTCGCGGCTTCCGAACGCCCGCTCGGCCTCGCCCATCGCCCGGAAGCAGCCGCTCCTGTCCTTGCGGGCGGCGTGGGCACGAGCCTCCATCATCAGGAACTGGGAGCGCATCGTCGCTGTCGCGCGAGTTCCAGCTCCGGTGAGGGCAGCACGCGCCAGATCGCGGGCCTCAGCGTGCGCCCCCAGATAGTTGGCCTGGTGGCTCATCGCGGACAACACACTCGCCCCCAACAGCCGGTCCTCGGCGTGTGCGGCCAAGTCCAGGGCCTGGACGAAGTACCGGCGGGCAGCGCCGTTGCGCTGGGCGTCGTAGGACATCCAGGCGATGGAGAGGACGAACTCGGCCGCCACCGTGAACAACGACCGCCGTACCGCTTCCGCGTGCGACCGCCGGAGGAGGGGAACGACCGTGTCGTTGAGGTAGTGCACCGCCGTGGTCCTGGCGTTCTCACCACCGAACCGGTTGTCCAGGGCACCGAACGCCGCGGTCGCGGCGCGAACCGCGGCCACCGGGCCCTCCTCGACCAGAGGGGTCTCCTCGGAGGAGGCCGCGTTCCGTACGAGCCAGGAGAGCACGGCCGGGCTGGTCGCTGAGGTCCCGGTTCCCTCCTCCATACCCGGTGTGTGCTCGACGTCCGCCCGGGCCAGCCGCCGCAGGACCGAGGCGGCCTCCTCACCCGAGTCGTTCAACCCCAGAGCGAGCCCGGCGGGCACCCGCGCCATCTCGGGCGTTGGGATGTCGTGTCCGTGCGTGATCCCGTCGAACGCACGGTTCCTGGACTCGGGCCTGCGGATCTCGCGGCTGCCGTTCAGGACCCGGGAGACCATGGCCTGCGACAGGTCGCACATACGGGCGATGGCGTCCTGCGCCAGGTCGGTGTGCCGCAACAGCAGACGGATCAGCGCGTTGGGATCTCGGTCCGCGACTGCCCGCCGCACCTCGGGGATGCTCCAGAACCGGCTCGGAACGCACGAGCAGTCACCGGGCTTTCGTGCACGACCGCAGTTTCCGCAGAACACGGCATACCTTCCGAATCGCTTCGCCGGAGGGGGAGTGGAGTGGCACCGAATCCTACGGTGACACCGGATCTCGGGGCCATGACCGACCTGTCATAACCACCATGCCCGCTCCGTCATAGCGATGTCAGGTGTTTCTCCAGACAGTGAGTACATGAGTATCTCAACGCATGGCTCGCTTCCTTCGGGTTACTGCTTTCCGGCGGAGGGCTGATGCGACGCCTTCCTTCCCCACGCTCACCTCGGGACGAAACGGTGTTGCTGCCCCGGCGCATCAGCTTCGATGACCCGAACACATCGGGACTGCTGTGCGGTTCCGACACCACTCACCTCTCCCAAGCCCGCCGATGGGCGGCTCAGGCCACCCGGACCACACCGTCCGCCGCGCATCCCTTGGTCGTGTCCCTGGCCGAGCTGCACACGAACGCTCTACGGCACACCGCCTCCGGGCTACCGGGCGGGCAGGTGCGGATCGAGATCGAGCGGCGCCGTCTCCTCTTCGTCCTGCGCGTGACCGACGACGGGTCTCGCCCCGGTGCGGCGGCAACCGTGCCCCAAACGGCTCCTCCTTCCTCACCGGAGGGCGCGGGGCCGACGTTGGCCGAGAGCGGCTACGGCTTGGCCCTGGTCGACGCGATGGCCCTGTACTGGGACTTCTCCGTGAGCCGTGGCGGTGGATTGACCGTTCGTGCGGCCTTCGATCGGTCCGGACGCACGCGTAGCCAGCAGTGACGAACAGCCAGCGAACAGGGGCGGGACGTATTTCGTGGCTGGGGTTGAAGGTGCTCGCCCACCCAAGGGAACATCGACCACCCTCAGCGAAAAGGGCACCTATTCGTTGGGCTTTGGGGTGCTTTGTGGCTAATTGTGGGATGTGGGTGAGAAGCGCAGTTTCGGGAGCGTACGGCCCCGGGGCCATTGACACTCATCCGCGGCCGCACAGGAAGAAACGGCCTCGTTCACGAGGCCGCTGACAAACATGACGAAGGGTGCCCCGAACCGGTGAGGCAACACCGGCCCGGGGCGTGATTCCCACCTGACTACACCAGGAGGAAACCGTGGAGAAGCATAGCGGGCGGCACCGCAGGCGCCGTCAGGGTTGGGGCGAACAGGTGCGCTGGGTTCTCGGGGTGGTGCTCGCCGCGCTGTTCTGCGGCCCCACCGGCCCGAGTACGCGACCGCCGGCCGAGGTCCGCCCACCGCTGCACTCGCGGAGCGTACGGGGAGCGTGGGGAGACCGCGAACCGGTTTCGGTGAGTGCTGCGGTCAAGGAGCGTACGGATGTTCCTCGGCCCCGGCCCGGAGAGGAACAGCCGAGGGAAGCTCCGGTGCGGGTGCCGCCACAGCGAACTCCGTACACGGGACCACGTGGATGGTGTGAGGACGATGAGGGAGTGCGCGGGGTGCGCCCGTACCTCGCTCGGCACGAGGATCGTGTCGTCCGCACGTACACCAAGGGAGACGTGCAGGCGAACCGAGGAAGGGAAACAGCGGGTGGCCGAGGCCCGGCGACGTCACCACCTTCCGGCTCTGGGGGCGGTAACAAGGGTGAGTTCGCTGAACTGGCCCACCTTGTGCGGCGCTGGCAGGCGATCTCCACCTGAGGGGTAAGAACCCACTCCGGGGTGGTGCTGACCGTGATCACGGGTCGGTGCCGCTCCGGTCTCACGTGGCGGAGGCCAGAACCTTGTGTCAGGGTGTGGGCCGTTGGAAAGCCAGACTTATACCCAGTGGGTAGTTCCCTTCACGTAGGCGGGCGGCCCCGCCCCGACAAACGGGGGCGGACCCGCCCGCCTGCGTCTACCGTGGCCTCGGCCCACCCGTGGCTGCCTTCCCCACTTCCGCCGGAACTTCTCCCTGACGGCCTGGTCTGCCCTCTCTTCCTCGCACCAGACCAAGGGCGTGCAAGTTCTGTCGCCTGCCACGTGCAGGCTTCCCCTGGTTGAGAAGCCATGGAAGAAAGAATTTTTTCCTCTCAGATGGCAATAGCGATCCCTTCCCATGAAGAGTCGCTCTGGTGCGATCGAGGTGGACGGGGCGCGCTCGCCTGCCGAGTGACAAAGCGCGGGTTCCTGCTCCTATGAGAAGCGCATGCGCGCTTTCCCTCCGACTTCCTTGGAAGCGGGAAGGTGGGGTGTGAACCTCCACAGAACCCGAAGTGAACCCCTGGCCAGCGCATGGGCCACCGACTGGGCCAGCGGGTGGGCCACTCTTAGCTGGCCCACCCCTACTCGTGCTGATGTGCAGGTCAACGCCCCTGTGGGTGGGCCAACGGCCGTCCAGACTTATACCCCAGTGGGTAGTTCTCTTCACGTAGGCGGGCGGGGCGCCCTCGCTCGCGGGCGAGCGCGCCCGCCCCGCCCGCCTCCACGGGCGCTCTACGTGTGCGGTATCCCTTCTTTCTTCGTCTCTTTCTCAGCGAAAGTCTTTCGCCTTCATCGTGAGAGATAAAGCTGATCCCTTGTTCCTGTGTAGAGCCCAAGATCGCCCAAATCCGTGCGCTGCATAACAGCGCTCTCTTCTCCCTCTGCCCGTGTGTTTTTTGTTGTCCCGAGCCGCGCTTCACGCAACCTCGTCTGCCAGCGGTACGCGGTGACGGAGGCTGAGTCGCGTGAGGCCACGAGGTGGGTGTCGCATCTTCGTGGGTTGCGTCTTCATAGGGGTTCATCAGGGCGAAGAGGCTCACGGCAACGACGGGAAGGGCCGAGGCGTGGTGGAAAGGAGAAGCACTGCTCGAAAACGGGGTGGTCCGGGACGGGTTCCAGGCCCATGGTGTGGCTCTGGGACGTGGGCGGGTGGCGTGGGGCTGTCAGCGCCCCCACGTCGGCCCCACCGCGCGGCGGGGCCCCAGGAGTCCTGGGGCGTGGCGGTCGGGGCGGACGGGCCGTGTGGCGGGCTCGGTGGGGCCCGCGTCGTTGACCCCGGGAACGGCCCTGGTCAGGGCGGTGGCAGGAACAGGGCGATGCCGGGCGTATCGGACGGCCGGGCGGGGGTGTGGGCCCATCGGATGACGGTTGTGTCGAATCCGCTTGACCACCTCTACGAGGTCGAGCGTGGATGCGTGGTGCCCCGCCACACGCGGGGCCGTATGCCGTATCCGCGCAGCTCAGAGGTGGGTCGTGTGAGTGTGAGCACTTCGGTCACCGTGACCGAGGTCGGCTCACTGCCGAGGGTTGGCGGATGTGGTGTACGTAGGGAACGAGACGAAGGTGAGGCCGTGCATGGCCGCGCGTGAGGGGTCCACGTTCAAACGGTGCGGATGCCGCGACGAAAGCACCGGCAGAGCGTTGGGGGCCAGGTGTCCGCAGCTCAAACGCCGGACCGGGGGCTGGAACCCGGCCCATGGGGCGTGGGCGTTCCAGTACGAGCTTCCCCCGACCAGTGAGGGTGGGCGCCGCCAAGCCCGCAAGGTCGGCCTGACCTCCCAGGAACAAGCCCGAAAAGGCCTGGAGCACGTCAAGGCGCTCATCGGCCTGGCGGAGAAGGACCCCACGGTCGAGACGCAGATCGCTGACCTGGTCCAGGCGGCGTTGAAGCAACGCCGCCCGCTCCCCGACCTGGAGGAGGTGCGCAAGCGGGTCGCGATGGCGGTGGACGTACGCACCGAACCACCCACGGTCGAGATGTGGTTGGGGGAGTGGTTGGCGGGCAAGCCCGATCTGGCCGCGGGAACCCGGGCCTCCTATGCCGGGCACATCCGCACCTACCTCGTCCCGCACCTGGGCCGGCTCCGGGTGGACAAGCTCCAGGCCCGCCACGTCGAGACCATGTTCGCGGCCATCGAGGAAACCAACGCCCACATCCTGGAGTGCCGCGAGTCCGACGACCCCCAGGTGCGGGCCTCGGTCAGGGGGCGGAGGGTGATCTCGCTGTCCACCAAGCACCGCATCCGCGCGACTCTCCGAAGTGCGTTGTCCGAAGCCGTCAGGCGTCCGGACTTGCCGGTGTCAGTGAACATCGCCTCACACGTACGCCTGCCCTCCTGTCCGAGGAAGCGTCCGCTGGTATGGACACCCGACCGGGTGCGCCAGTGGAAGAAGGACGGGATCGTGCCAGGAGAGGTAATGGTGTGGACCCCGGAACAGACCCGTGCCTTCCTGGTGCACGCGAGGAAGTACCCGTGGCTGTACCCGATGTTCCACCTGATCGCGGTCAAGGGCCTACGCCGAGGAGAAGCGGTCGGGCTGCCCTGGGCCAACACGAGGTTGACCGATGGGCAGATCGACATCCGCGTCCAGGTCGTACAACTCGCGTGGGAGACGATCACCTCCACCCCGAAAAGTGCGGCGGGCCAGCGCACCATCACTCTGGACACCGACACCATCAAGGTGTTGCGGGCCTGGAAACGGTTCCAGAACGAAGCCCGACTCAAGGCCGGAGCGGCATGGACGGATAGCGGCTTGGCCTTCACCCGTCAGGATGGTTCGGGGTGGCATCCGGGGCAGGTCAGTGACTGGTTCCTGCGCATCGCCAGGGCCGCCGGGCTGCCGCCGATCACATTGCATGGGCTCCGCCACGGGGCCGCCTCGCTGGCGTTGGCCGCCGGGACGGACGTGAAGATCGTCTCGGCCGAACTCGGGCACGCGACCACGCACTTCACCCAGGACACCTACCAGTCGGTGTTCCCGGACGTGGCCAAAGCGGCGGCCGAGGCCACCGCCGCGCTGCTACGAGGCCCGGTTCCGGTGAGGGCCGGGTAGCCGAACCGCCGAGCACGCCCCGAGGCACACGGCACCACCAACCCCAGGCCAGCGCACGGGTTCACCCCGGCTGGCCTGGGGTTTCCTCGCGTTCGGGACCGGTAACCGATCGGATCAAAGGTCCCCTGGAGGTGGCCTGGGGGGAGTGTCCACTCCGGTGAGCATCGCGTCTTGCGCGTCATGTTGTCGCCTGGCAATTGTTGTCGTCGGGGCCGGTTCCGGCCACCGAGCCCAGCGGGTCGCGGGGACGCCGTCCGGCGCACGCAACGCCGTGTTTCCTCGGGCGTTCGCCCTCACCTGCGCGAACGCGGTCACTCTCCGTTGCGCCCGTGGTCAAACTTCCCGAAGGTCCCTCTCACCCAGGGTCACACTCTTCACCCTGGGCTCATGGTGCTCTCGCGTCGGGGTTCCGTAACGTACCGGGTGCCTGAGCCACCCGGAGACGGACCCTCAGACCAGGGTCATGTCCGGGTGTTCCCTGTGCACATCCCAACCCCTGGGAGCGATCCCCCTCGTGAGAAAGCACATCCCCTGGTCCCTGACGGCCGCGACGGCCGCCTCCACCCTCATGCTGGGACTGCTGTCCGCACCCCCGGCGCTCGCTGACACCGACCCCCACTCACCCGCCGACCGCACCGTCCCCGTCCCCGACACCTGGGAGCCGGGCGAGGCCAACACCGAACCCGTGGGCGGAGAACCCCCCAACGAACCCTGGTCCCCGCCCGGAACCGACGACGGCGGGGCCGAGAGCCAGCGCAGCCCGGACTGGTCCTGCGCCTCGGGCGGGGAGAACCTGGGGCTGGCCTCGTGGTATCCGATGGAACGCCACCAGATCAGCGACCGCCTGGACGTGGACATCAACCTGGACAGCGGCAACGCCGTCCTCCGCCACCGCGACATGACCATCCGCGGCACCGGTGTGCACATGACACTCAACAGCGTCTACAACTCCCGTGACCTCAACACCCAGTGGAAGCTGTCCTACGGGCGCGACATCGGGTTGAAGTTCGAGTCCGACCGGGTGGCCTTCCACGGCCCCACCGGATCGTGCGACGAGTTCACGGAGAACGAGGACGGTGAGTTCGACGCCCCGTCCGGACTGAACGCCACCCTGACCGAGCTGTCCAACGGCCACTACGCGCTGACCTACACCCGCGGTGAGTTCGCCGACGAGGTCTGGCACTTCGACGCCAACGGGTGGGCCATCACCCACGCCGACCGCAACGGCAACACCAACAACTTCCGCTACACCACCAATGGTGACCTGGCCGCCGTGCACGACTCCCAGGGGCGCACCACCTCCCTGTCCTGGGACGAGCACCGGCCCACCCAGGTCACCGACCCCACCGGTGAGACCGCGGTGGCCTACACCTACGCCAACGACTCCACCCGCCACCCCAGCAGCCTGACCGACCGGGCCGGCAACGAGATCGCCTTCGGCTACACCGGCGGCTACCTCACCGAGATCACCGACGCCGAGGGCGCCACCTGGGAGCTGTCCTACGACGCCCAGGGGCGGGTGACCTCCTTCACCGAACCCACGGAGGACGGCGGCGCGAGGTGGTCCTACGACCACGGTGACGGCCAGACCACGGTCACCGACCCGAACGGCGGCGAGTCCACCCTGGAGTTCGACGACCAGGGCCGCCAGACCTCGGCCACCGACCAGGTCGGCAACACCCGCTCCCAGGAGTGGACGGCCAACTCCGACATCGCCACCACCACCGACGCCCTCCAGGCCTCGGTCACCTACGACTACGACGACGCCAACAACCTCATCGGCACCGAACTGCCCACCGGCGCCTCGACCTCGGTCGGCTACGCAGACCCGGTCAACCCGGCCAAGCCCACCTCCTTCACCGGCCCGGACGGCAACGAGCTCTCCTTCACCTACGACGAGGCCGGGAACATGGTGCGGGCCCGCTCCGAGGCCGAGGACATCACGGTCGCCGCGATGAACCACCACCACAACGGCACCGTCTCCTCGGCCACCGACGCGCGCGGCAACCGCACCACCTACTCCTACGACGACGTCGGCAACATGACCGGCATGTCCGAGCCGGGCCCCCTGGGCGAGACGTCCTACACCTACGACTCGCTGTCCCGGGTCACCTCGGTCACCGACGGCAACGGGGTCAGGCTGGAGTACGGCTACGACCGCTTGGACCGGGTCGTGTCCGTCTCCCACGACGGACAGGTGTTGCAGGCCATCGAATACGACGGCAACGGCCGCCAGACAGCCACGCACACCGACCAGGTCAGTGTGGAGTTCGCCTACGACGACCGCGGCGGCCTGCTCGAAAGCGTGCGCACCGACTCCAGCGGCAGCGAGACCACCTCCTACGGCTATGACACAGCGGGGAACCTGACCGCGTTCACCGAGCACGGCAAGACCACGACCTACACCTACGACGACGCGTTCCGGCTCACCTCGCTGGTCGATCACACCGGTGCCGAGACCACCTTCGACCACGACGAGAACAACCAGCGCACCGACATCACCCACCCCGACGGGGCGGTCGAGGAGCGCACCTACGACGAGTCGGGGCGCCTGACCGGTATCACCACCACCGGCGCGGCCGAGCAGACGTTGTTGGAGGCCTCCTATTCCTGGACGACCAGCGAGGGCGATGACAGCGACCAGTTGCAGTCCCGCACCATCGACGGCCAGACCGAGGAGTTCACCTACGACGGACTGGACCGCCTGACCAGCAACGGCCAGACCGACTACGCCTATGACGACGTCGGCAACCTGCTCAGCGCCGGGGACGAGGACTTCGTCTACAACGACGCCGACCAGGTCACCGACGCCCGCGGCCTGGAGGTGGGTCACGACGCGGCCGGGAACATGACTTCCCGGGGTGAGTACGTCTATGAGTACTCGGTGACCAACCAGACGCTGCGCTCCGATGACGGTGACGGCGAGCTGGCCTCGTCGTTGAGCTACGACACCACTGGCCAGAGCCAGATGCGCGGTGTCACCGACGTGCACGAGGGCACCCGGGTGGAGCGGCAGTTGTCCAACACCGCGCTGGGCGTCACCAACATCGCTGCGGAGGGCGAGCGCACCAGCTTCGTGCGCGACCCCGACGGTGAACTGATTTCTATGGTGGCCTGGGACGGTGATGAGCGGTTCCACTACACCCTCGACCACCAGAACACCGTGTTGGCGCTGACCGCAGAAGGCTCCGATGCCGAGTCCCCGGACGCGGTCTATGCGTACAGCCCCTACGGTGAACAGTCCTCTGACATCCTGGACGGAACCAGGGCGGGGGAATTGAACCCTTTCGGTTACACCGGCGCATACCAGTTCCAGGACGGGACCGTGCACCTGTCCCACCGCTTCTTGAACACCTTCACGCTCAACTTCACCCAGCCTGATCCCTCCCGGCAGGAGATGAACAACTACGCCTACGGCATGGGCGATCCCATCAACAACACCGACCCCAGTGGACTTATCACTGCTGCGGATGTCGGTGGAACTGTCGGTTCGGTCCTTGCCGGTGGCGCTGCGGTGGCGGTGGTGAGCGCGGGGTGCGTGACCGTGGCATTCGCGGTGTGCGCATTGGCTGCTGGAGTGACTGCGGCTGGATGGGGTGCCGCAGGTGGAGCCGCGGGGGCCGCGATCGGTGGTGGCAGCCAGTCCCAGATTCGCGATTACGCCCTACTCGGAACCCTGAGTGGACTTGGAGGGATCTACGCCACGACTCAGTAGTGCAACATGAATTGCATGGGGTGGCGGCGGGACATTGTCTTCCTGCCGCCCTCCCTGGTTTGATCGGGGTATTTTGAAACGAACGTATCTCGTCGTAATATCGTGGACTGTCGCGAGCCTCGGATTGGCGCTGTTCCTGCTGGCCATCGGAGAGTTCTCCTGGCTCCACATGTTTCGGGCTTGGGTGATCATTGCCGGTGTGAGTGCTGTCAGCCTGCTTTTGGGCTGGTTTGCCAGAAAATCCCGAACCCCCGAACCCGGCGGGCGCGAGGATGAGGGGACTGAGTGAAATGCCGTCACATTAATATCGAAAGTCGACTGGACTTCCGATGGGAAGAGCTGGGTGCTCACTGCCAGGGCGAACGAAGGTGCGCGTACAACAAGAGCAATCAAGGCCCGGTCGCGTGATGACGGTGCTCGCTACCAGTCCGTTTCCCACACTGAAAGCTGATGACGAGCACGATATGCAGAGCCTACTAGGGCGCATAAGCGGCGCGGTGGAGCTGTGGTTGTCGGTGTTGTGTTATTTCTGACTTTCGTGGCCCCAAAATAATTTTCCTGGGCCGTGTCAAGAAAAAGGAACGTGATGCGTCAAATCCCCCTGTGTAGCCGTAGAGCTGCTGCGATGGTCTCCTGCGTCGCACTGGTGATTCCTCTGTCGGTTGGTGTCGCTCACGCCGGCACCGCTCTCCCCAACGATGTGGACGGTGACGGTTACGCGGATCTGCTCGTCGGCGCCCCCGAAGGGGTCGGTGGCAACGGTGTGCGCGGCGGCTACGTCGCGGTGGCCCCCGGCGGGTCGGGTGGTCTGGACACCGGCTCGGGCTCGCAGGTCGACCAGTCTTCGGCCGGTGTCCCCGGTACTCCAGAAGCGGGGGACCGGTTCGGTGAGGTGGTGCGCTCGGCCGACGTGGACGGGGATGGCTACGCCGACCTGATCGTGGCCGCACCGGACGAGGACGTGGAGGAGCACACCGACGCCGGTCTGGTGCAGGTCGTCTTCGGCTCTGCGGACGGGGTTTCTGAGACCGCGATCGGTTTGCACTCGCCCCGTCAGGAGCGGGGTGACACCGGTTTCGGTCATGCTCTGGCGGTTGGTGACCTCGACGGTGACGGCTACGCCGACGTGGCCATCAGCGCCCGGGACCACGTCGTGGTCCTGTCGGGTCGCGCCGACCTGAGCGAGGCCGACGATCCCTCGGTCAGCGCGTTCCAGGCCACCCCCAGACCCGGCGACACCGTCCAGGCATTGGAGGCCGACGACATCGACGGCGACGGTCACCTGGACCTGGTGGTCTCCAGCTCCCGCCAAGGCGAGGACCCGGCGGGGGACGTGTCGGTGTTCGCGGGTTCGGCCAACGGCCTGACCACCCGACCGCTCAACGAGCCTTTCGCACTGGACAACTCCACCTCGGTGATCGCAGCCGGAGACGTCAACGCGGACGGCTACGCCGATGTGGTAGCCGCACCCGGCGGCGGCCATGCCGCCCGGGTCCTGGCAGGCTCGGCTGAAGGCTTGACCAGCCAGGGCGCCGAACTGGACGAGGGGTTGGGCTCGGATTCGGTCGCGGTGGGCGACATCGACGGTGACGGCTACGCCGACATCGTGTTGGGTGATGTCACCGTGGAGGCAGCCGATGGCGGGGCCGATGCGGGCGGGGTGGACGTGCTCTACGGCGGCCCTGACTGGTTGGACGGACGTGAGCAGTCCCTCACGCAGGACTCCGACGCCGTGGCGGGAGCGTCCGAGGCCGGGGACGAGATGGGTGCGGAGGTGACCCTGATCGACGTCAACGGTGACGGGCACCTGGACCTGGTGGCCGGGGTGCCGGGGGAGAACACCGGCAACGGCGCCGTCACGTTGCTCTACGCCACCGCCGACGGTCTCACCGGACAGGGCTCGCTGACCTTCGGCGGCGCCACCCTGGGTCTGGACGGAACCGACGCCGAGTTCGGCCGGGGGCTGTCCCGGTAGGTGCTCATCATCGATGCGTGGTGGGCCGTGGTCCCGAACAGGGGACCGGCCCACCGCGCTGCTCGAGGTAGGCCGGGGGTACGCGAACACGTCCCCGCCCAGGGTCACCAAGGTCACGGGACGGCAAAGTGCTCCGAGAGGTGGGCGTCCACCTGTACTGGACCTTGCACTGAGGAGCACACATGGAGCATTTCAGGCCCCGATCCAGACCGGGCGCCTCGTCTGTTCGACTCGCGCGCCCCGTCTGAACTGGGGTTTTGTGGCGCACCCGGCAGGATTCGAACCTGCGACCATCGGATTAGAAGTTCGCTGGCTACGTACCGTGTCGGGATGCTACGTACCGTTTCATGCCACCCCATCCGATCCGCTGTGCCGTCTTGGGCCGCGTGATGCCGCCCTGTGTCGTGTCAGTACGGAACTGCGGAGCACGAACGGAGCACGCAAGCCTGGCGAACGTCCGATGGCACCTCGCGAGATTCTTGCAAGATCGCTGGCTCTACGTCAGAGAAGCCGCTCGCGGTCGTTGGGGGCCTCGTCGCGGACCAGGCTGATGAACCGCTCGACCACCTTCTCGGTGAAGGTGTCCCAGCCGGTCCCGTCTTCTTCGGGATCCGTTGCAGGCGGTTTGATGGGGCCTCATGCTTGTCGAGCTCGTCGGGGTGGAACGGGGCGGCGCAGCCGTCGATGTCGAACAGCAGGTCCTTCAACAGGTCCGGTGCGGGCCACATCAGTCCCAGCGCGGTGATGCGCATCGAAGCCAGTAGCGACTCCACCGCCTCCGGGGCGCTCTCGTGTAGTTGCACGGGCTCCTCCATGCCGGTGATGCGCTCAATCAGGTCTGCGGGGTCGGGCATGAGCCTTCGGCGATCACCATCGCCTCCTGGACGAGGCCGGTCACCACCTCGTAGGGGGAGACTCCGGCTTCCAGCAGGTTCAGCACGAACGTCGGGGTCTCGTAGGGAAGAGAGCTGATGTCGTCAGAGACCACCACGACCTGGCTCGCGGGAAGCCCGCATGCCTGCGCAGCGACCTCGGCCGCGGCCCACGGTCAGTACACCGCTGCCACCGCGGCGGAGGAGACGCGTCCACCGCGGTAAACAACTCCTCACAGTCGAGAGGATGGGAGTGCAGGATGTGGAGGGCTGCTTCGACCTGCACAGGGGAGGCTCCGACACGGCTGAGAGCGGTCGCCTGTGCGGCACGTTCGGTCAGGTCTCCGGGCTCTGCCTGTTCAAGGTGATCTCGGTCGAGACGTCGGCGACGGCGGTGGTCAAGCCGGGGCCGCTGATGGCGTGCACGATTCGGCCGACGCGGTGAGCCCGTTCCTCAAAGGGGATCGTGGACTCGGGGCACGCCACCCCATCACACCGGGTCTGCAACAACTACTAGGCCGTGTACAGCTTGGATAGATAGTCTTTGGTGCGTGATGAACGACGGCCTCATGCGTACCACCACCTCTCGACTGTTCGACGCCTTCTGGGCAGCAGGGATATCCAATCCGTTGGAGATCGTGGAACAGATCTCCCACCTCCTGTACCTACGCGAACTGGACCGAGTGCAGGATCGCTGGGACCAGCAGGCAGTGGCGTCGGAAACACTAGAGAGAAAACCGATCTTCGCTCAGGATGAGCAGCATCTTCGTTGGTCCCATCTGATCCACCTGACGCCTCAACGCATGTTCACGTCGATGACCGATGAGGTGTTCCCGTGGCTACGCAGTCACGTGTTCAATGGGCTGACCTATTCGCAACACGTCAGGGATGCTCGCATCAGCATCCCGAACCCCAGTCTTCTGGCCAAAGCCGTCGGCCTGATCGAGGAGGTGCTCTCGGCGAGTGACACCGACTCAGCCAACTTGTACGAACATCTGCTCGCCAGGGTCGCCACTGCCGGTGCCTTCGGCGCCTTCCGTACGCCTCCCCATCTAACGGCGCTGATGGTGGCGATGACTGAGCCTGGCACCGATGACGAGGTGTGCGACCCGATGTGCGGTGTGGGTGGTCTACTGACTGCTGCGGGGCAGTCTGTGCACCGGTCCTGCTCGGACACCACACAGCAGAGCGCAGCGGAAGTGAGCGGCAGGCTCCACGGATTTGACTTCGACACGACCATGTTGCGGTTGACCAGTATGCGGTTGGCGCTTCAGGGCTTTGAGGGTGCCGATTTGCGTTACCGGGACAATCTCGCGATGGGGGCCGGAGTGGAGGGCGAGCGCTACTCGGTAGTCCTGGCCAAACCCCCACTAGCTGGGAGTATCGACGACGAATACGTTGCCTCCGAGCTTCTGGAGATGGTCCGGACAAAGAAGTCCGAGATTCTTCACATCGCCTTTATTCTGCGGCTGTTGAAACCAAAGGGGCGCGCGGCCGTGATCGTTCCCGCCGGGCTGCTGTTTGGCTCGACTGCTGCTCACACCGCACTGCGCCGAATGCTAGTGGACGAACATGGGCTGGAGGCTGTGGTAAAGCTGCCTAGCGGCGTCCTCAAGCCATATGCGGGAGTGGCGGCCGCGATTCTGTTCTTCGTCAAAGACGCGGGTCAGACAGACAGTGTCTGGTTCTACGACCTCAAAGCGGACGGCTGGAGTCTGGACGATCGGCGTGCGCCGCTGCTTGCGGAGGACAAACTCGGGCTGACTCCCGACAGTGCGCTCGACGTAGCCGATCACATGCGCAACAACCTTCCAGATCTCATGCGACGTTGGCGGCTGCGGCACAGTAGCGAGCGTCGGCGTGCCTGGTCAGAGCAGAGCTTTTGCGTCGCCAGAGCGGAAATCGCCGCGGAAGACTTCAACTTGACGCTGGAGCGTTTCCGTCAGATGCATGAGATGCAGCGCGCGGCTCAGGAAGGCATTCGCTTTGGAGACTTCGCTCAGATCTTTTCCGGGTCCGTGCGTAGTTCCGACCTGGACAAGGAACCGGACGCGACTGACACGGATGGACGGAGGCGAGTCCTGACACCGACCCTGTTGACCAGTACGCTGCCGGATGTGGCTGATCTGCCTGTGCGAGCAAATGAGCGCGAGCCTCAGCACCGGTTGCGACAGGGCGACATTGTCGGACGAGATCTGGCTGGCACGCGTCACTGGACGCCTGTGCCGAGCCAGTACAACGGCGTACAGCCCGGACAGGGCCTGATCGTTGTCCGGCTTACCCAGGAGGTCCTTCCCCTCGAATACGTGATCGCATTCCTGTCCAGTCCGCTGGCCGAGCAGCAGCTTCCCAAGTACGGAACGATCCCGCGCATCAAAGCACGCGAGATGGCCGATATCTGGGTCCCTAAGTGTGACGGCGACCCATCAGAGATCCGCGCCTCTCTTGCCATGCTCGAAGAAGGCGAACGGGAAGCCGCGCACATCCAAGACGAACTCCGGCAGGCTCGAATCCGGATTTTTGAAAGTGGATCAAGCTCAGCCCGGAGAGGGCGTCTCGACGATGCCGCTGCGATCAGTTCATTGACCGCCCAGAACCTGCGCCGACACAACGAACCCTACAAACTGTTCCAGGAGTCATACCCCTACGCTGTAGCCCGCGCGGTCCGCAAGTTCCGCCACTCTCTCTCCGTGGCAGAGAAGCACGAGGCAGCGATCCAGTGCGCCGAGTCATTGATCCTCTCCCTCGGTATTATGGCGCTTGCGCTGGCCTCCGAACGCGGCCGTCAGGGTCTCCCTGCCATCGTGCAGTGGAGTCAGTCCGTTGAACAGGGTGGTGTCTCCCTTGGCCACTGGGTGGCGGTGGTCAAGGCAGTAGCTGAGGATGCCCGGCAGCACGGCGAACCTGCCGCAGGCCTAGTCAAGGCAATGGCTAGGAAGAAGGGCGGAAAGGGTTTGGTCGCCGACATCGACCAAATGGTTAAGCTTCGCAACAAGATTCGGCACGGTGCAGCCCCCCGGACTAGGGCAGAACTAGAAAAGAGCCTTGCGCTCATCGAACCGATAATGCTTAGCAGCCTGTCAGGGTGCGCCTTCCTCGCCCACACCCGGTGGGTTCATACGGACCACCTTCAATGGCTACCCGATTCTGGAAAATTCCGTGTATCTGGCCTGGAACTGATGGGGGACCACCCCGACTTCGAAACGGTTGTATTCGACACGGCATACCCTCTAGCAGATGACCGTCTTTACCTCACCACGCCGCAGGATGCGCCCCTCCCGATGTCACCGTTCTGTCTCTTGCGCGACTGCTCTTCGTGCCTGGCACCTGAGCTGTTTTACCCCGATCGCTTGAAGGGTTCCACTGCTCTTCTGAAGAGTCTTGATCGAGGCCACGAGTTGGAGAGCGACTCCGTTTCTCAGGCGCTGCGTGAATGGAGTTCGTCATGAACCCACGGCTCAGCTTCATAGACGTACCGCCTCAGTAGCCAAGAGTTGCTTGGGAGTTGCAAGACGGTGCACAGTCGACCGTCGATGGGCGAGCCGGTCAATGACGCGTACGGGGAGGACCTGTCAAGCGAGGTCGAGGGACTGGTAGCTATGTCGATGAGAACACGGAACGTTTCACGACCGTTTCGGGAAACGGTTTGTCGTCGTTCGCATCGGCTGATGTCGATGGGTTTGGGGAACGCCCAGACTCGGAGCGTGAGGATATCCCCCCGAGGAATTGGTAGCGGCACACGCGTGAAGGTGCGCTGCGCGTTCCGTCTGACTGTCTGGGCAGGATCGCTGCGCAGCACCCCCGACCACCACGTGCGAGGGCTGGTGTCATCTACGGATCGGCACACCACACCGAACCCCCATGACGTGGTGTTCCCCGAAACCATCGACACACCCAAGGGCATCTCGGAGGCGTTCCCGACCGTGATCGAGGCTCGTTCTCATTGCTTATGAACAAAACCAGCCTTGCGGCCGAGGCGGAGAAATGACATCGACGTCCCCATTGCTAAAGTAATAGGCGATGTGGTTTCGGTGGCCGTCGGCGGGATGGTGTGTCATGAGTGGGGAGGTCTGTCGGGTCGGGGCACTCGGATCCCGTTTGTGTAATCTGTGGCCGAGATGACCTGTGAGATGTAACGCTCACCGTTCTCGTCGGCAGACATCCTGGTTTCCACGATTTCTTCTTCGCCAATCTCTCGGAATAACTTCACGAGCAGATCGACATGGACGAAGTAGAGAAACCTACGACGCTCGCGGTCTGAGGAGACGAATATGCCGTCAAAGAGCTCCTCGTCCTCCGTTGCGGAGATGGCCCAAACGAAGCTGTGGATGATCTGGTTGCAGAGGAAGGTGACGCCAACCTGTGTCTCAGTCGGTTTCTCAAGATCAAAGGATTCCCAGAACTCCGAGCGGTAATGATCGAGAACTTTGCCTATTAATTCGAACCGCTTGACCTTGAGCATCCTCGCTGAAATCTGATCAGATATCCTGCGTGCCTCGTGCAGCTTGCGCATGGCGTATGCGCTGGTCATGATGTCTCGCTCTATAAGAAAACCTGTCCGACCGGTCCATCGGCGCTGTGTCTTCCGCTTCTCAAGACGATCTGCAACACGAATCAGCTCTTCTCGCCACGGAATTGAATCATGGATCATGGGGAAATTATAGGGACACTGCCTCCGGGTACCGACCGACACCCTCCAGGCGGTGCGTATGCGCACCGGAGTGTTGATCGGTTCGCACGCGTAGAGGCCGTGGAGCTGCGTGATCGCGTCGTATTCGTAGAGCACACCCATATGGAAGGCCATGGGCACGGCTGCGGAGGACCCGGTGCCGACCGGCCCGGTTACGCGGTGCGTGTGTCGACCATCTCCGGTTCGAAGGAGACGTTCGCGACCATGGCGCAAGTCTTCATAGGTCAGCGCAGCACCCCCCAGCTCGGTCGGCAGGACTCTGTCGGTCAGCGCGCACTCGAAGCCGCCACATGTCCCAGCCCGCGCGTAGCCAAAAGACAGCGCAGCGGTGGGCGGGGTGGCGGCGGGGTTCGGCAGCGGCCAGCCGTCAGGCGCATGTTCCCGCGACGGTGACTGTCGCACCCCGGTGCGTGCTCTACTTCGAGATGAGGCTTCGCAAGCCCGCCGGCCCTGTGCTGATCCCGCATGGCCCCGACGCGTTGACACTACCCCGGCAACGGACACTGCTGTGGAGGGCCGTTCGGGGCTACACCTGTCTTGTGCCGGGTGTGGTGGAGGTTGTGGCGTGTGCCGGGATCGCCTCCCGTCACCTGCCCTGGAACGCTCTTGCGACGAGCTGGACACACGTCGGCCCCCGGTGGGTGTTCCGGGGGCCGACGTGATGCAGGAGGGTCAGCGGCCTTGATTCTTCACCTGGCGGAGGAAGGTGCTCCACTCGGGAGAGGGGAAGGCCAGCTGCGCGTCGTCGGGGTGCTGGGAGTCGCGGACGGCGGAACCGGTCGGTAGCTCCGCCACCTCGACGCAGTTCTGGCCTCCACCTCCGCTGTAGGAGGACTTGCGCCATGACAGGTTCTGCATCAATGTTCGCTCTCTAACGCCGCCAGGACACCCTGGAGGAACTCACGTGACTGAGCTGGAGTGGACGCCGCGTTGTGTACCGCGTGCCATGTCGCGTTATACCGTGCCAGCTCAGGATCGGTCTCTACGAACAGACTATCCGTGGGAGTCTCGGCGAACCCGATCGAAGGGTCCAGGGGTTCGGGGAAGTCCATGATGACGAAGCTTCCCAGCGTCGCGGCGTGCAGTCCCGCGCTGAACGGCAGGACGTGGATGTGGATGTTCGGCCGGGTCGACACCTCCACCAGGTGCTCGAGCTGCTCTCGTATGATGTCGAGGTCCTGGGGTTGGCGGCGCAGAGCGGCCTCGTCGACGACCGCGTAGTACTCCGGTGGATAGAACCGGGTCAGGATCTGTTGCCGTTCCATCCGAGCGTCCACGTGCCGCTTGATCTCGGCGTCGTCCAAGGCCGCGGTGCCCCGGGCGAGCGCGTCCGCGTAGCGCGGTGTCTGCAGCAGCCCGGGCACGACCTGGCATTCGTAGGTGCGGATCACCGAGGCTTCCGTCTCGAAGTCCGGGAGCGCATGTGTGCCGAACACGTCGCGGTACCGCGACCACCAGCCCCGCTCTCCCGCCTCACGCGCCAAGGAGTGCATGGCTTCGCGGGTTCCCGCGTCGGTGATCTCGTACAGGTCCAGCAGGGCGTCCAGATCAGTGGCCTTGACGGTCTTCAGGTCGCTGGTCTCGATCCGGCCCAGGCGGCTCTTCGGGATGCGGGTGCTCTGCGCGGCCTGCTCCAACGTCAGCTTGTGCTGGGAGCGTAGGCGGCGCAGCTCGGCGGACAACCGCCGTCGACGCACGCTGGGACTGTGGGTGCGCGGTATCCGTCTCATGACACTGATCCTAGCCTTCCCAGTGGGATCATGGATTCCCCTTGACATTTGGGAATCCCTAGTCATGCTTGAAGAGTCAAGGTGGACCGAGCTTCCCAGCTCGCACCCGATACCGCTGCGCCCGCGTGCCATACATGTGGCCAGAGGGCCGTGGCGCATCGAGAGAAGGCGAGGCTCGCAGGCCACCTCAGACGAGAAAGTCCCGGCGACTGTTACAGCAGCCCCGGGACACGGCCTCACCCACGCGTTCTCGACACTCCAGGTGACAACATGCAGGAGAGTACCCAGCTCGGGACAAGCCGGGGTAACGCCCCCAGCCCTTCCGACGCCTTGCCGCGGCTGCCTCGCCGCATTCGCTGCGCCGACCCCAACACGTGGATCGCCGAGTTCGGACACGAACCGCGCCACATCCGCACGGCCGCCCGCTGGCTGTTCCCGCGCTGCGGCTCGCCCGCGAGCCAGCGCAAACGGCTGCTCGAGGCTGTGACAATCCTCCACCGCAACGCCTTGACGCACACCGCCTCCGGCCTGCCGGGCGGGACCGTGCGGATCAGGCTGGAGAAACAGCCCTTCTCCTTCAAGCTGGCGGTGACCGACGACGGACCCCGTCCGGGAACACCGTTGACCTTCCCCGTTCCCACCGAGGCCCCTTCCGCCGAAGGGCGCCCCGAACGGCAGAGGAGCGGGCTACAACGCCTGGCCGAACTCGCCCTGTACTGGGAGTGGGACGGCTGCGCCGGAGGCCCCGTCACTGTGTGGGGGATCTTCGACCGCCACCTCCCGCCCACGCGATAGCAGCCGCGCCGCGGACTGGGACCTTCGCCACGGCCCCGAGCACGACGAAACCGCCCGCGCCCTTCAGCGCGGGCGGACCACCGCCCGGCCACCGTGCCGACGAGCCCTCTACGCCCGCTTCCACGGCCCCGAGCACGCGTGCCCGCTGATCGCACTCACCCCCGGCGGTAACACCACACACCCTGACCGGCACCTTAAGGCTTTCCACCGAGGAACACGAGGACCAGCCGTACAGGCCGTACCCCCGTGCGCCTCACGACCTTCAGAGAGGAACCCCTGTTGCCTCTGCCCCCTGGACCGACGACACCCGCTCTCCGAACCCTCCGCGTACTCACGCCAGGAGAGGTCGCCCAGACCTTCCGCGTGGACGCCAGAACCGTCTCCCGGTGGGCCAAGGAAGGCCGGATCACCAGCTTCCGAACCCCTGGTGGCCATCGCCGCTTCCTCAAGCACGAGGTGGACGCATTACTGGTCGCGAGCACCTCCCTCACCCGCTGACCCTCACCCCCGACGACGAAGAAAGCACCCTCATGTCCAGGTCCATGCTCTACCTGCTCAACGTCTCCAACGCCTCCCGGCTCAGCGCCGACTCCGGGTGGATCTACGCCGACATCCTCACCCCGGCACTCACCGACGCCGGATACGACGTCACGCTGGTGTGCCCCATCCCGGTCACCGACACCCGCGTCCGCCACATGGTGCCCCCACCCGCGGCCACCAGCAAGTACCGCGTGCGCCTCACCCACGACGTCGGCTACCTCGCCCAGCTCCTGCGCGCCACCCGCCCGGACACCGTCGTGGTCAACCAGATCGAGGCCGCCCCCGCTGTCCGCACCGCGATGCTCGACGCGGGCATCGACGCCCAGGTCGTCGGCTACTGCCACTACCTGCCCTTCTCCGTCGACGAACACGGGCACCTGGTCAAGGACGCCTCCCTCAGCGACGGCGGCCTCGAAGTCCCCCTCCGTCTGGCCTTCGCCAGCGGCCTGGCCGCCTGCGACCGACTCCTCGTCCACTCCCGCACCGCCCGGGACTGGGTCCTCCAGGCCTCAGCCACCTACCGGGCCGGCGTCGACGACCGGGTCCACATCGTGCCGCCTCCCCGCGATCCCCGCCTGGTCCGCTCCGACGCCACCGCTCCCGAGCACCCGACAGGTCTGTACAACCACCGGCTCTACCGCCACTACGGCACCGGCCACTTCGTCGACATCGCCCAGCGGGTCACTGCCAACGGCCTCGCCCTCCGCGTCATGGACCTCTTCGGCCGCCGCGACCCCAGCCGCATCGCCCTGGACCCCAGCCCCGAACACGCCCTCGCCCGACTCTCCGCGACCCCCGGAGTCACCGTCTGCACCGATGGCGGCGACCGCGAACGCTACCGCTCCTTCCTCGCCGAGAGCACCCTCGGGTTCGCACCCCTGCGCCCCGGCTGTACCTGGTCCATGTCGATCATCGACCTGCACGCCATGGGCGTTCCCGTCATCGCGCCCCGGATGGCGTGGATGGCCGAGGCCGTCCACCAGGACCTGCTCTTCGACCCCCACGACCTCGACGGAGCCGTCAAGCTCGCCGACCGCCTGGTCCAGGACCCCGCTTTCTGGTCCGCCCACAGCCGCCACGCCCACGACTCCACCCGCCACCTCGCCCCCGAGCACGTGGCCGCCCGCTACCTGGAGGCGATCGCGTGAACCCCCGCCCCGACGCGGTGATGCTCTCCTTCGACGAACCCCTCGCCAACGACCTGCACACCCGCCTGGAACGTGTCCTGGAGCGCCCGGTCAAACGCCTGCACGGCGTGGTCGGCATGCGCCGCGCCTACCGGCTCGCCGCCGAACTGGTCGACACTGACGCCTTCCTCCTCGCTGACGGAGACTTCCACATCCACACCACCTTCACCCTCGAACCCGATGCCCTGGGCGAGGACGTGGCCATGCGGGTGTGGAAGGCCGCCAACCCGGTCACCGGCCGCGCCTACGGCTACGGCGGGATGAAGCTCATCAGCCGTGACGCCCTCCGCCACCTGGGCGAGGCCGTCGACGTCCTCGCCGCCCTCCCCGGGCGGGTGGAGTTCCTCGACCAGGTGGCGGGCACCACCCGTTTCGACCAGAGCCCCTACCACGCCTGGAAGGCCGCCTTCCGGGAGGTCGCGATGCTCACCCGCGGCTGCGAGTACGGGGCCGACACCGACACCACGCGCGAGCAACTCAGCGCCTGGTCCGCCCCGGCCGGAGGCCGCTTCACCCGTTGGGTCCAACGCGGTGCGCGCGACGGCACCGCCTTCGCCCGCAGCACACCCGACGACGCCCCCGCCTGGCAGCGTCTGAACGATCCTGTATGGCTGCGCGCCCGGTTCGACGCGGCCTGTGCCCAGGAGCGGTCGTGAGGCGGGCCGTGGCGCTGGTCGAACCGGCCACCGAACACGCGGGGCACTGGCAGCACGCCCTCACCCACCTCGCCCGTGCCGCCGCCACCGCAGGCCACCAGGTCGCGGTGATCACTCTCAACGGAATGCCAGCCCACGTACACACCCTGCTCCAAGAGCACGGCGTCCGAGTGGCCACACGACCGGAGGGCGTCAAAGCCCGCCTTCTCCTCGCCCTGGGGAAGGGCGCGCAGCGCTCCGCCGCGAGGGCACGGCACCTGCTGCCACACCGGCGACTCCCGCACCAGGTCACCCTGGTCGCCCGATGCCTGACCGAAGCCGCCTCCCTGCACACCGCACGTCACCTGCTGGGCCGCACCCCCGAGACCGCCGTCATCCTTACCGCCAGCGAGGCCCTCCACGGCCTGGCCCGCGCGTTGTCCCGGACACCGCACCTGCGCGTGGTCCACGAGGTCAACACCACCGAGGACCGCATCGTGCGGGCACTCGGACGCCTCGTCCCGCCCAGGCGGGTCCTCGCCCTGTGCCCGACGCGGTCCGTGGAGGACGAGGTACGCGAACGCTTCCCCGCGCTCAGGACCGCGGTCCACCCCTTCGCCCTCGCCAACCCCGACGAGCGCATCAGCCCGAGCGAACGCACCCGCGCACGACAGGCCCTCGATCTGCCGGAGAGGGAAGCCGTCCTGTGCCTGGTGGGCGGATGGTGGCCGCACAAGGACATGGCGACCGTGACCACCGCTCTGGAACACCTCACCCAGCCCCTTCACGTCCTCGTCGCGGGCAGCCCCACCGATCCGGACCTGCTCGACCGTATGGCCAGAGCACCCGGCGTCGACCTCCGCGCGCTACCCGGCCCACTGAACCCCGCGGACATCCGGCAGGTCTACGCCGCCAGCGGCTTCACCGCCGTCATCCGGTGCCCAGGAGTGGGCAAGGAGTCCGGGCTGGTCGCGGACTGCGCCCGCTTCGGCGTCCCGCTCCTGCTCTCCGACCACGACCCCGACCTGACCGGGCGCGTCCGGACCTGGGCCACCGTCGTCCCGCCCCAAGACCCCGTCGCGCTCGCCCACGCCATCGATGAGGCCGCGACGCACCCGCCGTTGACACCTCCGCCGACAGCGGCTGAGGACCTCGGGCTGCGTACACCGGCCCGGATGCTCGGGCTTCTCCAGAGCCTGGCCACCGAGGAGGAACAGTCATGCCCCCATCGCTGATCGCCGTCATCGGACCCGTCGAGACACACCTGCTCCACGCCTGGGTCGACCACTACCGGACGCTCGGAGTCCGCGACTTCCACCTCGCACTCCACCTGCCCGAGCACGCACCGCAGGGAAGCGAACAGCGCCTGCGGGAGACGCTCGACCGCCTGGGCGTCACCCCGGTACTGGTCGAGCACGGACCCTGGCACGAGACCACGAACGCCAACCTGCGCGATCGCCTTCGGGCCCACGCCGACGCCGAGTGGCACCTGATCGCCGACAGCGACGAGTTCCACACCTTCGCCACCAGCCTCGACGACACCGTGACAGCAGCGAAAACCGCGGGACACACGGTGGTGCGCGGTCTGATGCTCGACCGCGTCACCCGCACCGGACACCTGAACGGATGGCGCCCGCCCGAAGCAGAGACCACGGGAGAGGGCCCGCGAGCACGGTTGGATGCCGCCTACCCCCTGGGCGGCTGGCTCACCCACCGCCTACTGCTGGCGGACCCCCGCAAGATCGTCCTGGCCCGCTCCGGCGTCACCGTCTCCTCGGGCAACCACCGCGCTCCTGGCCACCACCCCGCCCACGGACCGGTCGCGGTGGTCCACCACTTCAAATGGCGGCACGGAATCGACGCCGACCTTCGGCGCCGGATCGACCGCTTCGCCTCCGGCGCCTGGACCGAGACCAGCCCGGCCGTCCGCCACGAGGCCGCCCGACTCCTGGAACACCTGGGTCAGAACGGCGGGCGGATCGATACCGCCGACCCCGTGCTCCGATTCCGTCCCGTCACCCTCGACCGCACCCCGCCCGGCTGGCAGGGCGAAGCCCACCGGATCCTCACCCGGTGGCGGCCGGCCCACGCGGAAACGAACCCGGAGCGATGACCTCCTCGCCCTCACCCTCCGGCGGGTCGAACCTGGCCACGAAGTCCGCCAGCGCCTCCGGCGTGACCGTCAACGCGTTGGCGTCCTGGCGGCGGTTGCGCTCCGACAACCGCCGCAGCAACTCCTCCTGTTCCACGGGGAAGTACAGCAACCTCCACCGCGCCCCCGCCGACTCCACCAGCTTCTTCCACTCGGCCCGCTCAGCACACCGCCACAGACCGTGGTCCACCACCACGTCACGTCCCTCGGCCACCAGTGAGACCAGACGCTCGCGCACCCACTCCACGACCGGGGCCTGGCGCTCGAAGTACTCCCACTCCGGATAGTCCACCCCGTACCGGCCGTGCCGCCGGTGGACCTCCTCGTCCACCGACAACCGCACCACACCGCGCGGCTCCAGCACGGTCCGCGCGTAGGTGGTCTTTCCCGATCCGGTCAAGCCGACCAGCAGGAACACCACAGGGACCCGTCCCACACGTCCTCCCTCCCGGAGCAGCCGATGCACCGCTTCACCCGAGCAACCCTACGAACAACGGTCCGACACACGCCCGAAGTCGTTTCCCCGCGAGCTATCCGGTGGCTGGACCACGAACTCACGCACAGGCCCGTCACCGCCCTCGCCCAGGCACGCTTCAGAGGCCGGTTCCCCGTCACCACCAGCGACATCATCCAGCGCTACCTCTACATCTTCGGCACCTGGGAACCCCACCTGACCGCGTGGATCACCCGCCGCCTCAAACCCGGTCACACCTTCGTGGACGCGGGCGCGAACATCGGCTACTACACGATGCTCGCCTCCCACCTCGTCGGTCCCACCGGGTACGTCGTCGCGATCGAACCCGTTCCGCGCTTTCACCAGCACCTGCGGGCGACCATCCTGCTCAACGGTGCGCGCAACATCCGAACCGTCGCCCAGGCCGTCGCGGCGGAACCCGGATGTGTGGAGATGTTCTTGGCCGACCCAGGCAACCTCGGCGGCACTTCCACGGTCCGGCCGCGTGTCGTGCACGAATCCTTCCATACCAGTGCCGCGCCGCTCACGGGAATCCTCGACCCTGCCGAGGTCCGGAACGCACGGCTGATCAAGATCGACGTCGAGGGGGCCGAAGTCGCAGCGGTGCGGAGCCTCCTGCCCGCGCTCGGAACGCTGCGGTCCGACGCCGAACTGATCATCGAGATCACTCCGCGAGCTCTGGCGAAGCAGGGACTCGACCCGTGCGCCGTGATTGGACCGCTGAGGGAAGCAGGCTTTCACACCTACCGCATCGCCAACGAGTACGACGCGACTACCTATCCCACCGCGATCAGGAGGCCCATCCCGCCGCAGAGGTGGGAGAAACCGGTCGCAGAGATGAGCGACCTGGTGTTCTCCCGGGTCGACGCGGACTACCTCTGAACAGGAACGTAGCTGCCCAGTAGAACACGGTGACTATTTCGATCGGTGGGGTTGAAGGTTCTCGCCCAGCCAAGGGAACATCGACCACCCTCAGCGAAAAGGGCACCTATTCGCTGGGCTTTGGGGTGTTTTGTGACTAATTGTGCAGAGTGGGTGAGAAGCGCAGTTTCGAGGGCGTATGACCTCGGGGCCATTGACACTCACCCATGGCCGCACAGGAAGAACCGGCCTCGTTCGCGGGGTCGCTGACGAGAGAAAAGGGTGCCCCGAGCCGGTGCTGCGAACACCGGCCCGGGGCGTGATTCCCACCTGAGTACAGCAGGAGGAAACCGTGGAGAAGCATAGCGGGCGGCACCGCAGGCGCCGTCAGGGTTGGGGCGAACAGGTGCGCTGGGTTCTCGGGGTGGTGCTCGCCGCGCTGTTCTGCGGCCCCACCGGTCCGAGTACACGACTGGCGGCCGAGGTCCGCCCAACGCTGCCCTCGCGGCGTGTGCGGGGAGACCGTGAACCGGTCTCGGTGCGGGCTGCGGCCAAGGGGAGCGCGAATGTTCCTCGGCCCCGGCCCGGAGAGGAACAGCCGAGGGAGGCTCCGGTGAGGGTGCCGCCGCAGCGGACCCCGTACACGGGACCACGTGGGTGGTGTGAGGACGACGAAGGGGTGCGTGGGGTACGCCCCTATCTTGCTCGGCACGAGGACCGCGTCGTCCGTGCCCACAACAGGGGAGGCGTGCAGGGGAACCGAGGCAGGGAAACAGCGGGTGGCCGAGGCCCGGCGACGTCACCACCTTCCGGCTCTGGGGGCGGTGGCAAGGGTGAGTTCGCTGAGCTGGCCGATCTGGTGCGGCGCTGGCAGGCGATCACCACCTGAGAAGAAAGAACCCACTCCGGGGCGGCGCTGACTGTGATCACGGGTCGGTGACGCCCCGGCCCTCACGTGGCGGAGACCAGAAGAACCTCGTGTCAGGGTGTGGGCCGTTGGAGGGCCTGTGACTCCGCCTGTGACTCCGCCTTTCCAGGGGCCTGTGACTCCGCCTGTGCCTCCGCCCATGGGTGGGCCGCTGTGATCGGCCCACCTCGCGAGCGTTATCAGTACAGGTGGGAGCCGCTGCGGGTGGGCCGTTGGAAAGCCAGACTTATACCCCAGTGGGTAGTCCCCTTCACGTAGGCGGGCGGGTCCGCCCCGACAAGCGGGGGCGGAACCGCCCGCCTACGTCTACCGTGGCCCTCGCTCACCTGTGCCTGCCCCCACCCCTCCGCTGTGTTTCCTCCCTGACCGCCTCTCTGCCCTCTCTTCCTCTAGAGCCAGACCAGGGGCGTGCAAGTTCTGTCACCTGCCACGCGCAAGCTTCCCCTGGCCGAGAATCCTTGGAAGAAAGGATTTTCTCCTCTCAGGTGGTATTCGCGATCCCTCTCCATTGAGAGTTGTTCTGGTGTGGTCGAGGTGGGCGGAGTGCTCTCACCTGCCGAGTGGCAAAGCGCGGGTTCCTGCTCCTGTGAGAAGTGCATGCGCGCTTTTTCTCCGACTTCCTTGGAAGCGGGAAGGTGGGGTGTGAACCTCCACTGAACCCGAAGTGAACCCCTGGCCAGCGCATGGGCCACCGACTGGGCCAGCGGGTGGGCCACTCTTAGCTGGCCCACCCTTAACCATGCTGCTGTGCAGCTCAGAGGGCATATGGGTGGGCCAATGGGCGTCCAGACTTATACCCAAGTGGATAGTTCTCCTCACGTAGGCGGGCGGGGCGCCCTCGCTCACGGGCGAGCGCGCCCGCCCCTCCCGCCTCCATGGGCGCTCTGCTCGCGCGGTATCCCTTCTTTCTTCGCCTCTTTCTCAGCGAAAGTCTTTCGGCTTCATCGTGAGAGATAAAGCTGATCCCTTATTCCTGTGTAGAGCCCAAGATCGACCAGCTCCGGGCGCTGCATCACAGCGTTCCCTGTTGATTCCTACCACGTGTTTTTTGTTGTCTCACGTCGTGTTTCGCGCGGCCTCGTCTGCCAGCGGTACGCGGTGGCGGAGGCCCAGCCGCGTGAGGTTCTGAGGTTGGGTGTCGCATCTTCATCGGGTGCGTCTTCATAGGGGTTCATCAGGGCGAAAAGGCCCACGGCAACGAGGAGAGAGGCGGAGGCGCGATGGCGAGGAGAAGCGTCGCTCGGGAACGGGGTGGTTCGCGGCGGGTTCCAAGCCCATGGTGTGGCCCCGGGACGCGGGCGGGCGGTGTGGGGCTGTCAGCGCCCCGACGTCGGCCCCACCGCGCGGCAGGGCCCCAGGCATCCTGGGGCGGGCCGGTCGGCGCGGACCGGCCGCGTGGCGGGCTCGGTGGGCCCCGCGTCGTTGACCCCTGGAACGGCCCTGATCAGGACGGTGGCAGGAACAGGACGATGCCGGGCGTATCGGATGGGCGGGCGGGGGTGTGCGCCCATCGGACGACGTTCCTGCTGAATCCGCTTGACCACCTCTACGAGGTCGAGCGTGGATGCGTGGTGCCCCGCCACACGCGGGGCCGTACGCCGTATCCGCACAGCTCAGAGGTGGTAGCGAAGTGGGTCGTGTGGGCGTGAGTACTCCGGTCATGGCGGCCGAGGTCGGTTTGCTGTCGGTAGTTGGCGGGTGTGGTGTGCGTGGTGAGCGAGACGAAGGTGAGGCCGTGTATGGCCGCGCGTGAGGGGTCCACGTTCAAGCGGTGCGGATGCCGCGACGAGAGCACCGGTAGGGCGTTGGGGGTCAGGTGTCCGCAGCTCAAACGCCGGACCGGGGGCTGGAACCCGGCCCATGGGGCGTGGGCGTTCCAGTACGAACTTCCCCCGACCAGTCAGGGTGGGCGCCGCCAAGCCCGCCGCGTCGGATTGACCTCTCAGGAGCAGGCCCGGAAAGGACTGGAACACGTTAAGGCGCTCATCGCCCTGGCGGAGAAGGACCCCACGGTCGAGATACAGATCGCTGACCTGGTCCAGGCGGCGTTGAAGCAACGCCGCCCACTCCCGGACCTGGAGGAGGCGCGCAAGCGGGTGGCGATGGCGGTGGACGTACGCACCGAACCACCCACCCTCGCCGCCTGGCTGGGGGAGTGGTTGAAGAGCAAACCCGACCTGGCCGCGGGAACCCGGACCTCCTACGCCGGGCACATCCGAACCTACCTCGCCCCGCACCTGGGCCAACTCAGGCTGGACAAGCTCCAGGCTCACCACGTCGAAACGATGTTCGCGGCCATCGAGGAGACCAACGCTCACATCCTGGAGTGCCGTGAGTCCGACGATGTGAAGGTGCGGGCCTCGGTCAGGGGGCGCCGGGTGATCTCGCTGTCCACCAAGCACCGCATCCGCGCCACCTTGCGCAGTGCGTTGTCCGAAGCCGTCAGGCGTCCGGACCTGCCGGTGTCGGTGAACATCGCCTCGCACGTACGCCTGCCCTCCTGTCCCAGGAAGCGTCCGCTGGTGTGGACACCCGACCGGGTGCGCCAGTGGAAGAAGGACGGGACCGTGCCGGGGGAGGTGATGGTGTGGACACCAGAGCAGACCCGTGCCTTCCTGGTGCACGCGAGGAAGTATCCGTGGCTGTACCCGATGTTCCACCTGATCGCGGTCAAGGGTCTGCGCCGAGGAGAAGCGGTTGGACTGCCCTGGTCCAACACGAGGTTGACCGACGGGCAGATCGACATCCGCGTCCAGGTCGTCCAACTCGCGTGGGAGACGATCACCTCCACCCCGAAAAGCGCAGCGGGGCAACGCACCATCACCCTGGACGCCGACACCATCAAGGTGCTGCGGGCCTGGAAACGGTTCCAGAACGAAGCCCGACTCAAGACCGGTACGGGCTGGACGGACAGTGGCCTGGCCTTCACCCGTCAGGACGGTTCGGGGTGGCATCCGGGGCAGGTCAGTGACTGGTTCCTACGCATCGCCAGGGCCGCCGGGCTGCCGCCGATCACGTTGCACGGGCTCCGCCACGGCGCCGCCTCGCTCGCGTTGGCCGCGGGCACGGACGTGAAGGTGGTCTCGGCCGAGCTCGGGCACGCGACCACGCACTTCACCCAAGACACCTATCAGTCGGTGTTCCCGGACGTGGCCAAAGCGGCGGCCGAGGCCACCGCCGCGCTGCTACGAGGCTCGTCTCCGGTGAGGGCCGGGTAGCCGAACCGTCGAGCACACCCCGAGCCACACGGCACCACCGACCCCAGGTCAGTTCACGGGTTCATCCCGGCTGGCCTGGGGTTTCCTCGTGCTCGGGAGCGGTGGCCGATCGGATCAAAGGTCTCATGGGAGATGCTCCGTATGTCCCTCTCCCCATACCCATAGAATCCGCTTGCTGGTCGGTGTGTCTGGCTATTCGAGAGTGAGTACCTTGACGTTCCCCGACCTCGCCAGAGCCGTCGTTTGGTCGCAAGAGCTTCAATGGCTGTGGTAGCGCTACGAGATGCGTGCTGGCCCCTCGTCACCACTTTCACATGCATTTCGCGCCGAACGGTTTCTCGTAGATTATCCAGGTCGAACACTGGTTGAGTTTTCTGACATACCAACTCATCCGGTGTGAGGCGCGCAAAAACGCCCTTTCCTGGGAGAAGCACGTTCTTTGCTGGAGTGAAGTTTGGCGCGAGGATCCCTGGTTTTTACTACTGCAATATAGTCGAAAAGGTTTTCGAAAGCTTCGTCTTGCGTTATCAAAAAATAACGATTCAGATGCTTGATGCGTAACCTTATGTCAGAGGCTTGTTTAACTCGAAACACAAACCAATAGGGGTCTTTTTGTGCTTAGGTTTCGGAGAGCCTATTTGCACTTTCTAAATCCTTCTCTGGGGCATGCACCGGTTCCTACAGACTCCATACTCGCCCTAGTGCGTCATCCGCCAGAAAGTCCGCCCTAGATTTAATCTGGTCATTAGACGGATAATCGATTGAACTAGTCTCCCAAGCGGCGAGTTCTCGATCGAAGTACGCACGACCTTTTCTCAGATCCCCAGCCTTGGAGGACAGTGGGGCGTCTCCCAGGTCACTGTTCAATCCAGTAGTAAGCAACGTCAGATTGCCTATCGAATAAATAGGGTCGCGGTAGTCCGTTGAAGCGAGCGACTGTGGCTTGATATGCTCAATGGTCCACGTTGCCAAGTTTTGGCCCGCAGGCAGTAGTTTATCATGCTTCGCGAACGACATTAGTACGTAAGCGATAAACAACTTTCGGGCCTTCATCTTCTGTGCTTGCTTCAACTGAAGCGAGGGGGCATAGAATAGTGAGAGAAACGCTTGGTGGGCCCTCGATCTATCGGGCAGGCTGGCTCGCAGTTTTTCTTTCAAGTCCTCGATGGCCGCTGCGAAATCACTGGTAGATCTTGCTTCCTCTAGGCGAACTGCAAAACGGTTGTAACGAGCACGAGTGCCGCCTGTGGAACCACTGCTGGTTAGGGCTGAAAATTGAAAATGAAATGCTTCCACGAGTCTCAGTACTTCTATGAGCTGCGACTCCTTGAAGAGCTTAGTTTCCTGATATTTGCGGACTGCGGCAAGAACTGTCGAGTTGGCTACAGAGACATTGAAAATGGCAAGGGCGCGAATGCTGTCAACAAATTCCGGAATCGCGAAAGCATTGCGGACTCCATTTTTCTTTTGCTGGACCTGCAAATGCTCAACATCTAGCCATTTGTAAGTTTTTGAGTCTATTTCAAGCTCGTTTAGGTAGGACAGGTGTTTAGCTGAATCGCCTCTAACGATGTTGCTGATCTCTTTGAATAGTTCGGGCTCCTTCACGGCGGTTCTTCGCGAATTCCAAGACTGCCAGATGAATCGATCGACGGAATCCGCGTTTACGTGTTCCATTTGCACGCGGTCAACGAGTTGTTCCCATCGCCCAGAAATTGCCTGGCGGTCGTTAGAATCTTCGGCTCCACCTCGGATCAGTAGATTCTTTGCGAGGTCGGAAAGCCGCAGTTCTGAACCGCGCGTGTTCAGTGTTTCGAAGACCAAAAACCCGTCTTCTTCGGATGCCAACTCAACTTGGATCAAGCGTGCCTTTAGTGCGTTTGATCGGATTACCTTAAGGCGTTCGATCTGCTCGTTCGGTGTCTTATCTGAGACTTCTTCGAGCACCTTCGACTCGAAGAAAGTTCTAGCTTCCCCGATTCGCTTGGCACTTCCGTTCCATCTTATCCCGGATGGAATTGCGTTTGGGTTCTGTATCTCTTCGTAGAACATTCTCTCCGGGCGGCGCAAAACGGGGTAATTGTTGCCGTCATCGTCTTTGGTTACCAAGTATTTCTGGGTTGCCTCCGCCTGGCTCCTGGCCATCTCCGGATTGAATTCATTGGTGCCGGTGTGTGTGGCGGCAAATCCGCTGAATGCATCGCGTACAACAGAAAGGAGAATTGCGCTCGTGGTGAGTCTTTGCTGGCCATCAATTATTGAGTATGTGTCATTGAATAGCTCTCTCTTTTCACTAACCCATGTCACGGTAGATCCGAAGAAAAAATCGCCCTTCGCTAGGATTACGTCGTCCCAATACTCGACGAGCTGATCCTCGGACCAGCTGTAAGGCCTCTGAAAATTGGGAACTTCATACAGGCATTGCTGGAAACACGTTTGCACGGTCCGAGTCTGGCTTTTAATGGGAATTAGATCATTGTTCAAAGTTGCCTCGGCCATCTCTCGTTGCCACTCCTTGTTGCGAACCACGTTGACTCGAAGCATAGCGTAATCTTGCAGCTTTGAACATCTGCGCGTGACGACTTATCGCTGTGAGTCGTGTTTGAGAGGGGCCAGGAAATGATGTCCCGGCTTGTCCAAGCGCCTTGTGTAGCAGCCGCGCTTTGCTAGGTGACCTGCGGGTACAGGTATAGGAGCGGTTGTGTGAGAGGGGCGAGCTGGTGGTACTGGAGGGCTTTGGTTCAGGGGTGGTCTCGCCAGTCCTGCCAATAGAGCGTGTGTTCGAAGGTGAGCTGAGTCGGGTCCAGGGTACTGAGCAAGTTCTTGATTGCAGCGACGGTCATCCGAACGTAGCCGGGGGTAAGGGGCGCCGGTTAGTCAGCGCTGATCAGGTTCGGCGCCTGGGTGCTTATGGCAGGCCAAGCGCATACGGTGGCCATCGCACACGCCATCAGAGAAGCATTATCGGGGCCGTGTGGCGACGGATCGCCTCGTACGGATGAACGTGGGTCTGGTCCAACCCGAATAGATCTCTGACGAACTCGAAACCTTCCTTAGCTTGTTCTTTAACCTGCGCGGTTCCTGTGCTGTGCGAGGGTGAGGTCGCGTTTGACGGTTTTGCCGACGTCGTAGCGGGACGCCGGGCGGCGGTTCTTCGAACCGGGCGGTCGTCCGGGACCGGGCCAGGAGGGTTTCGGTGCCCTGGCCGGACGCGCCGCCTTCACCCGCAGGTGGCGAAACCCCCGCCGGACCCGGGCGGGGGTGAGTCGGCCCGGCTCAGCGGGCCGCTCCCAGGGACGGCGCAGATCCTCGGCCAGCGGGCGGGCCAGACGCAGCTGGGTGTGCGCGGCGATGACCAGCCAGGTCCACCGGTCGGCCGCCTCGCAGGAGCGCACCCTCGGGCAGGTCCAACCCAGGGTCTGCTTGAACAGGCGGAAGGTGTGCTCCAGATCGAAGCGGCGCAGGAACGCCTGCCACAGCACATCGACCAGCTCGCCGCTGGCTCCGGTGACCGATGACCACAGCCACACCGGCTTGGGGTCCCGGTCGCCGGGCAGGTGCTCGACCTCCAGGCGCACCAGGGTCCCCTCAACGACGGGCAGGTTTCCGTCGTGGTCCAGCCAGGGGCCGCGGTGGGTAAGCCGGGGGTGCAGCCGGTCCCACGCCCGGGCGTGGGCGGTGCCGTAGCGGGTGGTTTCAGTCACGGTGGCCTGGTCGGGGGCGTGCCAGCTGTCCGGCTCGGCCAGGGTGAATACCCCGCCGTGCTTGCGCGGGCGCCCGATGGTGCCTGGGGGCCGGGGCGGTGCGGGTCGCAGCATGACGCGGTCGGAGCGGATGCGGCCCACCAGTTCCACGGGCAGGTCGGCCAGGACGAAGGCCAGACGGCACACGTCGTAGCCGGAGTCCATGACGATCAGGATGTCGGCCTCGCCTTGGCGCCAGTGCCCGGCGGCGATGAGGCGGGTGACGACCTCGCGCAGCTGGGCCGCAGTGACGGCGGTGGCGTCGTCGGCCGGGCCCAGACGGACCGCGTCCAACAGGGCGGTCCACGAGGTGCGGCCGGTCTCCAGGGCGGCGACGAAGGAGTAGGGCCAGCCGGGGATGAACTGCGAGGTGTTCTTGGAGCGGCCGTAGACGTGGCAGAACAGCCGGTCGGGGCTGCACGGTGCGTCGGGACGCAGCCAGGGCGAGACGTCCACGGCGAGAACGATCCGGCCGTCGGCCGCCCGGGGCAGGGGTAGTTCGGCCAGCGAGCGCCGCAACCTGCCAGTGTCCACCTGGCCGTGGTTCAGCGCGTCATACATCGCGCCGTGTCCGCGCCGGTGCTCGGCCACCAGTGTCAGATCGACCAGCGAGCTTACCGGCCCGTCGGAGCACAGCATCGCGTCGCACAGCTCGAACAACGTGTCTGCCCGGCGGGGCAGACAGTCGTGGAACTCGCTTCGAAACCAGGACAATGTGGGCAACGCCTCGACGCCGACGGCGTCATCCATCAGACTCATCACAGCGGCCGTTCCTCGGTACTTCGTGACTCGACATCTCGAAGCGTGAGGGATGGCCGCCACTGTTGTCCGGGGAACGGCGAACCCCGACAAGAAACGATCTTGCCGGGGTTAAAGAACAAGCTTAGAGGGCGTCTGAAAAGGGTCAGGATGATGTTTGTGCCAGGCGGTGCAGCAGGGTCATGCTCATTGCGAGGTAGATGACGTTCTCGGAGTTCGCGGCCAGGTACTCGTAGTCCTTCGAGGTACGCCGGTACTTTCCCAGCCAGGCGAACGTGCGCTCGACGACCCACCGGCGCGGCACCACCGCGATCCGGGTCACCTCACGCGCAGGAGCATCCCGCGGAGCCCAGGTGCCCCGGAAGCCGCCGTCACGCTGCTGGGCGATCTGGACGGTGACGTCCACTGTCCGACGCGCCCACTCCGCCAGGGACAACAGCATCATCGCGCCCTGGCGATCCCCCGCGTTCGCGGGGTTGACACAGGCGGTGAGCACGGTGCCCCTCGTGTTGACCAGCAGGTGACGCTTGATTCCGTTGATCTTCTTGCCTCCGTCGTAGCCGTGCGACCCGCCGCGGTCGGTGGCCTTGACGCTTGGGGAGTCGATGATCCCCGCGCTGGGGTCGGGGTCGCGGCCGTTGCGGATCCGTTCGCGTCGGCGCAGATGGTCCAGGATCTGCTCCCAGCGGCCCTCGATGCGCCACAGCCTCCAGTAGTGGTAGACCTTCTGCCAGGGTGGGGAAGTCGTGAGGCAGCAGCCTCCACGCGCACCCGGCTCTCATTCAGTAGGCCAGTGCGTTGATGCTTTTGCGCCGTTCGTGCAGGACGGGGCGTCCACACGGTTTGGGCGCGGGGATGACAGGGGCGAGGAGCTCCCACTCGGTGTCGGACAGGTCAGTGGGGTACGAGGTACGTCCGGGCACCATCGGCCTCCGAACGCAGGGGATTCACTCCTCCAGTCTGCACCGCTCTGACCCTTTTCAGACGCCCTCTAAGCTTGTTCTTTAACCCCGGCAAGATCGTTTCTTGTCGGGGTTCGCCGTTCCCCGGACAACAGTGGCGGCCATCCCTCACGCTTCGAGATGTCGAGTCACGAAGTACCGAGGAACGGCCGCTGTGATGAGTCTGATGGATGACGCCGTCGGCGTCGAGGCGTTGCCCACATTGTCCTGGTTTCGAAGCGAGTTCCACGACTGTCTGCCCCGCCGGGCAGACACGTTGTTCGAGCTGTGCGACGCGATGCTGTGCTCCGACGGGCCGGTAAGCTCGCTGGTCGATCTGACACTGGTGGCCGAGCACCGGCGCGGACACGGCGCGATGTATGACGCGCTGAACCACGGCCAGGTGGACACTGGCAGGTTGCGGCGCTCGCTGGCCGAACTACCCCTGCCCCGGGCGGCCGACGGCCGGATCGTTCTCGCCGTGGACGTCTCGCCCTGGCTGCGTCCCGACGCACCGTGCAGCCCCGACCGGCTGTTCTGCCACGTCTACGGCCGCTCCAAGAACACCTCGCAGTTCATCCCCGGCTGGCCCTACTCCTTCGTCGCCGCCCTGGAGACCGGCCGCACCTCGTGGACCGCCCTGTTGGACGCGGTCCGTCTGGGCCCGGCCGACGACGCCACCGCCGTCACTGCGGCCCAGCTGCGCGAGGTCGTCACCCGCCTCATCGCCGCCGGGCACTGGCGCCAAGGCGAGGCCGACATCCTGATCGTCATGGACTCCGGCTACGACGTGTGCCGTCTGGCCTTCGTCCTGGCCGACCTGCCCGTGGAACTGGTGGGCCGCATCCGCTCCGACCGCGTCATGCTGCGACCCGCACCGCCCCGGCCCCCAGGCACCATCGGGCGCCCGCGCAAGCACGGCGGGGTATTCACCCTGGCCGAGCCGGACAGCTGGCACGCCCCCGACCAGGCCACCGTGACTGAAACCACCCGCTACGGCACCGCCCACGCCCGGGCGTGGGACCGGCTGCACCCCCGGCTTACCCACCGCGGCCCCTGGCTGGACCACGACGGAAACCTGCCCGTCGTTGAGGGGACCCTGGTGCGCCTGGAGGTCGAGCACCTGCCCGGCGACCGGGACCCCAAGCCGGTGTGGCTGTGGTCATCGGTCACCGGAGCCAGCGGCGAGCTGGTCGATGTGCTGTGGCAGGCGTTCCTGCGCCGCTTCGATCTGGAGCACACCTTCCGCCTGTTCAAGCAGACCCTGGGTTGGACCTGCCCGAGGGTGCGCTCCTGCGAGGCGGCCGACCGGTGGACCTGGCTGGTCATCGCCGCGCACACCCAGCTGCGTCTGGCCCGCCCGCTGGCCGAGGATCTGCGCCGTCCCTGGGAGCGGCCCGCTGAGCCGGGCCGACTCACCCCCGCCCGGGTCCGGCGGGGGTTTCGCCACCTGCGGGTGAAGGCGGCGCGTCCGGCCAGGGCACCGAAACCCTCCTGGCCCGGTCCCGGACGACCGCCCGGTTCGAAGAACCGCCGCCCGGCGTCCCGCTACGACGTCGGCAAAACCGTCAAACGCGACCTCACCCTCGCACAGCACAGGAACCGCGCAGGTTAAAGAACAAGCTAAGGGGTTTGGGCTGAAACGGTCGTATGTGGCCTGTCGGGCGGACACGGGGGTGTCCCGGGCACCCCCGCAGGGTCACGGAACGGCAAAGTGCTCCGGGAGGTGGGCCTCCACCTGTACTGGACCCTGCACTGGGGAGCACACATGGAGGATGTCAGGCCCCGATCCGGGCCGCACGCCTCGCCTGTTCGACTCGCACACCCCGTCTGAACTGGGGTTTTGTGGCGCACCCGGCAGGATTCGAACCTGCGACCATCGGATTAGAAGTCCGGTGGTCTGTCAAACGAGCTAGAGGCACGCGACATCTTCGTCCGGGGCGCATCCCGCGCAGTGCTGTTGCCGCCCCTGGTGGCCTATCCGCGAGCCCTACGCCGAGGTGTCCTTGTGTGCCGCAGGGCGGGGAGAGCAGCCCGTGGTCCCGGCCAGGGACCAAAGCTGAGGCCGGGACCACGGGAGCGCGGCAGACGGTGCGGCGGCGCCCCCGGGCGGTCGTGCGGACCCGTCCGCCCCCTCAGAAGCGGCTGCCGGGCCTGGCCACGCTCACCGGGCCGGAGAACCCGCGTGCCGCGTGCTGGGCGCCCTCCTCCCACATGCGGGGGTCGGCGAAGTGGGTGAGGACCAGGTGGTCGACCCCTGCCTCGGCGGCCAGGTCACCGGCCATCGCGGCGGTGAGGTGGCCGTGGCCGGTCAGGGCCTGGTCGTCGGCCTCCAGGTAGGTCGACTCGCACACGAACAGGTCGGCCCCCTCGGCCGCGCGCACGACGGCCTCGCAGTACCCCGTGTCGGAGGAGAAGGAGACCACCCTGCCGCCGTCGGGGTCCTCGAACCGCAGCGCCGCCGAGGGGACGCTGTGGTGGGCCCGGAAGGAGCGGAAGGGGGTCCCCGCCGCCTCGTAGCGGGTCGTCCCGTCCATGGCCATCTCCCTGGGCTCGAAGGACTGGGCGATGGGGCTGTTCATCGTGGGCAGCGTCGGGATGCCGAAGACCGCGTCGAAGGCGGCCAGGCGCTCGGCCTCCCCCTCCGGGTAGTACAGGGGGATGCGCGGCAGCACATCGGGGAAGGTCCACCGGTAGGCCCAGGCCATGAGGTCCAGGCTGTGGTCGGCGTGCAGGTGCGTCACCACGATCCCGCGCAGCCGGTCGAGCCCGTAGCGCGCGCAGTAGGCCAGCAGGGACCCCGGCCCGGCGTCGACCAGCAGGATGCCGTCGTCGGTGTGCAGCAGGTAGCAGGAGGCGGGGCCCTCCGCGGTGGGCGCCGTGGCGTTGGAGCCGAGGATTTCGAGTTCGAGCATGGGTTCCTCCGTCGTGGGGTGGTCTGGTGCCTTCAGGGGCGGAGTCGGGCGGTTGCCTCCGGGAAAGGACCGAAGCGGTGGCCTCGGCGACCGGAACGCCCGCTATCAGGCCGCGGGGACGAGCAGGGTGGCGCGGCCGGGAACGACCGCCAGCGACACGGAACGGCCGATCCGGGCATCGGGCGGGACACGCACGCCGAACACGTGGCCGTGCGCGTCGACCGTGAGGCGGACGGCGTCGCCGACGAACTCGGCGTGCGTGACCTGGGCGGTCACTGCGTGGGCGTCGTCGTGGTCGGTGACGGTGAGGCTGTCGTCGCGCAGGAGCAGGCGGGTGCGGCCGTGCCGGGTCGGCCCGGTCCGCAGGTCCGACGCGGGGATCCTCCACCGGCCGCCGAGCACCGCGGCTTCGCCCTGGGAGAGTTCGGCGTCCAGCAGGACCGCGTTGGCCAGGAAGTCCGCGACGAAGGCGTCGGCGGGGTCCTCCCACAGTTCCCGGGGCGTCCCGAACTGCACCAGGGACCCCTCGCGCATCAGGGCGATCCGCGACCCCAGGGACAGGGCCTCGCGCTGGTCGTGCGTGACGATCAGCGTGGCGCACCCCGAGGAGGAGAGCATGGCGGACAGCTCCCGGCGCAGGCCGCCCCGCAGCTGCGGGTCCAGGGCCGCCAGGGGCTCGTCCAGGAGCAGGACGTCCGGTTCGACGGCCAGGGCCCGGGCCAGGGCCACGCGCTGGCGCTGGCCGCCGGAGAGCTGGTCGGGACGCCGCTCCGCGAGCTCGGTGAGCTGCGTCAACTCCAGCATCTCGGCGACCCGGCGGCGCCTGCGGTCGGCCGGGAGCCGCCGGGCGCGCAGGCCGTAGGCGATGTTGCCCGCCACGCTCAGGTGCGGGAACACCGCGTAGTTCTGCGGGACCAGGCCCACGCCCCGGCGGGCCGGATCCAGGTGCGTGATGTCGCGTCCGCCCAGGCCGATGCCTCCTTCGGCGACCGGGGTGAGTCCGGCGACCGCGCGCAGGGTGCTGCTCTTGCCGCAGCCGGAGGGGCCCACGACGGCCACGGTCTCGTCGGGCAGCACCTCCATGGACACCCCGCGGACGGCCTCGGTGTCGCCGTAGCGGATGGTCAGGTCGGACACGGTGAGGCCGGACGCGCGGGCGGCGGGGCCGGGCGCGGGAGCGGCGGGGTCGGACGCGCGGGTCCCGGGTTCACGGAGATCGGTCACGGAGTGCTCCTCAGGGCGTGCCGCCGGGCCAGCACGATGGCCGTCAGCACCGGGGCGACGAAGGCGATGAAGATGATCGACTGCGCGGACGCGGGTTCGAGCCTCTGGGTGGAGTAGGAGTCGAACAGGGCGAACGGCACGGTGGGCGTGGCGGGCGGGTTGACGAAGAAGGAGATGTTGAACTCGCCGAAGGACAGGGCGAAGACCATCGTCATCGCCTGGGTGATCGCGATGAGGCAGCCGGGGACGGTGACCGTGGCCAGGGCCCTGGCGGGCCCGGCCCCCAGGCTGCGGGCGACCTGCTCGTTGAGGCGCAGGTCGTCGTCGGCCAGCGCGGGCACCAGGGCGGCCAGGGTGAAGGGCAGCGTGAACACCACGTGGCCCATGACCAGCAGGATCCCGCTGGGGCGCAGCGCCGCGTAGGCGCTCACCAGGGCGACGCTCAACGCGATGCCGGGCACGGCCAGGGGCACGTTGACCAGGTATCCCGTCAGCCGGGTCAGCGGCGAGGGGTGGCGGGCCACCCACCAGGCCAGCGGGCCGCCCAGGGCGAGGTTGAGCACCACCACCAGCGCCGCCACGGCCAGGCTGCGGCCGATGACGGGGGCCAGCGGGGGCCAGGCGTAGGCGAACCAGTCCAGCGTGAACCCGCCGCCCCAGGGGCCCTGGGAGAAGTCGACGCTGGTGGCCACCACCAGGGTCGCCAGGATCGGGACGAGGACGAAGGCGCAGACGGCCCAGGTGACGACGCGGTTCACGAGGCCACCGCCCGTCCGACCAGGCGGCCCAGGCCGCGGCCGAGCACCAGCGCGGCGACGGCCATGGCTGCCAGCAGCACCGCCAGGGTGGAGGAGGCGGCCAGGCGGTAGCCGGTGGTCAGTTCGTTGGCGACGTTGAGCGGGAGCAGGCGGATCCCCTCCGAGAGCGTGGCGACCGTGCCGTACCCGCCCAGGGCGATCGCCGCCGCCGTGCCCCCGGTCTCGATGAGCGCGGGCAGCAGCAGGGGCAGGGTGACCGTGAACAGCACCCGCACCCTGGAGGCGCCCAGGGTGCGGGCGCTCTCGGTGAGCGAGGGCGCAAGCCCCGCCGCGGCGGCGCGCAGCGGCCCCAGGACCCGGGGCAGCGAGAAGTAGACGTAGGCCACGAGCAGGCCGGGCAGGGTGTAGGCCAGCCCCGCGAAGCCCTCCCACAGCGGCGCGAGCAGGCCGGTCCTGCCGTTGAGCACGATCGCGAAGAACCCGATGATGATGCCGGGCAGGGCGATCGGCAGGGTGAGCAGGGCGTCGGTGGCGGCCCCGCCGCCCCCGGAGCGGTCCTGCCGCGCCTGGTGCAGGACGACGGGGACGGCGATCACGAGCGTGGCCAGGACCGCCACCCCGGCGACCAGCGCCGACGCGGCCAGCGACTCGCGCACGGCCGCCGAGGACAGGGCGTCGGCGTAGTGCTCCAGGGTGGGGCCCCCGTCGGCCGGGGACCGGCCCAGGCCCAGGGAGTTGGCCACCAGCACCACGACCGGGTAGGCGCTGAACAGGCAGACGAGGGCGAGCGCCGGGAGCGCCGCGGACCACGGGGGCGGCGCGGCGCGGCGCACGCGCGCGGTACCGGGGGACACTAGAAGCCGACCTCGCTCTGGTACAGGTCGATGAACTCCTGCTGCCGCTCGCCCTGTTCGAGGTAGTCGATGGTGATCGCGCGCTCGTAGTCGGACTCGGGCAGGACCTGATCGGCGAGCTCCTCGGGCATCTGGCCGACCACCGGGCGCATGTAGCCGTCCGCGAAGAGGCCCTGGCCCTGCTCGGAGAAGTAGAAGTCCAGCAGCTCCCTGCCGTTCTCGGCGTTGGGCGAGCCCTCGACCAGGCCGACGATGTAGGGGATCTGCAGCGAGCCCTCCTCGGGGATGACGACGCTGACGTCGGCGCCCTCGTCGCGGAGCTTGTAGCCGTTGAAGTCGGTGTCGATGAGGATGGGGATCTCGCCCTGGGCGACCTTGGCGGTGGCGGTCTGCGCGGAGGTGGAGGCGCCGTTCTCCTTCAGCTCGGCCAGGTAGTCCAGTCCCGGCTGCCAGTCGGACAGGTCGCCGCCGAGCGCGTGGTTGACCGCCGTCGCGGCCGAGTAGCCCACGGCCGCCTGGGTGGGGTCGAGGTAGCCGACCTTGCCCTCGTAGGCGGGGTCGAGGAGGTCCTCCCAGCTGCTCGGCACGGGCGCGCCGTCCAGGTGGTCCTCGTTGACGATGAAGGCGATGGTGCCGGTGTGGACGGCGGTCCAGTTCCCGTCGGGGTCGCGCAGGTCCTCGGGGACCTCCTCCGCGCCCTCGGGCACGTAGGACTGCAGGACCCCGGCCTCCACGAGCTGTCCGGCGAAGGCGATGCCGGTGTAGGCGACGTCGGCGACGGGCGCGCCCTTCTCGGCCTGGAGCGCGGCCAGGGCCTGCCCGGAGTTCTTCGGGTCGTTGGGGGCCTGGATGCCGGTCTGCTCGGTGAAGGCGGCCAGGACCTCGCCGTAGTTGCCCCACTCGGCGGGGGAGTTGTAGGTGATGACGGTGCCGCCGTCGCCGGTGGCCGCTGCCTGGGGCAGGTCGGCGTTGCCGCAGGCGGTCAGGGCGAGGACGGACGTGATCGCGGCGGCGCTCAGGACGCCGCGTCCGCGGGTGAGGGTCATGGGGACTCCGGGATCGGGTCTGCGGTGCCTGCCGGACACCGCTGTGCGGAAGTGCGTGATTAAACGATTAATCAGTGCGGTGACCTGTTGTTTCGCAAACGGTGACCGGAGGTCGAACACCGGTGGAACAGCGTCCCGCGCCGTCGACCCGCCGGTGCCCGCCCCGAGCGGGCGCACGGTACTTTCGAGTCCACGGTCACAGTCCCCCCGAGGAGAGCCATGCCGGAACCGACCAAGCGCGCGACCCTGCGGGACGTCGCGGCCGGTGCGGGCGTCTCGGTCGCCCAGGCCAGCTTCGCCCTCAACGGCACCGGCCGCGTGGCCGCCGCGACCGCCGAGCGGGTCCGCCGGATCGCCGCGGAACTCGACTACCAGGCCGACGGCCGGGCCCGGGCGCTGCGCACCGGCCGACGTTCCGCCTACGGCGTGGTGATCCGCAACATGCGCAACCCCTTCTTCCTGGACGTGTTGCGCGGCATGGAGACCGTCGCGCACCGCGAGGGGGCGCTCCTGCTGATCATGAGCTCGGACTACGACCAGGAGCGGGAGAGCGCCGCGCTGCGCAGGCTCGCCGCCGAGGCGGTCGCCGGGATCGCCGTCGCGCCCATCGGGCGGCGCGACCGCCTCCTGGAGTGGATGGACCGCCACACCCACGTCCCGGTGGTGGCCTTCAACTGCACGCCCGAACCCGACCGGGAGGGCACCGCCGGCCGTCTGTCCACGGTCGGCCCCGACGACGAGGAGGCCGTCGCCCGGGCCGTGGAGCACCTGGCGGAGCGGGGCCACCGCGAGGCCGCGCTCCTGATGGCCCCCGAGCACCTGGCCGCCGACTGGGGGCGCGAGGAGGCCTTCCACCGCCACTGCGCCCGGCACGGGATGACCGCGTCGGTGGCACGCGGCCCCCTGGACTACGAGGCGGTGGCCCGCAGGTCCGCTCAGATGATGGCGCGCCCCGGGCACCGCGCTCTGATCGTCAACTCCGACCACCTGAGCGCCGCCGTCTACGACGCCGCCCGCTCCCTGGGCCTGCGCGTGGGGCGCGACGTCAGCGTGGTGGGCCACGACGACCTGCCCACCTCGGCCCTGCTGGACCCCGGCCTGACCACGATCGCCGTGGAGCGCGAGGTGCTGGGGGAGCGGATCATGGGCCTGCTCGTTGAGGGGCCCGGCAGCGCCGTTCGGCTGCCCGTGCGCCTGGTGGAGCGGGGGTCGGTCGCGGTCCTGGCGTGAGGCCGCTGCCCGCGCCCTCCTGACATCGCGGACCGCCGACGGCTTCCCGTTCCCCCCGCCGTCCGCGCCCTCCTGCCGTCCGCGCCCTCCTGCCGTCGTGGACCGTTCTCCGGGCGGTGACCACGTCCGCGGCCTGCCCGGCCGGACGATCGCTCCCGGGGCGGCGGAACTTCCGAAGCGCTCCTGGCCGCGGCTGACAGCATGGCTGACGCGGTGCTGACAGCTCTATGGCGCGCTGTCAGGGAAGGACGCTGTCAGCCGGGGGAGGACGGCTGTTCGCCGTGTCCAGGGTGTTCGCCGGGGTGTTCGTCTAAGCGTGCGAACAGGGTGGGTGGCGCTGACAGGGAAGGTCAGGGCCGGTTTCGGGTGTTCGTTGTGACGCCCCGACTTACAGCGTTTTTCCCTCTGTTGTCTGTGCGGGGGAGGGGCGGGCGAGACCGGTCCCTCCTAAGGTGAGGCCCACGTCGTTTGACGAGCGCGACGCGAAACGGCTTCCCGCGCCCGTCAGCGGTCCTGCGGCACAGTGGAGGAGGCGGACACCGCGAAATCCGTCGGAAAAAGTCGCCGCGGGATGTCGAGAACCCGCGCACGGCTCCGTCCCCGGAGTGAACACGGCCCGCGACGGGGCCGCACGGCACCCGGCCCACACGGGCCACGAGAGCGACCCACGGAGGACATCATGGCCAAGTACCTGCTGCTCAAGCACTACCGGGGCGCACCGGCATCGGTCAACGACGTGCCCATGGACCAGTGGACGCCGGAGGAGGTCTCGGCCCACATGCGCTACATGCGGGACTTCGCCGACCGGCTGGAGGGCACCGGCGAGTTCGTCGACGGCCAGGCGCTCTCCCCGGAGGGCGCGTTCGTCCGCTACGACGGCGAGGGGCGGCCGCCGGTCACCGACGGCCCGTTCGCCGAGACCAAGGACCTGATCGCCGGCTGGATGGTGATCGACGTCGAGAACTACGAGCGGGCGGTCGAACTGGCCGGGGAGCTGTCGGCCGCGCCCGGGGCGGGCGGGAAGCCGATCCACGAGTGGCTGGAGGTGCGCCCGTTCCTGACCGCGCCCCCGACCATCACGGAGTGACACACCATGGATGAGGCCCTTCTGCGGACCCTCACCCCCACCGTGATCGGAATCCTCGGCCGCCGCGGAGCGGACTTCGCCGCGGCCGAGGACGCCGTGCAGGAAGCCCTGGTCGAGGCAGTGCGCGTGTGGCCGGACCACCCGCCGCACGATCCCCGGGGCTGGCTGGTCACGGTGGCCTGGCGCAAGTTCCTCGACACCGCCCGCGCCGACACCTCCCGACGGCACCGCGAGGTACGCGTCGAGGCCGAACCCGAACCCGCACCCGGTCCGGGCGAGGCGGTGGACGACACGCTCCGGCTGTACTTCCTGTGCGCGCACCCGTCCCTGACACCGGCCTCCGCTGTCGCGCTCACGCTGCGCGCGGTCGGCGGCCTGACCACGCGTCAGATCGCGCGGGCCTACCTCGTGCCGGAGGCGACCATGGCCCAGCGCATCAGCAGGGCCAAGCGGACCGTCTCGGGCGTCCGGTTCGACCGGCCCGGCGACGTCGCCACCGTGCTGCGGGTGCTCTACCTGGTCTTCAACGAGGGCTACTCCGGAGACGTCGACCTCGCCGGTGAGGCGATCCGGCTCACCCGCCAGCTGGCGGCCGGAACCGACCACGAGGAGGCCGCGGGGCTGCTCGCGCTCATGCTGCTGCACCACGCCCGGCGCCCGGCGCGGACCGGACCCGACGGCAGACTCGTGCCCCTCGCCGAGCAGGAGCGCGGCCTGTGGGACACCCGCATGATCGCCGAGGGCGTCGGCGTGCTCCAGGCGGCCCTGGCCCGCGACCGCCTGGGCGAGTACCAGGCCCAGGCCGCGATCGCCGCCCTCCACGCCGACGCCCGGACGGCAGAGGAGACCGACTGGACGCAGATCGTCGAGTGGTACGACGAACTGGTGCGCCTCACCGACAGCCCCGTGGTCCGCCTCAACCGGGCCGTCGCGGTCGGTGAGGCCGACGGTCCGCGGGCGGGGCTGGCCGTCCTGGCGGAGCTGGACCCCTCCGTTCCCCGGCACGGCGCCGCCGCCGCGTACCTGCACGAGCGCGACGGCGACCCGGCCACCGCGGCGCGGCTCTACGCCGAGGCCGCCCGGTCGGCGCCCAACCTGCCCGAACGCGACCACCTCATGCGCCAGGCCGCACGGCTCAACGCCCGGCTGCGCGGTTGAGCGTCCCCCGGGGGCGGCGGGCGTGCAGCGACCGGGCGGGGGAGAGCCGCCCGCCCCGCCGTTGGGTCGGCCGGACCGTGCCGTGCGAAGGCGGCGGTCAGTCCAGGAGCCGTTTCCGGAGGGCGGCCAGGTCCTCCTCCGCGACCCCCGCCGCCAACAGGTAGGCGTGCGCGTCCAGCCCGCGCAGGGCGTCCAGGACAGTGTCGCGCAGGGTCAGGCCGCGCTCGGACAGCACGGCCTCGATCACGGGGCCCTGGTCCGGTTGCCCCATCGCGGCGAAGAGCGGGACGAGCTCGGTCGTGGACAGCTCGTAGTCGTCGGCGATCGCGTCGGCTCCGACGTCGGCCAGGGCGAGCAGCAGCAGCGCGACCAGACCGGTGCGGTCGCGTCCGGCCCCGCAGTGGAACAGGACGCCGCCCGGCTCGGCCCGGGCCAGGGCGGTGACCACCGCTGCGCAGCGTTCGGCCTTGCGGTCCAGGAAGGGGCGGTAGTAGAGCGGGCTCCCGTTCAGCCGTCGGCGGTTGACGTCCTGCCAGAACCCGACGTCCTCGACGTGGTCCAGGGCCACCTCCAGGCGCGTCATCCCCGCGGGCAGGGGAGTGGGGGCCGTCTCCGCGGGGAAGGCGGCGGACCCGCCCCGGCTCGTCGGGCCCTCACCCGGAGCCGGCCGGATCTCGTCCGGGTTGCGCAGGTCCACGACGGTGCGCACCCCCGCCTCGTGGGCGGCCCGCCAGCCCCTGTCGGTGACGAAGCGCGGGTCGGCGGAGCGGACGAAGGCGCCCCGGCGGACGCTGCGTCCGTCCCGGCTCGGCAGGCCGCCGAGGTCGCGGGTGTTGAAGAAGCCCTCCCAGGTGATCCTTCTGCTGTCGCTCATGGACGAAGAGGTACTTCACCTGACGGAGGAAGAAAAGTTCCTTGGTCCCTTGCCGGGCGGCGGTCAGACGGTCGGTGAGGAGGCCCCCGAGGCCGCGATGTGGTCCGCGAGCTGCTCGGCGGCGCTGCGGGGCTCGCGGCCGAGCAGCTCGGTCAGCAGCGGGTGGTGTCCCGCGAAGTACCCGTCGCGGGCGGCCCGCGACATCATGAGCGTCAGCCCGACCACGTGTTCGGGGACGCCGCTCGCGATCTGGTCGGCGCTCCACCGCTCGTCGTCCACGACGACGCGTTCGATGTCGCGGCCGGTGAGTTCGGAGGCGATCCGGGCGAAGTCGCCGAGGGTGACGGGCTCGGGCGGAGTGAGGGTGACCGGGCCGTCGAAGGAGCGCTCACCGGTGAGGATGACCGCCGCGGCCTCGGCCAGGTCGGCGCGATCGGCCCAGGGGAGGGGGCCGTCCGCCGGTTTGGCGATCACCCCGGTCCGCTGCCACGGGCCGAGCAGGAGGTCGAGGCTGCCGAAGAACCCGTAGCGCAGCGCGGTCCAGGCGGTCCCCGACCCGGCGAGGACCGCCTCGGTGGCGGCGTGCAGGCGCGCCGGGAGGTAGGGGCTGTCGGCGGCGGCGCCGTGCTGGCTGGTGTAGAGGATCCGCCGGGCGCCGGCCGCGACGGCCGCCTCGATCGCGACGCGGTGCTGTCCGACCACGTCGGACTCCGTGTCGCTGGAGGACACCAGGAGCACCTGGTCGGCTCCCTCGAAGGAGTCGCGCAGCGCGGCCGGGTCGTCGTAGGAGCCCTGGCGCACGCGCACCCCGCGGTCGGCGAGGTGCCGTGCCCTGGTGACGTCGCGCGCGCTGACGCCGATCCGGTCGGCCGGGACGCGCCTGAGGAGGTGCTCGACGGTGGCTCCGTTGAGTGCGCCGGTGGCGCCGGTGACGACGATCATGTCCGTGGTCCTCTCCATGTGTGTTCGTGCCCGCCCCGGTGGGCGGGTCGCGGCGACGGGAATCCGGTGCACCGACGGGGTGCGCGTACGGCGGTCCCCGGGCCCGGGCGGAAGCGGCCCGGACGCGGCGGTCGGGCATCCGCACTTAAGTTGACTGGCATGGTCAACTTCGCTCGCGCCAACGACATTAAGTAAACTGACCAAGTGAGTCAAGTTGTTGTGTCGGCAACGGGGGACGGTGGGTGGCCATGACCGGTGCGGCGTCTTCGGGGCCCCGTCTGCGGGCGGACGCCAAACGCAACGCCGAGCAGATTCGGCGCGCCGCGATCGATGCCTTCCAGGGGCGGGGCCTGTCCGTGCCGCTGGAGGAGGTCGCCCGGGCGGCCGGGGTGAGCAAGGCCACGATCTTCAACCGGTTCGGCGGCAGGGTCGGCCTCATCGAGGCCGTCGTCGAGGAGGTGGTCGCGGCCGAGCTGTACGCCGCCATCGACCGCACCCGGGCCCTGGACGACGCCGGGGAGCGGATCGCCCACTACGTCACCGCGATGCGCGACCTCCTGTACCGCCAGCCCGCCGCGGTCGACCTGCTGTTGCAGGCGTATCCGCACTCGCGGCGGCTCCTGGAGATCTGCCGGGCCGCGGGGGAGATCAACGGCGAGCTCGTCGCGGCGGGCCGGGCCCGCGGCGCACTGCGTCCGGAGTTCGAGGAGGACGACCTCCACGCGATCGTCGTGGACACCGCGCTCGCCCTCAAGCACGGGACCCGCCCGCCGCGGGAGGACTACGACCGCCGCACCGCCTTCCTCCTCGACGGGATACGCGGGCGCCGGGAGTCCGCCTGACCCCCGGGGCGCATGCCTCGGGGGCGAGGGGGCGAAACGCCCGAGCGCGCGGGGTGCGGCGCGCTCGGGCGATCTTATGAATCTACGTCGTAAAGGCCGCGGTTCTCAATATCCGGCTTCATCCGAACCCCATGTCCCTCACTCCAGAACGCCGAAGGCCTGCCCGTCCTCGGGCAGCACCTGGCCCCCGTCGACCACGATGCTCTGCCCGGTGATGAAGGAGGCGCCGGGACCGGCCAGGAACAGGCAGGCCGCGGCGATGTCCTCGACCTCGCCGATGCGGCCGAGGGGGATCGCCGCGCGCATGCGCTCCAGGTAGTCCGGCCCCAACTCCTCCAGGCCCTCGGTGCGCACGTTGCCGGGCAGCACCGCGTTGACGGTGATACCCCGGGGCGCGAGTTCCACCGCGGCGCTGCGCATGAACCCGAGCTGGGCGGCCTTGGTGGCACCGTAGTGGGACCAGCCCGCGTATCCGGTCAGGGGTCCGGTGATGGAGGAGGTGATCACCACGCGCCCCCGCCCGGAGGCCGTCAGGGCCTCCACGGCGGCGCGCACCGTCAGCACGGTGCCCTTGACGTTGGTGTCCACGACCCGGTCGAGTTCGCCGGGGTCCATCGACACCAGCGGGGACGAGGGGAAGATCCCGGCGTTGGCGCAGACCACGTCCAGACCGCCGGTGCGCCGCACGGCCTGCTCCACGACGCGTTCGCAGTCGTCGGCCCTGGCCACGTCGCCGACCACCCACTCCGCCCCCGGGACGCCCCGGGCGGCCTCGCGCGTCCGGGCCTCGTCGCGGCCGACGATCACCACCCGGTCCCCGGCCTCGGCGAACCCCTTGGCGATACCGAGCCCGATGCCCCGGCTCCCGCCGGTCACCAGAACTGATCTGTCCACGGTCGGCTCCTGCCCTCAGGTCGAACGCTGCTCCGTCCCGTCCAGGATTCCGTACGGGGGCGCGCTCTCACCCGGCTTTCCGGTGATCGGACGAGGGCTGTGCGCTGCTCCCGCCGCCGACCCCGGCCCCGACCGGCCGCGGTCCGCCGAGGGACGCCTGAACCACCGACGCCCGGCTTCCGGCGCACGGACTCCCGCCACCCCGGCTCACGGCAGAGCGGCCGGTGAACGCCGGACAGCCGGACCCCGCGTCAGCCGCGGGCCGCGCGCGGCGGCGCGAGGGAGTCGGTGATGCGCACCTCGGTGGGCAGCCTGCGCCCCCGGGGGCGGGCCCCCGCAGGCCCGTCGACCAGCTCGACCAGTGCCGACACCGCCGCGCGGCCCAGCTCGTCCGCCGGGGCCAGCACCGCCGAGATCGGCGGCCCCGGCAGGTCGGCCAGGGCGATGTCGTCGGCCGCGGCCACACTGATGTCCTCGGGCACCCGCACTCCCATGCGGCCGAACTCGAACATCGCTCCCAGCAGCAACAGGCTGTTGTAGACCAGCATCGCCGTGCAGCCCGAGTCCACGATCTCCCGCGCCGCCGCGGCCCCCTCGGCGAAGGCCGGTCGCACGGGCCCGAAGACCCGCACCCGCAACCGGGACCGGGCGGCGTGCTCCACCAGCTCCTCGCGCCTGCGCCGGTCCATCCACGAACTGGGCGGCCCCGCCAGGTAGGCGACGTCGCGGTGACCCAGCTCCACCAGGCGGTCGTAGACGGTGCCCAGACCGCCGGGGGTGTCCACGGTGAACGAGGTCAGTCCGGGCACACGGCGGTTGATCACCACCAGCGGCTTGCGCCGGTGCGCCTCCTTCAGGTCGGCGGCCGAACCCACCGGTGACTGGAGCGCGAACCCGTCCACCTGGCTCTCCAGCTCGCCGAGCACCTCGGCCTCGCGGGCCGCGTCGCCCCCGGTGACGGCGATGATCACCCGGCGTCCGCTCCTGCCCGCCAGCTCCTGCGCGGCGGTGGCGGTGGTGGAGTAGAAGGGGTTGTCCAGGTCGGGGACGAGCAGGGCGAAGAAACCGCTGCGGCCCGTGGTCAGCGCCCGCGCGGCCGGGTTGGCCCGAAACCCCAGCCGTTCCGCGGCGGCGCGCACCCGGAGCAGGGTGGGCTCGGAGACCATGGACGGCCGCGACAGGGCCCGCGAAACGGTGGACGCCGACACACCGGCCTCCCTGGCCACGTCGTCCAGACTCGCCATTGCAGCTCCTCACACCCGGCGGTGCCCCCTGTCACACTCGCGACCCGGGGGTTGGCTCATGTCCCCGACACAGGCTACGGTGTGCAAGCGCTTGTGCAAGCGCTTGCAGATGTTTCCGCAGATGAACCGCTGTTCGGATCAGGCATCGTGCAGACGAATCCTCGCGCAGACACGGCACCGCGCAGCTCGGGCGCCGTGCCGAACCCAGACCGTCCCCTCGACAGCGACCGGGAGTGGAATTGCCCCGCCCGTCACCCACCGTCGGCGCCGACGCGGCCGCTCCGCGCCGCGGCCGCCTTCCACGACCACCCGTCACGGTCCTGCTGGTCCCGGGGCTGGCCGTGGTCCTGTTCGCCTTCTGCTACCCGGTCGTGGCCACCCTGGCCTGGCCGCCCGACGGCGACCCCGCCACGGTCGCGCGCGAGACGGGCGGCCTGCTCACCGACCCCTACCTGCTGCCCGTGGTCGCCCGCACCGTCCGCGTCGCCGTGGTGACCACCGCGCTGTGCCTGATCATGGGCTTCCCGGTGGCCTACCTCATCTCCCGGGCCCCCGGCCGCTGGCCCGGCCGCCTCCTGGCCCTGGCGATCTTCCCGCTGCTGCTCAACACCGTCGTGCGCACCTACGGCTGGATCATGGTCCTGGGCGGCAACGGCCTCATCAGCGGCGTCAGCGAGGCCCTGGGAATGGGCCGGGTCCAGCTGCTCTACACCGAGACCGCCATCGTGCTCGGCCTGGTCCAGCTGTTCCTGCCGCTGATGATCCTGTCCTCCTACTCCAGCCTCGCCCAGCAGGACCACCGCCTGGAGGACGCCGCCCGCGGCCTGGGCGCCTCGCCCGGCCGGGCCTTCCGCACCGTGGTCTTCCCGCTCGCCCTGCCCGGCGTGCTCGTGGGCTGCACGCTCGTCTTCGCGGGCGCGGTCACCGCCTTCACCACGCCCCAGCTGCTCGGCGGGCCGCGCGAACGACTTCTGTCCACCCTGCTCTACAGCCGGGTCAACGTCAGCCTCGACTGGCCCTCCGCCAGCTCCGTCGCCCTGGTGATGACGGTGCTGGTGCTGGCGGTCAGCGCGCTGTCGGGCCGGCTCGGCAAGATCGGGAGCACCACCTCATGATCCTGAGACGCCCCTTCCTGTCGCTGCTCGCGGCGGCGGCCTTCGTCCTCATGCTCGGCCCCGTGGTGATCCTGATCGGGGTCGCCTTCACCGCCGGGAGCACCCTGGCCTTCCCGCCCGAGGGCCTGTCCCTGCGCTGGTTCGCCGCCGCCCTGGACTACGGGCCCTTCATCGACTCCTTCGGTACCAGCGTCGCCGTGGCGCTGGCCTCCACCGCGATCGCCCTGCTCCTGGGCGTTCCGGCGACCCTGGCTCTGCACCGGGGCAACCCGCGCGGGCGCAGGCTGATGGAGAACCTCTTCTTCGCCCCGATCGTGGTCCCCGAACTGGTCCTGAGCCTGGCCCTGTTCCAGCAGCTCATGGTGGGCATGCGCGTCACCGCGCTGGGCGCGCTGATCGTCGGCCACACCGTCCTGCTGCTGCCCTACACCGTCCGCGTCGTGGGCGCCTCGCTGTCGCTGGCCGACGCGCGCCTGGAGGAGGCCGCACGGGGGCTGGGCGCCGGACCGGTGCGCGCCTTCTTCACCGTGACCCTGCCGGTCATGGCGCCGGGCATCCTGTCCGCCACCATCCTGGCCTTCATCACCTCCCTGAACAACGTTCCCCTGTCCCTGCTGCTCACCGGCCCGGGCGTGGCGACGCTGCCGGTGGAGATGCTCAACTACGTCCAGTCCTCGTTCGACCCGGTGGTCGCGGCGGTCAGCGTGCTGCTCCTGGTGCTCAGCGTCGCGGTCGCCTTCGCCACCGAACGCATGGTCGGTTTCACGAAGGTCTTCGGCCGCTAACCGGGAAGAGAAGGACACACCACATGACACCCGTCGTCGAACTCGACCGCGTCACCCACCGCTTCGGCGGACGCAAGGGCAAGGACGGCCCCGCCGCCGTCGCCGACCTGGACCTGGCCGTGCAGCGCGGCGAGTTCACCACCCTGCTGGGCCCCAGCGGCTGCGGCAAGACCACCACCCTGCGCATGATCGCCGGGTTCCTCCAGCCCACCTCCGGCAGGATCCTGCTGGAGGGCGAGGACGCCACCCGCACCCCGCCGGAGAAGCGCAACATCGGCATGGTCTTTCAGTCCTACGCGCTCTTCCCGCACATGACCCTGCGCGACAACGTCGGCTACGGGCTGCGCACCCGTAAGATCGCCGCCCAGGAGGTGACCAGGCGCGCCGGTGAGGCGCTGGACCTGGTGGGCCTGGCCCATCTGGCCGACCGCAAGCCCGCCGAGCTGTCGGGCGGCCAGCAGCAGCGCGTGGCCCTGGCCCGCGCCGTGGCCATCCGCCCCTCGGTGCTGCTGCTGGACGAGCCGCTGTCCAACCTCGACGCCCAGCTGCGCGTGCAGATGCGCCGCGAACTGCTGCGGGTCCAGCGCGAGACCGGGCTGACCGCCGTCCTGGTCACCCACGACCAGGACGAGGCGCTGGAGCTGTCCGACACCATGGTCATCCTCAACGAGGGGCGCCTGGAGCAGCAGGGCGCGCCCCGGGAGGTCTTCCCCGCGCCCGCCAACCGCTTCGTCGCCGAGTTCCTGGGCTACGACAACTTCCCGCGGGTGCCCGGGCACGGAGCCGTCACCATCCGGCCCGAGCACGTGCGCCTGCTGCCCGCCGGAACCCGCGAGGGCGAGGGCGAGACCGGCCTGGACGGCACCGTCGGCGAGGTCACCTTCCAGGGCAGCAACTGCCTGGTCGAGGCCCGCATCGACGGTGTCGAGGGGCCCGGGGCGGTCCTGCGCTCCCTGCACCCGGCCGACGACCTGCGTCCCGGCGACCCCGTGCGTATCGCCCTGCCCGACCGCCACCTGGTGGAACTCACCGAGGAGACCGGATGAGCCGCCCCGCACGCACGCGCCGCGTGCTCGCCGCGCTCGCCGGGACGGCGGCGCTGGCCCTGGTGAGCGCCTCCTGCGCACCGGTGCGCGAGGACGACCCCGACACGCTGGTGGTGAGCACCTTCGCCTTCGCCACCGAGGAGTTCACCGAGGTGGTGGCCGACCCCTTCGAGGCCGAGACCGGGATCCGGGTGGTCCTGGACACCGGCAACAACGCTGGGCGGCTCACCAAGCTCAGGATCAACGCCGAGACGCCCGACACCGACGTCGTGCTCATCTCCGACTACTACGCCCAGATCGGCAAGGACATGGGGCTGTTCGCCCCCGTCGACCCCGCCGACGTGCCCAATCTCGACGCCATCCAGCCCTGGGCGGTGGACCCGGACGGGTACGGCCCCGCCTACACCTTCCAGCTCCTGGGCCTGCTCTACCGCACCGACCTGGTCGAGGAGGCCCCCGACTCCTGGGACGACCTGTGGGCCAAGCCCGAGGCGGGGTACGTGCTGCCCGACATCTCGGTCTCGGCCGGACCGATGTTCGTCCTGGCCGCGGGCGAGCACTTCGGTTCGGGCCCCTCCGACCCCGACGCCGGGTTCGAGGCGATGGGCCGCATCGGCTCCGACGCGCTCCAGTTCTACACCGGCTCCACCGAGCTCACCAGCCTGCTCGAACGCGGTGAGATCGCCATGGCGCCCGGCCTGGACAACTTCGCCATGGGCTCGGTGGAGGCCGGGCAGCCGATCGGCTTCGCCGCGCCCGAACAGGGCCGGGTGATGACCGCCAACACCGTCCAGGTCGTCAACGGCGCGCCCAACGAGGCCGGGGCCCTGGCCTTCGTCGACTTCCTGCTGCGCCCCGAGATCCAGGAGGGGATGGCCGAGGCCCTCTACGACAAGCCCGTGGCGCTGGAGGCCGACCCCACCCCGCTCATGGAGCGGGTGTCGGGGCAGGCCGCCTCCTCCCCGTCCGACAGCGGCTACCACCAGGGCGACCTGGCCCTCATCGCGCAGGAGCGCTCCACCTGGCTGGACCGCTTCACCGAGGAGGTGGCCCGGTGAGCGTCCCCGTCGTGATCGACTGCGACCCCGGCGTCGACGACGCCCTCGCCCTGCTGCTCGCGCTGGCCTCCCCGGAGCTGGAGGTGCGGGGGGTGACCACGGTGGCCGGGAACGCCTCCCTCGCCGACGTGGACCGCAACGCCGCGCACGTGCTGGACCTGGCCGGCGCCCCGGCCGACCTGCCGCTGGTGTCGGGGCTGGCCGGGCCGATCTCCCGGACCGCGCGCCTGCGCGACGAACCCATGCACGGGGCCGGCGGCCTGGGTGGGCTCGTCCCCGCCTCGCCGCCCCGGGCGTTCGGCCCCGGCCACGCGGTCGACTGGCTGGCGGAGCAGGCCCTGGGATCGCCGGGGGAGCTGACCCTGGTGGCGATCGGCCCGCTGTCCAACGTGGCCGCCCTGCTCGCCCGCCACCCGCAGGCCGGAGCGGCACTGCGCGAGATCGTCGTCATGGGCGGCGCCGCCTTCGCCCAGGGCAACATCACCCCGGCGGCGGAGTTCAACTTCCACGCCGACCCCGAGGCCGCCCGCTACGTCCTGGAGTCGGGCCTGCCCGTGCGGATCGTGGGCCTGGACGTCACCCGCGCCGCCCTGTACCCGCTGAGCCGGGCCGAGGAGCTGGCGGCGCTGCCCGGCACCGCCGGGATCGCCGGAGCACTGCTGCGCGACTACGCCCTGCGCTACCTGGACCGCTTCGGCGTCGCCGCCGTGCCGGTGCACGACGCCCTGGCGGTGGCCGCCGTCGCCCACCCCGAGCTGCTGGGCTGGGAGGAGGGCACCGCCTCGGTGGAGTGCGCCGGGGAACTCACCCGGGGCGCCCTCGTGGCCGACCTGCGCACCCCCGGACGCGCACGCCACGTGCGCGTGGCCCGCACCGTGGACGCCGACGGGTTCGCCGACCGCCTCACCGAGGGCATCGCCGGCTACGCCGCAGAACCGAACGACAGCGCGCGGACGCCGTGAACCGCGACCGCGCACCGGAAGGGGAACCGACTCCGATGCTCACCGCAGACCTGCTCATCCGCGGCGGAGACGTCGTCTCCGTCCACACCGGCCAGGTGTGGCGGGCCGACGTCGCCGTGGTCGGCGACGCGATCCGCGCGGTGCTGCCGCCGGGAACCCCGGTCGAGGCCCGCCGGACCGTCGACGCCGACGGGCTCGTGGTCGCGCCCGGGTACGTGGACGCGCACATGCACATCGAGAGCTCCCTGCTGGCCCCGGCCGAGTTCGCCCGGGTCACGCTCGCGCGCGGCACCACGACCGTGCTCGCCGACGCCCACGAGATCGTCAACGTCGCCGGGCGCGAGGGGCAGGCGTGGATGATCGCGCAGGGCGAGTCCACCGGGCAGACCATGCGCTGGGCGGTCCCCTCGTGCGTGCCCGCGCTCGACGGGTTCGAGACGGCCGGGGCCCGCCTGGACGCCGACGACGTCGCCGAGATGCTGGACTGGGAGGGGGTCACCACCCTGGGCGAGGTGATGGACTACCGCGCGGTGGTCTCCGGCGACCCCAGGATGGGCGCCATCATCGCCGCCGCCCGCAGCCGGGGCGTGCGCCTGGACGGGCACTGCCCCAACCTGTCCGGTGCCGAGCTGGGCGAGTACCTGTGGGCCGGGATCGACTCCGACCACTGCAAGAACACCGCCGAGGTGGCGGTGGAGAAGGCCCGCCTGGGCATGCTGCTGATGCTCCAGGAGAAGTGCCTGACCCCCGAGGTCGTGCGGGCGCTGCTGGACCTGCCGCACCTGCCCGACTTCTGCCTGGTCACCGACGACATCGTCGTGGACGCGATCGTGAGCACCGGCCACCTGGACCGGGTGGGGGCGGTGGCACTCGAACGCGGACTGCCGCCGCTGGCGGTGCTGCGGGCGCTCACGCTCCAGCCCGCGCGCAGGCTCGGCCTCGACGACCGGGGGACCGTCACCCCGGGCAAGCGCGCCGACCTGGTCCTGCTGCGCTCGCTCACCGAGCTGACCCCCGTGGTCGCGATCGCGGGCGGCGCGGTCGTGGGCCGCGACGGCGCCCCGCTCACCGGCCCCGGACCCGCGCCGGACCACCCGTTCGGCGGCACGGTGCGCATCAGCGCTCCCGACGCGCAGACGGCCCGCTGGCGGGTGGACCTGCCCGACGGCGACCACGCCTTCCGGGCGCTGCGGGTGAACCCGGTGGACACCTACACCGAGCCGGACGAGGTCGTGCTGCCCGTGCGCGGGGGAGAGGTGCACTGGCAGGGCCGGACCGCGGTGGTGGCGGTCTTCGAGCGCCACACCGGTGCGGGCGGGGTGGCGTTCGCGCCGGTCACCGGCCAGGAACTGGGCGCGGGAGCCTTCGCCACCACCTACGCCCACGACAGCCACAACCTCACCGTCGTGGCCACGAGCGAGGAGGCGCTGCGCGAGGCCGCCGCGCGGGTGGTGTCCTGGGGCGGCGGCATGAGCCTGGTCCGCGAGGGCGGCGAGGGCGCCGGGATCGCCCTGCCCGTCGGCGGGGTCATGTCGGAGCGGCCCGCCGACGAGGTGGCCCGCGCCACCCGGGAGCTGCGCGCGGAGCTGGCGGCGTGGGGCTGGGACAACCGCAACGCCTTCATGAGCCTGTCCACCCTGACCCTGGCGGTGTCCCCGAGCGTGAAGATCACCGACCGGGGCCTGGTGCGCGTGGTCGAGCGCGCCTGGGAACCGGCGACGGTGGGCTGACGCCCGCCCGTGGAGCCGCGCCCCGGGCAGGGGCGCGGCTCCACGGGTGAGGGCCTCTCCCGCGGGCAGGGGATCGGGACGGCGGCCGTCGCGCGGCCCGCCTGATGCCGCGCTTCGCTCGGTCCGCGAGCCGGGTCGTCCCGCCGACCGCTCTCAGCCCTCGTTCCCGCCGGTGCCGCGGGGCAGGGCTGTCAGACGCGACTGCCCCACCGCGAGATAGAAGGGGGAGGGCACCACCGGGCGCCTGCCCCGTAGCAGGCGGCGCACGTTGAACTCGGCCCACTTCGGGGCGTCCCTGGTCGCGGTGTACAGCAGCACCGCCTCACCGGCCCCCTCCAGCGCGTGCAGCGCGGGCCCGTACACACCACGCGCCATCCACTCCGGCGTATCCATGTGATCGGTGTCCAGCACACGCACCGGGGCCGTCCACCCCGACCGTTCCGGGACGAGTTCGGCGGCCGTGGTGATCCACAGGCCCTGGTCGGGGAAGTGCGGTGTGCCGTGCAGGTTCGATCCCCGGGCCAGCACCATGACCCACCGGCCGCCCACGCGGTGGACGGCGTTGTCGAAGAATCCCTCCTCGGGCCCCGCGAAGACCTTCGGCGCCGACCACGACAGGCCGTCGGTGCTCTCGGTGACCCGGAGTTCGTAGTCGGGCAGCTCGCCCGGTCCGATCTCGTTCGGGTTCGCCTGGAACCACATCAGGTAGCGGCCCCGGTCGTGGACCACGAGAGGTTCCAGCACACTCATGCGGGGCGCGCTGCCGCGCAGGACGGGCTCCGCGCGGCGCTCCCACCGTCCCCCGCGGTACTCCAGGACCCCGATCGCGTAGCTGCTGCGGCTCCCGTAGTGCCGGAGCGAGGCGCGCCCGGTGTAGTAGAGGCGCGGCGGGTGGCCGTCGACGCCGGGCACGAACGAGGGCGTGTGCATCCCCGCGCGGTCCCATCCGTCACGGGGAGGGTCCACGACCAGCGGCCTCACCCGGCCGCGCGCGTCGGTGTCGAACACCCACCGTCCGCTGTCCAGTGCCTGACCGGGTGCCAGACGCGCGCGGTAGAGACGGTTGCGGAACGTCGTGGAGAAGCCGCCCAGGTACATCGTCGGGACGCCGTCGATCACGTGTACATCGGGGTCGCCGGCGCCCAGCAGCCCGCGCGGCATCGGCCCGTCGACCATGTCCCACAGTGCCGTGGACTGAGCTGGAGCTTTGATCGAGAACATGCCTGCCTCCGGGGATCGGGCACGCCGAACGGCGCGGACTCCCCCGGGGATCAGGTAGGTCGTTGCCCCGACGGTAACAGCGTCCACGCGATGAGGCCAGGGGTGTTACCACCCCTGCCGCCACCGCTCCGGGTGCCGTGAGGTCCGGGCCGCGGCTTCCCGCCGCCGCCGGGAGAGGTCCGTCTGAAAGCCGTGCGGTCCCGCGACCTCAGCCGGTGCGGCCGCCCGGGGCCCTTCCGGCCGGGTCGGCGGGCCGGGCCCCTCCGGGGGCTTCCGCCTCCAAGTGTCCCAGGGCGCGCAGCAGGTAGGGCAGGAGCCGGTCGGCCATGTCGTGGCCCGGGGAGGCGCCGGGCGCGGGCGGCACCAGGAACGTGTGGCTGACCATCGGGCCGATCACCATCTCCGCCACCACCAGCGGGTCCTGCACCGGCGGGATCTCCCCGCGCGCGACGGCGCGCTCCACCACCGCCAGCACCCGCTCCTGGAGCGGCACCACGAAGTCGCCGAAGAGCGCGTCGGCGAGCGCCTGGTTGTGCGCCGCCTCGCCCAGCACCGCGCGCAGCAGCCTCCCCGAGGACCCCTCCAGGGCGGCGGCCTTGTCGTGCAGGAGCCGGGACAGGTCCGAGCGCAGCGCGCCCGTGTCCAGGTCGGGCCCCAGGTTCTCCGCCCAGTCCCGGGCGGCTCCCAGCACCAGGTCCTCCTTGGAACGCCAGCGGCGGTAGAGGGTGGCGGTGGAGACACCGGCCCGCCGGGCGACGGCGGCCGTGGTCAGACCGCCGTACCCGTGCAGTTCGAGCTCGGCGAGGGTGGCGTCCATCAGCGCGCGGTCCCGGGAGGCGTCGCGCGGTCGGCCCCGTTGGGGGGCGCGCGAGGCGTCGGGCAGATGGTCGGTGGTCATGCCCGAATCCTATGTGAGCGGGGTCTGGGGAAACGAAAGCGTTTCGTTTAGTATCGCTCCATGACCGAGACCCAAGGCGCTCCCGCCGCCGAGGCCGCCCCCCGGCCCCCCGCCGAGCCGCTCACCCTGACCACCGAGATCCCGCCGGTGGTCGCCCGCCTGCGCGCCGCCTTCGCCTCCGGCCGCACCAAGCCGGTCGCCTGGCGCCGCGCCCAGCTGCGCGCGCTGCGCCGCATGCTCACCGAGGAGCGCACCGCGTTCGAACGCGCGCTCGGGGCCGACCTCGGCAAGAGCCCCATCGAGTCCCACACCACCGAGATCGGCTTCGTGGTCAACGAGATCGACCACACCCTCAGACACCTGGCCTCCTGGCTGCGCCCGCAACGGGTGCCGGTGCCCGTCGCCCTGGCCCCGGCCAGGGCCCGCCGCGTGCGCGAGCCCCTGGGCACCGTGCTGATCATCGCCCCGTGGAACTACCCGGTGAACCTGTCCCTGGCGCCCCTGGTCGGCGCCCTCGCCGCGGGCAACGCCGCCCTGGTCAAGCCCAGCGAACTGGCCCCGGCCACCTCCGCCGCCCTGGCCGAGCTGCTGCCCCGCTACCTGGACACCGAGGCGGTCGCGGTGGTGGAGGGCGGCATTCCCGAGAGCACCGCCCTGCTGGACGAGCGCTTCGACCACATCTTCTACACCGGCAACGGCGCCGTGGCCCGCATCGTCATGGCCGCCGCCGCCAAGCACCTGACCCCCGTCACCCTGGAGCTGGGCGGCAAGAGCCCGGCCATCGTCGAACCCGGCGTGGACCTGGCCACCACCGCCCGCCGCCTGGCCTGGGGCAAGTTCACCAACACCGGCCAGACCTGCGTGGCCCCCGACTACGTGCTCGCCGTCGGCGACACCGCCGAACCGCTCCAGCGCGAGCTGGCCGCCGCCATCACCGAGATGTTCGGCGAGGACCCCTCGCGCAGCGCCGACTACGGGCGCATCGTCAACGAGCGCCACTTCGCCCGGATCACCGCTCTGCTGGGCAGCGGCACCGTGGTCACCGGCGGACAGCACGACATCGACCGCCTCTACGTCGCCCCCACCGTCCTGGGCGACGTGGCCCCCGACTCCCCGGTGATGTCGGAGGAGATCTTCGGCCCCGTCCTGCCGGTCCTGCGGGTCCCCGACCTGGACGCGGCCATCGCCTTCGTCAACGAACGCGACAAGCCGCTGGCGCTGTACGGCTTCACCGACTCCGAGGAGACCAAGCGCCGCCTGACCACCGAGACCTCCTCGGGCGGACTGGCCTTCGGCCTGCCGGTCGCCCACCTGGCCGTCCCCGACCTGCCCTTCGGCGGCGTGGGGGACAGCGGCATGGGCGCCTACCACTCCGCGGCCTCCCTGGACACCTTCTCGCACACCAAGTCGGTGCTGGACAAGTCGCTGTTCATGGACACCATGCGCATCGCCTACGCGCCCGTCACCGAGCTCAAGCAGAAGCTGCTGCGCCGGTTCCTCTGAGTGGGGGAGCGGGAGCGGGGGCGGGCCGCGGTGCCCGCCCCCCGCCCGCGCGGGTCAGCGCCTCGGGGCGGCCTCCCCGCGCCCGGCCTCGTCCAGGGCGCGCGCCGCCACGTGCGGGTGGTTCAGGTCGAACGCGGGACGCTCGGAGCGGATCCGCGGCAGCGACGTGAAGTTGTGCCGCGGCGGCGGGCAGGACGTGGCCCACTCCAGCGAGCAGCCGTAGCCCCACGGGTCGTCCATCCCCACCTGGGGGGCGTTGCGCGCGGTCACGAAGACGTTCCAGAAGAAGATCAGCGTCGAGGCCGCCAGCACGAACGAGGACACCGAGGAGATCTGGTTCAGCTCGGTGAAGCCGTCACCGGGCAGGTAGTCGGCGTAGCGGCGCGGGAAACCCGCCGCGCCCAGCCAGTGCTGCACCAGGAACGTGCCGTGGAAGCCCAGGAACAGCAGCCAGAAGTGGAACTTGCCCAGACCCTCGTTGAGCATCGTCCCGGTGAACTTGGGCCACCAGAAGTAGAAGCCCGCGAACATCGCGAACACCACGGTGCCGAACACCACGTAGTGGAAGTGGGCCACCACGAAGTAGGAGTCGGTGACGTGGAAGTCGATCGGCGGGGAGGCCAGCAGCACACCGGTCAGACCGCCGAACAGGAAGGTCACCAGGAACCCGATCGAGAACAGCATCGGCGTCTCGAAGCTGATCTGGCCCCGCCACATCGTGCCGATCCAGTTGAAGAACTTCACCCCGGTCGGCACCGCGATGAGGAAGCTCATGAACGAGAAGAACGGCAGCAGCACCGCACCCGTCGGGAACATGTGGTGCGCCCACACCGTCACCGACAGCCCGGTGATGGCGATGGTCGCCGCCACCAGCCCCTTGTAGCCGAAGATCGGCTTGCGGCTGAACACCGGCAGGATCTCGGTCACGATGCCGAAGAACGGCAGCGCGATGATGTACACCTCGGGGTGGCCGAAGAACCAGAACAGGTGCTGCCACAGGATGGCGCCGCCGTGCTCGGCGTTGAACACCTGCGTGCCGACCATGCGGTCCGCGCCCAGCGCGATCAGGGCCGCCGTCAGCACGGGGAACGCGATGAGCACCAGCACGCTGGTCAGGATGATGTTCCAGGTGAAGATCGGCATGCGGAACATCGTCATACCGGGCGCGCGCATGCACAGGGCAGTGGTGATGAAGTTGACCGCGCCCAGGATGGTGCCCAGACCCGACACCACCAGCCCCATGATCCACAGGTCGCCACCCACCCCCGGTGAGTGGACCGCCGAGGACAGGGGTGTGTAGGCGAACCAGCCGAAGCTGGCCGCGCCGCCCGGCGTGAGGAACCCGGCCGAGACGATCAGCCCGCCGAACAGGAACAGGTAGTAGCCGAAGAGGTTCATCCTCGGGAACGCCACGTCGGGCGCGCCGATCTGCAACGGCATGATCACGTTGCCGAAACCCACGAACAGCGGGGTCGCGAAGAGCAGCAGCATGATCGTGCCGTGCATGGTGAACATCTGGTTGTACTCTTCGTTGGACATGATCTGCATGCCCGGAAAGAACAGTTCGGCGCGGATGAGCACCGCCAGGATTCCGCCGAAGACGAAGAAGGCGAAGGCGGTGATGATGTACATGTACCCGATGACCTTGTGGTCGGTCGAGGTCAGCCAGCTCACGATGATCGACCCTTTGCGGGTCTTCACGGAGGACTCCTCTGCCTCGGTCTTGGCTGGTGCCACTGCTCGTGCCTCCGTGCGGAAGATGGGTACGGGCGAATAGGAAAAAAAGAGGCTTTTCCTTTTTGGGAGTGATCCGGGAAGGGAATGTACCGGGCCCCGGAAACGCAACCTAGCCCATCGGGTCCACCGGAGCCGGTGACCGCCACCAGCGTTTTCTCTAACGGGTGGAGAATGTCCTCTTTGTTGACGGAAGGGGTCGCGGGGAGGTCCCCTCGCCAGCGCCCTCCCGGCTGTCGGCCGCGGTCCTGCGGGCGCCGCCCCGGGCGCGGCGGGCGCCCGCCCACGGCTCCGCGGGCGCACCGTCCCGGCGCGGGCCGCCGCCGCGCGGACCCCGGCCGGGACCTCCTCCCGGCCGGGGAACCGCCGCCGCGCGGGCCCGGGGCCTACGAGAGCCGCGCGTCGGTGTACACGTCGCCCGACTCCATGCCCCGGTAGCCGAAGATGTCGGTGACCGTCACGAAGTGGTAGCCCCGCCGGTGCAGCCCTTCCAGCACGTCCGGGATCGCCTCCACGGAGGTCTCGTGGATGTCGTGGAAGAGCACCACGCTCCCCGGCACGGTGTTGCCCAGCGCCGCCGCGCTGACCTCATCGGTGTCACGGCTCTTCCAGTCCAGCGTGTCCACGTCCCACAGGACCAGGGGCTGTTCCACCGTCTTGCGCACCGTCCCGTTCAGCGACCCGTAGGGCGGCCGGATGGTCGGCGGCTCCACCCCGGTCACCTCGCGCACGGCCGCGTTGGTGCGTTCGATGTCCTTGCGGATCTCGTCGGCCGACATCTGGGCCAGGTCGTCGTGCTTCCAGGTGTGGTTGCCCAGCTCGTGGCCCTCCTCGGCCATGCGCTCCACCGGTGCGGGGAACTCGTCCACGAGCGAGCCCAGCACGTAGAACGTGGCGTGGGCGTCGTACTCGGCCAGGCCGTCCAGCAACCGGTCGGTGTGCTCGCCCGGCCCGTCGTCGAAGGTCAGCGCCACGCACTTGAGGCGGTCGCAGTCCAGGGTGTGTCCCTGGGCGCTCAGGCCCCCCTCGTCCTGCGAGAGGTCGTCGCCCAGGCCGTCCCCGTCCAGGGCCGCCTCCCGGGCCAGGTAGCCCAGTTCGGACAGCAGCCCCTCGACGTCGGCGGCCTCCACCGGGACCAGCACCTCGCCGACCCGGCCCGCACTGGGCACCGCGTCGGGGTCCATGCGCACGGCCAGGCCGCCCGCCGTGCTGAAGGCCAGGTCGCCCAGGGGCGAGCCCGCCCAGCGCTCGGCGGCCTCCCGGGCCTGGTCGGGCTCGGACAGGTCGAGCGGTTCGGAGCCCCCGTCCGCCTCCCCGCCGCCGGGTTCCCCGTCGGCCTCCCCGTTGGAGCCCCCGGCCGCCCCACCGTTGGTCGTCCCGCCCCGCCCCTCGGCGGACGCGCCGCCCTCCGGCGCCGACCGCTCGCCCGAGGCGACCTCGCCGACCAGCCCGGGCAGCTGGCGCTCGGGCAGGTTGTACCCCTCCTCCAGGACCTCGGCCAGGGCCAGGTGGGCCTGCTCGATCGCCTCCTCGTCCCGGAACAGCGAGGTCCAGGGCAGCACCTCCCCGCTGTCGGCGTCGTACCACAGGGTGTCGGCCTCGAAGGTCTCGTCCCCGCCCGCGGAGGCGGTCGCGGTCAGCCGCGCGCCCACCACCTCCGGTGAGGCGGCGAGGATGGCCGTGTCCTGGTGCAGCTCGGGGGAGCCCCCCTCCGGCAGGTCCTCCAGGAAGGCGGTCTGGCGCGCGGCCATGGCGGTGCGCGCCTCCACCGTCAACGGGTGGCCGCCGCCCAGCCGCGGGTAGCGGTAGCTCACCGCGCTGTCGTCGGTGGTCACCGACACGGTGCTCGCCTCCATCCCCGCCAGGTCGTCGGGCGAGGAGCGGACCGGCTCGGCGTAGGGCAGCTCCTGTTCCACGGCGTGGCAGCCGGGGACCAGGAGCAGACCCACGGCCGCGCTGACGGAGAGTTTGCGTCGTAGTGAGGTGACAGCCACGAGGGGGACCATATCCGAGCCGCTCACCTCAGCGTGAATCGCCTCGCAGGCGTGCGCGTACTCAGCGTGTCCGGCGTGCGGTCACGCTCCGTTCACCCGAGCCACCTCAGGCGGACCGCATGCCGCCTCCGGGAAGGCCCGTGGGCAGGGTCGCGCCGCCGTGTCCCCGGTGGGCCCGGGCTCCGGCTCCGCGCCCCGGGTCCGGGGCTTTGCGGCCACCTGCCCGCACTGTCCGAAACCCGGTGCGGGCGCGGGTTAGCCGGTCCCCGACGGGTCCGCGTTCCGGCCATACTGATCATGAAGGGGCGTACACGGTGTTCCCCCGCGAACCCGGATGCCGGTGACACGCCCTCCCCCGTCGGAGCGCCCGCTCCGTCCACCCTGAAAGGCACCCATGAGTTACGGTCCCGGAACCGGCGGCTACGTTCCCCCGAACGGGGGGAGCGGTGGCCACCAGCCCCCTCCCGGAGGAGGCGGAGGCTATCCGCCGCCCGGCGGCGGCCTCCCCCCGCCCCCCGGAGGCTGGTACGGCGGCCCCGGCTTCCAGCCGCCGCCCCCGCCCGCGAGCCAGGGCTCGGCCATCGGCGCGCTCATCGCCAACATCTTCGGCCTGTGCCTGTGCTGGATGCTGTCGATCGTCGGCCTCATCCTGGCCATCGTCGCGCTGACCATGACCGCCACCAACCCCCAGTCGGCCAGGACCTGCACCATCATCTCCTGGGTGCTCTTCGGAGTCGGGACCGCGCTGTACGCCGTCCTGTTCTTCTTCTACGGGGCTGCGGGGCTCATGAGCGTCTTCGCGGCCGACCCGTCCTACTGAGACGGGCGGGAGCGCCCACCACCAGCGCCCGCCGCCGCGCGGCGGCGGGCGCCCGGCGGGGGTGGGGGTCAGTCCTCCCCCGGCTCCTGTCGGGGCCCGGCCGCGTCGGCGGCCACGGCCGCCACGATCCGCCGGACCTGCGCCAGGACCGCGGCGTTCTCCCCCGGGGAGGCCACCTTGGGCAGGTGCACGTGCCCGGCCGCGATCCGCCGCCCCGCCCGGTCCCGCAGCAGCGTGTTGCGGTAGGCGATCTCGTTGGACAGGTAGTCCCCGCCGCCCCCGCGGCGCGCCGCCGACCCCTCCGTGGGGCCGCCCGGGCGCACCACCACCCCGCGCCCGTCCGGCGCTGCCTCGGCCACCTCGGTGTTGACCACCACCGGGTAGGGGTCCTCCCTCACCGCCGCCAGGATCCGCTCGTGGGGCAGCGAGGAGAGCGTCCACTCCGGGGCGCCGGGGCCGGGCACCGGCGCCCGGCCGGTGCGCGACACCCGCAGGTTGTCCTCGCCCCCGCCGCGCCAGACGCCGTTCCACACCTCCAGGTCGAAGCGGCCCGCACGCCCGCGGCTGAGCGTGACCACCGCGTCCGCGCGCCGGTGCTGCTCGGCCAGCGCCTCCTCCACCAGCCCGGCGTCGAAGTCCGCCCAGCGCACCGGGAACACCGCGGTGCGCACCACGGCCGTGCGCCCGCCCACGGGGAAGGTCCACCCGTTCAGGTCCAGCGCCGCCGCGCCGGAGGGGTTGGAACACGCCGGGTCCTCGTCCAGGCGGAAGGGGTCGAAGCCGGTCACGACCACCCGCACCCACCGGTCGCCCGGCGGGAAGTCGAGGTCGGCGATGCCGCGCGAACCCGTCTCCAGCAGGTGCAGCAGGTCGGCGCGCTCGGCGTCGGAGACGGCGAAGCCCGGCCGCCAGGAGCGCAGCCGGGCCGAGAGCACCAGCCGCGCCCAGTACAGGGGGCGGTCGTCGGCGCCGTCGCGGGCGGCCTCGGTCCACAGCCGGGAGGCGTGCGAGGCGACCGCCTCCCGCGCCTGGGCGAGGTCGGTGCTCGCCCGCAGGTCGGCGCTGAACAGGGGCTCGGCCGCGCCGAAGCCGGAGCGGGTCAGGACCAGGCGGGGCTCGGCGAGACCAGCGCGGTCCTCTTCGGGAGTGGTGTGGTGGTGCACGGGGGTCGCTGTCCGTCTCAGGGGCGTCGGGAGGGCCGCCGGGGGAGGGGCCAGCCGAGTCTAACGCCGCCCGGGACCGCCCCGGGGACGGGGCGTGCGGCGCGTCCGGCCGACGAGACACGGGGGCTGGACCGGCGGGGTCGGACTTGGCAGGGTGTGAGGTGACCGCCCGTTCCTCTCAACGGAGAGAGCAGCACATGCCGACTTCCGCCCTCCCCACCACCGCCTCCCTCGCCGACCGCGCGCGGGCCGCCCTGGACCGGTGCCGCGTCCCCGCGCCCCGGGAACCGGCCGGGGCCGGCGGTGCGGCCAGGTCGCCCATCACCGGCCAGGACCTCTTCGCGCTGGGCCACGAGTCCGCCGCCGACGTCGGGCAGGCCGTCACCGAGGCCCGGGAGGCCTTCGCCGCCTGGCGCGACACCCCCGCACCGGTGCGCGGGCAGCTCGTCCACAGGCTCGGTGAGCTGCTGCGCGAGCACAAGGCCGACCTGGCCGAGCTGGTGACCGTCGAGGCGGGCAAGATCCGCTCCGAGGCGCTGGGCGAGGTCCAGGAGATGATCGATATCTGCGACCTGGCCGTGGGCATGTCCCGGCAGCTGTACGGGCGCACCATGCCCTCCGAGCGGCCCGGCCATCGGCTCATGGAGACCTGGCACCCGCTGGGCGTGGTCGGCGTGATCACCGCCTTCAACTTCCCGGTGGCGGTGTGGTCGTGGAACACGTGCGTGGCCCTGGTGTGCGGCGACACCGTGGTCTGGAAGCCCTCGGAGCTGACCCCGCTCACCGCGCTGGCCTGCCACGGCCTGCTCATGCGCGCGGCCCAGGAGGTCGGCGCGCCCGCCGAGGGCCTGCACCGGGTCGTGCTGGGCGGCCGCGAGATCGGCCGGGCCCTGGCCGACGACCCCCGGGTGGCCCTGCTCTCGGCCACCGGCTCGACCGCCATGGGCCGTGAGGTGGCGCCCCGGGTGGCCGCCCGCATGGGCCGCTACCTGCTGGAACTGGGCGGCAACAACGCGGCCGTGGTCGCCCCCTCCGCCGACCTGGACCTGGTGGTGCGCGGCAGCGTCTTCTCCGCCGCGGGCACCGCGGGCCAGCGCTGCACGACGCTGCGCCGCCTCATCGTGCACGAGGACGTGGCCGAGGAGGTCACCCGGCGGATCGTGGACGCCTACAAGCAGCTGCGCGACCGCGTCGGCGACCCCTTCGCGGAGTCGACGCTGGTGGGTCCGCTGGTGGGCGAGCGCGGGTACGCCGCGATGCGCTCGGCGCTGGAGCGCGCCGAGGCCGAGGGCGGCCGGGTGCTGGTCGGCGGAGGCCGCGTCCTTGAGGAGGAGGCCGCCGACGCCTACTACGTCGAGCCCGCGGTGGTGCGCATGCCCGGCCAGACCGCCGTCGTGCGCGAGGAGACCTTCGCGCCGATCCTGTACGTGATGCCCTACCGCACGCTGGAGGAGGCGGTGGAGCTGCACAACGGCGTGCCCCAGGGGCTGTCGTCGTCGATCTTCACCCAGGACCAGTCCGAGGCCGAGCGGTTCCTGTCCGCGGCCGGTTCCGACTGCGGCATCGTCAACGTCAACATCGGCACCTCCGGCGCGGAGATCGGCGGCGCCTTCGGCGGCGAGAAGGACACCGGCGGCGGCCGCGAGTCGGGTTCGGACTCCTGGAAGGCCTACATGCGCCGGGCGACCAACACCGTCAACTACGGCGGCGAGCTGCCGCTGGCCCAGGGCGTGAGCTTCCTCTGAGGGCCCCGGTGCCCGCGTCCGGCCGGACGCGGGCACCGGCCACCGAGACACACCAAAAAAGTTGCGCGCGATCATGTTGCGCGCAATTGAATTCTGTTACGGTGGTGCCCACCGAACGGTTCCGCACGGGCAGGAGGGAACACCGTGGCCGACGAGCAAGGGGAGAACCCCCTCGCCCTGGACAACCAGCTGTGCTTCTCCCTCTACGCGGCCTCCCGGGCCATGACCGGGCTCTACCGGGAACTGCTGGGCGACCTGGAACTGACCTATCCCCAGTACCTGGTCATGCTCGTGCTCTGGGAGCGCGGAACGCTCACCGTCAAGGAACTCAGCCGGGCCCTGCACCTGGACTCGGGCACGCTCTCGCCGCTGCTGCGCCGCCTGGAGTGCGCCGGGCTCCTGAGCCGCGAACGCGGTTCCGCCGACGAGCGCGTCGTCGAGGTCTCGACCACCCCGAAGGGCGACGCGCTGCGCGCACGCGCCGAGGAGGTCCCCGAACGCGTCATGTGCTCGGCCGGGCTGCCCCGGGAGCGGGCCCGGGAGCTGCAGGAGGCGCTCGGGCTGCTCACGCGTTCGGTGGAGACCGCCTCCCGCAGGCGCAGCCCGTGCTGAACGGGGCCGCAGGCCCCCATCCGTACCACCACACCGAACACGGACCACGAAGGAAAGAGGCAACCATGGCCTACGACGTGATGTACACCGCCAACGCCACCGTCACCGGAGAGGGCCGCAAGGGCAACGGCCGCACCGACGACGGCCGCTTGGAGGTCGACCTGTCCGTGCCCAAGGGCATGGGCGGCGACGACGGCCCCGGCACCAACCCCGAGCAGCTCTTCGCGGTCGGCTACGGCGCCTGCTTCCACGGCGCCCTCAAGGCCGTCGCCCGCAAGGAGAAGGTCGACGTCGACGGCTCCACCATCGACGCCCAGGTCAGCCTGGGCAAGGCCGACGACGGCATGACCCTGGCCGTGGCGCTCACCGTCACCATCCCGGGCGTGGACCAGGCCAAGGCCGAGGAGCTGGTCGAGGGCGCGCACCAGATGTGCCCCTACTCCCGCGCCACCCGCGGCAACATCGAGGTGACCCTGACGGCCAAGACCGCCTAGGTTCTGTTTTTTGAACCGGTCTCAGCTTGTGGGGGTTGGTTCGGGCGCCCACGGGGTTCTGGAGGTGGCGGAGGCGGGTTCGTGAGGAACGAGCGAACCCGCCGGAGACACCGAAGGTTCCCGTTCTCCGGGCGCCCGAGCACGGACCGAAGCGGAGCGGAGGTCCAAAAAAACACCGCCTAGCGACACCTGCGCGGAGCCCCCCGGGAACCATCCCGGGGGGCTCCGCCGCGTCCGGGCCCGAGGACGCCGGGACCAGGGGGGAGGGCGCGCACCGCGCCCTGCCCCTTCGCGCCCGCGCGTCCCGGTCTCCGGGACCGGCCCGCGCACACGCACGAGGGGCCGGGAGGGGCAGATCCCCCTCCCGGCCCCTCACGGCCTCACGGCCCCGCTCAGGCGGCCGTGTCCAGCAGCAGCAGGCGGTCCAGGATGTCCTGGAGGGTCACCAGGCCGATCACCTCGCCGTCCGACTCCACCAGGGACAGGTGGCTGCGGCTCTCGCGCATGATGCCCATCGCCGCGTACATCGGCGTCTCCGAGGCCAGGGTGAGCACCGGCCGCATCAGGTCGGCCGCGGTGGTACCCTCCGGGCTCGTCAGCGCCTCGCGCACGTGCAGCACGCCCACGGGCTCGGCGCCGTCCATCACCACCAGGCGCAGGTGCGTGGACTCCCGCGACACCTGCTTGATGTCGTCCACCGTCGAGTTCGGGGACACCGACGCGATCTCCTCGCGCGGCGTCACGATCTCGTTCAGCGGGCGGGAGTTGACCTCCAGCGCCGTGGCCAGCTGGGCGCGGCGCTCGGGGTCGAGCGCACCGGCCTTGGCCGAGTGCTCCACCAGCTCGCGCACGTCGTCGGGACCGTGACCGGAGGACATCTCGTCCACCGCCTCCACGCCCAGCCGGTGCAGGCACCAGTTGGCCATGCCGTTGAGCATGAGCAGCAGCGGGCGGGTGAACCACATGAACGCCCGCATCGGCACGGCCAGCATGATCGCCGACTTCTCCGGGTGCGAGATCGCCCAGGACTTGGGCGCCATCTCACCCACCACCAGGTGCAGGAAGGTCACCACGATCAGCGACAGCACGAAGGAGAGCACGTAGCCCACCGTGTCGGGCAGGCCGCCGAACAGCGGCTCCAGCATGTGGTGGAAGGCGGGCTTGGAGATCGCGCCCAGCGCCAGGGCGCACAGGGTGATCCCCAGCTGCGAACCGGCCAGCAGCAGCGACAGGTCGCGGGCGCTCCTGACCGCGGCCCGTGCCGAGGCACTGGACTCGGCGGCCTCCTCCAGCCGGTAGCGGCGCGCCGCCACCAGGGCGAACTCGATCGCCACGAAGAAGGCGCTCAGCGCGATGATCACCGCGGTCAGCGCGAGCGCCACCCACACGTTCATGTCACTCATGCCGACGCCTCCTGCGACTCGTTGCCCTGGACCTCGTGCAGGCGCAGCTCCACGGTGTGCGGAACGTGCCTCTGCACCGCGCTGACGATCATGGTCAGCCCCATGTCGGGGTCCTCGTCGTGCGCGCTGGGCGGCCTGGGCAGGGCGATGGAGACGGTGTCACCGGCCTCGGGGAGCCGGTGCAGCTCGTGCACCACCAGACCGCCCAGGGTCTCGTAGTCCCCCTCGGGCAGGTCGTGGCCGAGCAGCCGCTCGACCTCGTCGATGTGCAGCGCGCCCGGGACCAGGTAGGAGCCCTCGCCCTCCAGGTAGGAGGGAGACTCCTCCACGGGGCTGTGCTCGTCGGCGATCTCGCCGACCAGCTCCTCGGCCAGGTCCTCGGTCGTGATGACCCCGGCCAGGCCGCCGTACTCGTCCACCACGCAGGCGAACTCCTCGCCCGCCTCGCGCAGTTGGCTCAGCGCGGAGGGCAGCGGCAGCGACGCGGGAAGCATCACGGTGCGCCGTGCCACCTCGCTGACCTTGGTGTTGGCCAGGTCCCGGTCGCCCAGCGCGAGCACGTCGCGCAGGCAGATGACGCCGACGATGTCGTCCACGCCGTCACCCAGCACCGGGAAGCGCGAGTGGTCGGAGGCCATCAGCTCCACGACCCGGCTGACCGGGTCGCCCTCCTCCACGGTGGCCACCTCCGGACGCGGGATCATCGCGTGCCCGGCGGTGCGCTCATGGAAGTCCAGGGTGCGGTCCAGCAGGGTGGACAGCTCCGGCGGCAGGTCGCCGCTGGCCTTGGACTCAGCGATGATGCTCTCCAGGTCGCGCGCGGTCGCCGCGTGCTGGACGTCCTCGACCGGTTCGATCCGCACCGCCTTGAGCAGCAGGATCGCCGCCTGGTCGAACAGCCAGATGACGGGTCCGAAGATCTTCAGGTAGATCCCCGTGGACAGCGCCAGCCAGCGCGCCACCGGCTCGGGCCGGGCGATGGCCAGGTTCTTGGGGAAGAGCTCTCCGAAGACCATCTGCACGACGGTGGAGAACAGCAGGGCCAGGACGGTGCCGATGGCCACGCCCGTCCCCGTGGGGATTCCGGCGAGGCCGAGAAGCTCGCCGACGCCCTCGCCGATCATGGGCTCGGCCACGTAACCCACCAGCAGGGCGGTCACGGTGATGCCCAGCTGGGCACCGGAGAGCATGAAGGACGTCCGGTTGGTGATGCCCAGGGCCCTCTGGGCCCCGGCGTCCCCGGCCGCCGCCTTCGCCCGCAGTCGCGAGCGGTCCACGGCCATGTAACCGAACTCCTGGGCGACGAAGTAACCCGTCGCCACGGTGATCAGGAAGACCACCACGATCCCGAAGGCGATACTGAGGATGGTGCTCATCATCGGGCACGCACCGCCTGGTTCCGCTTCGGGTTCGGACTCCTACGAGGGTGCGCACCCTTCGTAGAAGGGGGCTCGTCGTCTGTGTCGCAGCGTCCACTCAGGACGCTGCCGGTACTTCGGGACGGGTCCACTGTTCCTCTCTCTGCGCCTGTTGCGCTTTGTGGTGATATGTGACTACCAGGGATAAAGACGATCGGCCTGGGGCGATTGTTCCCCGGCGGTCGGTGTCTCCGGGGCGGTCAGCTCCCGGCGGGGGCGTCGGCCTCCCCGCCCAGTCCGGCCCACTCCCGGCGGCGGGCCTCGGCGAGCGCGATCGCGGTGGCCACGGCCACGTTGAGCGATCCCACCCGTCCGATCTGGGGAACGTAGGTGACGGCGTCCGCGCCCGCCAGCAGGGCGGGGGAGCAGCCGTGGTCCTCGGCGCCCACGGCCAGGCACACGTCCGGCTCCAGGGGAGCCGCGTGCAACGGCAGCGCGCCGGAGGCCAGCTCGACCGCGACCACCCGGTACCCGTCCGCGCGCGCGGCGGCCAGGGCGTCCGCGGTGGAGGCCATCCGGGTGTGCTCGACCTTGGCGGCGGTGCCCAGGGCGGTCTTGCCGACCTTGGGATCGTCGGGGTCGGCGCTGTTGCCGGTCAACCAGAGCTGGTCGACGCCGAAGGTCGCAGCCGTGCGCAGGATCGAGCCCAGGTTGTAGGGCTGGGTGACCGATTCGACGAGAAGGGCGAGTCGCCCCTCGGTGCGCCTGCGCCACTGGCGGTTCAGGCGTTTGACGTCCGTGGGACGCAACTGCGTGCTCAACTGCGGTGTTTTCCTCGGCGGGTGTTCCCGGGCTGGTCCCGGAGGCCATCTGTTCGCCACAGAGTACAGGTCACCGTGCGTGGGCGCACGCATGACCTGTGACACACCACGGCAAAAGCCGCGTCAAGCCACGGAACGGCGCACCGCGAGCACCCGGAAACCCGCCCGGGAGGACACCCGTTCGGTCGGCAGGCCCTGCCCGTCCAACCACTTCTGCAACGAGTCCGAGCCCAGGTGGCGCTGGACCACGAGGTGGGCGACGCCCTCGGGGGTGAGCCGCCCCAGCCACGTGCGCAGCATGGAGTGCAGCACGTCCTTGCCGACCCGGATGGGCGGGTTGGACCACACCGCGTCGAAGGGGCCCAGCAGGTCCCGGGCGGCCACCTCCTCCCGCGCCGGCGCGTCCTCCCCGGACGCGCCCCGCTCCACCGACAGCCCGCCCTCGGGCCCCACCACCGCGAACCGGGCGTTGTCCAGCCCGTGCTCGGCGGCGTTGCGCCGCGCCAGCCCCACCGCACGCGCGTTGACGTCCACGCCCAGCACCCGCGCCCCCGGCGCGCGCGAGGCCATCGTCAGGGCGATGGGCCCGTAGCCGCAGCCCAGGTCGAGCAGGCGCCCGCCCCCGGGCGGCGCGGGGACCGACTCCAGCAGCACCCGTGTGCCGAGGTCGACCTTGTCGGGGGAGAACACGCCCCGGTCGGTGCGCAGCCGCAGGTGCAGGTCCGGCAGGACCAGGTCGGCGGTGGAGGGGCGGCTGGCGGCGCCCGGATCGGAGTCGAAGTAGTGCTGAGCCACGCCGTGACGCTACCAGGGGCGGCCCCGACCACGGCACACGGCAAAAACCTCCCAGCCCCGCGCCAACAAAGGCCCAACCCCGGCGCCGAGGGGCGCCGGGGTGCCGAAGATGGAGGTATCCGACGTTTGCGGGGGAACCCATGCGAGCACACGTAGGAGACCAGCTGGTGGTCGAGAGCCCGCGCGCCGACGCCCACCGCAGGACGGGCGTCGTCACCGGCGTCGGGGGGTCCGACGGGGAGCCCCCCTACCGGGTCCACTGGACCGGCGCCGAACAGGGCCACGACGACCTGGTCTACCCGGGTCCGGACGCGCACATCGAACACCCGCCCGGCCGCACGGGCGCCAACGCAGAGGGGGCCGATGCCATGCAGACGACCAAGCGCTGGAACGTCGACGTCGTCGTCGCCGAGGAGAACGAGGGCGACAGTGCGCGCACCTGGGCCGAGGTCGGCCTGGTCGCCGACGACGGGACGGCGCTGCGGGGACACGGGATGGCCCGCAAGCACCCCACGGACCTGGACGTTCCCGAGATCGGTGAGGAGCTCGCGGTATCGCGCGCCCTGTCCGACCTCTCACGCCAGCTCCGCCAGGTCGCGGCGGAGGACATCACCGACAACACCGGAACGCCCTGGCGCCCCACCTGAACCGGTGGCGGCCCCGCGGCCGACCGCGGGGGACGGGAGCGGGCGCGGGCCCGGACCGGCGAGGGCCGGTCCGGGCCCGCCGCGCTGCGCCGGGTCGGCCCGCGCCACCGCGCGGACACCGTACGGACCGATACCGGCCACCTTCGGCATGACGGGACTGCTCCCGGTGGTCACCGGGATCGGGCACACTCGGAAGTCGGACACGACCGCCGCCCCGGCGGCGCAGCCGAGCCCCGGCCCCCGAAGCGCCGGAACCTCGCGTCGTGTCCGGTCAGGCCGCGACGGGGGAGGGTGCGCCAGCCGGGCACACGAGGTCCGCCGTCACGTCCCGAGGTACCGCTGTGCTTTACCGGAGGCGTCCGGGGAAGGGAGCGTTGCCGCCCGGCGCGAGCCGGGAGTACTCACGCAAGGGAGACCCCGTTGACCACCTCCTCCTCCGGCCCCCAGGCCAGACCCGCCCGCGTCCTGGGCACCGTCGACGCCGTCGCCATCGGCGCGGGCGCGATGCTCGGCGCCGGGGTGTTCACCGTCTTCGCCCCTGCCGCGCTCGGCGCGGGCGCCTGGCTGCCCGTGGCCATCCTCATCGCGGGGATCGTCGCCTACTGCAACGCCGTCTCCTCCGCCAGGCTCGCCGCCCGCCACCCCGAGTCCGGCGGCGCCTACGTCTACGGCCGCGAGCGCCTGGGCGAGCTGTGGGGCTACCTGGCGGGCTGGTCCTTCGTGGTCGGCAAGACCGCCTCCTGCGCGGCCATGGCGCTGACCTTCGGCGCCTACCTCCTCCCCGGCTGGGAGAAGGCCCTGGCGGCGGCCACCGTGGTCGCGCTCACCGCGCTCAACTACCGCGGGATCCAGCGCTCCACGATGGTGATCAAGATCCTGCTGGCCGCGGTCCTGGCGGTCCTGGCCGCCGTGTGCGTGGCTATGCTCCTCAGCGGTCGCCTGGCCGCCGTCGCCCAGGTGGAGGGACTGGGGCCCTGGCCCGGTTCCTTCGGCGTGCTCGGCGCCGCCGGGATGATCTTCTTCGCCTTCGCCGGGTACGCCAGGGTGGCCACCCTGGGCGGCGAGGTGCGCGACCCCCGGACCACGATCCCCCGCGCCGTCAACATCGCCCTGGCCGGTGTACTGGTGCTCTACCTGGTCATCGGTACCGGGCTGCTGATCGTGCTGGGCCGCGAGCGCCTGTCCACCACCGACACCCCGATGGTCGACGCCGTCCGGGTGGCCGGGTTCGACTGGCTGGCCCCCGTGGTGGTCGCGGGCGCGGCCGTGGCCAGCCTGGGCGCCCTGCTCTCCCTCATCCTCGGGGTCTCGCGCACCACCGCCGCGATGGCCGCCGACGGGCACCTGCCCCGCTCCCTGGCCTCGGTCCACGAGCGCCACGGGGTGCCCCACCGCGCCGAGCTGCTGGTCGGCGCCGTCGTCATCGCCCTGGTCCTGGTCACCGACCTGCGCGGCGCGATCGCCTTCTCCGCCTTCGGCGTGCTGGTGTACTACGCCATCACCAACGCCTCGGCGCTGCGCCTGGGCCCCGACGAGCCCCGCCCGCCGCTGCTGGTGCCGCTGACCGGGCTGGGCGGCTGCGTCGTGCTGGCGTGCAGCCTGCCGCTGCCCACGGTCATCACCGGGATGGCGGTCCTGGGAGCGGGAGCCGGGCTGTGGTGGCTGCGCGAGCGCTTCGACCTGCGCTTCTAGACGGTTTCGCGTTCGCGCAGGTACGCCTCCAGCTCGGCGGCCCCGGCCAGCATCGCCCGCCCGCGCGCGGACAGCCGGGCCCTCCAGTCGCGCAGCGCGCCCTCCAACGGCGCCAGCCCGCCTGCCGAGCGCACCTGGGCGATCAGCGGGGAAATCTGTTCCAGAAGGTAACCGCCCCGCCTGAGCTGGTGGACCAGCAGGGCGTCGCGTACGTCAGCCCCGCCGTAGACGCGGTACCCCGTCCGCGGGTCGCGGCGCGGGCGCACCAGCCCGGCGCGCTCCCAGGCGCGCAGCGTCGCGGGCCGCACGCCGAGCCTGTCCGCCAGCGGCCCGATGAACGTGGCGCCGGGCTCCGCCGCCCCGGCCGCCCCGGGCTCCTCGTCCGGTCGTGGGGGCGCGGCCGCCCCGGCCCGCCCGCCGGAGCCGGTCTGCCCGCCGGATCCGGTCCGTCCACCGGACGCGGCCGGGTCGGCGGACCGGGGCCGCACGTCTCCCTCTAGACCGCGCAGGGCCTCCTCCACGGCCCGCAGGGTCCGCCGGTCCTCCAGGAGCTGGGCGTGGCCCTCGTCGATCAGGCGCAGCGCCTCCTCGGTCCGGCGCCCGTTCACCGCCCGCATGATCGAAGCCGCCCCCTGGTGGCCGTGGCCGGACACCAGGGCCGTGAACGCGCTCAGGGCCCGGGCGTGCAGCGGGGTGTAGGTGCGGTAGCCGTGGCGCGTGCGGTCGGCCGCCGGGAGGATCCCGTCATCCTCGTAGTTCCTGACCGCCTGTGTCGACAGACCGTGCCCGCGCGCCAGGTCGATCGGCCTGAGCCGATCACCGCTTTGAAGGTTCTTAGCCATATCCCCGCCGCTGTACCGAAAAAGTCTCAACCGTTACTTCAACGATACCGTTGAGGGTATGGACACTGTCACCAGGGACACCGCACACACCTTCGAGGCAGCCGCCGTCATGGGACTGCTCCCGAACCGGCCGCGACTGCTCGCCCTGGGCGAGCCCACCCACGGCGAGGACTCGCTGCTGGACCTGCGCAACGACCTCTTCCGCCAGCTCGTCGAACGGGAGGGCTACCGGACGATCGCCGTCGAGAGCGACTGCCTGGCGGGCCTGGCCGTGGACGAGTACGTCACCTCGGGCACGGGCACCCTCGACCGGGCCGTGGAGCACGGGTTCAGCTTTGCTTTGGCGAGTAACCCCGGGGCTTCAGCCCCGGGAGGAATCACTGCGTAGACCACACCGATCCGTTGGTGATAGGGGTCACATCGGACTGCTTTGGCTGCGGTCTGTCGCTGGCCGAATGCACGATGGTGGGCGTGTCGAGGATCGTGGTGCAGCTCAAGCTCACACCGTCGCCCGAGCAGGCGGCGGTGTTGGCCTCGACCCTGCGCGCGCTCAACACCCACGCCACCTGGGTCGCCAAGGTGGCCCACGAACGCGGCGTGATACGCAACTACGAACTGCGCGAACACACCTACCAGCAGTTGCGTGAGGCCGGGGTGGGTTCGCAGGCGGCCCAACACACCATCAAGAAGGTGTGCGACGCCTACCGCGCCCGCCGGTCCAACCTGAACAACGGCAACTACGGACCGAAGGGATCGGCGCGCCGGGAGCGGATCGAGTCCATGCCGATCGCCTTCCGCCCGGGCTCGGCGCATCCCTACGATGCGCGCAACCTGTCCTTCGCCGTGGATGCGCGCACGATCTCGCTGTGGACCTTCCAGGGCCGGTTGAAGGACGTGCCGTTCACCGGCTCTGTCGACCAGATCAAGGCGCTGGCCGAGCACAAACGGGGCGAGGCCGACCTGCTCTGCCGGGACGGGGTCTGGTTCCTCGCGTTGACCGTCGAGGTGCCTGATGCCCCCGAGATCGACCCCGCCTCCTTCCTCGGAGTGGACCTGGGCATCGCCAACATCGCCACCACCAGCGACGGCCGGATCATGGCCGGGCGCCAGATCAACCGGTACCGCCGCCGACAGATCAGGCTGCGACAGAAGTTGCAGGCCAAGGGCACCCGGTCCGCCAAGCGCCTGCTCAACAAGCGCCGTCGTAAAGAAGCGCGGCATGCGAAGGACACCAACCACCGCATCTCCAAACGCATCGTGGCCGAGGCCGAACGCACCGGGCGCGGCATCTCCCTGGAAGACCTGACGGGGATCCGCATCCGGGTACGGCAACGCAGGCCCCAACGGGTCACGCTGCACTCCTGGTCCTTCCACCAACTGGGCGCCTTCATCGCCTACAAGGCCAAACGAGCCGGTGTCCCGCTGGTGTTCGTGAATCCGGCGTACTCCTCCCGGGAGTGCGCCGAGTGCTCCTACACCCACAAGGCCAACCGGGTCTCGCAGGCCTTGTTCGTCTGCCGGTCGTGCGGCGTCGTTGCGCACGCCGATCGGAATGCTTCCCGTGTGCTGGCCCGCCGGGGCCAGGACGTGTGGAACGCGGGGCGGCAGTCACACGTCCCACCCGCGAACGCATAGTTCGCGGGTCAGACGCGGTGGGTGTTCCTGGCAGCCAGTCAGGCGTTCAACCGCACGCTCGGTCCCTTCAGGACCGAGAAGCTGACTCACGGGTTCGGCGCGTCGGCGGCCAACCGCGAACTCGTGCGCTGGATGCGCGCCCACAACGAGGGCAGGCCCGCCGCCGAACAGGTGCGCTTCGCCGGTTTCGACGGCCCGCTGGAGATGACCGGCGCCCAGAGCCCCCGGCGGGCCCTGACCGCCCTCCACGACTACCTCGCGCGCTGGGTGGAGGCGGACCAGCTCCCGTGCGACGCGCGGACGCTGGACCGCCTGACGGGCGAGGACGCACGGTGGACCAACCCCGACGCGATGCTGGACCCGGCCGAGTCCGTGGGGCGCTCGGACCAGGCCCGGGAGCTGCGCATGCTCGCCGACGACCTGGCGGCGCTGCTCGACGCGCACACGCCGCGCCTGGTCTCGGCGACCTCGCGCGAGGACTGGGACCGGGCGCGCCTGTACGCGCGCACCGCCACCGGCCTGCTGCGTTACCACTTCTGGATGGCAGACACCTCCTCGCGGCGCATGACGCGGCTGGAGGACGTGGGGATGACGGTCGACACCTCGCCGAGCCGGATGACGCGGCTGCTGGGCCTGCGCGACCAGATGATGGCCGACAACCTCTTCGCCCTCGCAGAGCGGGGCCCGGTGCTGGTCCACGCCCACAACGCCCACCTCCAGCGCGGCGAGAGCACGATGCGCATGGGCGGGCCGCCGCTGTACTGGTGGGGTGCCGGGGCGATCGTGGGCGCCCGACTGGGGCCCGAGTACGCCTTCCTGGCCACGGCCCTGGGCACCATCCGGCACCGGGGCGTGGACACCCCGCCCCCGGACACCGTCGAGGGCCTCCTGTACGGCCTGGGGGAGGAGCGCTGCGTGGTCGACGCGCCCCGGCTGGCCGCGGACCCGGGCAACGCGCGCCTCACGCCCCGCGTGTCCGCCTGGTTCGGCTACGCCCCGCTCGACCCGTCCCGCCTGGCCGACAGCGACGGGATCGTGTTCGTCAGGGACCTGCCGCGGAGCTGACGGCCCGTCCCGGGCGCCACCGGTGCGACGCACCGGAGCCGGCGCCGGGCCGCGGGCTCATGACGTGCCGGAAAGGCCCAGGTAGGCCAGGCCGCGCCGGGCCGTGGTGGACAGCCGCAGCCCGGCGATCTCACGGGGGGCGAACCAGCGCGCGTCGGCGGTCGATCCGTTCTCCTCCAGCACCCGGGCCGGGCCCGGGGTGGAGACCAGGACGCGGAAGAACGCCCACACCGCGTAGATGTCGTGGCCGCCGGAGCCCTCACGGCGGTGGCTGGACACGGTGACCAGCTCCCCGACCAGGCCGTTCTGGCCGGTCTCCTCGACCACCTCGCGGCGCAGCGCCGCCCGCACGTCCTCGCCCGCGTCCACGCCGCCGCCCGGCAGGTGCCAGGTCCCGGCGCCGGGGAACCCCTCGGCGATCAGGCTCAGCAGCACGTTCCCGCGGGGGTCGGTGACGATCCCGTAGGAGGCGAACCGGCGCAGCGGCGTCAGCCCGTTGCCGGGCGCGGACTCCTCCCCGGCGAGTTCGGCGGGGGAGGGCCGCAGACCCGCGTTCGCGGCCGAGGGCCAGGAGGCCTCCGACCCGGCCTCGGCGAACACCACCCGGTCGATGTGCAGCGGGGCGCCGCCGGGCGCGGACGCCAGCTCGGTGAGTACGTCCAGCGCGCGCAGGGGAGCGTCCGGGGCCAGGCCGCCCAGGCCGCGGACCACGTCCGCGGGGTCCTGGCCGAAGAGCACGCGCGCCCCGAGCACCGCGGGCTCACCGGCGGCGACCAGGTGCGCGGTGACGCGCCGCCCCGGAACGGCCGGGGAGGCGGCGGTCACAGCGAGCCGGCGGCGGGGGCCGCGCTGGGCAGGCCCACCAGACGCAGCAGTTCGTCCAGGTTGGCGATGGTGGTCACCGACTCGAAGCGCTGGTGGCCCCGGCGGTCGATCATGATCGGGCGCATGCTCGCGGCGGCGGCGCCCACGCCGTCGGCCTGGATCTGGTCCCCCACGTGCCAGCACGCGGTGGGGTCCACGCCCAGGCGCTGGGCGGCGGTGTGGAAGATGCGCGGGTCCGGCTTGCCCGTTCCGACCGTGTCGGTGCACACCACGGCGTGGAAGTAGGGGGCCAGCTCCATGGACTGGAGCTTGGCGTGCTGGAGGGACTCGATGCCGTTGGTCACCACGGCCAGGCGGTATCCGGCCGAGGCCAGCGCGTTCAGCGACGGGATCGCGTCGGGGAAGACCTGCCACGCCGAGCGGTGGGCCTCCAGGTAGATCCGGTACAGCTCGTCGCAGTGCTGGTCGGCGAGGTCGGAGTGGCCTGCCTGGACGGCCAGGGCCCGGATGCGCTCGCGGCGCTGCTGCTCCAGGTTCAGGCGTCCGCGCAGGTAGGAACCGAAGGAGATCTCGGTCTGCACGTCCCACAGACTGCGGGCTGCTCCGAAGTCCGGGTGGCCGAGCCGATCCATGACCGCGCGGAGCCCCGTGGACGACGCGGCGAGATCGTCGATCAGGGTGTCGTCCAGGTCAAAGCAGATCGCCGTCGGCACTGCGGGTGTGTTCGGCATCGTTCCTCATGTGATGGGCAGGACAAAACATGCCAACGCTAACCCGTGGACATAACAGGAACGGTGTAAACCCCACCTAAAGGGATGTGTCCCACGTCACCAGAGGCCGGTGGGGGAGGGGGCCCGCGGACCCCCTCCCGCTCACGGGAGCCGCTGGAACCACAGGAGTGACGTCACCGCGGTGGCCATCGCCAGGACGATCGCCACCAGCACGAAACGTGTGACGATTTCCTCGTGCACCAGCTCGGTGCCCAGGGACGAACCGATGTCCTCGTAGACCTCGTCCAGCTCCGTCTCGCTCTCCGCCTCGTAGAAGTGCCCCCCGGTGTCCGAGGCCAGACCGCGCAGCGCCTCCTTGTCGATGTCGGCGGGCACCTGGTAGCCGTCGATCTCGATCATCGCCGCCCCCGTGCCGAACGCGATCGTGGAGACCGGCACCTCCTGCTCCGCCGCCATCGCCACGGCCTGCGAGATGTCGCGGCCGCTGGTGTTCTCCCCGTCCGAGAGCAGCACGATCGCCGACGGCGGCGGGTCCACGTCCGCGTCCTCGTCGAAACTGCTGATCGACTCCAGCGAGGCGAACACCCCCTCGCCGATCGCCGTGCCCGGACCCAGCTGGAGGTTCTGGATCGACCCGATCACCGCCTGGTGGTCATGGGTGGGCGAGGAGACCACCGTCGCCGTCGAGGAGAAGGCCACCAGACCCACGTTGAACCGGTCCGGCAGCGTCTCCACGAACCCCTGGGCCGACTTCTTGGCCGCCTCCAGCCGGTTGGGGTCGATGTCGTTGGCCGCCATCGACAGCGACACGTCCACCGCCACCATGATCGTCGCCCGCTCCCGCGGCTGCTGCACCGGCATCGCCGGCAGCGCCATCGAGGCGATCAGCACCCCGATCGTCACCGTGAACAGCACCGCGGGCACGTGCCTGCGCACGTCCGGCCGGTGCGGCGCCACCTGGTCCAGCAGCGCCAGGTTGGTGAAGCGCATCGTGTACTCGCGCCGCCGGGTCTGCGCGAACACGTACGCGGCGACCAGTACGACGACGAGGAGCAGCCACCACAACCTCTGGGGCTCCAGGAAGGTCATGACTCAATCCCCCGTGCCTCGGCTCTGTCCCGCGGGTCCGCGCCCGCGCCCTCGTTCGGTCCCTCGGTGGGGCCCGCCGCGCTCACCGGGGCGTCCCCGGGGTGTGGCGGGCCAGGTGGTGCGCGGTACGCCTCTGGTGCATGACGAAGCGTGCCGTATCCAGTACCCAGTCCCGGTCCGTCCGCAGCGTCAGGTGGTGCACCCCGCACCGGCGCAGCGCGTCGCGCACCGCGCGGCGCTGCCCCTCGGCCGCCTGGCGGTAGCGCTCGCGCACCGCCCGCGTCAGCCGCACGTCGCGCACCATGCCCGTGCGCGGATCGCGCAGCGTCACGTCGCCCACCTCGGGCACGTCCAGCTCGCGCGGATCGACCACCTCCACCACCAGCACCTGGTGGCGCGCGGCCAACTGGCGCAGGGGCCGCTCCCAGGTCACCTCGCCGCCGAAGGCGGGGGTGTCCAGGAAGTCGGAGACCACCACCCGCAGGCCGCGCCTGCGGCGCACCCGCACCAGGTCGCCGATGGCGTCGGCCAGGGTGGCCCGGTGCGGCGAGGGCTCGCGCTCGTCCCCCTTCGGCGCCGCGGCCACCGTGGCCAGCAGCGCCAGCAGGGCCTCCTTGCCCGAACGCGCGGGCCAGCGCCGGATCGCGCCCCGGTGCAGGAAGTGGGCGCCGAAGCGGTCGCCCACCTTCTGGGTGAGGAGGTTGGCCGCGACCATCGCCCCGACCGCCACCTCGTGCTTGGAGCGCAGACCCGTGCCGAAGTCCATGCTCGGCGACAGGTCCAGCAGGGTCCAGCTCTCCAGTTCGCGGTCGGCGACCAGGTCGCGCACGTGCGGGGTGTCGGTGCGCGCGGTCACCGACCAGTCCATGAGCCGAACGTCGTCCTCGCCCGGCTGGTACAGGCGCGCCTCGGCCGCCTCCGAACCCGGCCCCAGGCGCAGGCCGAGGTGCTCACCGTGCAGCAGCCCCTCCAGGCGGTGCACGATGCGCAGGTCCAGACGGCGCAGCGCGGCGCGCAGCCGGGGGTCGGTACCGATGGCGGGTGCGTTCACCGGCTCACCTCGCGGAGGCGAAGGAGGCGGTCTCCCCGCTGGGCGGCTCGTCCCAGATCACCCGTGGCGCCAGCACGGTCGACAGGATGCGGTCCACCACCTGTTCGGCGGTGATGCCGTCGGCCAGGGCGTCGAAGGTCAGCACCAGGCGGTGGGCGATGACGTCGTGGGCGAGCACCCGCACGTCGTCGGGGAGCACGTAGTCGCGCCCGCGCAGCAGGGCCAGGGCCCGCGCGGCCGAGACCAGGCCCAGGGTGGCGCGGGGGCTGGCCCCCATCTCCAGCACCTGGCGCAGGTCCGGCATCTGGTGGTTCTCCGGCTCGCGCGTGGCCATGACCAGCCGCACCACGTAGTCGGCGATGAGCTGGTGGACGTGGACGCGCTGGGCGTCGGACTGCAGCTCGCTCAGGGTGACGGGGTCGAGCACCTGGTGCGCGGTGGGCGGGGTGGTCGACATCCGGCGCAGGATCTCCATCTCCTCGTGCGCGCGCGGATGGCGGACGTTGATCTTCATCAGGAACCGGTCGCGCTGGGCCTCGGGCAGCGGGTACACGCCCTCGGACTCGACCGGGTTCTGTGTGGCGATGACGATGAACGGGGAGGGGAGCGGGTGGGTGGTTCCGCCCAGGGACACCTGCCGCTCGGCCATGACCTCCAGCAGGGCCGACTGCACCTTGGCCGGGGCCCGGTTGATCTCGTCGGCGAGCACGAAGTTGGCGAAGACCGGCCCCAGCTCCACGTCGAACTGCTCGGTGGAGGGATGGTAGATGCGCGTGCCGACGATGTCGGAGGGCACCAGGTCCGGTGTGAACTGCACGCGGGCGAACGAACCCCCGGTGACCTTGGCCAGGGTGGACACCGCCAGGGTCTTGGCGATGCCGGGCACGCCCTCGATCAGGCAGTGCCCTCCCGCGACCAAGGCGATGAGAGAGCGCTCCACCATGCGCTCCTGGCCCACGATCACCCTGGACACCTCGTGCAGCGCGGCGCGCAGCAGTCGGGTCGGTTCGCCCGGAGCGCTGTCCGGGCCCGCGGAGGGCGTTGAGCCGTTTGCGCTCTCTGCCATGTGCCGCCTTCCTAGCAGGGAGCCCCGACGCGGGGGCACCGGATAGGTTGTGGATCACTCACCTGTGGTGACACTACCCGTTTCGCGGGCACCAGTCCGGTACACAACGCGGCGAAGCGGACGGCCGGAGTGGAGGGCAAGGGGGATGACATGGCGGTTCCCACGATGGGGCTGAACGAGGGTGATCCACGTCAACTGGGCGGCTACCGCCTGCTGGGGCGGGTGCGCGACTCCTCCCTCGGGGTGGTCTACCTGGGCAGGGACGGGTCCGGGAACCAGGTGAGCGTCGCCGTGCTCGACTCCGGCGCCGCGGGCGACGGCGGCGCGCGCGAGCGGTTCGCCGAGGCGGTGCGCCGCAGCCCCGACGTGGTCGCGGCCCGCACGCACGGGCGCTCGGCGCTGTGGGTGGCCCTGGCCCACGACGGGTCGGGCGCGTCGGCGGAGGACTTCCTCAAGGTGGCGGCGCGCTCGGGCCGGGCGGCCGCGCGCGGCCCGGTGGTGATGCCGCACTGGGCGGGCTCGCGCGGTCCCGTCTCGGTGCGGTGGGCGCCCTGGGCCGGGCGCAGGGACAGCGCCGTGGCGGCGGGGGAGAGCAACTGGTGGCTGATCGGCGGACTGGGCCTGGTGCTGGTGCTCATCCTGCTGTTGGTGTCGCTGCTGTACTGGTGGATGCTCCAGTTCCCGCCGCCGGAGATGCCCAGTCCGGCGCAGCCCCCCGAGGCGCAGGAGAGCCCGGAGAGCCCGCAGGGTCCGGGGACGCTCCCGGGCGAGGAGGAGGGCGAGGGCGGGGGAGCGGAGCCGACGCCGGTCGTGCCCACGCCGGGGGAGGGCGACGGCGAGTGGGGCGACAACCCCGAGGACAACCTCTAGCGGGGGGAGTACGCGGCTCGGGAAGCACGCGAGGGGTCCGGTTCCGGTACCGGACCCCTCCCTTGCACCCGATATAAATCTACGTCGTACAGGTGGCGGTCCTTTTCTTGAAAAACGAAAAAACACGAGATCGCGCGGCTACGCCGCACGGTCCTACTGATCTTCCTCCCGGAAGCGGTTCGGCGTGTCGCGGCGGTCCGGGGACGTTGCCTAGAACGTGTTCAGGGTCCTTTAGTGGCGCTGTCGGGAGGCGGTTCCGGTCCGGCGCAGGGGCGGGAGGCCGCGGGCCTCTGCGTCCGGCTCAGCGGCGGGCCCGTCGCGGCGTCGGTGCGCGGGCGCTCCGCGGGCTGCCTATGCTGGTCCGCGTGCTGAGAAAGGTGGTCGCGACGCGGTACGTGCTGCCGCTGCGCGAAGGAGGTTCGCTCCCGGGGTTGGTCGAGGCCGACGACCTGGGCATGTACGTGGTCAAGTTCCTCGGGGCGGGGCAGGGGCGCAAGACGCTGGTTGCCGAGGTCGTCGCGGGGGAGCTGGGCCGCGCCCTTGGCCTGCCCGTTCCGGAGCTGGTCACGGCGGAGTTCGACGCGGTGATCGGCCGCAGCGAGCCCGACCCCGAGGTGCAGGAGCTACTCAAGGCCAGCGGTGGGCTCAACCTGGGGATGGACTTCCTCCCCGGTTCGCTGGGCTTCGATCCGCTGACCTTCGAGGTGGACCGGGGGTTCGCCGGGCGGGTGCTGTGGTTCGACGCCCTGACCGGCAACGTGGACCGGTCCTGGCGCAACCCGAACATGCTGCTGTGGCACGGGCGCCCCTACCTGATCGACCACGGTGCGACGCTGATCTTCCATCACAACTGGGCCAACGCCGAGCGGTTCGTGCACCGCCCCTACGACGCCTCCGACCACGTGCTGTCGGGTGCGTCGCCGGACCTGGCCGCCGCGGACGCGGACCTGGCGCCCTTGGTGGACGAGGGTCTGCTGCGCCGTGTGGTGGAGCTGGTGCCGGACGAGTGGCTGGTGGACGAGCCCGGGTTCGACGGTCCCGGGGATGTGCGTGAGGCGTATGTGCGGTACCTGCTGGCCCGGGTGGCCGAGCGTTCCTGGCTGCCGGAGGTGACGGGATGAGCGCCCCGAGGCGTTACAGCGACGCGGTGACGACCGGTCGTGTGGGTGAGCGGCGTGAGCGTGCGGTGTTCGAGTACGCGCTGTTGCGGGTGGTGCCGCGGTTGGAGCGCGGTGAGTGCGTGAACGCCGGGGTGATCGTGTACTGCCAGGAGCGGGGGTTCCTGGGGGCTCGTTCGGCGTTGGACGAGCGGCGGTTGCTGGCGGTGGACGCTGAGGCGGACGTGGCGGGTGTACGGCGTGCGCTGGAGGCGGTGGAGGTGATGTGCCGTGGCGGCGCGGGGGCGGGTGCGGCCGGCCGTGAGCGTCCCGGTCAGCGGTTCCGGTGGTTGACGGCTCCGCGGAGCACGATCGTGCAGCCGGGGCCGATCCACGGTGGTCTGACGGAGGATCCGGAGGGCGAGGTCGTGCGGTTGCTGGACCGGCTCGTAAGGTAACCGTCCGGGCCGTAACGGACATCACAGGCATTCTGGGGGATAAAGAGGAGGCGATCCGCGGGTTCGGGATGTTGGTATGGGAGTGTCCGTCGTCGGCGGGGCTCCTCCTTCCGGCGCTTTTCCCGTTCCTGAACTGGAGTGCCTGTGCAGTCCCCGAACTCCCCCTCCGCGGTCCCTGACCGGGAGGCGGTCGAGAGGTCCTCTTCCCCTGTCCCGGTTTCTTCTCCCGCCCCCGAACCGGAGGCGGGTGGGCGCTGGACGCCCTCGCGCAAGTCGGTGGCGCTGCTGGTGCTGGTCCTGGGTGTGCTGACGGCGACCGGGCCGTTGGCGACCGACATGTACCTCCCGGCGTTCCCCCAGATCACGCGGGATCTGGGGACGAGTGAGGCGCAGATCCAGCTGACGCTGACGGCGATGATGCTGGGCCTGGCCGTGGGCCAGTTGGTGATCGGGCCGTTGAGTGACGCGGTGGGCCGTCGTGGTCCGCTGTTGGTGGGTGTGGCCCTGTTCACGGTGACGTCGGTGCTGTGCGTGTTCGTGCCGGACGTGACGCTGTTCATCGCGCTGCGGTTCGTGCAGGGTGTGGCCGGTGCGGCGGGTGCGGTGATCGGTCGTGCGGTGGTGCGTGACCTGTTCGCGGGCGATGACGCGGTGCGGTTCTTCTCGCGTCTGGCGCTGGTGATGATGCTGGCTCCGCTGTTGGCTCCGTTGGCGGGTGCGCAGTTGCTGCTGGTGGGTCCGTGGCAGTTGAGTTTTTGGGTGCTGGCGGTGATGTCGGCGCTGAGCTTCGTGCTGGTGTTGGTGTGGTTGCCGGAGAGTCTGCCGGTTGAGGACCGTCGTCGGCAGGGTCCTCGTCAGTTGGTGGCGACGGTGGGTGGTCTGCTGCGTCAGCCGCGTTTCTTGGGTCCCGTGCTGACGATGGGGCTCAGTTTCGGGATGTTGTTCACGTACGTGTCGGCGTTCTCGTTCGTGTCGCAGACGGAGTTCGGTGTCTCGCCGCAGTTGTACGCGGGGCTGTTCGCGGTGAACGCGCTGGGGATGATGGCGGGTACGCAGCTGAACGGTTTCCTGGTGGGTCGTGTGGAGACGCTGCGGCGCCTGGGGATGGGGCTGGTGCTGGCTCTGTCCTCGGTGGGTGTGCTGGCGGTATTGGCGGTGCTGGGTGCGGCCCAGTTGTGGATGGTCGTGGGGTTGCTCGCGTTGATGATGCTCAGTGTCGGGTTCATCATGCCGAACGCGACGGTGACGGCTCTGGACGGGCAGCCGGCGGCTGTGGCGGGTACTGCTTCGGCGTTGATGGGTGCGTTGCAGTTCGCGCTGGGCGGTGGTGTGGCGTCGCTGGCGGGGCTGACGGAGACGGGTGAGCCGTCGTTGGTGAGTATGGCGGTGGTGATGGTGTCGGTGGCGGTGCTGTCGTTGCTGGCGTATGTGTGGTCGGTGCGCACGAAGGTGCGGTGAGCGTTTTTCGGTGGTGTGGGCCCGGTGCCGTGGGTGGGGCGCCGGGCCCTGCGTGTGTGGTGCCGGGTCGGGTGGGTTGTGGCCGCGGTGTGGTCTGGGGCGTTGCGGGTCTGCGTTCCGGGTTGCCGTGTGGTGGGGAAATGGGCACAGTAGGTCGCAATCCCCCGATTGAGGTGGGCCTGTCCGGCCTGTCTTCCGATGCGGCAAGAGGATGAGTGGGTATGGGCGGTCCGAGTGTCACTCCTGGTATGTGGGCTCGGGGTCTTTCCGGGCTGAGCGACCTGGTGTACGGGGTGGCCACGGAGGAGGCCCATGCGGAGGTGTTCTCCGTGCGCGGTGAGCGCGGCCGGTGGGAGCGGGTGAAGGCCGGCGGGTTCGCCACGGAGGTGACGGCGGTCGCCAAGGGTCTGGTGGCGGCCGGTGTGGGTGAGGGCGACCGGGTCGTGGTGGTGTCGGGGTCGCACCAGGACTGGGTGCGGTTGGCGTTCGCCGTGTGGTCGGTGCGTGCGGTGCTGGTGCCGTTGCCGGAGTCGGTGTCGGCGGAGCGTTTGGCGCACGTGGTGCGGCAGACGCGTCCGGCGGCCGCGGTGGTGCAGGGCGATCGGTCGTTGCGTACGGTGTCGGGTTTGCAGCGTGAGTTGCCGGACCTGGGCCGGGTGTGGCGGATGGATGCTGGTCTGCCGGGTGTGGTGTCGCTGGGTGCGTACATGGACGCGTCGTCGGTGCGGTTTCGTCGGGACGGGGCTGTGGCCGAGGACGTGGCGGTGGTGCTGTATCCGGTGAGTACGGTGTCGCGGCTGACGCGGGGTGTGGTGTTGTCGCACGGGGCGTTGTTGTCGGCGGCGGCGGATGTGGTGGACCGGATGTGGCCGCGGTTGTCGGAGTTGCCTGAGGGGCGGGCGAGCACGTTGTTGGATCTGCCGTTGTCGCAGATCTCGGGGTTGGCCGCGTTGGTGGCGTGCATGGTGGGGCGTGTGCGTGTGGGGTTGGCGGGCCCGACGGGGTTGATGCGGCAGGTGGAGGCGTTCAAGCCGACGGTGCTGGTGTGTTCGGCCCGTGTGTTGGAGGGTGTCTTCGACGTCGAGCGGGGGAGTGCGCGTTCGACGGGGTGGGACTCGTTGGGCACGTTCAACGCGGCGGTGGAGTCGGCGGTGCAGTTCGACCGGTCGCCGCGCAGGAGTGCGTGGCAGCGGTTGTCGCGGACGATGTATGACTGGCAGTTCTCGCGGGTGCGGGAGTTGTTCGGTGGCCGGGTGCATCTGGCGGTGTGCTGGGGTGGTGGGCTGTCGGACCGGTTGGACTCGTTCTTCGGCGGTGTGGGGATTCCGGTGGTGCAGGCGTTCGGTACGGCCGAGGCGGCGGGTGTGTTCACGGCCGGTGCTGTGGGGGACCGGGTTGCGGGGACGGTGGGGCGTGCCCTGGAGGGTCGTGAGGTGTGGGTCTCGCGTGAGGGCGAGATCCATGTGCGCGGCGGTGCGGTGTTCTCGGGGTACTGGGGTGAGGGTGAGGCCTCGCGGAGTGCGTTCCGTGAGGGGTGGTTGGCGACCGGGTACGCGGGTGAGGTGGACGCGGACGGGGTCGTGAGTGTGGCGGGCCGGTTGCGGGTGCAGGCGGCGACGGAGGAGTTGGCGGGGCGGTTCGTGGCGCGCGGGGTGGATGAGGCGCCCGCGTTGGAGGGCCGTGTGCTGGAGGGGCCTGGGGAGCGTGCCCTGGAGGGGCGGCCGGTGCGGGAGCGGCGTGCCTCTGAGGAGGGTGCGCGTCGGCGGGAGGCGCCCGCGTTGGAGGGGCGTGCGTTGGAGGCCGCGGTGGAGCAGGAGCCCGGTGCGGCCTCGGATGGGGGTTCGGGGGAGATGTTGGCGGTGACGGCCGCCTTCGCCGCGGTGGATCCGGCCGGGGTCGGGGAGCCCGCGGTGGTGGAGGCGCGGGAGCAGCGTGTGGAGCGGGGGGACGCGGACCTGGTGGCGGAGTTCGAGGCGCGGTTGCGTGCTCATCCGTTGATCAGTCAGGTGTTGGTGATCGTGGAGGGGCGGCCGTTCGCGAGTGCGTTGGTGACGTTGGTGCGTGACCAGTTGGAGTACTGGCGGTTGGTGAACGGTCGGCCGTTGGCGATGGCTGCGGAGGAGATCGCGGGGGATCGTGATCTGCTGCGTGAGGTGCAGGGGTTGGTGTACGAGGCCAATCGGAGTGTGCCGCGTCATCTGGCGGTGCGGTCGTTTCACGTGTTGGCGGAGGAGTTCACGGTGCAGTCGGGGTTGGTGCACGCGTCGGGGGAGTTGCGGCGTGAGGCGGTGCTGCGGGCGTTCTCGGAGGAGATCGACGGGTTGTACCGGGTGCGTCGTGAGCAGTAGTAGGGGGTAGTGGGCGGCGGTGTTGGGGCCGCGGTTCGGACCGGGTGGTCTGGGCCGCGGCCTTTGGTGTGTGGTGTGGGCTGGGGTGGTTACTGGCCGTTGAGGAAGGCCAGGACGGCCAGGACGCGGCGGCTGTCGTCGGAGGAGGGCGGTAGGTCGAGTTTGGTGAAGATGTTGTTGATGTGCTTGCTGACGGCTTTTTCGGTGATGTAGAGGCGTGCGGCGATGGCGGAGTTGGAGCGTCCTTCGGCCATTTCGGACAGGACTTCGCGTTCGCGGGGGGTGAGTTGGGCCAGGGGGCCGCTCTGGTCCTGGCGGGCGAGGAGTTGGGAGATGACGGCGGGGTCCATGGCGGTGCCGCCGTCGGCGACGCGGCGGACGGCTTCGATGAACTGGCCGATGTCGAAGACGCGGTCCTTGAGGAGGTAGCCGACGCCGCCGGTGTCGTCGGAGAGCAGTTCGCGGGCGTAGAGCTGTTCGACGTGCTGGGAGAGCACGAGGATGGGCAGGCCGGGGATCTGGGTGCGGGCGGCGATGGCGGCTTGGAGGCCTTCGTCGGTGAAGGTGGGGGGTAGGCGTACGTCGACGACGGCGACGTCGGGTTTGTGTTCGGTGAGGGCGGTGTGGAGTTCGGGGCCGTTGTCGACGGCGGCGACGACGGTGAAGTCGTGTGCCTGGAGGAGGCGGATCAGTCCGTCTCTGAGGAGGGCAAGGTCTTCGGCGATGACAACACGCACGGGATCTCCAGGGTCACGATGGTGGGGCCGCCTGGTGGGCTGGTGATGTTCATCGTGCCATCAAAGGCGTCCAGGCGGCGGCGGATGCCGGCCAGGCCGCTGCCGGGGGCGGGGGTGGCGCCGCCGGTGCCGTTGTCGGTGGTGGTGATGACGAGGCGGTTGCGGCCGTGGTTGATGTGGATCCAGGCGTGGGTGGCGTGGGCGTGTTTGGCGGTGTTGGTGAGGAGTTCGGCGATGGCGAAGTAGGCGGCGGATTCGACGGGGTCGGCGGGGCGGCCGTGGAGGTGGATGGTGACGGTGATGGGGAGGTGGTGGGTGAGGGCGAGGGCGTGGACGGCGCCGTGGAGGCCGCGTTCGACGAGGACGGGTGGGTGGATGCCGCGGACGAGGTCGCGGAGTTCGGTGAGGGCGTGGCGGGTGGTTTCGCGGGCTTCGGTGAGCATGGCGCGGGCGGTTTCGGGGTCTTTTTCGACGATTTGTTCGGCCATGCCGAGGTTCATGCCCAGGGCGACGAGGCGGGCTTGGGCGCCGTCGTGGAGGTCGCGTTCGATGCGGCGGATCTCTGAGGCCTGGGTGTCGATGGTGTGGGCGCGGCTGGTGGCCAGGTGGGCGACGCGGGCGGTGAGTCGGGCTTTTTCGGAGGGGGAGAGCAGGAGGCGGTTGAAGCGTAGGTAGGTGTCGGCGGCCAGGGGGATGAGGAGCCAGCCCAGGGTGATGAGGGCCAGGGCGGGGATGAGGATGATGAGTTGGTTGAGGGTGGTGGTGGGGGTGTAGGTGTCGTAGAGGGTGGGGCCGGTGAGGTTGAGGGCGAAGAGGAGTTGTTCGATGCCGTGGGCGATGAGGGTGAGGGGGATGGTGACGAGGAGGAAGCTGGCGGGGGCGGAGATGAGCCAGAGCAGGTCTCTCCAGGTGGCGGGGTCGGTGATGATGGCGGTGCCGCGGCGGGTGATGCCGGTGGGGGGGATGGGGCGGTAGGCGGAGGCGATGGGGCGGTGTAGGGGGCGGGTGGTGGGGGTGGGCAGGCCGGGGGTGGCGGTGCGGCCTCGGGGGGTTTTGCTGTTTTTGATGAGTAGGTGGCTGAGGGTGCGGCGTTGGCTGTCGGCGAGGGTGCGTAGGAGGAGGGCGGTGAGGATGACGAAGGGTAGGCCGATCCAGGTCAGGGTGAGTACGGCCGAGAGGACGACGAGGGGGAGCAGGAGGAGGGCGGCGATGTTCTGGGAGAGCAGGAGGAAGAGGTAGGCCAGGGTGGTGAGGCGGCCTGCGCGGTGGTGGGGTGCGGTGGCCATGGGTGGTTCTTCCGTTCCTGCGCTCGTGGGTGCTGGTGTCTATTGTGTCCTGTTCGCGGGTGTGGGCGCGGTGGTGTGGGCTCCCCTGTCGCGGGGGTGGGGGCAGCGGTCAGGAGGGCTCCCGGCTGGTGCGGGGGCCCTCCTGGGCGTTGTGTTCGGGTGTTTTCAGGGCCAGCGCATGTCGGTGGCGGGGCCCAGGTCGCTGACGCGGGTGCTGCTGTGGGCGTCCAGGGCCTTCTTGAGTTGGTCCCAGGACTGGCGGGGGGTGTTGTCGGTGTTGTTGCAGGTGCGCTGTTGGCAGGCGGTGTGCTGGGACATGGCTCCGGCGAAGCGCAGGGGGTCGTCGGTGTTGGTGTGGCCCCAGCGGCTGATGTTGGCCCACTGGTCGGCCTGGATGCCGTCGGTGCGGTAGATCTGGGGGATGACGTGGACGCGGGGGTTGCCTCCGCCGGCCATGTGGTGGACGTCGGCCAGGCGCCAGCCGTTGGCGCAGTCGCCTGAGCCGGTGGTGGGGCAGGAGTCGGCGGAGTTGGCGGCGTAGAGCGGTGTGGTGGTGGCCTGGGTGTAGGCGGCGAGCCAGTCGCGGGCCCAGGCGGGGGTGGACCAGGAGGGTTCGGCGTCCAGGGCGGCGGTGATGGTGACGGCCTCGGTGGTGGAGGCGTCTTGGGCGGTGGTGACCAGGTCGGCCCAGCGTTGTCCGGCGTGGGTGCCGGTGACGCCGCCGTCGTCCTTGTTGTTGACGCCCAGGGCCAGGTGGGCGGTGGCCTGGCCGGTGCGGCACTCGGTGAAGCCCTGGGCCCAGTGGTGGGCGTAGGCGGCGGCCTTGCTGTAGGCGGAGCGGGGTGTGGTGGAGTTTCCCGCCCTGCCGGGTTCGCGTAGGGTGTCGTCCTTTTCCTGGGTGCCGAAGAAGAGGATGCGCGGGCCGGTGGCGCCGGTGCGTCCTTCGGTGCATCCGGCCTCGTGGGCGTGGGTGGAGGTGGCGTCGGTGAGGGGGACGTAGCGGCTGGTGGTGTGGCCGGGGTAGGTGGCGGTGATGGTCGTGGTGGTGGCGTGGGTGGGCGTGCCCAGGGCGGTCAGGGCGGCGGCGAGCGCGGTGGTGGCGAGCATGCGTGCGGTGGAAGCCATGGGGCCATTGTGTGGGATAGTGACCGGTTGTGCACGCATCGTGATATGGGTGGCGTGTTCGGGTTTTGGGGTGGTGCGGCGCCCGTGGGTTCGGGTTTTTGGCGCAACTCGCCGCCGACGATTTCCCGTGGGTTGCCACGACCTGTGATGATCAGGAGTGTGTGGCGTGAACTGATCCTGGAGATGTATCCCGAGGCCGATCTGAGCGATCCGGCCGATGAGGTGACCCTGGCCGAGGTGGAGAAGCACCTGATGCTGCCCCTGCCCTTCGAGCTGGCCTCGTTGCTGCGCGAGACCGACGGGGTGACCAACGAGTACGGGGACGCGGTGGTGTGGAGTGCGCGGCGTCTGGTGGAGGACAACCTGGCGATGCGCCGGGAGCCGGACTATCTGGAGCTGTACGCGCCCTTCGACGAGATGATCTTCTTCGGTGACTCCGACATGGGGCCGCAGTTCGCCTACGTGCACACCGACTACGGTCCGGGGATCGTGGTGTGGGACCATGAGAGTGACCGGCGACGCCTGGTGGTGGTGTCGTTGCGCGACTACCTGGCGCGGTGTCTGATCCAGGGCAACTCCTGGTTTCGTTGAAGTGTGGTGAGAGTAGGACCATGTCGGAGCATGGCGGGGTTGGCGTCGTCGTTCAGGGCCGGGAGGTCGCGGATTTTCCCGAGTGGGCTCCGGAGGCGGCGCGTGGCCGGGTGCGGCGGATCACCGTGACGGGTGAGGAGGTGCTGCACCGGCGTGGTGTGGATGTGGCGCCGCAGATGTTGGGCTCGGCGGAGTTGGCCGCTCTCATCGACGACATGTTCGTGACGATGTACGCTGCCGAGGGTGTGGGGTTGGCGGGCAGTCAGGTGGGTGTGGACCTGCGGGTGTTCGTCTATGACTGCCCTGATGATGACGGTGTGCGTCATGTGGGGCACGTGGTCAACCCGGTGTTGGACGAGCGCGACCCCGATGACGCGGTGGTGGTGGAGTCCGAGGGGTGTTTGTCGGTTCCGGGGCCGCACGCGGATCTGGGGCGGGTCGAGCACGCCACGGTGCGGGGTGTGGACCGTGACGGCGAGCCCGTGGTCGTCAGCGGCAGCGGGTACTTCGCCCGGTGTCTGCAGCACGAGACCGATCACACGCTGGGCCGGTTGTACGTGGACCGGTTGAGTGCGCGTGAGCGCAAGCGGGTGCTGAAGAAGATGAACGAGATGGCCCATGACGTGTTCGCGCGTCGTGAGGAGCGGGCCGAGGAGTTGGCGAGGGAGCTGGCCGGCTGATCCGGGCTGCGTGTGGGGGTGTTCCGGGTGCGGAACGCCCCTTTTTTGTGGTGCGGGGGTGGTTGGTTGGGGCGGGTGTGGAGGGTCCTTTGGTCGGGTCGGCGGGCCGAAGTGGCGGATGTGGGGGCTCCATTGGGGGTGATTGGCTCCTTTTGTGGCCCCGTCGTTGGGGGTTGTGGCCTTTTCGTGACCGTGGGGGGCGGTAGATTGCCCGGCATGCGTAACGGGGACGAGGTCGGCCAGGAGCCGACGCAGCGGGTGGTCATCTACACCGACGGGGCGTGCAGCGGCAACCCCGGTCCGGGCGGGTGGGGGGTGTGGCTGCGCTACGGCGGCCACGAGAAGGAGCTGTACGGGAGTGAGGCGCAGACCACCAACAACCGGATGGAGCTGATGGCGGCGATCCGGGCGCTGGAGAGCCTGCGCCAGCCGCTGCCGGTGCTGGTGCACACCGACTCCTCCTATGTGCGCAACGGGATCACCTCGTGGCTGCACGGGTGGAAGCGGCGGGGTTGGCGCACGGCCGACAAGAAGCCGGTCAAGAACGTGGACCTGTGGCAGCGCCTGGACGAGGTCGCCTCACGCTATGAGGTGGAGTGGCGCTGGGTGCGCGGGCACAGCGGGGACGAGGGCAACGAGCGCGCCGACGCGTTGGCGCGGCGCGGACGCGACGAGGCCGCCGGGGTGTAGGGGGCGGTGCGGGGAGGGCGGCGAACGCGGGTGTTCGCCGCCCTCCCCGTGTGTTCAGCCGCTCTCGCGGGCCAGGGCGTTGACCATCAGGCGGCGCGGGCCGGGGCCGGCGGAGGCCAGGGCGTCGTCGGGGTTGGACAGGGTGCAGGTGTCCAGGGACAGGCAGCCGCAGCCGATGCAGTTGGTCAGGTCGTCGCGCAGGCGGATGAGTTGGCTTATGCGGGCGTCGAGTTCGGTGCGCCACTGCTGGGACAGGCGGGCCCAGTCGTCACGGGTGGGGGTGCGGTTGTCGGGCAGGGTGTCCAGGGCCTGGCGGATGCGTGCCAGGGGCATGCCCACGCGTTGGGAGATGCGGATGAAGGAGACCCGGCGCAGGGTGTCGCGGCGGTAGCGGCGCTGGTTGCCGGCGGTGCGGCGGCTGTGGATCAGGCCCTGGCGTTCGTAGAAGTGCAGGGCTGAGACGGCGACTCCGGCGCGTTCGGCCACCTGGCCGACGGTGAGTTCCTTGACGATGGGTGCCACGTGTTCATCCTAGGGCGTGGCCGGTGGTGCGGTGGGTGCCGGTGAGGGCGTAGAGGCGTGCGTAGGCGCCGCCGCGGACCAGGAGTTGGTGGTGGGTTCCGGTTTCGGTGACGCGTCCCTTGTACAGGAGCAGGATGCGGTCGGCGGTGCGGGCCAGGGCGGGTTGGCGGGTGAGGGTGAGCAGGCCGGTGTCGGGGGTGGTGGGTGGGTGGGCCTGGTCGTGGGCGGGCGGGTCGGTGAGCACGAGCAGGCGGGTGTTGGTGCGTTGGGCGTAGAGGGCGCGGGCCTGGTGGACGCGGGGGAGCAGGGCGGGGGGTAGGGCGTCCAGGGGTGTGTGCAGGCGGTGTGGTTCCAGGCGGGTGTGGGTCAGGGCGTGGGTCAGGTGGGGGTCGTCGGCTCGGGGTGTGTTCTGGCCGGTGATGGTGTGGGCCAGGGTGGGGCGGGGGGTGAGCAGGTGGGGGCGGGTGTGGGTGGCCAGGTGTCCGTGGGTGGGGGTGGTCTGGCCGGTGAGCAGGCGGGTCAGGGCGGTGGTGGCCTTGTCGGTCAGGCCGACCAGGGCCACGTGTTCGCCGGGGTGCAGGGTCAGGTCGAGGTGGTCCAGGTGGGGGGTGAGGGACACGTCGTGGAACTCCACCAGGGGTGGCAGGGGGGTGGTGCTGGGGTGGGTGGTGCTGCGGAGCTTGCCTCGGTTGGAGATCCTCACGGGTGTCCGTTCGTGTGGTGTGGTCGTCACCAGCCTGGGATTGTCCTGCGCGGGTGAGAGTTCTCGTGATCTGTTCGTGTCCTTGGTCTCGCTGGGTGGAACGGCTGGTGGGGCTGGTTGGTTCCCGGTGGCGGCAGGAAGGGTGGGGTGGACGACCTTGCGGTCGCGGTGCGGGGGCGCTGGGATGGGTGGCATGGGGCACGAGGTGGTCATCGTCGTCTTCGACGGTGTGCAGAGTCTGGATGTGGCGGGGCCGTTGGAGGTGTTCTCCGGTGCGGGCAGGGCGCCGGGAGGGCGTTACCGGGTGCGTACGGCGTCGTTGGGCGGTGGGGCGGTGACCTCCTCCAGCGGGTTGGGGTTGGTGCCGTCGGTGGCGTTGGAGCGGGTGGGGCGTGTGGACACGCTGGTGGTGCCCGGAGGTGAGGGGACGCGGTGCCCGGACGGGGCGCTGGTGGAGTGGTTGCGGGCACACAGCGGCGGTGCGGGGCGGGTGGCGTCGGTGTGTACGGGGGCGTTCCTGCTCGCGGGGGCGGGGGTGTTGGACGGGCTGCGGGCCACGACGCACTGGGCGCACTGCGAGCGGTTGGCGCGGGAGTTCCCCGCGGTGCGGGTGGAGGCTGAGCCGATCTTCGTGCGTCAGGGGCGGGTGGTGACGTCGGCGGGGGTGTCGGCGGGGGTGGATCTGGCGTTGGCGTTGGTGGAGGAGGACCTGGGGCGGCAGGTGGCGTTGGCGGTGGCGCGTCATCTGGTGGTGTTCCTGCGCCGTCCGGGGGGTCAGGCGCAGTTCTCCGCTCAGTTGTCGGCGCAGGTGGCGCAGCGTCCGGCGGTGCGGGAGATGCAGCACTGGATCGCTGAGCACCCGGATGGGGAGGCGACGGTGGAGGCGCTGGCGCGGCGGGTGGGGTTGTCGCCCCGTCAGTTCGCGCGGGTGTTCGCCCGGGAGGTGGGGTGTACGCCGGGCCGGTACGTGGAGCGGGTGCGGTTGGAGGCGGCGCGGCGGTGGTTGGAGGAGGGGGAGGCGTCGGTGGTGGCGGTGGCGCGGCGGTGCGGGTTCGGGACGGCGGAGGCGATGCGGCGGTCGTTCGTGCGCAATCTGGGGTGTCCTCCGGCGGAGTACCGGGCCCGTTTTCGGAGTGTGTGAGCCAGGTTTCCTCGTCGGTGTCGGTGGTGTGCGGGAGAAAGGGTGTGGTGTGTGGTGCGTGCGGCGATCGTGTTGTTCGAGGGTGTGACCCTGTTGGACGCGGTGGGCCCCTATGAGATGTGGGCGGGGTTGCCTGGGGTGGAGGTGGTGTTCGTGGGTGCTGAGCGCGGGCCGGTGCGTGACAGCGGTGGTCGGGGTGCTCTGGTGGCCGACGCCGCGTTCGAGGAGGTGGGTCAGGCCGATGTGGTGTGTGTGCCCGGTGGTCCGGGGCAGGTTCGGCACATGCGGGGCGGCCCTTTGGTGGAGTGGGTGCGCGGGGTGGACGCCGCCAGCAGGTGGACGACGTCGGTGTGTACGGGGTCGCTGATCCTGGCCGCGGCGGGGCTGTTGCGGGGCAGGCGGGCGACCTCGCACTGGTTGGCGTTGGAGCAGTTGGGACGCTGGGGTGCGGTTGCCACGCAGGAGCGGGTGGTGGTGGATGGCCGGTATGTCACCGCCGCCGGGGTGTCGGCGGGTATCGACATGGGGCTGATGCTGGCCGAGCGGATGGTGGGGCGGGAGGTGGCGCAGATGGTGCAGTTGGCCACCGAGTACGATCCGCGGCCGCCTTTTGACGCGGGGTCGCCGCGGACGGCTCCCGCGGAGCTGGTGGCGCGTGCGCGTGCGCGCTCGCGGTTCCTGTTGGAGGGGGCGTGAGCGCTTTCGCGGCGTCGGGGTGAGCGCGGTCACGGGGCGGCGGGGTGCGGGGCGGGGTAGGAACACCGCACCTGTTCCCCCGAGGTGAAGGAGCGTGTGGTCGTGGAGCATGTCGCCGCCGTGGATGCGAGCGTGCACAGCATCGTGAGGCAGTACCGGGGTTTCGCGGACGGTTACGCCCAGGACGCGGCTCCGGCGTACGCGCGTATCGCCCGGGCGCTGGCCGGGGACGAGCGGGTGCTGGAGCTGGTGGCCTCCCTGCCCGCGGGCAACAAGCGCCAGCCCAACCTGTTGCTGGGCGCGGTGCGGTTCCTGGGCGGGCCGGTGGGGGAGTGGGCGGATTTTCGCGCCTGGCTCCTGGAGCACTGGGAGGCGGTGCGGGCGGTGGTGCTGGAGCGCTACACCCAGACCAACGAGGTGCGCCGGTGCGCGACCCTGCTTCCGGTGCTGGCCGCTCTGGAGGGGCCGTTGGCGCTGGTGGAGGTGGGGGCGTCGGCGGGGTTGTGCCTGTACCCGGACCGGTACCGCTACTCCTTCGACGGCGGGGCGCCGATCGGTCCGCAGCGGAGTCCGGTGCTGCTTGAGTGTGCGACCTCGGGGCCGGTTCCGGTGCCCGAGCGGGTGCCGCGGGTGGTGTGGCGGGCGGGGATCGACCTGAACCCGTTGGACGTGCGCCGCGAGGAGGACGTGCGGTGGTTGGAGGCGCTGATCTGGCCGGGGCCGTATGAGGCCGGGCGGCGGGAGCGGTTGCGGGCGGCGGCGCGGGTGGCGGCGGTCGAGCCGCCCGTGCTGGTGGCCGGTGACCTGGTGGGGGAGTTGGAGGCGGTGGCGGCGCGGGTGCCCGCGGGGGCGCGGTTGGTGGTGATGCACAGCGCGGTGCTGGCCTATCTGGACGAGGCGTCGCGGGACGCGTTCGTTGAGGTGGTGCGGGGGTTGGAGGGGCACTGGGTGTCGAACGAGGGTGCGGCGGTGCTGCCTTCGTTGGAGGGTCCGCGCCCTGGGGTGGGTACCGATTTCGCGTTGGCGTTGGACGGGCGTGTGGTGGCCTTCGCGGGTGAGCACGGGCAGCGGTTGACCTGGGCGGGTTGAGGCGGGGCGGCCGTTGGCGGGTACGCGGGCCGGGCCCGCCGCGCGATCGGGCGGGCCCGCGTGGGGCGGTGTGGCCCCGTCCCCGGATGGGGGCGGGGCCGCACGCCTACCAGGGGTGGGGGTGGGCGTCGACCTCGGCGATGAGTTGGGCCTTGCGCTGGGGGGTGAGGAAGGAGGCGGTGAAGGAGTTGCGGGCCAGTTGGCGCAGCTGTTCGGCGCCCAGGCCCAGGTGGGTGTGCAGGGCCTGGTAGTTGTCGTGGACGTAGCCGCCGAAGTAGGAGGGGTCGTCGGAGTTGACGGTCACCAGCAGGCCGGCCTCCATCAGGGCGGGCAGGGGGTGCTGGGCCAGGTCGGGTACGGCGCGCAGGCGCACGTTGGACAGCGGGCACACGGTCAGCGGGGTCTGGGTGGCGGCCAGGTGGGCGACCAGGCCGGGGTCCTCCAGGCAGCGGATGCCGTGGTCGATGCGTTCGGCGCCCAGGAGGTTGAGGGCCTGCCAGATGTAGGAGGCGGGGCCCTCCTCGCCGGCGTGGGCGACGCGGCGCAGGCCCAGGTCGCGGGCGGCGGCGAAGACCTCGGTGAACTTCTCGGGCGGGTGGCCGACCTCGGCTGAGTCCAGGCCGACGGCGCTGATGTGTTCCAGGTGGGGGCGGGCCTGGTGGAGGGTGTCCAGGGCTTCGGCGGCGGGGCGGTCGCGCAGGAAGCACAGGATGAGGCTGGTGCTGATGTTGTGGGTGTGTTCGCTGGTGTGCAGGGCGGCCATGAGGCCGTTGATCACCGTGTCCAGGCTGATGCCGCGGCCGGTGTGGGCCTGGGGGTCGAAGAAGATCTCGGCGTGGCGTACGCCCTGGGCGGCGGCGCGGTCGAGGTAGGCGGTGGCCAGGTCGGTGAAGTCGGCTTCGGTGCGCAGGACGTCCATGAGGGCGTAGTACAGGTCCAGGAAGGACTGCAGGTCGGTGAAGGAGTAGGCGCGGCGCAGGGAGTCGACGTCGGGGTGGGGCGGGGTCAGGCCGTTGCGTCGGGCCAGGGCGAAGGCCAGTTCGGGTTCCAGGGTGCCTTCGATGTGGACGTGGAGTTCGGCCTTGGGGATGGGCATGGTGGTGCTCGCGCCTTCGTGGTCGGGGTTGCGTGCTGGCCATTGTGGCTGATGGGTGGGGGTGCCCCGGCCGGATCGGTGTGGGGTGTGGAGCACACGTTGGGGCCCGGCCGCGCGGGGTGCGCGGCCGGGCCGGGTGGGCGTGCGGGGTTATGTGCGGCCGGGGCGGTCGTTGTGGCCGGGGGTCCAGTTCAGGGCGCTGGCGCGTTCCATGAACTCCTCCACGGTCAGGTCGCCGCGGGCGAAGCGGTCGGCCAGGGTGCGGCGGGCCTCCTCCTCGGGTGAGGCGGGGCGCGGCGCCCAGGGCGGGCGGTGGCCGCGGCGGGCCAGGACGAAGGCCAGGGCGCCGAGCAGGATGAGGGTGAGCAGGAGGAACATCAGGGCTCCGGGGAAGACGAAGGCGGGCGGTCCCTGCCCCCAGTGGGGGTGGGCTGCCAGGGCGGTCGCTGCGGTGACGGTGTTCATGGGTTCACTGTGTCCGGGGCGCGGGGTCGCGGTCGTCCCCCCGCGGGCGGTACCTGTGCTGCGTCCGGGTGCGTAGGGCGTCTGCGCCTGTGGTGCCACGACAGGGCGGGGTTGGGCGGCCTAGGGTCGTGGTGTGAGTGGTGACAGGCGGATGCGCCGGGTGGTCGCGGACCTGGTGATGGGTGTGGTGCTGGGCGCGGTGGCGGTGGGGTTCGTGCGCGGCCAGTTGGTGTGGCAGCGGCGCGGTGGGGGCGGGCACGGCGGCCCCTGGCGGGGTGGGCCGCCCGCGGGGTGGGACGTGGACTGGGGTGCGGTGGTGGTGCCCTGGTCGGTGTGGGTGGGTGTGGGGGTGTTGGTGTGCGCGGTGGCGGTGCGCCGTGTGTGGCCGGTGGCGGCGTTGGTGGTGGCCGCGGTGGGGGCGGCGGTGTTCGTGGGGGCGGGGCACCCGGTGGGGCCGGTGCTGGTGTTGCCGGCGCTGGTGGTGTTCTCGGCCGCGATCCGGGTGGGTGCGGGGGTGTTCTTGGCGTGGACGGCGCCGTTGGTGGTGGCGGTGGGGTTGCTTTCGCGGGCGGATGAGCCCTGGTGGGGGTTGGCTGACGGGGGTGCGCTGGTGGGGGTGGTGTTCGCGGTGGGGGCGATGGCCTTTCCCGCGGGCGGTGGGGTGTTCGTGCGTGCGCGGCGTGAGGCGCGGCGGCGTGAGCGCCAGGAGGAGGTGGACCGCCACCGCTACGAGGAGCGGTTGCGTATCGCCCGGGAGGTGCACGATCTGGTGGGGCACAGCCTGTCGGTGATCAGCATGCAGGCGTCGGTGGCCCTGCACGTGGTGGATCGTCGGCCCGAGCAGGCGTCGGTGGCGCTGGCGGCGATCCGTGACAGCAGCCGGTCGGCCCTGGAGGAGTTGCGGGGCACGTTGGCGGTGTTTCGGGGTGGGGTGGAGGTGGCGGGTCGGGGTCCGTTGCCGGGGTTGGGGCGTGTGGAGGCGTTGGTGGGGGAGTTGCGCGGGGCGGGACGTCGGGTGGAGGTGGTGTGGGAGGGGGAGGCGGTGCGGGTGCCCGCGGCGGTGGACCACGCGGCGTTTCGGATCGTGCAGGAGGCGTTGACGAACGTGGTGCGCCATGGCGGTGAGGGTGCGTCGGCGCGGGTGCGGGTGGTGTACACCGAGCAGCAGGTGCGGGTGTGGGTGGCCGATGAGGGTGTGGGTGTGGTGGGGCCGGTGCGTGAGGGGTCGGGGATCGCGGGGATGCGTGAGCGTGCGCGTGCGGTGGGCGGGTCGGTGACGGTGGGGTCTGGTGAGGGTGGCGGGTTCGTGGTGCGGGCGTCGTTGCCGTTGGGGGGTGAGCGGTGAGCGTGCGGGTGGTGGTGGCCGATGACCAGGCGCTGGTGCGGATGGGGTTGCGGGTGTTGCTGGAGGGGGAGGCGGACCTGGAGTTGGTGGGTGAGGCCGCTGACGGTGGGCAGGCGGTGGAGCTGGTGCGTCGGCTGCGTCCGGACGTGGTGTTGATGGACGTGCGGATGCCGGTGGTGGACGGGTTGGAGGCGCTGCGGCGGATCGCGGGCGAGGAGGCGCTGGCGCACACCCGGGTGGTGGTGTTGACGACGTTCGAACTGGACGAGTACGTGTTCGAGGCGTTGCGTGCGGGGGCGTCGGGGTTCTTGATCAAGGACAGCGACCCGCAGGAGATGTTGGCCGCGGTGCGGGCGGCGGCGCGGGGTGAGGCGTTGTTGTCGCCGTCGGTGACGCGGCGGGTGGTGGCGGCGTTCGTCTCGCGTGAGCCGGGCGGGGGGCGGGTGCCGCGGTTGGAGGTGTTGACCGAGCGTGAGCGTGAGGTGGTGGGGCTGGTGGGTGAGGGGTTGAGCAACGAGGAGATCGCGGCCCGTTTGGTGGTCTCCCCGGCGACGGCGCGCACGCACGTGAGCCGGGCGATGGTCAAGCTCGGGGCCCGGGACCGGGCGCAGCTGGTGGTGTTCGCCTTCCGGGCCGGGCTGGTGCGCTGAAGGGGTCGGCGGGTAGGTTCGGCGGCGACGGTGTCGGGCGCGTGGGAGGGGCGGGCTGGATGGGCGTGGATGTGGCTGCGGTGCGGGCGGACACTCCTGGGGTCGTGGGGGCGGCGCATCTGGACAACGCGGGGTCGTCGTTGCCGCCGCAGGTGGTGGTGGAGGCGGTGGTGGATCACCTGCGCCTGGAGGCGCGGGTGGGGGGTTACGCGGCGGCCGAGCTGGCGCAGGCGCGGGTGGAGGGGTTCTACACCGCGGTGGCGCGGCTGGTGGGTGCGCGGCCGCAGGAGATCGCGTTCACCGAGAGTGCGACGCGGGCGTGGGAGTTGGCGTTCGGTTCGGTGGTCTTCGCCGAGGGGGACCGGGTGCTGACCACGGCCAGTGAGTACCCCAGTAACGCGCTCGGGATGGTCAAGGCGGCCCGTGAGCGGGGTGTGCGGGTGCAGGTGGTGCCCGACGACGCCGACGGGGTGATGGACGTGGTGGCGCTGGAGCGCGAGTTGGCTCAGGGTGGGGTGCGGGTGGTGGCGCTCAACCACATGCCCACGCACAACGGGCTGGTCAACCCGGCCGAGCGGATCGGGTCGCTGTGCCGCAGGTTCGGGGTGTTGTTCGTGTTGGACGCGTGCCAGTCGGCGGGCCAGTGGGATCTGGACGTGGAGCGGCTGGGGTGCGACGTGTTGGCGGTGACGGGGCGCAAGTTCCTGCGCGGGCCGCGGGGGACGGGGTTCGTGTACGCGCGGTCGGGGGCGGACCTGGGGGAGCCCGCGGTGGTGGACGTGACGTCGGCGCACTGGGAGGGGCAGGGGTACCGGGTGCGCGAGGACGCGCGCCGGTTCGAGAGCTTCGAGCGCAATGTGGCCGGTCAGATCGGGTTGGGTGTGGCCGTGGAGTACGCGTTGGCGGTGGGGATGGAGCCCGTCCGGGAGCGGGTGGGGGCGCTGGCCGAGCAGGCCCGGGACCGGTTGGGTGCTCTGGCGGGGGTGCGGGTGCTGGACCGGGGGGCGGTGCGGTCGGGGATCGTGACCTTCGCGGTGGAAGGTGTGGCGGCCGAAGGGGTGCGTGCGGCGCTGGGGGAGGCCGGGGTGCGGGTGAGCGTGTCGCGGTTGTGGAACCAGGTGTGGGAAGAGGGTGTGGGGGTGGACGAGGCGGTGCGTGCCTCGGTGCACTACTTCAATACGGAGGCTGAGGTGGAGGCGTTGGCGGACGCGGTCAAGGGGTTGTAGGCGCGTCGGGGGCGCACGCCGGACGCGTCGGGGGCGGTGGTCTTCGCCGTGCGCGGATCGGTGTGGCTGGCCGGTTACCGGTGTGGCGGAGCGGGTGGCGGACGGCTCGGTCGCGGATGTCGGCGTCGCGGGCCGCGGGGCCGGGCGGGTCCCGGACGCGGGCGGGTGTTGACGGTGCCCTTGGGGCAGGGGCCACACTCACATCCCATGAGCACCCCACAGCCCCGCGAGGGGCTTTCCCGGGGGGAGTTCGCCCGTGCGAGCGGGCTCTCCCCCAAGGCGCTGCGGTTGTACGAGCGCTCGGGTCTGCTGGTCCCCCACCGGGTGGGCGCGGGCGGGCACCGCCTCTACCTCGCCGCCCAGGTGGAGCGGGCCCGGCGCATCCGCCTGCTGCGTCAGATGGACATGCCCCTGGCGGTGGTGGCCGAGGTGATGGCGCAGGAGGGCGGGCAGGCCCTGGAGCGGGCCCAGGCGTGGTGGCGGGCCCAGGAGGAGGCGCTGCGTTCGCGGCGCGCGGCCCTGGCCGAGCTGAGCCTGTCCTGGGGCGGGGCGGCTGAGCAGGACCCGGAGCCGGTGTGGCGGGTGCGCCGCGAACACGTGGCGGCGGCCAAGGTGGCGGCGGTCCGGGCCCGCACCGACCAGCAGAACCTGGTGGCGACCCTGCACGGGCGGGCGCAGGCGCTGCGCCGCCTGCTGGTGGGGCAGGGTGCGCGGCCCGGCCCCGGGTTCTGGGTCCTCTACCACGGTGCGGTGACCCCGGACGGTCCCGCGCCGATCGAGGTGGCGGTGCCCTTCACCGGGCACGCCGAACCCGAGGGGGAGGCGGTGATCCGGGTGGAGGCCGCCCACGTGCGCGCGGTGTGCGAGGTCAGGCGCGGCGACTGCTTCTATCCGCGGATCATGGGCGCCTACAGGGCGGTGGAGCGGTGGATGCTCCAGCGCGGCGCGCACGCGGCGGGGCCGTTGCGTGAGGTGTATGGGGCCTCCTGGGATGAGGTGGCCCAGGACGCGGTGTTCGCGCTGGTGGAGCGGCCGATGAGACAGGCGGGACGCGGATGAGCGCGGTGGAGGTGGACCGGTGGGCGGCGCACACCCCCTACAGCGACCCGGGCCGGCACGCGGGCGTGCTGGCGGGCCTGCCTGGGGATGTGGCGGGGCTGGGGCGGGTGCTGCGCGGGGTGGTGACCCACTACCGTGGCGGCGGGCAGGTGCTCACCGGGGAGCGGTTGGCCGAGATCGATCACCGGTGGGTGGAGGCGATGCTGGCCACCGACCAGGCCCGCTGCCCGGGGCCGTGGACGCGGCCCCGGGCGCAGCCGCTGGTGGGGTGCTGTCGTGACTTCGCGCTGGTGACGGTGGCGGCGCTGCGGGAGCGGGGGGTGGCGGCGCGCACCCGGGTGGGGTTCGCCTCCTACCTGAACGAGGGGTTTTGGACCGACCACGTGGTGAGCGAGTACTGGGACGGCGGGCGGTGGGTGTGGGCGGACACCCAGTTGGACCCGGCGGGCCCGTGGCCGGTGGATGTTCTGGACATCCCGCGCGCGCCTGAGGCGCGGGGCGCGGTCTTGGCCAGTGCGGCGCAGGTGTGGCTGGCCCACCGGGCGGGGGAGGTGGACGCCGAACGCTACGGGGTGCACCCGGACCTGCCGTGGCGGGGTGCGGGGTTCGTGCGCGCCTACGTGCTGTTGGAGTTGGCGCACCGCCAGGGCGAGGAGGTGTTGTTGTGGGACACCTGGGAGGCCATGCGGGCCGAGGACGACGGTGTGTTCGACGAGGTGGCGCGGTTGCTGGTGGCGGCGGACGGCGGGGACGGGGCCGCTGAGCGGGAGTTGGCGTACCGGTACGCCCGCGGGGGGCGGTTGAACCCGGGAGGGCGGGTGCTGTGCGCGTCGCCGTCGGGGTTCGTGGGGTGGGTGGACCTGGTGCGGCGGGTGGTCGAGCCGGGGTGAGGGGGTGCGGGCCGCCGGGGCAGGGGGCGGCGGGGTTCACACCGGCAGGAGGATCAGCAGGGTCGGCAGTGCCAGGACGAGCATGAGGCACCCTCCGGCCGCGGGGGTGGTGCCTCGGGGTGCGGTGGCCTCCAAGTCGGCGATCATGTGCCGTTGGGCCGGGCACCCCGGGGTCACGACGTCCTCACGGCTGAACACGCGGCAGGGCAGCCCCGTCATGAACTCGGCGTCGTACTGGCGTCCGCACAGGGAGCAGCGGGGGTCGTTCGGCTTCACGGTCGTGGTCCCTCTCGTCGAAGATCGGGCCGTGCCGCGTGGCCACCCGGCCGGTTCCCCGGCCTGGTGACGCAGGTGGGCCGTCCGGTGCGGTCGTGCGAGACGGCTTCACGTTCCTCTCGGACAGCGACAGTGCCGGGGCGGCCCCCGGCCGTTCGTGTGAGGGCGTCCCTCGTCGTCGGTGCGGCGGGTTTCGCCGCCCGCCCCGGGCGGGCCGTGGCCCTCCCGGGGCGGGGCCGTCGCCGCGTCACAGGTCGCGGTGGACACGGTTGAACGCGTGCCCGGCGGGGTGTTTCAGCCGTGGGCGGTCAGGGGGGTGTGTTCGCGTACGGCGGGGGTGGGCTTACCGGTGAGCGCCCCGGCCAGCAGGCGGCTCGCCCCGGGCAGGCCGGTCAGGCGCAGGGCCGTGCGGCGCAGGAGCAGTCGGGCGCGGGTGGGGGGCAGGAACCAGCGGGCGGTGCGGCGGGCGGCGCGCTGGCGTTGTTCGACCTCGGGGCGCCACTGGTGCTCGTAGCGGCGCAGCCCCTCCTCGACGGTGGGGGCCGAGGCCAGGTGTTCGGCCAGGACGAACGCGCCGCCCACGGCCAGGGAGGCGCCCTGGCCCGCGAGCAGGGAGACCGCGCCGCAGGCGTCGCCGAGCAGGACGGTGCGTCCCCGGCTCCAGTGGGGCACCACGCTCTGGGAGACCTGGTCGTAGTAGACGTGTTCGGGGTCGGGGCAGTGCTGGAGGGCGCGGGGCACCAGCCAGCCCAGGTCGGCGTGGGTGCGGCGCAGTTCGGTGCGCGGGTCGGCGGGCCGGTCGGGGGTGGGGCTGCGGTGGACGGTGAAGGCGGCCACGCGGCCGTCGCGCAGCCCGTACAGGCCCATCTGGGCGCCGATGGTGTCGGTGAGGTGGAAGCCGCCGTCGACGCGGGCGTGGATGTCGGGGTCGGTGAAGACGAAGGCGGCAGTGTGGAAGCCCAGGTAGCGCAGGTGGTCGGTTGCGGAGCCGAGGATCTGGGCGCGCACGGTGGAGTGGATGCCGTCGGCGCCCACGAGCAGGTCGCCGGTCAGGGTGCGGCCGCCCGCGAGGGTGACCTCGACGGTGTCGCCGTGGTCCTGGACGCGGTGCAGGGCCGCGTCGTGGTCCACCCGCACGTCGGGGGGCAGGGTTTCGCGCAGGGCGCGTTCGAGGTCGGGGCGCATGAGGGAGACCACGCCCAGGTGGGAGAACTGTTGGATGCCCAGCCTGGCGCGGGGGGTGCCGTCGCGGTCGACGAAGGTGGCGTGGTCGATGTCGTAGCCGAGTGCGCGCAGGCGGGGCAGTAGGCCCATGAGTTCGGCGGCCTGGTAGCCGGGGCCGAAGAAGTCGATCATGTAGCCCTGGGTGCGGGGGTGGGGGGCCTGTTCGAGGACGGTGACCTGCCAGCCGTGGGTGTGCAGGCGGTGGGCCGCGGCCAGTCCGGCGATTCCGGCTCCGCAGACGATCGCTCTCATGGGTGTGCTCCCGGGGTGTGGTGGGTGAGCAGGCGGCGCAGGACGGGTTCGATCTCGGTGGAGGTCAGGTCCGGGGTGAGTGCGCGGTGGAGCAGGACGCCGTCCAGGGTCGCGGCCAGGACGGTGGCGGTCTGGCGGGGACTGGGGACGCCGGCGTGGGTGAGCCAGTCGGTGAGGTGGCGGCGCATCAGGTCCAGGACGCCGGTGACGGCCTCGCGCAGGCGGGGGTCGCGGGTGGCGGCCAGGTAGGTCTCGGTGACCAGGTGGGAGGCGGGGTCGTCGCCGGGGTAGCGGTCCAGGTCGCGCAGGATCAGGGCGAGTCCCTGTTCGGGTGTGGTGGTGGGGCCCAGCAGGTGGGCGGCCTCTTCGACGATGGCGGTGATGGCCTGGGTGGCGGCCTGGGTGAGCAGGGCTTGGAGGGAGGGGAAGTGGTAGTGGACCAGGCCGGGGCCCACGCCTGCGCGTTCGGCGAGTGTGCGGGTGCTGACCGCTGACCAGCCGCGTTCGCTGATGAGTTCGGCCGCTGCCCGGATCAGGCGGCCTTTGACGTCCTCGCCGCGGGGTGCCATGTGCGTCCTGTTTCTTGGTCGATTGCCTTGGGCGAACGTATTGGTCACTCGCCCAATTCGAGGATGGCACAGTGCCCGCCCCGCGGCAAGGGGCGGGGCGGGCGCACGGAGAAGGGGGTGTGAGGTCCCCCGTGGTCCTCACACCCCCTGTCGGTTCTGCCGGGTCAGGCGGTGGCGCCGCCCTGGCCCAGGAGGATCTTGCGCGGCTGGGCCTTGGCGGCGACCGGGACGCGCAGGGTCAGGACACCGTCGGTGTGGTCGGCCTCGATGTGCTCGGTGTCCAGGTCCTGTCCCAGGCGCAGGCGGCGGGTGACGGCGCCGGTGGGCCGCTCGCCGACCAGGACGCGGCCCTCCTCGGCCCGCTCGGGGCGCTGGGCGCGGACGGTGAGCACCGAGCCCTCCACCTCCAGGTCGATGCCGTCGGCGGGCACGCCGGGCAGGTCGATCCGGACCACGAGGGCGTCCTGGGTGCGCACCGCGTCCATGGCGGCATTGCGCGCGGCGGGAGCGGTGGAGGTGGTGACGTCGAAGGGGATGGTGCGGGTGAGAAGCATGGAAGAACCCCCGAAAAACCTCGGCTTGATGCTGATGGACTCAAGTTTATTGACGACTTCGGGCGCGTCAAGGCGGTGTGGGGCACCCCACACGCCGACGCCCCAGGACTCGTACAGGCCGGGGTCCGGGGCGTGGAACGGGTGGTCAGCGGGTTCGGGCCAGGGTGATGATCTCGGGGCTGGACGCGGTCAGGGGCGAGCGGTCCCAGTTCCCGAACCGCTCGGCGGCCCGCAGCCCGGCCCGCTCCAGCAGCAGGTCCAGGTGGTCGGCCTCCACGAAGCGCAGGGTGCTCACGGTGCGCAAGGGGAGGGCGGAGTCGGAGCGGGTGGTGGTGCTGGTGAAGGTCACCAGCCCCTCGGGTGTGGGTGCGGCGGCGTCGTGGACGTCGCTCACGCGCACACCGTCGGCGGTGGTGACCTGGTGCGGGTGGGCGGGGGTCCACCTCTGCCAGGCGCGCGCGGCCGGGTTGCGGGTCTCGAAGGCCACCAGTCCGCCCGGGGCCAGAGCGCGGCGCACCGCCTCCAACGCGGCGCTGATCTCCTCGTCGGTGCGCAGTTCCTGGAAGGCGTGTCCGGTCATGGTGACCAGGTCGAACTCCTCCTGCCAGGTGTGGCCCGACAGGTCACCGCGCACCCAGGAGACGGTGTCGGTGCGCCCGCGGGCCACCTCCAGCATGGCCCGGGCCGGGTCCAGGCCCACCAGGTGTCCGGTGTGGCCGCGGGTGCGGGCGCGGTGGAGCAGACGGCCGGTGCCGCACCCGGCGTCCAGCACGCGCGGCGCGGCCATGACCAGGCCCAGGTAGAAGTCGTCACCGGGTCCCCACGGGCTGAGGAGGTCGTAGAGGGCGGCGACTTCGGGGGAGTCGTACGGGGTGTGGGTCATCGCGTCAGTGTGGCAGGGGGGGCCGGGGGCGACCACCGGGTTTTCGCCCGCCCCGACCGGCGCGGGACGCGGTCCCGGAAAGGCCGGGGCGACCACCGTGGGCGCGCGCGTGCACGCACCCGTCCGTGTGTGCGGCCCACCCTGCCCCGTCGGGGAAAGCGGCGGACCGAGACGGGGGCGGACTCCCCCACGCCGGTGGGGCGTGGGGGTCCGTACTGGAAGTGGCGCGCGCCGGTGGGGCGCCTGCCGCGCTAGGGCTGGAGCAGGGCCTTGGCGGCGCGCTCGGCGTCGTCGAGGGTGTTGTACAGGTGGAAGGACAGGCGGGTGCGGCCCCCGCGTTCGGTGGTCACCACCCCGGCCCGGGCCAGGCGCTCGAAGGCGCCGGGCAGGTCGACGCTGGTGATGGCCGAGTGGGCGGGCTCCTGCCCCAGCGCCGCGCGGAAGTGGTCGGTCAGGGCGGTGTTGTGGGCGCGCACCCTCTCCAGACCCGTCTCCAGCAGGACCCGGCTGGAGGCGGCGGCCGCCACGGCCGCGAACCAGTTGGGCGAGGTGTCGAAGGCGCGCGCGGTCGGTGCCGGGTCCAGCCGGGCGGCGTACATGGCCGAGGCGGTGTCGCGGGCGGCGGCCGGACCGGCGTTGTTGGGGCGCAGCCGCGCGCGCAGGTCGGGGGACAGGTAGGCCAGGGCCAGACCGCGCGGCGCCATGAGCCACTTGTAGGCCGAGGCGATCAGGGCGTCGAAGACGGTGGCGTCCAGGGGCGTCCACCCGGCGGCCTGGGTGGCGTCGGCCACGACCAGGGCGCCGTGGGCGCGGGCGGCCGCGACGATGTCGCCGGTGGGGGCCAGGCGTCCGTTCGCCGAGTGCACCGTGCTGAAGGCGACCAGGTGCGTGCGCGCGTCCACGGCCTGGGCCAGGCGGTCCAGGGGGACGGCCTCCACGGTGACGCCGCGGTCGGCCTGGGCCTGCCAGGGGAAGACGATCGAGGCGAAGTCCCCCTCGGGGACCAGGACGCGGGCGCCGTCGGGCAGGCTGGCGGCGATGGTTCCGGCGATCTGGGCGGTGCTGGCGCCCAGGGCGAGGTCGTCGGCGGGCGCGCCCACCAGGGCGGCCAGGTTGACGCGGGCCTGTTCGAGCTCGCGCCCCCAGGCCCCGGGGTCCCCGGTGGCGGTGTGCCAGGAGCGCACGGCTTCGGCCAGGGCCTGGTGGGCGGGCCGCGGCGGGATGCCGTACTGGGCGGTGTTGAGCCAGACGGTGTCGGTGCTCCACAGACCGGTGATGGTGTCGTCCATGGGGACCGAGTGTGTCAGGCGGTGGTGGCCAGCGCGATGTGGAGGCTGTGCTCGACGATGCCGAGCATGAGGTCGCGGTCGGGGTAGTCGCCGTCGAGCAGGCGCAGGGGACCGGCGACCAGGGACAGGTGCAGGGCCAGGTCGTACAGGGCGGTGCGGTCCGGGTCCAGGGGGCGGGTGGCCAGGTGCGGGTGGTGGGCGCCGAAGCGCAGGCGCAGGAAGGCGTGCTCCCACTCCGCGTCGAAGAACATCAGTCCCTCGATGTCGATCAGGACGGGGGCGCCCTGGGCGTCGACCAGGACGTGGTCGGGGCCGAGTTCGCCGTGGATGAGCGCGTGTTCGCGGCGGGGTTCCACGCGCGCGGCCAGGGTGTGCAGGGTGGCGGTGAGGCGTTCGCGGCCCCGGCGCATGCGCGGGTCGCGGTGGGCGGCCTCGTCCAGGTCGCTCAGGGCCCGGTCCAGGACCAGCTGGTGGCAGGAGGGGGCGCGGGCGGCGCCGCCCGCGCCCAGGTGGGCGACCTTGCCGAAGGCGGTGTCGGTGCTCGCGTGCATGGTGCGCAGGTCGCGGCCCAGGCGGTCCAGGACCGGGCGTGCGGCGCGGGGGTCGCGGTGCAGGAGTTCTTCGAGGGTGGGGCCGGGGACGTCTTCGAGCACGGCCAGGCAGCCGGGGTGGTGGGCGCCGCTGGTGTCCAGGGCGTACAGGCGGGGGACGCGCACGCCCAGGTCGGTCAGGGTGCGGTGGGCGGCGGTGAACAGGTCGGCGCCCGAGGCGTGGGAGAAGGGGTCGGCCGGGTCGGCGCCGTGCGCGGTGGCGGGCCAGTAGTCCTCGCTGTCGTGCCACAGGTAGGCGATGACGGTGGTCTGGTCCAGGGCCAGGCGGTAGACGCCCTTCTTGGAGCCGCCGCGCAGGCGTTGGACGGCGCGGGCGGGGCCGGGGCGCCCCAGCAGGTCGGGGACGGCGCGGGCGAGGTCGACGGCGGGCGCGCTCATGGCACTCCTGGGGGGTGTGGTGGGGTGGGCGGCCATCCTCGCACGGCCCCGGTGGGGTGTGCCCGTGGTTTTTGGCGCCGGCCGCTCGCGGCGGGCCGGAGCCGCGAGCCCGGCTCGGTCGAGGCGGCCGGCGGCGGGTGGGGCCGCGCGCGGCGGGTGCTCGTCGGCGCGGGGCTCAGGCGCGGTCGATGGGGGCCAGGACGCGGGAGAGCAGGTCGGCCAGGTGGGCGCGTTCGTCGCCGGTCAGGGGGCGCAGGAGGTCGGCCTCGCGGTCGAGCTGCCCGGCGAAGAGGGTGTCGGCCAGGGCCTGTCCGCGTTGGGTCAGGCGGACCTGGACCTCGCGGCGGTCGCGTTCGAGGGGGGTGCGGGTGATGAGCCCGGCGGCCTCCAGGCGGGTGAGGCGTTTGGTGGTGGCGGCGCCCGAGGAGATGGTCTCGCGGGTGAGCTGGCGGGGGCGCAGTCCGTGGGGGGAGCGGCGCAGGGCGGCTAGGACCTCGAACTCGGGGCGGGTGACCTCGGCGTCGGCGAGTCCGTCCTCGGTGACGTTGTTCATCAGGGCGGCCAGGCGAAGGACGCGGCCCATGGCGGCCATGCTGGTCAGGTCGAGGTCGGGGCGCAGGCGCGACCAGCTGTGGAGGAAGCGGGAGACGGCGTCGCTCATGGTGTCCTTCGCGTGTGTGGCGGGCCGGTCGCCGGGTGCGGGCGGGCGTGCCCGTGGGCGGGGCGCCGGGCGGAGTGGGCGGTCTCTCCCCCCGTGGGGGTGTGTACGGCCCGCCGAACATCCTAAGATAATTTACTTGTGAATTACTTTTATCGTCCGTGGGTTGCGCTGCGCCGCACCCTCACCACCCGCGGGGCCTTCGCGCCCAGGCCCGTGCGCGGCAACGTCGCCGTCACCGCACTGCGCGCAGGAGTGTGCGTGGCCCTGCCCCTGCTGGCGCTGCACGCCGCGGGGCGCACCGACCTGGCCCCCTACGCCGCCATGGGCTGCTTCACCGCCCTGTACGCGCGCGACGACACCTACGCCCGCCGCGCCCGGCTCCTGGCCGTGGTCGGCGCGACCCTGACACTGGCCGTGGCCCTGGGCGCGCTGACCTCGGCCGTGCTCCCCCACCCCCTGGCCGCCATCACGGTCGTGGCCCTGGTCGCCGGCGGGGCCAAGTACCTCTCCGACGCCCTGGAGTTCGGCGCCCCGGCCGGGCTGATGTTCGTCTTCGCCGCCGGGGTGGCCGCCTACAACCCCCAGCCCCTGACCGCGCTGCCGGTGGTCGTGGCCACCACCGCGGCCGCGGCCGCCCTGTGCTGGACGCTGGCCCTGGTCGGCGCCCTGGTCCACCCCACCGCCCCCGAACGCCTGGCGGTCGCCCGCGCCCTGCACGCGCTCGCCCGTCACCTGCGCCACCCCGCACCCGCCGCCCGCACCGCAGCCGAGACCGCCCTCCACCACGCCTGGCACGTCCTGCTCTCCCGCCCCGGCCGCACCCCGGCCCGCCGGGGACTGGAGGTCCTCACCGCCCGTGCCGAAACCCTGCTCACCGGAACCGGAGACCGCCTCACCGACGCCCGCGCCGCCGCCGAGATGAGCGAACTGGCACGCCGCCTGCGCACCGAACGCGCCGTCGAACCCCTGGTCGGCGCCGACGAGCACGCCGCCCTGTCCCAAGCCGCCGCGCACCTGCGCCGCCACCACACACCCGCGCCCGGGCCGGGCCAGCGCCTGCGCGCCGCACTGCGCGCGCCCTCGCCCACCCCGGTGTCGGTGGTGCGCATCGTCCTGGCCTGCCTGCTGGCCGGGGCCCTGGCCTGGGCGCTGGGCATGGGACACGGCTACTGGGCGGCCGTCTCGGCCGGATCGGTCCTGCAGGCCGTCAACGTCACCACCACCTGGCACCGCACCCTGCAACGCGGCGCGGGCACGATCGTGGGCGTGGCGCTGGCCGCCGCGCTCTTCAGCCTGGACTACTCCCCGCTGGGCGTCATCGCGCTGGTGGTGGCGTGCCAGATGGCGGCCGAACTGGTGGTGACCACCAACTACTCCTACGCCATCGTGTTCGTCACCCCGCTCACCCTGGCCCTGTCGGGCCTGGCCCACGCCGACCCGGGCGCGGACGGGCTGGCGGCCGAGCGGCTGTGGGCCACCGTGCTGGGCGCCGCGGTCGGACTCCTGGTGTGCGCGGCGGTCGCCAACCGCCGCGCCGGGGACCACCTGAGCCAGGCCCTGGCCGCGTGCGAACGTGAACTCGCCCGGGCGCGGGAGTGCGCGGGCACCGACGCGGCCGCGCGCCGACGCCTGGTGCGCAGCCTGGTGGCGCTGCGCGCCTCCCACGCCCTGGCCGCGGGGGAGCCGTGGTCGGCGGTGGCGTGCGTCCAGGAGGTTCAGGACGTGGAACGACGCGCCCGCGCCCTGCTGGACGGGGCCGCCCTCCCGGGCCGGGCGGTCGGCACCCCCACGGGCTGAGACGAGGTCCGGAACCCGCAGCGGGGCGAGGCCACCGGAGGCTGCCACCGCGGGCCGGGAACGCTGTCGATCACCGCGGCCCGTGCCGCGCGCCCGGGACGACACGACGTCGCGGTGCCCGGCCCGGCGTCGGCCGATCACCACGGCCCGCGCCGCGGGCGCGGGACCACACGAGGTCGCGGTGCTCAGCCGGACGTCGCGGTCCGCACACCCAGCAGTTCACGCCAGGCCCGCTCGCCCGGCTCGGTGACCCGCAACGCCCGCCCCGAACCCACGCGCGCGCACCAGCCCGCCTCCAGCGCGTGGCGGCACAGCGCCGCCCCGGCCGTTCCGGCCAGGTGCGGCAGGCGTTCGGTCCAGTCCAGGCACGAGCGCACCAGCGGGCGCTTCCCGCCGCGCGCCAGCGGTATCCGCTGCTCGGCGAACCAGGCCACCCCGGCCTCGGTGAGCGCGAACCCGGTGTCCTGGGTCAGCAGCCCCCGCTCCGTCATGGCCCGGGTGACGGCGCAGCCCAGCTCACCGGCCAGGTGGTCGTAGCAGGTGCGCGCCCGCGCCAGGGCCCGGTCGGCGTGCACGGTGCGCAGGGTGCGCGGGCGCCGGGCCGACACCGGGGCCGACGTCGGGTCCGCGTGCGCGGCCAGGGCCTCCACCAGGTGCGCCACCGCCTCGTCGGCCAGGCGCACGTAGCGGTGGCGGCCCTGGCGTTCCTGGGCGAGCGACCGCCCTGGACCAGCCGGGTCAGGTGTTCGCTGACGGTGGAGGCGCCCACCCTGGTGTGGCGGGCCAGCTCCCCGGCGGTCCAGGCGCGCCCGTCCAGCAGCGCCAGGCACACCCCGGCGCGGGTGGGGTCGGCCAGCAGGGAGGCCAGGGCGGCCAGGCGGGCGGCGTCGGGAGCGCGCATACCCCCAGGATGCGCCGCGCACGCTGCGGTGGCGACCGAAACGTGGCGCGCGGCCGGTGCGGCGTCGCTCTCACCGGCACCGGAGCGGGCACGCGGAACGGGAGAACGGCCGGGGCGCCGCGCGAGGGACGGGGACGGCCGAGGCGCGCACCCGCCGCACGCCGGGGGCGGTCGTGTCCGAGCGGCCCCGTGCGGCGGCCGCGGGGCGCGAGGACGCGACGGGTCCGCCCGCCCCGCGCCCCGGGGCCGCGCGGTCAGCGGGCGCCCGTGACCACGGTGGCCTCCCACTCCGGGCAGGAGACCACTTCACAGGCCAGACCGCCCCGGACGAAGGCCTCCCGCGCCGCCGCAACCTGCTCCCGGCCCACCTCCACCAGCACCCGGCCGCCCGGCGCCAGCCACCGGCCGGCCCCGGCGGCCACACGGCGCAGCAGGTCCAGCCCGTCCGGGCCCCCGTCCAGGGCCCGCCGGTCCTCGTGCACGCGCGCCTCCGCGGGCAGCAGCGCGATCCGGTCGGTGGGGACGTAGGGCACGTTGGCGACCAGCACCTGGACGCGGCCGCGCAGGTCCGGGGGCAGGGCGTCGTAGAGGTCGCCCTGGTGCACCCGGTGCCCGGGCAGGTTGCGCCGGGCGCAGGCCACGCTGGCGGCGTCGATGTCGGCGGCGTGCAGGGTGATGTCGGCGCGGGTGTGCGCCAGGACCGCGCCCAGGGCACCCGAACCGCAGCACAGGTCCACGGCCACGGCGCCGGGGGCGAGCAGGGCGCAGGCCCGGCGGGCCAGGAACTCGGTGCGGGGACGGGGCACGAACACGCCCTCGTCCACGCGCACGCGCAGCCCGCAGAACAGGGCCCAGCCCAGGACGTGTTCGAGGGGCAGACCGGCGCAGCGGCGCCGGACCATCAGATCCCGCTCGCCGGGGGTGCGCGCGGCGGAGGCGATCAGGCTCGCCTCCTGCTCGGCGAAGACGCAGCCCGCTTCGCGCAGACGGGCGACGAGGGCGGGGGAGACCGGGGAAGGTGGGGATGCCACGAGAGCCTTTCGACGAACTGTCGGGCGCTCCGGCTACGACGCGGGTGCGTGACCTCGCGGTGGGAACGCCCCTCCTGCGACAGCGGAGATCGTCCTCACCCCCTCGGTTGTACGGTCCAGTGCCCCGGAACTCTACCCCAACGCGCCCTGCTCAGGAGTCGCGGGGCGGCACCGGCAGGCGTTGCAGGTCCTGGGCCAGCGTGACGGGCCCGTCGAACTCGGCGGCGGCCTCGGCCAGGAAGCGGGCGTCGTCGTGTTCCTCGTAGCGTTCGGAGATGTGGGTGAGCACCAGGGTGCGCGCCCCGGCGCGCGCGGCCACGCGCCCGGCCTGGCGGGCGGTCAGGTGACCGTAGGAGCGGGCCAGGTGCTCCTCGGTGTCCAGGTAGGTCGACTCGATCACCAGCATGTCGGCTCCGCGCGCGAGTTCGACCGCCTCCTCGCACTCGGCGGTGTCCATCACGAACGCCATGACCTGGCCCCGGCGCGGCCGCGCGCAGTCGGCCAGTTCCACGCGGCGCCCCTGGGCGGTGGTGACCGAGCCCCGGCGTTGGAGTTCGCCGACCATGGGGCCGCGCACGCCGTGGGCGGCCAGCCGCTCGGGCAGCATCCGCCAGCCGTCCGGTTCGGCCAGCCGGTAGCCGTAGGCGGTGGTCGAGTGGCGCAGCGGCAGCGCGGTCACGCGCAGGTCCGGCTCGCCCAGCGGGCAGGAACCGGTGCCGCCGACCGGTTGGGGGAGTACGACGTCGGTGTCGTGGAAGGCGGTGGCGTGGCGCAGCCGCCGCCAGTGGCGCTCGCCGTCGGCGGGGTAGGCCACGCGCACGGTGTGGGGCACCCGGTCGCGGGCGATGCGCTGGATGGTGCCGGGCAGGCCCAGGCAGTGGTCGCCGTGGAAGTGGGTGACGCAGACGCGGGTGATGTCGGTGGCGGCCAGGCCCGCCAGGCGCATCTGGCGCTGGGTTCCCTCGCCGGGGTCGAACAGGACGCCGTGGGTGTCCCACCGCAGGAAGTAGCCGTTGTGGTTGCGGCGGCGGGTGGGCACCGCGCTGGAGGTGCCCAGGACCACGAGTTCGCGTACGGACATGGGAGGGATCCTGCCACAGCACCGGGCCCGTCCATGGCGGGTCCTCGCGTGCCGTTCCGGGATCTGCCAGTCGAAGGCGGTGAGCGCGGACAGTGCCCGGGCGGAGGAGGCGTTCGGGGGCAGGGACCCGATCGTCGGAACCTAGGGGTCGGTCGGCGAAGCACGACACGGCCGTGCGCCGGCGATGTCACCGGCCGTCTGTGTCGGGTCAGGACCGGTCGAGGGCCCCGGAGAACTCGACGATGACCCGCAACGCCCCGGTACCGCTGGGGGCCGCCAGCGGGCCGGCGCCCCTCCTGCGGCGCGCGTGATGGTACAGCTCTGGCTGTACCCGTCGCGTTTTCGGGCCCTGGCCAGCGGCCTCTGAGAGCGCCGCCAACGAAACTCCGGGCTCCCCCGCCCTCTTTGTAGCAACACATGTAGTAGCACCTTATAAGGTTCACTTATCGGAGGTGAGAATGCAGGGGTGTTTGAGTCCTCGTTACGTGTGCAGATCGTTTTTACGTTAACTAATAACGTAACCAACGAAACGTTATTAGGGGGGTGCGGAGAGGGCGCGCAGCACTGCGTTCCTGCGGAGACGAGGGGCCCAAGGCATGCGTGTACCGGCGGCGGGCACGACCGGCCCCGTGAACTACTGTTGCCTGCCATGGCGCACCCCCCCGATCGGCCTCACCGCCGAGTTGGTCCGAGGTCTGCTGCTCGAACAGCACCCCGACCTCGCCGACCTCCCCCTGCACTCGGGAACACGGGGCTGGGGCAACCAGATGTGGCGGCTGGGCCCTGCGCCGGGCCCGCGGATGGGCCGTGCTGTGCGCCTTGGGCGGCCTCCTCGTCGGCGAGGCCGGGGTCCGCGGACGCGAGGGCGGCCACGCCAGCTGGGGGCTCCCGCCCGCGCCGCGCTACGGCGCCTCACCAGGGGCTGAACCGGGCCCCGCGCGGTCGAGACGCCCCCCCCGCCTGCCCTGGGCGGCTTCCGGGCCGGGGTGCTCCTCGCCGCGGCGGCGGGGCACGCGTGCTACGCGTTCGCCCGGCGCAGGCGTTCGGCCGCCTGGGCGCGCACGGCCCGGCCGCACACCGGTGAGGTGCCGTGCACGGCCTCCCAGCGCGCGTTGTGCGCCGCGGGCCACAGGCTGGCCGCCCACGCCACCTCCCGCTCCCGCGCGGTGAACCCGCGTCCCCGGTGGTCCTGGTAGGCCTCCAGGAAAGCCGCGGAACTCTCGACCGGGGCCAGGGACGGCGGCGAGGCGCTGGCGAAGGCTCCACACGCCGCTCCCACCAGTGCCGCCTCCGGCTGCCACGCCGGACTGTCCCAGTCGTGCACGGCCTCCACCCGCCCGTCCCGCCGCCAACGCAGGTTCTGCGCCTCGAAGTCGGCGTGGCCCAGCACGCACGGCAGGTCGGCGGCGAGCAACCGTTAGCGGGCCCGGGCCGCCGCGTCCACCACGTGCGCGGGCACGGCGCGCTGGTCGCGCTCGTCCAATTCCCCGATCCTGGGCCACAGCCCCGGATCGGCGTGGTCCCACCGCACCCAGCAGGGGTTCGGCAGCGGCCTGGGACAGGCGAACCCCCGCTGCGCCAGCCGGGCCTGCGCGGCGACGCACGAGGAGGCCCGGCCCTCGTCGGGGCGGGCCTTGACCACGACGTCGCGTCCGCCGGCCAGGCGCAGTCCGAACACCGCCGACACCGACCGCGTCGCGAACAGCACGCGGACCGGTTCGTCCCCCGACCGGTCCGCGCACCACGGCCCGAGCCAGTCCGGTAGGGCGTCGAGTGCGACGGTGTGGAACGGCACGGTGCGGATTGTGCCATGAGCGCCGGGCCCGGGGAAGGCGCACCGCTACGGGGCCGCGGAGTGGCGCAGGAGGCGCCGGTCGGCTCTTCGGCGGGCCGCGTGGGGCTCCCCTTCGGGACGGGAACGGGAGGTAGGGGGTGTGCGCCGGGCGGGTGCCCGGCCCGGCGCACACCCCCGTGCGGGGTCAGCCGTTGTAGGGGGCCGCCACGTCCAGGACCCAGACGACGCCGAAGCGGTCCTTGAGCATCCCGTAGAGCGGCGCCCACTGGGAGGGCTCCAGCGGTTGCACGATGGTCGAGCCGGCGGACAGCTTCTCCCAGAAGGCGGTGATCTCGTCGGCGCTGTCACCGCGCACGGAGACGAAGACGGCGTTCTCGCCCTGGTCCCAGGGCATCGCCGAGGGCACGTCGTAGGCCATGACGCGGAACCCGTTGTCCGCGACCACCTGGCCCCAGACCACCCAGTCCGCCTCGTCCGGGTCGGTGACGCTGCCCGCGTCCTTGTAGGTGACGGCGACGACGTCCCCGCCGAAGACGGAGTGGTAGAAGTCGAGCGCCGCGCGGGCGTCGCCGCGCAGGTTCAGGTGGGTCGTGGTCGTGACGGACATACTGGCTCCCTGGTCGAGTCGGGTGTGGACGGCCGCCGAGCGGGTCCGTGTCACGGGCGGGCGGTCCCGCATGGCCACGGTGTCCGCCCGGCTACGGGGCCGGGCGGACACCGCCTCTCCTCTGGGCGGTGGACACCGGGTGCCCACCACCCACGGGGTCGTGACCTGCGATGACCGTGCCTGTGTCGGCCCCCGTCGGCGTCTGCGGTCTCACACTGGCAGGGGTAGGGGCCAGGGTGTGTCCTCTACTTCCAGCAGGATGGGTTCCATGGTGATGAAGGCTTCCGCCCGTCTGCTGGCGCTGCTCTCCGTGCTCCAGACCCGCCGGGACTGGTCGGGCCGGGACCTGGCCGCCCGGCTGGACGTCAGCGCGCGCACGGTCCGCCGCGACGTGGACCGTCTGCGCGAACTCGGTTACCCGATCACGACCTTCAAGGGGCCCGACGGCGGGTACCGGCTCGACGCCGGGTCGCGGATGCCCCCGCTGCTGTTCGACGACGACCAGGCCGTAGCGCTGGCCGTAGCGCTCCAGGCGGCCACGGCCACCGGCGCCGGGATCGGGGAGGCCGCGGCGCGCGCCCTCAACACCGTTCGCCAGGTCATGCCCGCCCGCCTGCGCCAGCGGATCAACGCGGTCCGGGTCGCCGTGGTCGCGCCGCCCGCCGCCCCGCAGGCGCGGGCCGACGGCGGGGTGCTCACGGAGATCAGCGCCGCCGTGCAGGCCCGCGAGGAACTGCGCCTGGACTACGCCCCCGCCTTCCGGTCCTCCTCCGGGGAGGAGGAGGTCGCCGTGGGCCCGCGCCGGGTCCATCCCCACCACCTGGTCACCTGGGCGGGGCGCTGGTACCTCCTGGGCTGGGACGTGGAGCGCGACGACTGGCGGACCCTGCGGGTGGACCGCATCGCGCTGCGCAGTCCCAACGGCCCCCGGTTCACACCGCGGGAGGTGCCAGGGGGTGAAGTGGCGTCCTTCCTCATCGGCCGGTTCCGGGGTTCGGACGGTGCGGTCGACTGGCCCTGCCGCGGTGAGGTGATCCTGGACCTGCCCGCCGCCGCCGTTGCCCCCTTCGCGCACGACGGGCTGGTGGAGGAGGTGGGCCCCGAGCGCTGCCGACTGGTGCTCGGCTCCTGGTCGTGGGTCGGCCTGGCCTCGGCCGTCGGCCGCTTCGACGCCGACTTCGAGGTCGTCGGACCGTCAGAGCTGGAGGACGCCTTCGCGCGGCTGGCCCGCCGTTACGCGGGCGGCGGCCGTCAGGCCCGCGCCCCCGAGCGCTGACCGCGCCGGAGGGCGGATCGCCGTAGCCCCGGGGGCGGACGGACCCGGGGGCACGGTCGCGGAACGGTGAGACCGCGGGGGTGCGGAGCCCGGGCCGGGAGGCTGTCCGGTGCGCGGGATCGTGCGTACAGAAGGGGATACAGCGCCCATAATGGTGGCTCGTGATCATAGACAAGGCCTACCACGACGGCAGGCGCCAGGAGATCGAGGGCGACATCAGCGACGCCTTCGACGAGGCCCGCCGCGAGCAGGGTGACTGCTTCGTGTGGATCGGGCTCCACGAACCCACAGCGGAGGAGTTCAGCCTCATCGAGGAGGAGCTCACCCTCCACCCGCTGGCCGTGGAGGACGCGCTGACCGCCCACCAGCGCCCCAAGCTGGAACGCTACGACGACACCCTGTTCGCCGTGGTCAAGACGCTCGCCTACGACGAGGAGACCTCCGACGTCGAGGTCGGCGAGGCGATGCTGTTCATCGGAGAGGACTTCGTGGTCAGTGTCCGCCACGGCGCGGCCAACCCGCTCGACCGCGTCCGCAGGCGCCTGGAGGCCGATCCCACGCTGCTGGCCGTCGGCCCCGCGGCCGTGCTCCACGGGGTGTGCGACGAGCTCGTCGACCACTACGGCACGGTGGTGCACAAGATCGAGTCCGACATCATCGAGCTGGAGCGGGCGGTCTTCCGGCCCGGCGGCTCGGACGTGACCGCGGACATCTACCACCTCAAGCGCGAGGTGCTGGAGTTCCGCAGCGCTGAGAGCCCGCTCATCCCGGTGCTGGAGGAGATCGCCAAGGGGCGCGTCCAGCGGTTCGAGGAGACCCGGGAGTACTTCCGCGACGTCCTGGACCACCTGCTGCGGGTGGACGACCAGGTCGACGACCGCAACGAGCTGCTCACCAGTGCGCTCACCGCCCACCTGGCCCTGCTGGGCAAGCAGCAGAACGAGGACGTCCGCAAGATCTCCTCCTGGGCGGCCGTCATCGCGATCCCCACCATGATCGCCGGGTTCTACGGTATGAACTTCGACCACATGCCCGAACTGCACTGGCTGTTCGGATACCCCCTCATCATGGGCGTGATGGTGGGTGCCTCCGGCCTGGTCCACCACCGGCTGCGCAAGAACGGCTGGCTGTAGGCACGCCGGGCCGGGAGGGCACGGCTCCCCCTCGGGCCCGGGAACGGTCCGCGAACGCGTCTCCCCTCCCTTGGCCGCACGGGCTCGTGCCTGGTATCCACAACCTCTTGCCTAAAGGCTTTAGGAAAAAGTACAGTGGTTTCTGGCAGAGAGGAGAGAGGTTATGGCACGCGCGGGACTGACCACGGAACGCCTCACCGAGGCGGGAGCCGAACTCGCCGACGAGGTCGGCTTCGAGCGGGTGACCGTCTCCGAACTGGCCCGGCGCTTCGACGTCAAGGTCGCCAGCCTGTACTCACACCTGCGCAACTCCCAGGACCTAAGAACCCAGATCGCCCTGCTCGCCCTGGAGGAGCTCGCCGACCGGGCCTCCGACGCCCTGGCCGGACGGGCGGGCAAGGACGCCCTGACCGCCCTGGCCAACGTCTACCGCGACTACGCCCGCGAGCATCCGGGCCGCTACGCCGCCGCCCAGTTCAGGCTCGACCCGCAGACGGCCGCCGCCAGCGCCGGTGTGCGGCACGCACAGATGACGCGGGCGATCCTGCGCGGCTACGACCTGTCCGAGCCGGACCAGACGCACGCGGTCCGCCTGCTGGGCAGCGTCTTCCACGGCTACGTGACCCTGGAACTGGGCGGAGGGTTCAGCCACAGCGCCCCCGACACCCAGGAGACCTGGACACGGACCCTGGACGCCCTCGACGCCCTGCTGCGCAACTGGCCCGAGCCCTGACAGCGGCCCGCGCCCTCCCGTCGGCACCGAGCCGCGCGCCCACCGACCCACCGGACTTCACGACGGCCCCGACCACCAGGTTGACACCATGCACACCCAGCACCACTGGACCACCACACCCCTGACCGCGGACCTCCTGCGCGGCGCCCTGGACCTGGAGCGCACCGAGCACGGCGTGCTGCCGCACCGGCTGCCCGCGCGGGCCCGCGCCCAGTGCGAGGACCCGCAGCTGCTCATGGCCGAGTCCCAACCCTCCGGGGTTCGACTGGCCTTCCGGACCCGGGCCAGCGCCGTCGAACTCGACACGCTGCCCACCAAGCGCGCCTACACGGGCGCCCCGCCCCGCCCGGACGGCGTGTACGACCTGCTCGTGGACGGTCAGCTCGTCGACCAGGCCAGCGCGACCGGCGGCAACACCCTGACCGTCGACATGGCCACCGGCTCCGCCGAGCACCGGCCCGGACCGGTGGCCACCGTGCGCTTCACCGGCCTGCCCGACCGCGTCAAGGACGTCGAGATCTGGCTGCCGCACAACGAGACCACCGAACTCGTCGCCCTGCGCACCGACGCGGCCGTCGAACCCGCACCCGGCCGGGGGCGCAGGGTGTGGCTGCACCACGGCAGCTCCATCAGCCACGGCTCCAACGCCGCCAGCCCCACCGCCGTCTGGCCCGCGCTGGCCGCCTCCCTCGGCGGTGCGGAACTGGTCAACCTGGGGCTGGGCGGCAGCGCCCTGCTCGACCCGTTCACCGCCCGCGCCATGCGCGAGGCCCCCGCCGACCTGATCAGCCTCAAGATCGGCATCAACCTGGTCAACGCCGACCTGATGCGCCTGCGCGCCTTCGGCCCCGCGGTGCACGGCTTCCTCGACACCCTCCGGGAAGGCCATCCCGGCACGCCGCTGCTGGTCGTCTCGCCGATCCTGTGCCCCATCCACGAGGACACGCCCGGCCCCTGCGCCTTCGACCCGGACTCCCTGCGCACCGGGGAACTGCGGTTCCGGGCCACCGGCGACCCCGGCGAGCGCGCCGCCGGAAAGCTGACGCTCACCGTCATCCGCGAGGAGCAGGAACGCATCGTGCGCCAGCGCGCGGCCGAGGACCCGAACCTGCACTACCTCGACGGGCGCGAACTCTACGGTGAGGCGGACAACGCCGAGCTGCCGCTGCCCGACGAACTGCACCCGGACACCGCCACGCACCGGCGCATCGGCGAACGCTTCGCCGAGCGCGTCTTCGGCGCGGGCGGCCCGTTCCACGACCACAGACCCTGAGAGGCCCGACCGGCCCGCCCCTGCCGCGCGGCCGCCGTCGTCCCACCGGTCGGCCGATCAGGCACCCTCTGGGAGGTCCTCTGCGCACGATCTGCCGTCCTCGGCTGGTCGGCCGGGCCCAGCCCGCCCTCGCCGTGCGGTTCAGGCCGGGCCGGGGCGCGCGGACACCAGCTCCTGGGCCTCGCGCACGATCTGGGCAAGCCGGGAGTGGTGGGCGCCGGGCCAGTACACCCGCTCGCACCCGGAGCAGCGCGCGAACACGTCGTAGGTGGCGCGGGTACCCGCCTCCAGGTCCTGGCGCACCTCCTCCTTGGTGGCGTGCACCAGTTCGCCGTTGCACGCCGGGCAGCGGGTCCAGGGCCGCAGAGGCGGGGCGAAGCGCTCCAGCACCTCGCGCAGCTGCCCGGCGGGCCGCTGCTCGCGCACGTAGCCGCCCGCCCGCAGTCCGCTGCGGCTCAGCAGTCCGCGGTCGCGGGTGAGCAGCACCCTGTCCTCGGCGTTGGCCTGCCGGAACAGGGAGGGGTCGTCGCGGTCGTTGTCGTAGGCGGTGTCCAGACCCAGCAGGCGCAGGCGCCGGGCCAGGGTGCCCAGGTGCACGTCGAGCAGGAACCGCGGCTCGGCGAAGGGCAGGCGCTGCGGGTACTGCACGGGCAGGACCTCCACGGCCTCGCCCGGGGCGGGGATGTGGGAGGCGGGGGTGACGCGGCCGTCGACGCGCAGCGCGCCGACCTCGGTCAGGGGTACGCCCAACGACTGGACGACGTGTCCGAGGGTGGAGGTGGAGTCGCCCTCCACGCGCACGGTTCCGCTCCGGTGCCGTGAGGGCAGGAAGAACCGCAGTTCGGGCGCGAAACTCAGGTCCAGCATCGGTTCTCTTCCTTCCAGCGGGCCGTTCCCGCCCGCAGACCATGGGGCCGACCGGTGGCGGCGGACGCGGTGTGACAGGTACCCGGCGCGGCCGGTGAGCGGTTCAGGACAGGAGCGGGCGGACCCGTTCGGCGGTGAAGCGCACGAAGCCCTCGGGGTCGGGCTCGTCGGCCGTGGGCTGCAACACCACGGTGTCGGCTCCGGCCTCGGCCATGTGCCGCACCGCCTCGGCGACGCGGTCGGCGTCCCCTGCCACGCCGGTCTGCGGCGTCAGGCCCTCGGCGCGCAGTTCGGCGGCCATGCGCCGGTCGGCGTCGGGGCCGGTGGCGGCGAGCAGGTAGACGGTCACGGGGTGGTGGCCCGGGCGCCCTGCGGCCTGGCGTCCCTGGTCGACCAGCTGTCGTGCCCTCCGCACGCCGTCCACGCCCGCCGCGGCGTCCAGGATGGTGCCGTCGGCGGCCTGTCCGCTCAGGTGCAGGGTCCGCGGTCCGCGGGCACCGGCCAGTACGGGGACGGGGGTGGCGGGCGGGTAGTCCAGGGCGACCTCGTCCAGGGTGACGTAGCGGCCCCGGGAGGTGACCCGCTCCCCGGCCAGCAGGGCGCGCAGTGCGTCCAGGTGTTCGCGCAGGAGGGCGAGAGGGGAATCGGGGCGCGCGCCGACCTGGGCCATCCAGTCCTGCACGCCGTGGCCCACGCCGATGCGTACGCGGCCGGGGAAGAGCCGGTGCAGGGTGGCGGTCTCCATGGCGGTCAGGGCGGCGTTGCGCAGGGGGACGGGGAGCAGGCCCACGCCCACGGTGAGGTTCTCGGTCCAGGCCAGGGCGGCCGAAGCGGCGGCCACGCCGCTCTCCAGGAAGCAGTCCTCCCACAGCCAGAGCTGGTCGAGTCCGGCCTCGTCGGCCGCGCGGGCCACGGAGCGCAGACGCTCGGGGGGCAGTTGGGGGCGGAAGACGGCTCCGAGTTCGGTCATGGTGCCGTTCTATCGGGCGGGGGCGGGCGGGGACAACGGTTTTCGCCCTCCCCGCCCCCTGCGACGCGGACCGCGGCCTCCACCGACGGGGGGAGGCCGCGGTCCTGGCCGCTCAGGGCGCGAGGCGCACCACGCCGCCGGAGTCCGTCACGGCGACCAGGGTGATCTCGAAGCCGTTCATGACGAACACGCCCCCCGGCTCCCCTCCTATCGGAGGCGGGAGGTGGCCCGACAGGGTGGTGCCGGGTCCGTAGCCGCTGACGTCCAGCCCGTCCTCGCCCACGGCGTCGACCACGAACCGGTCCACGCCGTGGGAGCCGTCCATGGCGAACTCGTCGCCGCTCTCCACCAGCACCTCGCAGTCGGCGTCGGCGCAGGCCTCCAGATCGGTGCCGTCGGCGGCCTCGGGCGGCGCCGGTGCGGCGGCGGAGGGGGAGGCGGTGTCCGTGTCGCCGGGAGGGGAGGCGTCGGCGGCCGAGGGGCCGGGGTTCGCCGCGTCCTGCTCCTGCGCTCCGGCGCAGCCGCCGAGCAGGGCGGTCACGGCCCCGGCGGCGGCCAGGACGCGGATCCGGTGGAGGGTGGTGGTCATGGTGCCCCGTCCATGGGTCGGGCCGCGCACGTCCGGGGGTGAGGGGAGGCCGCGCGGCGGTGGCCTCGTCGCCGACGGTTGTGCCCCGGCTCCGTGATGTCCATACCCCTGCCGGTGTGGTGCGCGTCATCACGGTCGGCGCGGCCGTGACCTCGGGCCTTCCTCACCCGCGTGGTGGCAGGTACAGGCGCCCCTCCAGCCGGGCGTCGGCCTCGCCGGAGATCCAGCGGCGCGAGGCGGTGACGTCGTCGGCGGGGTAGCCCGGCCCCACGCCCGCCACGGCGTCCAGGCGCTCCCGTGCCTCCAGCGGCAGGTGCACGTCCACCGCGCCCAGGTCGTCGGCCAGCTGTTCGGCGTCGCGCGCGCCGACGATGGGGTGCACCGCGCGCGAGCGCGCCAGGGTCCAGGCGATCGCGACCTGGGAGGGGCTCGCCCCCAGCTCCTCGGCGACCTCGACCACCGCGCGGGCCGCCCGGTGGTCGCGCTCGGTCAGGGAGGCCGGGTCGACCCTGGTGCCGGACGGGGCGCCGCCCGGTCGGGTGTACTTGCCCGAGAGCACGCCCGCGGCGAGTCCCCCGTAGGCGGCCACGCTCATGCCCAGGGCCTCGGCCATCGGCAGCAGTTCGCGTTCGACGTCGCGGCGCAGCAGGTTGTAGGGCACCTGGATCCCGGCGAAGGGCGTCCAGTCGCGCCACCGGGCCAGTGTGTCGGCCCGCGCCACGACCCACGCGGGCGTGTTGGAGACGCCCGTGTACAGGACCTTGCCCGCGCGCACGGCGTCGTCCAGGGCCCGCATGGTCTCCTCCACCGGCGTGTGTTCGTCCCACACGTGCACCCACAGCAGGTCGACGTGGTCGGTGCCCAGCCTGCGCAGGCTCCGCTCCAGGGACAGGGTGAGGTTCTTGCGGTGGCTGCCGCCCGCGTTGGGGTCGGCGGGGTCGCGGGTGAGCGTGTACTTGGTGGCCAGCACGAATCGGTCCCGGCGTCGGCGCAGCAGGCCGCCCAGGACCTCCTCGCTGTCGCCGTAGGCCGAGGCGGTGTCGATGACGTTGCCCCCGGCGTCGGCGTACAGGTCCACCATGCGGCGCGCCTGGTCGGCGTCGGCGAAGGTCATCGCGCCCAGGAACAGCTCCGAGACGCGCAGGCCGGTCCGGCCCAGGAGCCGGTAGCGCATCAGGCCACGCCCCCGGCGGTCGGTGCGGGGACCGCGTCGGGTCCGTGCGGGGCGCGGGGCGTGTACTCCCTGGAAGCGAGAGCTGCGGTGAAGGTCATGGCCCCGAGTCTTGGGGACGCGGAGTCGGGTGGGAAGGCCGCGGTGAGGCTGGCCCCGGCGGGGCCAGGATCGGCGCGGGCCGGCGACCGTAGACTGCCGCCCATGAGCGAGAACGAGCTGGGGGCGTTCCTGCGCGCCCGCCGGGAGGACCTGGCCCCGGAGCGGGTGGGACTGCCCGCGGGGGAGCGCCGCCGCACCCCCGGACTACGGCGGGCCGAGCTGGCCACCCTGTCGGGGGTGAGCATGGACTACCTGACCCGGCTGGAGCAGGGGCGCGACCGCAACCCCTCACCGCAGGTCCTGACCGCGCTGGCGGACGCCCTCCTCCTGTCGGTGGGCGAGCGCGTCCAGCTGCGCAACCTGTCCAAGGCGGCCTCGGGGGCCGGTGCGCTGTGCCCGGGCGGGCAGCCGCCCGAGCGGCGGGTACGGCCCACGGTGCGAGCGCTGCTGGAGCGGATGGCGCACACCCCGGCGGTGCTGCTGAACCGGCTCGGCGACGTCGTGGCCCACACCGGCGCCTACGAGCGCCTGGCCGGGCCGGTCGGGCTCACGGAGGGGGACCCGCCCAACCGGGTCTGGTTCCTGTTCGCCGACGACCGCGCCCGGCGGGCCTACCCCGACTGGGACCGGGTGGCCGACGCGTGGGTGGCCGTGTTCAGGGCCTGGTCCCCGCGTGAGGACCCGCACACGGCCCACCTGGTGGAGGAGCTGTCGATCGTGGCCGGTGCCGCGTTCACCGACCGGATGCGGGCCGCGCCGTCGGCGCCCCCGCGCACGGGGGTGGAGCGCCTGGCCCACCCGGTCGCGGGTGAACTGCGCCTGTCCTACGAGACCCTGGACACCGAGGACCAGCAGTTGGTCGTCTACCTGCCCGCCGACGAGGCCACCGCGGCCGCGCTGGAGGACCTGGAGCGACCCGGACGGGGCGGTCTGCGAGCGGTGCCGGGCTGACCGGGGTGCTCCCTCCCCGGCAGGTGCGCCGGACTGGCTAAGCTGTGGCGCGGAACACCTGAGCGAGCGAGGGGATGGCGTCCATGGACCCGGTGGTGGAGTCGGTCAGCAGCAGTCCCGGCCACACGTTCAGCAAGGCCGCCCTGCCCCGGATCCGTCTTCTGGCGGGGTTGGGCGTGGAGGGTGACGCCCACCTGGGCGCCACCGTCCAGCACCTGTCCCGGATCGCCGCGGACCCCGACCAGCCCAACCTGCGCCAGGTCCACCTGGTGCACGCAGAGCTCCTGGAGGAGGTCGGCGAGGCCGGGTTCGCGGTCGCCCCTGGACAACTGGGCGAGAACATCACCACCCGCGGCTTGGACCTGCTGTCCCTGTCTGTGGGCACCGTCCTGTCCTTCGGTGACGGGGCCAGCGTGCGGGTCACCGGCCTGCGCAACCCCTGTGCGCAGATCGACGGCTTCTCCCGGGGGCTGCTCAAACAGGTTCTGCACCGCGAGGAGGACGGAACCGTGGTCCGCAGGGCCGGGATCATGGGCGTCGTCCTGACCAGCGGCACGGTCGAACCCGGTATGGCTGTGCGTGTGCGGGCGCCCCGAGGTGCCCACACACCTCTCGAACGGGTCTGAGGAGAGCCCCCGGGCCCCTCACACCAGTGAGGCCAGCAGCCCGGGGTCGGTGTGCACGCGGATGCCGACAACGCGGTCGCCCTGATCCGCCACACCCATCGGGAGGGGCTGGCGGTGGCCGCGCAGCCCACCGGACACGGCGCCTCAGCTCTCGCCGCGCTGCAGGAGGCGTTCGTGGCGCTGGCGGGCGGCCTGGGCCGAGCCCAGCCCGAGGCCGAAAGCGATCTCCTGCCAGGTCATGCCGCGTCCCTTGGACATCTGGAGCAGTCCGGCCTCCAACTGGTCGAACTCGGCGCGCGCCCAGGGCACCAGGGTCAGGGCGGCGGTGAGGTCGTCCTGGTCCACGGCCGGGGCGCCGGGCTCGGGATGTGCGCCGCCCGCGGCCAGGTCGGCGACGCGCCGCAAGGCGTCCAGGGGCGCCATGGGCATGCGTGCCTCGTCCCAGCGCGTGCGGTGCTCTCCGGTGGCGTGGCGTTCGGTGATGCGCAGCAGTGCCTCGTGGGTGCGCATACGGCGGGCGCTTCGCGGGTCGGGTCGGGTGAAGGCGCTCTCGCGCTGTTCCTCGCTCATGCCTCCAGAATGGAGGCGCAAACCCCCAGTTGTCAACGAATGGTTTTCAACAGGTTGTTCACGCCGGGTCCCGGCTGTCCAGGAACTCCGCGAAGGTCACCTTGCCCACCGCCCGGTCCGGGGCCAGGTGGCCCCCGGCGCGGTAGGCGGCGAAGACGGCGCCCGGCAGGCGTACGGGCACCGTCCGCAGGTCCGTCCCCGCCCAGCGCTGGTAGGCCGCGGCCAGGTCGCGGAAGGACTGCACGCGCGGGCCGCCCATGTCCGCCACGCGCCCGGCCGGAGGGTGGTCGGCCAGGTGGGCCAGGCGGGAGGCGACCTCCTCGACCGCCACGGGCTGCACGTCCACGTCGGGGACGGGCATGAACGGCAGGCGGGCCGCACCCGCGCACAGCCTGAGCACCAGGTCGTGGAACTGGGTGGCGCGCAGCACCGTCCACCCCAGACCGGAGGCCGCCAGCGCGCTCTCCACGGTGTGCTTGGCCTTGTAGTATCCCAGCGGAACCCGGTCCACGCCGACGATGGAGACGTAGACCAGGTGCGCCACCCCCGCCTCGCGGACCGCGCGGATCAGGTGGGTGGCCGACTCGATGTCGCCGCCCGCGGGCGCGCTGGCGCAGTGCACGACGGTGTCCACGCCCCGGACCGCGTCGGCCAGCCCGGTGCCCCGGCGCAGGTCCACGGCGAAGGACGCGGGGTCGTCCGGGTCGGGGCGGCGGCTCAGGACGCGCACCTGGTGTCCGGTCCGGCGCAGGCGTTCCACGACGGGCCGTCCCAGGGTGCCGGTGCCGCCCGTGACGAGGACTGTCTTCATACGCACTCCTTCGCTTCCTGGAGGACCCATGCTAGGTCTCGGGTGACCGGGCGCGTCGGTCTCCGGCGGGACGCCCCGGGGCGTGTCCATGGCGGGACGCGCCGCCGACCGTCCTGACCAGGGGGCGGTGGTGTCTTCGGCGCCCGGTGTCCGGTTAGAGTGCTGGCGGTGTCGGCACAGCGGAGCGGCCGAGCGAGCGGTGAGGGAGTGTGCTCATGTCCGGGATCGCCGGGAGACTGACGGCAGCGGTCGGCGCGGAGCAGGTGGTCACCGACCCCGCCGTCCTGGAGGGCTACTCCCACGACGAGGCCGAGTGGGCTCCCCACGGCGCCCCGGCCGCGCTCGTGCGCCCCCGCCACACCCAGGACGTGGCGGCCGCGGTGGCCGTGTGCGCGGAACTGGGCGTCCCGGTGGTCGGGCGCGGAGCCGGGACGGGGCTGTCGGGTGCGGCCAACGCCGTGGACGGCTGGGTCGTGGTCTCCTTCGAGCGGATGAACCGGGTCCTGGAGGTCGACCCCGTGCAGCAGACCGCCACCGTGCAGCCGGGCGTGGTCAACAACGACCTGCGCGAGCGGGTGGCGCGGGACGGCCTGTGGTACCCGCCGGACCCGGCCTCCGCGCCCTGGTCGACCATCGGCGGCAACGTGGCCACCAACGCGGGCGGCCTGTGCTGCGTCAAGTACGGGGTCACCCGCGACTACGTGCTGGGCATGGAGGCGGTCGTGGGCTCGGGCGAGGTGGTGCGGCTGGGCCGGACCACCGCCAAGGGCGTGACCGGCTACGACCTGTGCGGGCTCATGGTGGGCTCGGAGGGGACGCTGGGCCTGGTCACCGAGGTGACGCTGCGGATGCGGCCGCTGCGCACCGGCACCGAGCACACCGTGGTCGGCTACTTCGACTCCTTGGTGGAGGCCGGAAGGGCCGTCGCGGCGGTCTCGGCGGCCGGGGTGGTGCCCTCGGCGATGGAGCTGATCGACCGGTTCTGCCTCCAGGCGGTGGACGACTGGAAGAACATGGGACTGTCCGCCGAGGGCGAGGTGCTGCTGCTGGCGCGCAGCGACCAGCCCGGGGCGGCGGGCGAGGAGGAGGCCGACCGCATCCTGGCGTGCTTCGAGGCCGAGGGCGCGGTCTACGCGGTGCGCTCCACCGACGAGGAGGAGGCCGAGGCCCTGTTCGAGGCCCGCCGCCTGGCCTACCCGGCGCTGGAGCGGCTCGGCCCGCTGCTGACCGAGGACATGTGCCTGCCCAAGGCGAAGGTGCCCCTGATGCTGGAGCGCATCGAGGCGATCGGCAGGCGCTTCGACACCCGCATCGGCAACATCGCGCACGCCGGCGACGGCAACCTGCACCCGCTGTTCATCGTCCCGGCCGGTGACGAGGACGCCAAGAAGCGCGCGCAGGAGGCCTTCGAGGTGATCGTGGACGAGGCGATCGCCTTGGGCGGCACGGTCACCGGCGAGCACGGCGTGGGCCTGCTCAAGATGCGCGGCGCCGCCCGGGAGATGGGTCCGCACGTGCTCGCCATGCACCGGGCCGTCAAGGACGCCCTGGACCCGAGGGGCATCTTCAACCCGGGCAAGGTCTTCGCCGCGTCCTAGCCCACGGGGGCCGCGGACCGAAAGGTGGAGCGGGCCGCGGACGGTGGGGCGCGGGGCCGTGAGAAGGGTGGAACCGGTCGGGGACCGCGCGGCGTCTCAGAGGTCAGGAACCGCACCGCGCACGAGGAGACCCCCATGGAGACCACCACCGTCCTGGTTCTGGTGATCGCGGCCCTGGTGGTCGTCGGCGTGATCGGGGCGGCGGTCGCGGGCTCGGCCGCCGAACGCCGCCGCTCCCGCGCCCTGTCCCTGTGGGCCTCGCGGGAGGGGTGGCGCTACGACCGCGAGCGGCCCGAGCTGGTCGACCGCTTCGAGGGCGTCCCCTTCCTGGAACGGCGGTCCAACGCCCGGGCCAGGCACGTGCTGTGCGCCGAACTGCGCGGACGCCGGGTCCTGGCCTACGAGTACGGCTACGCCGCACCCCATCCCCAGCAGCGCCACCGCACCGTCGCGCACGTGTACACCGTGGTGGCGGTGGCCCTGCCCGCGGGCGTGCCGCTGCTCCAGGTGGAGGAGGCCGGTGCCGGTGCGCCCCAGCCCCGGACCGACGGCGCCCGCGCCTGGACCGCGGGCGAGGCCGCCTTCGACGAGCGGTTCGCCGCGGTGACCGGCGACGGGGCCTTCGCGGCGACCGTCCTGGGGGAACCGGTGCGGGAGTGGCTTCTCGCGCGCGAGGGCGTGTGCCCGTTCCGCCTCGGCGGCCGTTACCTGGTGGCCTGGGAGCGCGGACCGCTGGAGACCGGTCGCGTCCGGGAGCGCGCCGACGCGGCGATCGGCCTGCTGGAACGGGTTCCGGCCGGTGTCTGGGAGAGCGCGCAGGACACCCTGGGGTGAGCGCTCCTCCGGGACGGGCGCGGCGGACGGCGTCAGCGGCGGCACCCCTCACTCCCCGGGTGCGGTACCGGCGAACGCGGCGCGCAGGCGGCGCACCCCCTCGATGATCTCGGCGGTCCCGGCCGCGCCGCCGTAACTGAGCCGCAGGTGCGGGGCGGTCGGCTCCGCCGGGAAGTAGGCCTGGCCCGCGGCCACCGCCACCCCGGCGCGCAGCGCCGCCGACACGAGCGCGGCCTCGTCGGCCTCACCGGGAAGCCGCAGCCACAGGTGGTACCCGCCCGCGGGCAGGTGCGGCGCCGCCAGTTCGGGCAGTTCCCGCGCCAGGGCCGCGGCCATGGCCGTGCGGCGCTCGCGCAGGCCCGCCGCGACCGCGCGCAGGTGTCGGCCCCAGGCGGGGGAGCCGACCAGCTCCAGCACGGCCTCCTGGAGGGGGCGCGCCACGAAGAAGCTGTCCACCAGCTGGATCGCGCGCAGGCGCCGCGTCACCGGTCCCCGCGCGGCGATCGCCCCCACGCGCAGACTGGGCGAGGTCGCCTTGGTCAGCGACCGCACGTGCACCACGGTGCCGTCGGGATCCTCGGCCGCCAGCGGGGGCGGCGGGGCTGCGGCGTCGGCGTGCGCCAGGTGGCGGGCGAAGTCGTCCTCCACGACGAACGCGCCCGCGGCGCGCGCGATCCGCACCACCTCGCCCCGCCGGGCCGGAGCCAGGACCGTTCCGGTGGGGTTGTGGAAGAGGGGTTGGCACACCAGCACACGGGCGCCGCTGGCGGCGAACGCCTCTTCCAACAGGTCGGTGCGGATCCCCTCGGCGTCCACCGGGACGGGGACGGGCCGCAGGCCCGCGGCCCGCACGATGGCCAGCAGACCGGGATAGGTGGGCGACTCCACCAGCACGGGCGCCCCCGGATGGGCCAGGGCGCGCAGCGCGGTGGTCAGCGCGCTCTGCCCGCCCGAGGTGACCAGCACATCGGCCGCGCCGACGGAGCCGCCGATCTGACGGGCGAACCAGCCGCGCAGCTCCTCCACCCCTTCCGCGGGCGGGCGTGCCCAGGCTCCCGGGCGCCGACCCGCGCGGGCCAGTGCGGCGCCCATGGCCTGCTCGGGCTGGAGAGCGGGGTGCAGGTAGCCGCCGTTGAACACGATGACTCCCAGGGCGGGCGGGGTGAGGGTGGCCAACACCCCGGAGGCGTCCACGGTGCGCGGGACCGGCTCGCCGGAGGCCGCCGCCGTCTCGGCGCTCAGCGCGACCTCCTGCCATGAGGTGTCGCCGACCGGGCGCCCGGAGGCGCCTGCGCCCGCACGGAACGCCCCGGCGCCGGGGCGGGTGACCACCACGCCCTCGGCGACCAGCGCCGCGACGGCCCGCGACACGGTCACCGGGCTCACGCCGTAGCGGTCCACCAGTGCCCGGCTCGACGGCAGCTTCTCCCCAGGGGAGTAGCGGTTGATCTCCCCACGTAGAGAATCCGTCAATTCCCGCACGCTGCTACGCTGTTTCATGAAGACACAAGATAGCGCTATCGCGACGCGCGGAGTAGCGGTGCTCGGCGCGACACTGTGCGCGGCGCTCGGCGTCCTCGGGTTCTCGTTCACCCTTCCGGCCACCGCGTGGGCACTGGAGGGCTTCGGGCCCTGGAGCGTGGCGGTGGTGCGGTGCGCGTTGGCCGCCGCGCTGGCGGGCTGCTGCCTCGCGGCGGTCCGCGCCCCGCTGCCCGACCGCGTCCACCGGCGGGGCATCGCCGTGGTCGCGCTGGGCTGCGTGGTGGCGTTCCCCCTGTTCAGCACGCTCGCGCTCCAGGCCTCCTCGACCTCCCACGCCGCGGTCGTGGTCGGGCTGCTGCCGCTCACCACCGCCGTGTTCGCCCTGCGCCGCAGCCCGGTGCGTCCCTCGCGCCGGTTCTGGACGGCCGCGGTGTGCGGCGCCGCGGCCGTCGTCGCGTTCGCGCTGGTGCGCAGCGGCGGAACACCCGGCCCGGCCGACCTGTACCTGCTGGCGGCCCTGGTGCTGTGCGCCGCAGGGTACGCCGAGGGCGGCCGGCTGGCCGCGCACATGCCGGGCTGGCAGGTCATCGCCTGGGCGCTGGTCGCCGCCGCGCCGCTGACCGTGCCCGCCGCGCTGTGGGCTCTGGCCGCCGAACCGGTGGACGCCGCGCCGCGCGCACTCGCGGGTATGGCCTACCTCGCCGCGGTGTCGCAGTTCGGCGCGTTCGTGGTCTGGTACCGGGGGATGGGCGCGATGGGCGTCGCCCGGGCCAGCCAACTCCAACTCGCCCAGCCGCTGCTGACCCTGGTGTGGGCGGTGCTGCTGGTGGGGGAGCCGCTGACCCCGGCCGCGCCCGTCGCCGCCGTCGTCGTCCTCGTGTGCGTCGCCGTCACCCAGAGGTCGCGCGGCTGAGCCCTCGAACGTGGCGGGGGCCTCCCCGGCGGGTGGTGTGAGAGCACGGCCTGTGCGGGTAGGGGCGCCAACGCGGCACGGAGGGTGCCGGAAAGAGTCCAGCTCTGAGGGGGCAGCCATGGCCGACAAGCTCAACGGCCGTCGGGTCGCGATTCTGGCCGCGGACGGGGTCGAGCAGGTCGAACTCGTCACACCGCGCAAGGCGCTGAACGAGGAGGGCGCCACCATCGACCTGGTCTCGCTCAAGTCCGGGCGGATCCAGGCGATGAACGGCGACATCGAACCCGCGGACACCTTCGACGTGGACCGCGTGGTGTCCGAGGTCGGGGTGGACGACTACGACGCCCTGGTGGTCCCCGGCGGGACCGTCAACCCGGACAACCTGCGCTCGGACGAGAACGCGGTGGGGTTCGTCCGCGACTTCGTGGCCGCGGGCAAGCCCGTGGCAGCCATCTGCCACGGGCCGTGGATCCTGGTGGAGGCCGACGTGGTGCGGGGGCGCACCGTGACCTCCTACCCCAGCCTGCGCACCGACATCCGCAACGCGGGCGGGACCGTCGTGGAGGAGGAGGTGGTCACCGACCAGGGGATCACCACCAGCCGCAACCCCGACGACCTGCCCGCCTTCTGCGAGCGCATCGTCCGCGAGTTCGCCGCGAAGTAGGCGGCCTCCCGCGAGGGCGCCCGAACGGCGACGGGGCGGTGGGAGCCGATCGGCTCCCACCGCCCCGTCGCCGTTCGGGCGCGGCTACCCCTCTTCGGGCTTCTCGGGGTGGCGGCGCAGGTGGACGATGGCCGCGATGAGCCCGCCCCACAGCAGGATCATGGCGACGGCCATCATGACGATCGCGCTGGTGGTCATCAGCGTTCCCCTTCCTTGGTCGTGGCTTCCTCGGTGTCGGCGTCCTCGCGGGCCAGGGCGTCGGCGCGCTTCCAGGGGAAGAGCGAGACGACGATCCCGAAGACGATCACGCCGATGGCCAGACCCCATCCGGCGGCCAGCAGGAACCCGGTCGAGTAGCCCGCGTAGTTCTCGGTCAGCTCCGTGCGCAGGCTGTCCCACATCATGAAGCCGAGCAGGATCGGGGTGACCACGCCCAGCGTGGCCTTCCACCACAGGCCGAGCCGGATCGAGGAGATCGCGTTGGTGTGCTCCTGGAACATCGGCAGCCTGCGCGCGATCCAGCCGAAGACCACGATCATGACGAGCCCGGCCAGCACGATGCCGTACTGGTTGATGAAGTGGTCGAACACGTCGAGGAAGTGCAGCCCCTCGGGCGTGGGGAAGAGCAGGATCGAGGCCAGCGCGGTGGCGCCGCCCACCAGCAGCACGGTCTGGATGCGGCCCAGGCCGGTGCGGTCCTGCACCGCGGAGACGATCACCTGGACGATGCTGATCAGCGAGGTCAGGCCCGCGATCACCAGGGAGCCGAAGAAGAGCACCCCGAACAGCGCGCCGCCGATGGGCAGGGTCGAGATGATCTGCGGGAAGGCGACGAAGGCCAGGCCGATGCCGTCGGCGGCCACGTCCTCGACCCCGGTGCCCGCGGCGGTGGCCATGAAGCCCAGGGCGGCGAACACGCCGATGCCCGCGAGCAGCTCGAAGGAGCTGTTGGCGAAGCCCGCCACCATCGCCGAGCCGGTCAGGTCGGCCCTGCGGCGCAGGTAGGAGGCGTAGGTGACCATGATGGCGAAGCCCACGGACAGGGAGAAGAAGATCTGCCCGTAGGCGGCGATCCAGACGCTGCCGTCGAGCATGGCACTCCAGTCGGGCGTGAACAGGGCGTTCAGACCGGTCGCGGCCCCCTCCAGGGTGAGCGCCTGCACGACCAGGACCAGGAACAGCACCACCAGCAGCGGGATGAAGATCTTGTTGGCCTTCTCGATGCCGTTGCGCACGCCCAGCGCCAGGATGAGCAGCACCACGACCCACACGCCCACGAGCGGCCAGGCCACACCCGCCACGTAGCCCGAGACCATGCCGGGCCCCTCGCTCATCTGGAGGAAGTCCTCGAAGAAGAACGCGTTGGGGTCGTCGCCCCACTGCTGCCCGATGGAGAACCACGCGAACCGGGCGGCCCAGGCCACGATCACGGCGTAGTAGACCGCGATGACGAAGCAGATGGCCACCTGCCACCAGCCGATGGCCTCGGCGGGCCGCGTGATGCGCCGGTAGGACAGCGGCGCGGAGGAGCGGTAGCGGTGCCCGATGCTGTACTCCAGGATCAGCAGCGGGATACCGGCGGTGAGTAGGGCGATGAGGTAGGGCAGCATGAAGGCGCCGCCGCCGTTCTCGTAGGCGATGTAGGGGAATCGCCAGATGTTGCCCAGACCGATGGCGGAGCCGATCGCCGCCATCAGGAAGCCCGCGCGCGATCCCCACTGCTCGCGAGTCTGTTGGACCATGTTCAGGTCTCCTAAATCATCCCGTAGTTCGCGATCCGCACCGTAGCAGGAGTTGGCCTGGTCAGCATCGTGGGACGGGAAGCCTGGACAGGGTGTCGCCCCACGATGCTCTCTTCGTTTCCTTTTGTCCAGACTCGCACGAGGGACGGAAACGACAAGGGGTGCTTACCGGAAACCTTCAGCCGCTCTTGCCCGCGCGCGTGGCGGCGACCGCCGGGGGCGGGGCACTCGTCACGGGAACCGGCCGGTTCCCGGCGGACGCAGGCCCGGGACCACAAGGGCACGGCCGGGGCCCTGCCGGGCCGTGGCACGCGGACGCGCCCCGCCCCGGCAGACCCCGGCCGACAGTCGCGGGCGGCTACGCGCCGCGGTGGCGCGGGCGTGCGCGCAGGCGCGCGTTGGGCAGCTCCGGAGCCGGGAGGGCCGCGTCGTCGTCGGCCGCGACCGCGGCGAAGCGCCGCCCGTCCGCGTCGACGGCGCCGTCCCGGTCGCTCTCCCAGGCGCGGCGGGCCCGCACGATCTCGTCGTGGTCGCGGCCGACGAAGTTCCACCACATCACCAGGTCCTCGGTGAAGGGCTCACCGCCGATCACCAGCACGTGCGCGGTCTCATCGGCCCGCAGTTCCACCTCCGTGCGCCCCTCTCCCGCGTAGAGCAGCGCACCGGCCTCGACGTCGTGGCCGAGGACCCGCACGGGCGCGTCCAGGGGCAGGACACCGTGTTCGAAGGAGGCGTCCAGGGGCAGGCGCACCCGGGCCCCGGGCTCCAGCACGACCTCGGCGCCCATGAGCGGGGTGTGCACGCGGGCGGGGGAGCGGCGGCCGTCCACCTCTCCGGCGATCACCGTGACCCTGGCCCCCGGCGCGTCCGTGCCGGGCAGGTCGAAGGCGGGCAGGTCGGCGTGGTGTTCGAAGCGGGCCGGCCCCTCGCGGTCGTCCCCGGGCAGGGCGATCCACAGCTGGGCGCCGTGCAGCAGCGGCGGGGCGTCGGCGGGGGAGCGCTCGGAGTGGGCGATGCCGTGTCCGGCGGTCATGAGGTTGAGCTGGCCGGGGCGGACCAACTGGTCCGAGCCCAGGCCGTCCAGGTGGTGGACCGAGCCCTGGACCAGCCAGCTCACGGTCTGCAGGCCGATGTGGGGGTGCGGCGGCACCTGCATGCCGGGGCCGTCGGCGACGCCGGTGGGTCCGTAGACGTCGGCGAAGCACCACGCGCCGACCATGCGGCGGTTCTTCCCCGGCAGGGCGCGGCGGACCAGCATGGCGCGCGGGCCGCCGAGCGGGACCTCGCGCGGTTCGAGGAGTTCGGTGTCGCCGGACACTGCGGTGCCGGCGGGGTCGACCTCTCCGCCGCAGACGCGCTCTTCGGCGGGATGGGTGTCCAGATTGCTCACCCTGCCGAAGGTAGCCGAGACGGTCCCGCCCCGGCACCCGCCGGGGACGTGCCGCAGGGAGGTCCGCGTCACCAGAGCCGGTGGACGTGTCCGGCGAGGCGGGCGGACCGCCCGCGAAAAAAGGGCGGCGCCCCTCGCGGCGGACCGCGCCGGTGCGGCGGCCGAAGGGCTGGCGGGTGTCGTCGCCGACGGTTCCGGGGCCTTCCGGGCGCTCTGGCGGGGACGGGTGTCGAAGCGCTTCACGTCGTGGCAGGTCCGGGGCCCCTCTGGTGCACAGGGGTGTTCTTGCCGTAGGCTGGAAAGCGCTTTCACACGGAAAGGTGGTAACAACCCATGGGTGATCACGTGCTGGGTGTCGCCATGAACGGCGTCACCGGACGCATGGGGTACAGGCAGCACCTGACCCGGTCTGTCCTGGCCATCCGGGAGGCGGGCGGCGTACGCCTGCCCGACGGCTCCCGGATCATTCCCGAGCCCGTCCTGGTCGGACGCTCCGAGCACAAGCTGCGCGAGATCGCCGAACGCCACGGAATCGAGCGCTGGTCCACCGACCTGGACGGTGTGCTCTCCGACGACGACATCACGGTCTACTTCGACTCGCAGATCACACACGCCCGCGAGGCGGCGGTGCGCGCCGCCATCGCCGCGGGCAAGCACGTCTACGTCGAGAAGCCCACCGCCAGCACGCTCAGCGCCGCCCTGGAGCTGGCCAAACTGGCCCGCGACGCTGGCGTGCGCAACGGCGTGGTCCAGGACAAGCTCTTCCTGCCCGGCCTGCTCAAACTGCGCAGGCTGGTCGAGAGCGGCTTCTTCGGCCGCATCCTGTCGGTGCGCGGCGAGTTCGGCTACTGGGTGTTCGAGGGCGACTGGCAGCCCGCCCAGCGCCCCAGCTGGAACTACCGCGCCGAGGAGGGCGGCGGCATGGTGCTGGACATGTTCCCGCACTGGCACTACATCCTGGAGCACCTGTTCGGCCCGGTGCGCGCGGTCACCGCCAAGGTGGCCACCCACATCCCGCGCCGCTGGGACGAGGAGGGCCGGCCCTACGAGGCCACGGCCGACGACTCCGCCTACGGCATCTTCGAACTGGACGGCGGCGTCATCGCCCAGATCAACTCCTCCTGGAACGTGCGCGTGGCCCGCGACGAACTCGTGGAGTTCCAGGTCGACGGCACCCACGGCAGCGCCGTGGCGGGGCTGCGCTCCTGCCGGGCCCAGCACCGCTCGGCCACGCCCAAGGCGGTCTGGAACCCCGACCTGGAGGACCTGGGGCGCTACCGGGAGCAGTGGGAGCCCGTGCCCGACAACACCGAGTTCCCCAACGGGTTCCGCGCCCAGTGGGAGGACTTCCTGCGCCACGTGGTCCTGGACACCCCCTTCCCGCACGACCTGCTCTCGGGCGCGCGCGGCCTCCAGATGGCCGAGGCCGGGCTCCAGTCGGCGCGCACCGGACGCACGATCGAACTGGACGAGGTCACCCTCGCATGAGCACACTCCTGCTACCCGCCGCCGACGGCACCGCGGCCCCCTACACCCTGAGCGGCACCCCCGTCGACGCCTCCCCGCTTCCCCCCGCCCGCTCGCGCACGGCCTACGCGGCGGCGCACGTGGTCGCCGACCCCCTGTCGGCCAACGCCCCCGGCGCCCCGGCCCGCCTGGACTGGGAGGCCACCCTGGCCTTCCGCCACCACCTGTGGGACCAGGGCCTGGGCGTGGCCGACGCCATGGACACCGCCCAGCGCGGCATGGGCCTGGACTGGGCGGCCACCGCCGAGCTGATCCGCAGGTCGGGTGCGGAGGCCGCCGCGCGCGGCGCCGCCCTGGCCTGCGGGGTGGGCACCGACCAGCTCGACCTTTCGCAGGCCGATCTGGAAAGCGTTATCACCGCGTACGGTGAGCAGCTCGACGTCGTCCAGGGCGCCGGAGCCACCCCCATCCTCATGGCCTCGCGCGCCCTGGCCGCGGTCGCCTCGGGCCCCGACGACTACGCCAAGGTCTATGCCGACCTGCTGGGCCGGGCCGACCAGCCCGTCATCCTGCACTGGCTGGGCACCGCCTTCGACCCGGCCCTGGCCGGGTACTGGGGCTTCGCCGACCCGGCCGAGGCGATCGAGCCGGTGGCGGCCCTGATCGCCGAACACGCGGCGAAGGTGGAGGGCATCAAGGTCTCCCTGCTCGACGCCTCGCTGGAGGTGCGGCTGCGGCGGCTGCTGCCCGAGGGCGTGCGCCTCTACACCGGCGACGACTTCAACTACCCCGACCTCGTGCTGGGCGACGAGCAGGGCCACTCCGACGCCCTGCTGGGCGTCTTCGCCGCCATCGCCCCGGCCGCCGCCCGCGCGCTGGCAGCCCTGGACGAGGGCGACACCGAGCGGTACCGGGCCCTGATGGACCCCACGGTCCCGTTGGCCCGGCACCTGTTCGCCGAGCCCACCTTCTACTACAAGACCGGCGTGGCCTTCCTGGCCTGGCTCAACGGCCACCAGAAGGGCTTCCACATGGTGGGCGGGCTGCACAGCGCCCGCGACCTGCCCCACCTGGCCCAGGCGGTGCGCCTGGCCGACGCCGCCGGGGCCCTGACCGACCCGGACCTGGCCGCGGCACGCATGCGGGCGCTCCTCCAGGTGTCAGGAGTCGACCAGTGAGCACCGTACCCGAGGGCGCCGCGGTGCCCCCCGCGCGGACGGCCGCACCCGCGGCGGTCGTGCCCGGCGCGGTGGACGTGCCCTCCGGGCAGCCCGCCGCGGTGCCCACCCCCGAACCGGGCGACCCGCGCCTGGCACGGCTCTCGCTCAACCAGGCCACCGTCAAGTACTGGAACCTGACCCAGGCCGTGGACGGCTGCCTGCGCGCCGGGCTGCCCGCCATCGGGACCTGGCGCGAGCCGGTCGCCGAGATGGGCCTGGCCAAGGCGGCCGCCCTGCTGCGCCGGTCCGGGCTGCGCGTGTCCTCGCACTGCCGCGGCGGGTTCCTCACCGCCCCGGACCGGGCCGCGGCGCTGGAGGACAACCGGCGCGCCGTGGACGAGGCCGCCGAACTCGGTGCGCCCTGCCTGGTCATGGTCGTGGGCGGGATGCCCGACGGCGAACGCGACCTGGTCGGGATCCGCGAGCGGGTGGCGGACGGCATCGCCGAGCTGGCGCCCTACGCCCTGGAGCGGGGGGTGCGGCTCGCGCTGGAGCCCCTGCACCCGATGTTCTGCGCCGACCGCGCCGTGCTCTCCACACTGGGACAGGCCCTGGACCTGGCCGAACGCTTCGACGCGGCAGCCGTCGGCGTGGTGGTGGACGCCTACCACGTGTGGTGGGACCCCCAGGTGTGGGAGCAGATCGCCCGCGCCGGGGCGGGCGGGCGCATCGCCTCCTTCCAGGCCTGCGACTGGGAGCTGCCCATCCCCGCCGACGCCCTGTTGGGGCGCGGCATGGTCGGCGACGGCCACGCCGACGTGCGGGCCCTGCGCCGCGCGGTGGACGCGGCCGGTTACGACGGTGACATCGAGGTGGAGATCTTCAACGAGCGGATCTGGTCGGCCGACGGCGACGACGTCATCGCCACCCTGGCCCGACGCCACGTCCAGCACGTCCTGTGAGGCCCCCGGGGGCGCACGCGCGCCCCCGGTCCCCCCGAGCTCAAGGAGCGAGTTTGAACTTCGACGGAATCCTCTTCTTCCCCCTGACCCCCTTCGACTCCGAAGGAGGAGTCAACGAGGACGTGCTGGCCGAGCACGTCGCCTCGGGCGTGGAGCACGGCGCGGGCGGGGTGTTCGCGGCCTGCGGCACCGGTGAGGTGCACGCCCTGTCGGCCGCCGAGCACGCCGCGGTGGTGCGGCGGTCGGTGGAGGCCACCGCGGGCCGCGTGCCGGTGGTGGCCGGTGCGGGCGGCAGCGTGGGCACCGCCATCGAGCAGGCCCGCGCGGCCCGCGAACTGGGCGCGGACGCGATCCTGCTGCTGCCGCCCTACCTGGTGGGCGCGCCGCAGTCGGGGCTGGTGGACTACGTGCGCACCGTGGTCGCGGCCTCCGACATCCCGGTGGTGGTCTACCAGCGCGGGTCGATGGTGTTCACCCCCCAGAGCGCGGCGGAGCTGGCCGCGATCCCGCAGGTGGTGGGGATCAAGGACGGGGTGGGCGATCTGGGCCGGATGCACCAGATCGTGATGGCGGTGCGCGACCTGCGCGGCGAGGAGTTCACCTTCTTCAACGGCCTGCCCACGGCGGAGCTGACCGTGGCGGCCTACCGGTCGGTGGGCGTGCCGCTGTACTCCTCGGCGGCGTTCGCGTTCGTGCCCGAGGTGGCCGACGCCTTCTACCGCGCCTTCCACTCCGGTGACGCGCTGGCCGACACCCTGATGCACGAGTTCTTCGAGCCGCTGGTGCGGCTGCGCGACCGGACGCCCGGGTACGCGGTGTCGCTGGTCAAGGCGGGCGCCCGGCTGCGCGGGGTGGACATGGGCGGGGTGCGCGCCCCGTTCAGCGACCCCACCGCCGAGGAGGAGGCCGAGCTGGCCGAGCTGATCGAGACCGGCCTGTCCCTGGTCAAGGAGGGCTGAACGTGCGCGTCACCGAGGTCGGCGCCCGGGCCTTCCGGCTGCCGCTGCACCGGTCCTGGGACGGGGGCGTGGACCGCAACGACGTCGTGGTGGTGCGGGTGGCCACCGACGCCGGTCTGGTCGGCACGGGGTTCGCGTGGACCCCGCTGATCGGGGCCCGGGCGGTGGCCGCGCTGGTAAACGACGACCTGCGGCCCGCGCTGGTGGGCGCCGAGGCCCATCCGGCCCGGTGGGACGAGCTGCGCTGGCACCTGCGCGAGGCGGGCACCAGCGGGCTCACCCTGATGGCGCTGGCGGGGGTGGACATCGCCCTGTGGGACCTGCGCGCCCGCGCGGCCGAGTCGAGCCTGGTGGACCTGGTGGGTCGGCGCCGCGAGTCGGCACCGGCCTACGGCAGCGGGGTCAACCTGGACTACTCCCTGCCCGACCTGGTGGAACAGGTGCGCGGCTGGGTGGAGGCCGGGCACGTCGCCGCCAAGATCAAGGTCGGCTCGCCCGACCCGGCCCGGGACGCCGAGCGGGTGGGCGCGGTGCGCGGGGTGCTGGGCCCGGACCGGCTGCTGATGGTGGACGCCAACCAGCGCTGGGACGTGCCCGGGGCGGTCCGGGCGCTGGACGCGCTGGAGGAGTTCGGCCCGCACTTCGTGGAGGAGCCCCTCCCGGCCGAGGACCTGGAGGCGCACGCCCGCCTGCGCGAGCGCACGCGGGTGCCCTTCGCCGTGGGTGAGAACCTGCGCACGGTCGCCGAGTTCGAGCGGGCCGTGGAGCTGGGGGTGTGCGACGTCGCCCAGCCCAACGTGGTGCGGGTGGGCGGCATCACCCCGTTCCTGCGGATCGCGGAGTCGATGGCGCGCCGCGGCGTGCCGGTGGCTCCGCACCTGTTGCCCGAGCTGTCGGGGCAGCTGGCGCTGTGCCTGCCCCGGGTGGCCATGGTCGAGGACATCGACCGGGCCTCCTTCGCCGCGCTGGGAGCGTTGGCCCGCCCCAGCGGGGTGGAGTTCGACCGGGGCCGGGTGCGCGCCGACACCGGCCGCGGCCACGGCCTGGTGTTCGCCGACACGCTCACACCGGTCGCGGACGCTTCCCCCTAGCACCGGGTCGCGACCGGAAAAGGGGCCGGGACGCCCCGTGGCGGTGGCGTCCCGGCCCTTGCGCGTGGGCGGGCGAGGGCAGGGCCGCGGGGCGGCCCGCGGCGGGGCTCCGGCCCCGCGGCCGCCGGCGGGCGGTTCCGCGACCTCCCGCTGTCGAGCGGGAGGGAGGGCACAAGAGTAGGGGTACTCAGGGGGACCGGGTGCGCGTACCGATGTAGGCGGGACGGCCCGGTCCTAGGTTCGGGACATGACCTCCCTCCTGGTGGGCCACGCCGCGGCGGCCCTGCACTTCGGTTTCCTCGCCTTCGTCGTGTTCGGCGGTGCGCTGGCCTGGCGCTGGCCCCGCATGTTCTGGGTGCACCTGGCGGTGGCCGCCTACGCCCTGGGCATCGTCATCGTCGACTGGCCGTGCTTCCTGACCGAGATCGAGAACTGGTCGCGGTCGCGCACCGGGCGGCCGGTGATGGAGAACGGCTTCATCGACTTCTACCTGACCGGGAACCTCTATCCGCCCGAGCACCTGCTCACCTCGCGCCTGGTCATGGCCGGGATCGTGGCGTTGACCTGGGCGGTCGCCGGGTGGCTGGTCCTGCGCCGCCGTGCGGCGCGGCGGGTCGGGGTGTGAGCGGTCGACTTGCGCGTCGGCACCGGCCGGGCGGCGGACCGAACGGCGTGGGGCGTGGCGCGGCGGCGGCCCCCGGGAGCGGGTCCGGCGGGAGAGGTTGACCTTGACGCTGCGTCAACCCCTAGCGTCCGTGGGCATGACGATCACCGTTCCCGACACCCTCTCCTCCATGCGGCGCGTCCTGCTGGCCCCGGCCGCCGACCGCCCCGACCTGCTGCGCTCGATGCTCGAACCCGTCCGGGGCATGTACCGCTACTTCCCCGGTGAGGTGGACCCGGCCGACATGCACCGGCGGTCGTTCGGGTTCCCCCTGGACCGCGACGAACAGCGCTGCCTCGACGCGCTGGAGACGCTGGCGGCCGCCGGGGCCTGGGAGCGCCTGCGGCGCGCGCTCGACGGGGCGCTGTCCGCGCTGCTGGCGGCGACCCCGGATCTGGAGGTCCCCGACATCACCGTGCTGTTCGTGCTCGGGGACCCCGGCGACGACCACTTCACCGGTCCCTGCCTCGGCGTGTCCGGCAACGGCGGGCTGTCGGGTTACATCGTGATCACCCTGTGGCCCTTCCCCGAGAACGTGGCGCGGCTGGAGGCCACCGCCGTGCACGAACTCCACCACAACCTGCGCTACGGGCCCGGCGGGGTGGTTTGGGACCCGGCGACCGTGACGGTCGGCGAGCACGTGGTCTCCGAGGGGCTGGCCGACGCGTTCGCCCGCGAACTGTACGGAGACGAACTCGGCCGCACCCGCATCGGTGTGCCGTCCCTGCGTGACGACGCGGTCTTCGACAAGGTCGTGTCCGGGCTCGGCGTGACCGGAATGGAGAACTTCACGGCCTGGGTGCACGGCGACGCCAGCGCGCGGCGCTTCGGCGCCGCCCCGGTGGGGCTGCCGACCGGGGCGGGGTACGCGGTCGGCAACAGGCTGGCGGACGCCTACCTGGCCGCGACGGGCCGGACCGCGGCGCAGGCCCTGCGGGACGGAAGCTCGCGGGTCATCGCCACCGCGCTCGGGCGCGAGGGCTGACCGCCGGGCTGCGGGCACGCTCGGCGCGCCCGCAGCCCTCAGCGGGTGGGCGGCGCGGTGCTCTCGCGCTCGACGACCTCGCCGCGCACGGTGACCACGCGGGGCTCGTCACTGGGCTCGCCGTCCAGGGCGAGCACCGCGGCGCGCTCGCCCATCTCCTCCAGCGGCAGGCGCACCGTGGTCAGGGCGGGGGTGAGGTCGCGCAGGGTGGGGATGTCGTCGAACCCGGCCACCGACAGGTCGGTGGGCACCCGCAGCCCCAGGTCGCGCAGCGCGGCCATCGCCCCCGTGGCCATGACGTCGTTGACGGCGAACAGGCAGGTGGCGTCGGTGCCCACCGCCATCAGGCGGCGGGTGGACTCGTAGCCGCCGTCGCGGGTGAAGGCGCCGTGCACCACGTTGTGGTGGGCCAGCTCCAGCCCCGCGCCCGAGAGCGCGGAGTGGAACCCGTCCAGGCGTTCGCGTGCGGTCTGGAGGTCGGTGGGCCCGGCCAGGATGGCGAACTCGCGGTGCCCCTGGGCGATGAGGTGGCGGGCCAGGTCGGAGGCCCCGGTGTGGTTGTCGGGGGTGACCGTGTCCGCGGGCAGGCCCTCCTGGGACACGCACGCCACCCGCCCGCCCTGGCGGCGGAACATGCGGATCTCCTCGGACAGGCGCCGGTTGCTCTCCTCGTCGGTGGAGCGCGAGCCGACCAGCACCACCGCGCGGGCCCGGTGCGCGCGCAGCGTGGCCAGGATGCGGCCCTCCTTCTGCGCGGAGCGGCTGGTGGTGCCCAGCACCAGGACCAGCCCCTGTTCCTCGGTGTGGCGGGTGACCCCCGCGGCGATCGAGGAGAAGTAGGGGTCGGAGATGTCGTGGACGAGCAGGCCGACCAGGGCGCTGCTGTTGCGGGCCAGGGTCTGGGCCGAGGCGTTGGCCAGGTAGCCGAGTTCGCGCGCGCTGGCGGTCACCTTGTCGCGCAGGCGCTGGCTGACCTGGCGTGTACTGCCGTTGATCACCCTGGACGCCGTGGCCAGGGACACCCCGGCGTGCTCGGCGACCTGTTCCAGTGTCACGTAACCGGACTCCACGCCGCTCCCTCTCCTGCCTCGGCCCATGGGAAAACTCTTTCCTACCCTAGCGGAGCCCTCGACCAGCTCACGGACGCTCTGACGCCCCACGCGCCCCGTCTGCCACGGAACCGTCCTCGAAGGCGGCCGCGCGGCTCTGCCCGGTGCGCAGCTGCGTGCGCCAGGTCCGTGAGGGGGCCCAGCCCAGCGCGGCGCGGGCCGCCTGGGAGGAGAAGACCGCGCGGCCGTCGGCCAGGGCGGCGGCCGCCGGGGCGGTGCCGGGGTGGTGCAGGGGCAGCAGGGCGTCGACGGGCACCTCGGACAGCGGGTCGGGGGCCATGGCGTTGAACACCTGGCCGCCGCTGACCTTGGCCGGGTTCTCGATGACCAGCGCGAACAGCTCGGCGGCGTCGCGGGCGTCGACGTAGTTGAACAGGGAGGTGGCGGCCAGGGCCGGGTCCGCCAGCCGCTCGGCCATGGTGTGCCCGAGCTGGGTGGGCGCGCCCTCCCACTCCTCGGGGGCCACGACGTAACCCGGGCGCACGCACGACAGGACGCAGGTGGCGGAGGTGCGTGCCAGGGCGCGCACGGTGTCCTCGATGATCGCCTTGCTCAGCCCGTAGGCGTGCCAGGGCGTGACCGGGTGGGCCTCGTCCAGCGGCAGGTAGCGGGGCGCCCAGGAGGGGGTGTTGTACCCGTACACGGTGGGGCTGGAGGCGGCCACCGCCGAGTGGGCGCCGTGGGCGACGGCGGCGGAGAGCACCGCCCAGGCCAGGCCGGTGTTGACCTGGAGGGTCTCCACGTCGGGGCGGGCGAAGGGCACGGCGATCCCGGCCAGGTGGACGACGGCCTCGGGGCGGGCCCGGGTGAAGGCCGCCTCCAGGGCGTCCGGGTCCAGCAGGTCGGCGGTGACCGCGTCGACGCCCTCGGGCGGGTCGGTCGCGGCGGTGTCCACGGAGGTCACCTGGTGTCCGCGTGCGGCCAGGGTGGCCACGACGCTGCGGCCGAGCCGTCCGGAGCCGCCGGTGACGAGAACGCGCATGGGTGTTGTCTTCCTTCCCTAGCCCCCGGGTCCGGGGGGTTGTCCACAGGTCGTGCGGGGCACTGGTGCCGCCCCGCGCGGCGGTTCTAACGTTGATATCGGGGGGTCCCCGGGCCCGCCCGCTTCGTGCTGCGCCCCTCGTGTCCGGGCCGCCCTTCCCCTCCTCCCGCCGGCCGTTCGCGGTCCCGTGTCCCACGCCGCCGGTCCGCGGATCCGGGCCGTCGATGACCGGTTCGCCGACGGCCGGGGCACCGACGGACCCCACCGGCGACCAGGGCGCTGGCGGACCGGCCCGCGCCCCCCCGGGCCCTCCCGGGCCCTCCCGGGCACGGACCCCGGGGCGGCTGGCCGACCGAAAAGCTGGCGGACCGGCCGCAAACGGCGCCGGTGCGCTGGGAGGGATCCGACCCTCGAACGACGCAGAAGGGGAAGGGAGCGGTGCGGTGGCCCTGCGCGGTCACCGCACCGGGGCGGTTCCCAGCCGGGCGGTTCCGACCTCGGCGGATTCCGACCGGGTCGGGCCCCGGGCTAGAACAGGTCCCGGGCGGCCTCGGCCAGGGCCGCCAGCTCCCCGGCCCCGCCGGCGCGCCCGTCGCGCACCGCCACGCGCAGCCGCCGCTCCAGGCGCCCGCCCTCGGGCAGGGGCAGCCGCGTGTCCCACGCCAGCGCGGGCCCCACCCCCGGGTAGTCCTCGGCCCGCAGGAACCACGGGTCGGTGTGCTCCCCGGGTTGGAGGAAGACCAGGGTCCACCCCCCGGCCCCGTCAGCGTCCGCCGCGCCGACTTCGGCTCCGCCCGAGGCCGCGCCGCCACCCTGGGCGTCACTGCCTCCGGCGCCCTCTCCCGCAGCGGCACCAGTGGTCCCGGCGCCCTCACCGCCGCCGCCGACCAGGGCCAGCCACTCCGCCCGCGAACCGTGCAGGGCCTTCTCGCCCTCCAGCCCGCCAGCGCCCACGACGGCGGGCGGGGCCGCGGCCACGGGCGCGCGCCAGAACAGGCCCCCGTACCCGGCGCCGGGCCTGCCGTTGGTGGCGGGGCTGCCGATGCTCAGGTCGCGCCCGGAAGTGTTGCGCAGCTGCGTGCGCACGTCCAGCACCCAGGTGCGCCCGTCCAGGCCCGCGGCCCGCACGGTACGCTCCTCGCTCAGCATCTCGGCCCCGTCCGGGCCGGTCCACGACAGCGCCTCCACACGGCGGTCCGCGGCCAGCTCCAGCCAGGACACGTGCCGCTGGCGGCCGTGGTTGTCCAGCAGCACCGACCCCCGGTCGCGGGTGAAGGTGCGCCCGCCCCAGAAGCTCACCCCCGACACGTCGGGCACGGCCACGCCCACCCCGAAGTGGTGCAGGTGGTCGGCGGGCCGCTCCTCGGTGACCGGCACCCCGGCGAGGGTGCGCACCGGGTGCAGGTAGGGCCGCGGCGACAGGGTCGGCTCGATGTCGGTCCCGTCCCTGAGGACGGCCAGGACGCAACCGTCCAGGGTCAGCGTGTTCACGGCGTGGCCTTCGCGTCGGTCGCTCCCGCCCGGGCCGCGGGGGACCAGGCGGGGTCGAGTTCGGAGAACAGCGCCAGGTGCTCGGCGCTGCGGTGGATGAGGGCGTCGATGCCGGGGACGATCCGGCGCACCCCCTCCTCGGTGCGGTACACGTGCTGCATGCCCGCGGGCAGCGCCACCGGGTCGGGCGCGGTGCGCACCGCTTCGAGCACGTGCATGAACGCCCGGGTGGCCCGGGGCGGCACCAGCAGCGGTTCGCCCCCGCGCACGTGTTCGACCAGGTTGGACATCAGGTGGGTGCGCGGGTGCGTGGTGGTGGCCGGGGGTCGGCCCGGCCGGTGCACGGTGACGCGGTCCAGCGTGTACTCGAACTCGATGCGCCCCAGGTCGCCGTGGACCACCAGGCGGGGCGGCAGGTGCTCGGGCGCGCACAGGGTCACCGCCAGGGTGATGGGCAGCCCGTCCGCGGTGCGCACGCGCACGCACGAGGTGTCGTCGGCCTCGATGGGGTGGGCGTGGAACATCTCCAGCTCCACGCCGCGCGGCGCCTCGGTCGCGGCTCCGGCCACGGCCAGCGCGGTGGCCAGGGCGTGGGCGAAGGGGTTGGTCAGCGCCCCGTCCACCACGTCGCGCCCCTGGAGGCGGCGGCGCCCCGCCCAGGGGGCGCGGTCGTAGTAGGCCGAGGTGCGCACCCACGTGCCCGTACCGCCGATGCCGCGCACGCGCCCCACCGCGCCCTCGCGCACCAGGGTGCGCACGGCCTCCACGGCGGCCGACCCCAGGCTCTGGAAGCCCACCTGGCAGGCCAGGCCGGAGGCGTCCACGGCCGCGGTGAGCTCCTCGAACTCGGCCAGGGTCGCGGTGGTGGGCTTCTCCAGCAGCAGATGGGAGCCGTGTTCCAGCGCGGTGCGGGCCAGGGGCAGGTGGGTGTGGATGGGCGTGGCCAGGACGGTGATCCGCGCGCCGGTGCTCTCGATCGCCTCGCCCAGGTCGGCGTGGCAGGGCAGCGCGCCGTGCCCCTCCAGGTCGTCGTCCTCGGCGACGGGGCGCTGGTCGCACACGCCCACGAGCCGGACCAGGCCGCTCTGCGCCAGTTCGCGCAGGGAGCGCAGGTGGGCGCGGCCGTGGCCGTGGACCCCGGCCAGCAGCACGGGCACGGGTTCGCCCATCAGCTGCCCCCGAGCAGGTCGGCGACGCGGACCGGCGCCCCCGAGGCGATGGAGGCGTTGGCCGCCAGCCCGGTGAGCAGGGCGTTGCCGCCGTCGGAGTGGTCGGGGCGGATGCCGTCGTCCTCGCCGCCGAACAGCGAGTCGAGCATGAGCTGGTCGCCGCCGCCGTGGGTGCCCTCGCCCACCGCCGCGGGGATCTCCTCGGGGGGCTGCCAGTGGCGGCGCAGCCACAGCCGCGCGCTGGTGTGCTCCTTGGGGGCGGGCATGCCGCGCACGGGCGTGGCCTCGTCCTGCTCGGGCGAGGTGTACTCGAACTCGGTCATGTCCAGCTCCAGGCGGCCCCGGCTGCCGGTGATCGCGATCCGGTAGCCCTCCCAGGGCGCGTAGGCGACCAGGTGGTAGGTCAGGCGCGCGCCGGTGTCGTAGCCGACCAGCACGGACATGTCGTCCTCGATAGTGATGCCGGGGCCGAAGACGTTGAGGTCGCGGCGGTAGCCGTCCTCGTGCTCGGCGTCCAGGTACAGGGCCCGCAGGTCGGCGCTGTCGTCCATGTGCAGGGCGAAGGGGTCGCTCTGGGCGGCGTCCTCGCCGTGGCCGCGCTCGTAGTCGGCGGCCAGGCCGTGGCGGCGGCCGTTGTCGTCGCCGTAGAAGAACAGCCTCCCCGACGCGAACACGTCGGTGGGGCGGGCGCCGATCCACCAGTTGACCAGGTCGAAGTGGTGGCTGGCCTTGTGCACGAGCAGGCCGCCGGACTGGGTCTTGTCGCGGTGCCAGCGGCGGAAGTAGTCGGCGCCGTGGCGCAGGTCCAGCAGCCACTCGAAGTGCACCGACCCGACCTCGCCGATCACCCCGGAGGAGATGAGGTCGCGCAGCTGGCGGTGGACGGGGTTGTAGCGGTAGTTGAAGCCGACGGTCACCCGCCCCCCGGTGCGCGCCTGGGCCTCGTTGATGCGCCGCAGCCCCTCCAGGTCGGCGGTCATGGGCTTCTCGGTGATGGCGTCGAGTCCGGCGTCCAGGGCCGCCACGACGTAGTCGGCGTGGGTGCGGTCGACGGTGCAGACGATGACCTCGTCGACCCTCTCCTCCTTGAGCATGCGGACGAAGTCGTCGGGGGAGTAGGTCGGCACGGCGTCGAGTCCGGCGTCGGTGACGATGCGGTTGTGCACGGCCATGCGGGTGCTGTTGGTGTCGCAGAGGGCGACCAGACGTCCCCGGTCCCGGTGGGTGCCGGTCAGGGCCCGGGTGTACATCCGGGCGCGGGATCCGGTGCCGACGATCGCGTACCTGCGTGGGGTGGTGTGGTTCACACAGGGCATGGTAAACGCTTTCCCATCCGGTCGACAAGGGTGTCGACCAAGACGTGTCCGAGCGTCCGCACTCCCGTGACGCACGACGGAGAGTGGCGCGATGACTTCGAAGGGTGGGATTTCTCGTGCGAACGAGCGCGAGACGGGAAAGCGCGCGGCAAGAACCGCGTCTCCCGGGCCGCCGGAAGCGTAACGATATGGGGCTTGGATCACAGTTTTCGGGAAACCTGCCGTTGACACCCATGTAACCCGGTGCTAGAAACTGAACATCTTAGTACGTGGATAGCGCTTACCAGAACATGTTCAGGCAGTTCAGCACGTGTTCTCGCCCACAGCGTACGCGTCTCCGAACGAGATTGGCAGTTTCCATGAATCCAGGACCGCACGCGCCCGCCAGCGCTCCGGCGGTGGCCCCACAGGAGGGTGGATCCCCGTGAGCGCCCTCCTGCAACGGCGGCCCGCCAAGGCCCCCGACGCCCCGGCCGGCGCCAAGCCGCGCCGCAGGGTCGGCAAGAGCCCGGCCCCTGGCAAGCGGCGGAACGAGAACCTCGCCGCCTACGGCTTCCTGGCCCCGTGGTTCGTCGGCCTGGTGCTCATCACCGCGGGCCCCCTCCTGGCCTCCCTGTACTTCTCCTTCACCGACTACAACCTCATCGGCGACTACGAGTGGGTCGGCCTGGAGAACTACCAGCGGATGTTCGACGACGAGCGCCTGCACAGCGCGCTCAGGGTCACGTTCGTCTACGTCTTCGTGTCGGTGCCGCTCCAGCTCGCCCTGGCCCTGGCCCTGGCGATGATCCTGGACCGCGGCGTGCGGGGCCTGCCCCTGTACCGGTCGGTGTACTACCTGCCCTCCCTGCTCGGCGGCAGCGTGGCCATCGCCATCCTGTGGCGCCAGGTCTTCGGCGCGGAGGGCCTGATCAACCAGGTGCTCGGCTTCTTCGGCATCCAGGGCGAGGGCTGGGTCTCCCACCCCGACTACGCGCTGGGCACCCTGATCGTGCTCAACGTGTGGACCTTCGGCGCGCCCATGGTGATCTTCCTGGCGGGTCTGCGCCAGATCCCCGCCATGTACTACGAGGCCGCCTCGGTGGACGGTGCGGGCCCCCTGCGCCGCTTCTGGAACATCACCGTGCCGATGCTCACCCCGATCATCTTCTTCAACATGGTGCTGCAGTTCATCAACGCCTTCCAGACCTTCACCCAGGCGTTCGTGGTCAGCGGCGGCACCGGCGGCCCCTCGGACTCCACGCTCTTCTACACGCTCTACCTCTACCTGCGCGGCTTCGGCTCCTTCGACATGGGCTACGCCTCGGCGATGGCCTGGCTGCTGCTGCTGATCATCGGCGGGTTCACCGCGGTGAACTTCATCGCCTCCAAGTACTGGGTCTTCTATGGCGACTAAGACAATGCCCCCCGTGACCTCGCAGAAGCGCACGCGGGCCGAACGCACACGACGGCTGATCACGCACATCGGGCTCATCGCCTTCGGGCTGGTCATGCTCTACCCGCTGCTGTGGATGCTCTCCAGCTCGTTCAAGCCCACCGAGGAGATCTTCCGCGCCCCGGGCCTGATCCCCGAGACCTTCACCCCGGGCAACTACACCGAGGGGTGGAACGCCCTCCAGTTCCCGTTCCACCACTACCTGCTCAACTCGGCGATCGTGGTGGCCGGGGCGATCGTGGGCAACCTCATCGGCTGCTCGATGGCCGCCTACGCCTTCGCCCGGCTGGAGTTCCGCGGCAAGCGGTTGTTCTTCGCCGTCATGATGGCCACGATCATGCTGCCGATCCACGTCGTGATCGTGCCGCAGTACATCCTCTTCGCCGAGCTGGACTGGATCAACACCTTCCTGCCGCTGATCGTGCCCAAGCTGCTGGCCACGGACGGGTTCTTCATCTTCCTCATGGTGCAGTTCATCCGCGGACTGCCCCGCGACCTGGACGAGGCGGCGCGCATCGACGGCTGCGGCCACGTGCGCATCTTCTTCCAGATCATCATGCCGCTGTCCCTGCCGGCCCTGGCCACCAGCGCGATCTTCACCTTCATCTGGACCTGGAACGACTTCTTCAGCCAGCTGATCTTCCTCACCGACCCGTCGATGTACACCGTCCCCGTCGCCCTGCGCACCTTCGTCGACTCGACCTCGCAGACCTCCTGGGGTCCGCTGTTCGCCATGTCGATCGTCGCCCTGGGCCCCGTCTTCGGTTTCTTCCTCGCGGGTCAGCGATACCTCGTCAAGGGCATCGCCACCACCGGAATCAAGTAGTCGAAGGGAACCGAACACATGCACGCACACCCTGGCAACGGGCGCCCCCAGGCCCGTCGCCGCAGCCCTTTCCTGTCCGTGGCCGCGGGAGTGGGCGCCATCGTGATGGCGGCCACCGCCTGTGGCGGCTCCGAGGCCGACGACGGCACGGTCGAGCTGCGCTTCTCCTGGTGGGGCGCGGACGACCGCCACTCCACCACCCAGCAGGTCATCGACCTGTTCGAGGCCGAGAACCCGGGCATCACCATCGTCCCCGAGTACACCGACTGGGGGGGCTACTGGGACCGCCTGGCCACCAGCACCGCCGCCAACGACGCCCCCGACATCATCACGCAGGAGGAGCGCTACCTGCGCGAGTACGGCGACCGCGGCGCCCTGCTCGACCTCAACGAGGTCGACCTGGACCTGTCGGGGATCGACCCGCTGGTGGCCGAGAGCGGCGACCTGGACGGGCAGACCTTCGGTGTGGCCACCGGCGTGAACGCCTACGCGATCCTGGCCGACCCCCAGGCCTTCGAGGACGCGGGCGTGGAGATGCCCGACGACGAGACGTGGACCTGGGACGACTACATCGAGATCTCGGCCCAGATCAGCGAGGCCACCGACGGCGAGGTCGTGGGCACGCAGAGCATGTCCTACAACGAGACGGGCTTCCAGATCTTCGCCCGCCAGCGCGGGGAGAACCTCTACGCCGAGGACGGATCCCTCGGCTTCTCCCAGGAGACGCTGGAGGAGTGGTTCTCCGTCACCGAGCAGCTCGTGGAGAACGGCGGCCAGCCCGGCGCGGCCGAGAGCGTGGAGATCGAGGCGGGCGGCCCCGACCAGTCGGTGCTCTCCACCAACCAGGGCGCGATGGCCCACTTCTGGACCAACCAGCTGGGCGGCATCTCGGCCTCCTCCGGCCGCGACATCGAACTGCTGCGCTACCCGGGTGAGAGCACCGAGGACCGCACCGGCATGTTCTTCAAGCCGGCCATGTTCTACTCCATCTCCGCGGGCACCGAGCACCCGGAGGAGGCGGCGCTGTTCGTGGACTTCCTGCTCAACAGCGAGGAGGCCGCCGAGCTGATCCTGGCCGACCGCGGTCTGCCCGCCAACGTGGACGTGCGCGCCCACGTCATCGACTCGCTGCCCGAGGCCGACGCCCGCAGCGCGGTGTTCCTGTCCGAGATCGAGGGCACGATCGTGGACGGCAACCCGCCGCCGCCGATCGGCGCCGGGCAGGTCGTGGACATCACCAAGCGCGTCACCGAGGACCTGACCTTCGGCGACCTGACCCCGGCCGAGGCCGCGGAGCAGTTCATCGCGGAGGTCGAGGCGGCCACCGGCGAGGCCTGATCCGGGCATCGGATACGGCACCGGCACGCGGGCGGGCCCGGCGGGAGGATCTCCTTCCGCCGGGCCCGCCCGCGTGTGCGGCCCGCCCGGTGAGGCGTTCCGGTGGCGTCGGCGCGCGGTTCCCCGTTCCTCAGGGCGAGGCGGTGACCGGCGGCTGCTCGGGGTCGGCCTCGGGCGGTGCGGGGGCCGGGGGCACGGCGGTCTGGGCGACGAGGGCGCCCGCGACGATGACGGCGGCGCCGACGGCCTGCACGGGGGTGAGCGCCTCGTCCAGCAGCACCCAGGCCAGCACGATCGCGGTGACCACCTCCAGGTAGGCGACCGCCCCGGCGACCTGCGGGGACAGGCGCCGGACCGCCGAGATGCCGAGGAAGTAGGCGAGCGCGGTGCACACCAGGCCCAGCCACAGGGCCGTCGCCCAACCGGGGAAGGAGAACCCGCCGAGCGCGACCGGGTCGGCGAGCATGTGCCAGGGCAGCGTCCAGGGCCGGGCCAGGACGCCCAGCAGCACCGCGGCGACCAGGGAGCCGAAGGCGACCACGGCCAGCGGGTGGGTGTCCTCGCCCATGGTGTCCGACAGCAGGAAGAAGACGGCCTGCGCCGCGGCGGCGCCCAGCGCCAGCCCCACGCCGACCGCGTCCAGGCGCACGCCCGCCCACACCTCCAGCAGCAGGCCGAGCCCGGCCACGGCCAGGACCACGCCGACCACGGCGGCGGGGGAGACCCGGGTGCGGCGCACCACGCGCAGCCACAGCAGGACCAGGACCGGGCCGAGGAACTCGATGAGCAGGGCGATGCCCACGGGGATGCGCGCGATGGAGGCGAAGTACAGGGCCTGGACCCCGGCCATCGGGAAGACGCCGTAGGCCAGGACCAGCAGCGGGCGGCGGCGGGCGGTGCGCCAGTGGGCCAGGGCCACGGGAGCCAGCAGCAGCGCCGCACCGGCCACGCGCAGCCAGGTGACGTGGAGGGAGTCCATCCCCGCGTCCAGCAGGGGGCGGGCGAAGACGCCCGATCCGCCGAAGGCGAGTGCCGAGGCGAGCGCGAAGGCCAGCCCCGAGCTCCGGTGGCGCGCGGGTGGGACGGACACGGCGGTGCTCCCGGGGGATGGTGGGGACATGGGACCGTTGACGAGCCTACGGCCGGGGTCCGGGGGAGTCCTCGGGCGGCGTGCGCCCTCCGGCGCAGACGGAACGAGCGGGGACCGCGCTCCCCGCCGGTGGGAGCCGGTCTCAGCCCTGTGCGGGAGTGAGGTCGATCTGGGCCCAGGCGACGTCGTGCCAGGCGTCGAACTTGCGGCCGACCCGGCGCATGACGCCCACGTCCTCGAAGCCCAGGGAGCGGTGCAGGCCCAGGCTGGCCTCGTTGGGCAGGGTCATGCACGCGACGGCGGTGCGCATGCCGCGTTCGGCCAGGCGGGGCAGCAGTTCCCGGTACAGGGCGCGCCCCGCGCCGGTGCGCCTGCGGCCCATGGCCAGGTAGACGCTGACCTCGCACGACCACCGGTAGGCGTCACGGGCGCGGAAGGGCCCGCCGTAGGCGTAGCCGACGACCCCGTCGGCGTCCTCCAGCACGATCCAGGCGTGCCGCCGCTGGGCCGCGGCGATCCGCTCGGCCATCTGCCCGGCGGTGGGCGGCTCGTACTCGAAGGTGATCGCGGTGTCGGTGACGTAGGGGGAGTAGATGGCCGCGCACGCCGGGGCGTCCGCGGGGGTCGCGTCGCGGACTGTGAGGGTCGGCATCGAAGTCATGTCGACTATGGTATTCCGTTCTGCTCCCTATAGTGAACGTCATGAGTGACACACTGGGCACGGCCCTGGCTTCGACCCTGCGAGAGCTGCGCCGGGCCCGCGGGCTGAGCGGAGGGGCGCTGGCCGAGCTGTCCGGGGTCTCCCGGGGCATGATCAGCCGGATCGAGAACGGCGAGGCCCAGCCCACCGCCTCCCTGCTCGGGCGGATCGCCGCCGCGCTGGGCATCACCCTGTCGGAGCTGATCGCCCGCGCCGAGCGGGGAGACCGCCGCCTGGTCCGCGCGCACGAGCAGCCCGTGTGGACCGATCCCGGGACGGGCTACCGGCGGCGCGCGGTCTCGCCCGCGTCCGGCGGCCCGATCGAACTGGTGGAGGTGGAGCTGCCGCCGGGTGCGCGGGTGGGCTTCCCCGCGCAGGCCTACGCCCTCACCCACCACCAGATCTGGGTGCTGGAGGGCACGCTGGCCTTCCGCGAGGGCGGTGTGGAACACGTGCTGGAGCGGGGCGACTGCCTGCACCTGGGCCCGCCCGAGCCCTGCGAGTTCCACAACCCCACCGGTGCGGACTGCCGGTACCTGGTGGTCATCTCCCGGCGCGGAGCCTGAGGCGGCGGACGGGCCCGGGATCCGCCGCCCGGCTCAGGGCGTCAGCGCCCCGACGAACACCGCGCGCTGGTCGGCCAACCAGGCCTGGCGGCGGTCCCAGCGCTCCCATCCGCCCATCCGCTCCAGGTCGCGGGCGAACAGCGCGTCACCGTTCTCGACCCGCTCGGCCACGAAGACGCGGGCGACGGCCGTGTACTCCTCGATCACCCCCGGCAGGGCGCGGCGGTCGTCGGGGGAGAGCCCGTAGGCGTCGGCGAGGAGGCGCAGCCGGTGCGCGACGTCGCTCTCCCCGTGCGGGGTCCCCGCGGCCGAGACCGGGTCGAGCGCGGGCGCCAGGTAGTAGGCCAGCGCCGCCACGTCCCAGACCGGGCGGCCCGGTGCGGCCAGGTCGAAGTCGATCAGGGCCGCGGCCCGGCCCCGGCGGAAGACGATGTTCTCCAGGCAGGGGTCGTTGTGGCACAGGATGGGACCGCCCGCGGGGTCGGCCATCCCGGTGGCGCCGGTGTTCCAGGCGGCCGAGGCGTCCACGGGCACGCGTGCGGCGGCGTCGTGGTAGCGGCGCAGCAGTTCGGCGGCCGAGCGCAGGGTGTGCTCGGTGAACGCCCAGTCGGGGAACGGCGGGAGGGCGACGTCCCCCTCCACGAAGGTCAGCTCCTCGCGGCCGTCGTCGCGCAGCCGGAGCGGCACCGGAGCGCCCCTGAACCCGCTCTCGGCCAGGGCGCCCAGGTGGGCGTGGATGGCGGGTGCGGCGGGTGTCGCGGTGCGCACGACGTGGCCGCCGTACCGGAACACCGTGGTCATCATGCCGCCTGCCAGCCGCTTCCCCCTGTTGTCGGTGCCGCTGTCGGTGTCGCTCGGGTGGGTCATCGCTCTCCTCGGCGTCGAGGACCTGCGGCGGCGGGTCCACCTCGAAACTAGTGCCGCCGACCGTCCAAGGGGAGGCCGCGCCGCGTTCGGGGTCGTCCCGGAGGAGGAGAAACCCCGATCACAGCAGCGGAACCGGGACCGGGCACGACCCGCGGGCCAGCGACTCGGCCCCGGCCACCCCGACCAGTGAGGCCGCCACGGCCGCGCGTACCGGCACCAGCGGCTCGGCGCCGTGCTCGACGGTGTCGCGAAAGCCCCGCAGCAGGCGCACCGTGCCCTCGGCCCCGCGCTCCACGGGCTCGCCGTCCAGCAGCAGCGCGGGCGGGACGCGTTCCTCCTCGCGGGCGTCGCCGTCGGGGCGGGTCCACCCCTCGTGGCGCACGCGCACCGACCAGGCGCGCTCTCCACGCGCCCGCACCGACTCGGCCAGCCCGAGGGTGCCGCGTACCGACACCCAGCTCCAGTGGCTGTCGGGTTCGCCCTGGAGGAAGCCGTTGCGGGTGACGGCCAGGGCGCCCGTGGACAGGCGCACCACCATGGTGCTGGCCTGGCGCGGCGCGGCCTCGTCCACGGTGAACGCGCTGACCTCCACCGGGTGCGCACCGGTGATCGCCAGGATCGGCGACAGGGAGTGGGTGCAGTAGGCGGTGGGGGCGATGCGTCCGCGCCAGTGGGCGGGATCGCCGGTCAGCCCGGTGACGCCCTCGGGGGACATGCCGTGCAGGTAGTCGGCCTCGATGAGGTTGATCCGGCCCAGTTCGCCCGCCCGGACGGCCTCGCGGACGAGCAGCACGTGCGGGTGGAGGGTGTAGTTCTCGGCCAGGGAGTAGGTCGCCGAGGAGCGGTCGGCCGCCGCGACCAGCGCCCTCGCCTCGGCCTCGTCGGCGCACGCGGCGGTCTCGGAGAGCACGTGGACGCCGCGGTCCAGGAAGGCCAGGGCCAGGGGTGCGTGGGCGTCGAAGTCGTTGGCCAGGACCACCCCGTCCAGGTCCTGTTCGAGCAGGTCCCGCCAGCGTTCGGTGAGGACCGCGCCGGGCAGCCACTCGCGGGCCGCGGCGCGCTGGGCGGGGTCGCGGTCGCAGGCCGCCACCACGTCCATGCCCAGCCTGGCGGCCCACGCCGCCAGGTGCAGGCCCATCCCCAGTCCCACTACTCCCACGCGCATGGGGGCATCATCTTCCCCCGCACGGCTGCCGCGCAAAGGGATTACGCGGCCCGGGTCCGTGGAGCGTCCGCCCCCGGAGGCCTCGGCGGGCACGGGAGCGGACGCGCCGGACCTCGGCCGGGGGCACCGCCAGGATTCCGGAATGCGAAAACCGGTTCCGCACAGCGTCACCCGAAGGCAACACAGTGGAAACACCGGCGGCGGGGAACGACCCCGCCCCTCCCCGGGCACAACACCCGTTTGTGCATGCGCTGGCCAGTGACGACACCGGTTTCCCGGAGGGGGCGACCGAGCGCGGACGCGAAGGATTTATGTTTACATCGAGGTAATACACTCCTCATACAGCCACGATCCGCAGGCGTGAGGACCTCAGGGCCTGGGATCACCACCATGTGTTGCGCCAGCGTGCGCGTGTTCGAGGTTCCCGACACAACGGCGTGTGGGGTGCCCGTTCCACCTGTGCTGAAAGGAACGTTCACCCATGCCCTTCGCCGACGAGGCAGGCCGTGACCACCACCCCGGAGTCCGATCCGCCTACGAGCACGTCGTGCGCCGCAACCCCGACGAGCCGGAGTTCCAGCAGGCGGTGCTGGAGGTCCTGGACGACCTCTCCCCGGCCCTGACCCGGCACCCCGAGTACGCCGAGCAGCACATCCTGGAGCGCCTGTGCGAGCCCGAGCGCCAGGTGATCTTCCGGGTGCCCTGGCGTGACGACCAGGGCCGGGTGCACGTCAACCGCGGCTTCCGGGTGGAGTTCAACAGCGCGCTGGGCCCCTACAAGGGCGGGCTGCGCTTCCACCCCAGCGTCAACCTCGGCGTGATCAAGTTCCTGGGCTTCGAGCAGATCTTCAAGAACGCCCTGACCGGTATGAACATCGGCGGCGGCAAGGGCGGCAGCGACTTCGACCCCAAGGGCCGCTCCGATACGGAGATCGAGCGGTTCTGCCAGTCGTTCATGACCGAGCTGCACCGCCACCTGGGTGAGCACACCGACGTCCCGGCCGGGGACATCGGCGTGGGCGGCCGCGAGATCGGCTACCTCTTCGGCCAGTACCGGCGCCTGGCCAACCGCTGGGAGGCCGGTGTGATCACCGGCAAGGGCTTGGAGTGGGGTGGCTCGCGGGTGCGTACCGAGGCCACCGGCTACGGCAGCGTGCTCTTCACCCAGCGGATGCTGGAGCGGTCGGGCCGCGCTCTGGACGGTCAGCGGGTGGTGGTCTCCGGATCGGGCAACGTGGCGATCTACTCGGTGGAGAAGGCCCAGCAGCTGGGCGCGAACGTGGTGGCCGTCTCAGACTCCGGCGGCTACGTGGTGGACGACAAGGGCCTGGACCTGGACCTGCTCAAGCAGGTCAAGGAGGTCGAGCGCGCCCGGATCAGCGTCTACGCCGAGCGTCGCGGCGGGGGCGCCCACTACGTCGAGGGCGGCAGCATCTGGGACGTGCCGTGCGACGTGGCGCTGCCCTCGGCCACCCAGAACGAGCTGGACGCCGACGCGGCGCGCACGCTGGTGCGCAACGGCGTCGTGGCGGTGGCGGAGGGCGCGAACATGCCCACCACGCCCGAGGCGGTCAAGGTGCTGCGCGAGGCCGGTGTGCTGTTCGCGCCGGGCAAGGCGGCCAACGCCGGCGGTGTGGCCACCAGCGTGCTGGAGATGCGCCAGAACGCGCGGCGCACGTCGTGGTCCTTCGAGCACGCCGAGGCCGAGCTGGCCGAGACGATGGCGGGCATCCACGACCGCTGCGAGGAGGCGGCCGAGCGCTACGGGGCCCCGGGCGACTACGTGCTGGGCGCCAACGTGGCCGGGTTCGAGCGGGTGGCGGGCGCGATGCTGGCCCAGGGCCTGATCTAGCGGACCGGCCGGAACCGTTGCCGGTGCGAGGCACACGGTTCTGACCTGCGATGACCTTGTACTCGTAGCCGATGTCGGCGGTCGAGGCGCGCTGTGGGTACAGGATCACGGTGGTGGGGGCCGGAGCGGTGGACCCTTGCGGTCACCGCTGCGGCCCCCGGCGCCCACGAGCGGCGGCCGACCCCGGGGTCGGCCGCCGCGGTGTCCCAGGCCCTCACCACAGGTGGTGGACCCGGGGCCGGACGAGTTCGTCGTAGACCTCGGCCACCCGGGCGCGGACCCCGGGGTCGAGCGGGGCCAGTCCGGCGGCGGAGGCGTTGCCGCGCGCCTGGTCGGCGTTGCGGGCGCCGGGGATGACCACGCTGACCCCCTCCTGGTCCAGGATCCAGCGCAGCGCGAACTGGGCCATGGTCACGCCCTCGGGCACCAGCGGGCGCAGGCGCTCCACCGCCTCCAGTCCGGTCGCGTAGTCGATGCCGGAGAAGGTCTCGCCCTTGTCGAAGGCCTGGCCCTCGCGGTTGAAGTTGCGGTGGTCGTCCTCGCCGAAGGCGGTGTCGGCGGTGAACCTGCCCGACAGCAGACCGCTGGCCAGGGGCACGCGGGCGATGATGCCGACCCCGGCCTCGCGGGCGGCGGGCAGCACCCTCTCCAGCGGCTTGTGGCGGAAGGCGTTGAGGATGATCTGCACCGTGGCCACGTTGGGTCGGGCGATCGCCGTCAGCGCCTCGTCCACGGTCTCCACCGACACCCCGTAGGCGCGCATGCGGCCCTCGGCGACCATGGCGTCCAGGTCGTCGAAGACGGCGTCGGTGGCGATGACCCGCGGGGGCGGGCAGTGCAGCTGGACGAGGTCGATCGTGTCCACGCCCAGGTTCTGGCGGGAGCGGTCGTTCCAGGCTCGGAAGTTGTCGGGGTTGTAGTTTTCGGGGGCCTGGTCGGCGCGGCGGCCCATCTTGGTGGCCACGGTGATGCCGGGGCGCTCCTTGAGCAGCTGGCCGACGAGCCGCTCGCTGCGGCCGTCGCCGTAGACGTCGGCGGTGTCGAAGAAGGTGACACCGGCGTCGGCGGCCGCGTGCAGGGCGGCCAGGGCGTCGGTCTCGCTGACCTCGCCCCAGGAGGCTCCGATCTGCCAGGCGCCGAAACCGATGACGCCCACGTTGTTGCCGGTGCGGCCGAGTACGCGTGTTTCCATGGGTGCGATCCTAGGCCCTTGGGAGCGTTCCCATCTGCGCGGACTCCCCCCTGATCGCGTTCCGCACCCCCAGGGGCTTCGGGGAGCACCTGGGCCAGAGGCCGTCGGGTTCGGGGGCGACCAGCCCAGGGGCCACGGCACGGAACCGCCGGGTTCGGGGACTCTCGGCTTCGGAAGCCACCGATCCGGAGTGCCCGGTGAGGACAGCGCTGCAGGGCCACCGGCGCGGGAGCCGTCGGTGACGGAGGCGGCCCGGTGTCCTGCGCCTGTAACAGCGGTCACGCCCGGCGTTCACCGTGCCACGACGGATCGTCCCCGGGCGTTCACACCGCGTTGCGCGCGGGCGGCTACCTTCGCTGCGTCAGCGTTCCCCGGCAGAAAGGCACCCCCCGTGTCCCGCTTCGCCGCCCGACCCGCCCTCGCCCTGCTCGGCACGACCCTGCTGGCCCTGACCCCCGTCGTCGCCAACGCACCCGCCGCGTCCGCGGCCACCGCGCCCGAACGGGTGATCCTCTCGCCCACGGCCGACCCCGCCACCTCCCAGACCCTCGCCTGGCGCTCGGACGGATCGGGCCCGCCGGTCATGCAGATCGCCCCCGCCGCCGACCCCGGCCGGGTCACCACCGTCGAGGGCGCCGACACCGGCTCGGCCAACGGCACCTTCCACGCCGCCACCGCCACCGGCCTGACCCCCGACACCGCCTACCGCTACCGCGTGGGCGACGGAACCGCCTTCAGCCCCTGGCGCACCTTCACCACCGCGGCCTCCGGCGCCGAGCCCTTCACCTTCCTGTACTTCGGCGACGTCCAGAACGGCATCTCCACCGGCGGCGCCACGGTGGCGCGGGCCGCCCTGGCCGCCGAACCCGACGCCGAGCTGGTCGTGCACTCCGGTGACCTGGTCGACTCGCCCAACAGCGAGTCGCAGTGGACCGAGTGGTTCGACGCCTTCGGAGCCGAGGCCACCGGCACCGTCAACCACCTCGCCGCCCCCGGCAACCACGAGTACTCGCTGCTCTCCCTGAGCCGGTACTGGCACCCGCAGTTCCCGGGCGCGGGCAACGGGCCCACCGGCGGACGCCACCTGCCCCAGACCGTCTACCACACCGACTACCAGGGCGTGCGCTTCGTCGTCCTCAACTCCAACTACCGCAACGCGGCGCCGCTGAGCGCCGACTCCTGGCTGGACACCCAGCAGCGCTGGCTGGAGGAGGCCCTGGCCACCAACCCCCACCCCTGGACGGTGGTCACCTTCCACCACCCCGTCTTCTCCAACAGCCCCAGCCGCGACAACGGCCCCCTGCGCGACTCCTGGCTCGACACCCTGGAGGAGCACGACGTGGACCTGGTCCTCCAGGGCCACGACCACTCCTACGGCCGGGGCAACCTGACCGCGAACCGCACCGACGACCCCGACGTGCAGACCGGCCCGGTCTACACCGTCGCGGTGACCGGCACCAAGATGTACGACGCCTCCGCCTCCAACTGGACCGACAACGGCGCCGAGGTGCGCGTGCAGCTGGCCGACACCTCCACCTTCCAGGCCGTGGAGGTGGACGGCGCCCGACTGCGCTACACCGCCCGCACCGCCGACGGCGCGGTCGTGGACTCCTTCACCATCGACAAGAGCGACGGCAAGCGCGTGACCGACACGCTCTGAGCCCCGCCGTGGCGCCCCCGGCCCCTCGCCGGGGGCGCCACGCGTGACGACGGGCCCCTCGCGCCGGTGCGGCCGGGCGCCGGGGCCCTACCGCGGCGGGGGACGAGGCCGGTACGGCCGGCATTCCGGAACGTCCTCGGTGCGGCCCTCAGCCGTCGAAGCCGGTCAGCGCGCCCCGTCCGTCGAACCTGGCCACCGACGCCCAGGCGATCTCCCAGCGGTTGCCCTCGGGGTCCGCGACGTACGCCGACCGCCCTCCCCAGGAGCGCTCCACAGGTTCGGCCACGACCGTGGCACCGGCCCGCACCGCGGCCGCGAAGGCGCTGTCCACCTGCTCGGGGCCGTCCACGTTGCAGGCGAGCGTGATCCCCGACCAGCCGACGGGGCCGGGGGCGCCGTCCGCCGCCTCGGCGGCCAGTTCCTCCACCGGGTACAGGGCCAACAGGACGCCGCCCAGGAGGAAGGCCGACCAGCCGTCACCGCTGGCCGGGACCTCCTCCCAGCCCAGGGCCCTGTAGAACCGGCGGAGCCGGGGCAGGTCACGGGCTCCCAGCGTCACGACGGACAAACGCGCGGGTAGTTCGGACATGCCCGGAGGCTACGCGGTCGGCGCCGGGTCAGGGAAGGCCCGGTCGGCCGGAAGGGGCACGCGCCGTGCTCGGTCCCCGTCTCAGGAACCGTTCCGCAGTTCGGCCAGGCGCTCGCCGGTGAAGCGGATGCGGTCGAAGGTGACGGCGCAGCCGTCGCCGGTCGGAGACTGGGCCTCGAAGCCAATCCGGGCGCTCGCGGCGGCGTCGACGGCGAAGAACCGGATCATCCGCCAGGCGGTGCCGTCCGGAGAGGCGTGGTAGGCGAAGGCCCGGCCGATCCGCGAGACGCGCAGCCACACCGTCCGGCCGTCGACGGTGAAGCCGTTGGCGTCGTCCGAGACGCCCCGGGTGACCACGGAGACGACCATGGGTTCGCGGTCGGGGGAGTACTCGAAGCAGAGCTTGCCCCAGTGGCGGTCGTCGATCCACAGGAGCAGGACTCCGGCGTCGAAGGCCGACGCGAAGTCGACGGTGACACGCGCGCTGAACTGGAAGTCGCCCTCCGGGGGGATGCCGAGCAGGGTCTGGGCGTTGAGTGTGGTCGCGGCGTCGTCCCCGGGGTCGGTGTCCGGGGCGATGAAGAGGTCGCTGCGGGCGGTCGCGGCGGCCGTCACCGTGCCGGTCTCCTCCTCGACCGCCCATGCCTCCTCGGAGGACGGGGAGAGGGTGAAGGGCAGTCCCGGTACGTTCCAGGCGGGGGTCATCGCTGCTTCCTCCGGTGTCGTGGTGCCAGGGGGTGGGTGGAGTCTTTCGAGGGCTGCCGCGGGGGAGCGGACCGCGTAAGCATGGAAGGGGCCGGGCACGCGGCACCACCGGAGGAGATCCGCGCGCCGGTGTTCTCGGTCGCCTCGTCCAAGTCGGCGTGGCATGGCGTGCCGTGCCCCTCCAGGACAGAGCACGCCGTGCCGGGACCGGGCTTCCGGGCCGCTCCGCGAAGCCCGGCAGCCGTTTGCGGGGTCAGGGGCGGGTCTTGGACAGGTCCTGGACGATGGTCCGTTCGGGGATGAAGCGGACGAGCCGTGTGTCGTCGTCGAAGTCCTTGAAGTCGGTGGGCCAGGTGGTCTCGTCGTCGCCGAGGTAGCGGCGGAGCTTGCGTCTGGAGCGTTCCTCGTCGTAGGGCACGACCTCGGCCTTGCCGCGCATGATGACCTGGAGGAACTCCAGTCTCTCCAGGTCACAGGTGTCCACGACCAGCGCGACCCGGGGGCCCTTGGCCAGGAACTTCGACATGCGCGAATAGGCGCCGGTGATCCACCAGACCGCGCCCTCCTCCCACAGGAACCACACCGGACGCACCGTGGGCGCGCCGGAGGAGTCGGAGACGGCCACCCTGGCGACCAGGGGCCGGGCGAGGAAGGCGTCGACGTCGAAGGGGTGCTCGTGCTCACTGAGGGTGCTGGGGGTTTCGCTCACACCTTCAGACTAGGCGGTCCGGAACGGCGGGAGAAGGAGCTTTTTCGGGCTGTGGACAACCCGTCGCGGGGGTGCGGTGGCGGGCCGGACGGAGCTGCGGCCCGCCACCGGGAGGGCGTGGGAGCGCCCTCAGGCCTTGGGGGCCTGGGCGGCCATGAGGCGGGTGAAGGCGGTCCACTCACCGGCACCGACCGGGAGGAACCCCAGCTCAGGGTTCTTGGAGTCGCGGATGGCTGCGCCGGTGGGCAGTTCGGCCACCTCGACGCAGTTGTCTCCGCTGGTGGAATAGGAGGACTTGCGGAAGGCGGGGGTCACCTGGGCGACCTCGACACAGTTGTCTCCGCTGGTGGAGTAGGAGGACTTGCGGAACTCCAGCAACATGTTCAGGCTCGCTTGTCGTGTTCGGCGGCGATGGAACCGATGAGGTCGAGTGATCTCTGGGGGCCCAACGCCAGGTTCTGGACGGCGTCGAAGATCAGCGCGTGCTGATCGAAGTAGTCCGCGTCCTCAACGTACAGCGCCTCCACCACGGTGGGGATGGAGACTATGCCCGGTTCGGGCCTGGGGAAGTCGAACAGCGTGAAGGCACCGTCAACGGCGGGATGCGCCCCCGCCTCGTCGGGGAGCACGAGCACAGTCACCTTGTAGTGGGCGGCCATACCGGTGAGAAAGCGCAACTGCTCGGCCATGACGGTGTGCGAACCCACGACCTTGCGCAGGGCCGGTTCGTCGATGACAGCGGTCAGACGGGGGCCGCTCGGTGCGTCCAGGACAGCACGCCGCGCCATCCGCGATTCCACCTTGCGGTCGACCTGCTCCAGTGGGACGACCTGGCCAACCTTGAAGATAGCTGCGGCATAGTCCGGGGTTTGCAGCAGCCCGGGCACCACGACGGCCTCGTACGTCCGGATTCGGACGGCTTCGGCCTCCAGATCGGGTAGCGGTCCGGTGAAAAGGTCGGCGTATTCGTGCCAATCGCTGCGGCCGCGAGCTTCCTGAGTCAGACTGAGCAGGTGAGCGCGATCGTCCCCCTCCACCCCGTAGAGGTCGAGCAGTGCCTCGACCTCGTCGCGTTTGGGGAACTTCCACTCGTTGCGCTCGGCTCTGGTCAGTTTCGTCGCCGAAGACCAGCCCAGCCGCTTGGTCACCTCGGCCGCGGACATCCCGCTCGCGGCTCTGAGCCGTTTGAGCGCAGCGGACAACCGTCGCCGTCGAACCCCGGGCGAGTGCCCACCAGTCACGGAAACCCCTTCCAGGCAGAGCGTTCGTGCCTTGCCGATCGTAGCGGCGCGCATCGCCGCAAATTTTTCGACTCGAACACAATATCTTCTTGCGATTGTGTATGAACACAGAGATACTGGAGTCAGTAGCGCACCCCTGCCGGGTGCCGCCTCCTCTACGTAGGGAGAAGACTCCATGGCGTCATCAACGGTGCTCAGTGATGAGCTGTACACGGAAGTCGTGCAGGTGATCCGGGGCGGTGAGCCCGACGAGGACGGCATGCCGCTGGCAGGACGCGTCTCGCCCTTCACCCCGACCTACAACCAGCGGACCTGCGCCTGCACCTGCGCCCCGTTGCCGTACGGCTTCTGGGAGGCCATCGACCGACTCGACCCCTACGCCCACGACAGCGGGATCTGGCTCCGGATTCTGGGCGAAAAAGACGCCGAGAACAGCCCGCCGCTGCCGGAGGGTGCCACGCTCATCGAGACGAGGCGGGTGAGCTACCGCCTTTCATGAGACCCGGCGCCCCTGTGAGTCGGCGGCACCACCGTGCACGGTGGTGCCGCCCGTTCGCACGGTCGCACACGGTCGGCTCGGGCCGCCGCAACCGCGAGACTCCCCGTCGAACCCGGCTCCGCGTCCAGAGCCCGCCCGGTTCAGGGGTGGGGGGCCTGCCGCAGCTTGGTCAGCTCCTCCTCGTCGAAGTCCCCGGTGAAGCTCGGGATGGTCGAGGCGGCCCTGACGTCGGGCGCGGCTAGTTCGGGGTCATCGCGCTGGAGGGCGAACGCCGGTGCCCAACGGGCCATGTGGTCCAGGGCGTCCACCACGGAGTGGAAGTACAGGTGCTGTTCGAAGCGGTCGTTGGCGATGTGCATGAAGAAGGTCGTGCCGTCGTCGCCGACGAACAGATGGGCGTAGGAGAACGCGCAGGGCCCGCCGTACTCGGCGAACGGGTGGTTGTCGAACCCGGCGCGGGCCACGCAGTCCGTCCAGTCCTCCTCGACGGTCTGGGTGGCGCACGCTTCTTCGACGGGGTCGGGTCCCGGCGCCCACGCGCCGTCCCGGTAGTGCAGTGCGGTGGTCATGGGGGCCATGCTCGCAGGTGGAGCCGGTTCGCGGGCGGAGTTGGCGGTATTGGCCGGGCCCGGACGACAGCCCTGGTCCGAGGAGGACCCGGTGCTCCCCGCTCGGCCCGCAGTGCCGGAAACCGGCAGGGGGCGACGACCGGTCCACACACCCCTGGGTAACGTGCGGGAAATGACTCCCCACGTGACCATCCGCACGGTCCGGACCGCCGACGCGGACGGGCTCGTGCCTCTCTACGCGGCGCTGTCGCACCCCGCCACGGCCGCTCAGGTGCGCAGTCGCCTCGAACGGCTGGCAGGCGACCCCACCTACGGCTTCTGGGTCAGCGAGACCGCTTCGGGAGAGCTGGTGGGCTTCGCCGCCGGACACCTGCTGTTCCCGGTGGAGGACGACACCCCGGCCGCTCAGCTCATCGCGCTGGTCACCGCCGCGGACGCACGGGGCAGGGGCGTGGGAACGGCGCTGTGCGCCGCGTTCGAGGCCTGGGCCGTGGAGCGGGGTGCGGCCCGGGCCATGCTGAACTCCTCGACCGGGCGGACCGGGGCCCACGCTTTCTACAGGCGGCGCGGCTACACCGCCTCGGGAGTGCGGTTCTCGAAGCCCTTGTAGCACCGGTCGACCAGCAGGCGGCGAGGATCTCGATCGGTGGCGCTCGGTGTTCGCGGGCGCGCGAAAACCCGGTGACGGCGGGGGAGCGGTCGGCCACAATGGCCCGATGGTCGACCGACACTTCTCCCAGCCGGACCTGGCCGAGCTCTACGACTACTTCAACTTCTGGCGGTCCTCACCCCAGGACGACTTCTACCTCGACCTGGTCATGGACGCCCGCTGCGTCCTGGACGTGGGCTGCGGGACGGGCAAACTCCAGCGGGTGGCGCGCGGGCGCGGCCACACCGGGCGCCTGGTCGGCCTCGACCCGGCCGACGCGATGCTGGAGGTCGGACGGCGCGACCGCGACGACGTCGAGTGGACTCTGGGCGACCTGGGCACACGTTCCTTCGAGGGCGAGTTCGACCTGGTCGTCATGACCGGCCACGCCTTCCAGGTGTTCCTCACCGACGCCGAGGTACGCGAGTTCCTGGCGGCGGTGCGCCGCGTTCTGACCGACGACGGCCGGTTCGTGTTCGAGACCCGCAACCCGGCCGCGCGCGGTTGGGAGGCGTGGACCCCCGAGCGGACGCGCACCGTGGACGGGCCCGGAGGGCGCAGGGCCACCTGTGTCCACCGGCTGGAGAGCGTGGAGGGCGACCTGGTCACCTTCACCTCCGACTACGGCGTCGAGGGGTGGGACCGGCCCAAGAGCAGCCGCAGCACGCTGCGCTTCCTGGACGCCGACGCCCTGAACGGCTTCCTGGCCGAGGCCGGATTCGACGTGAGCGCGCAGTACGGCTACTGGGACCGGAGCCCGCTGACCGACGCGAGCGCGGAGATCATCACCTTCACCCGACCGTGCTGATTCCTGGTACGTGCATCACTTTTTGATGCATCATATGAGGCATGGAAACCAAGAAGAGGAAGTCCGTGCCGGTGCGGGCGAACGCCGCCTGCCTGGCCGAGCGGATCCAACACCCCGACACACCAGAGCGCCGTGCCGCCTCCGGTCTCGTGGGCGGGCTGCCCGAAGGCGAACTGTCCGAGAGCGCGGCCCTGGCAGCTCTGCTGGAGGCGGGTCGGACCGCTGTCGCCCAGGAGGTCCTGGCCCAGGAGTACGCGGCCATGGCCCAGGAGGACACCGGAGAGGACGGGGAGGCCAGAGCGGCCATGCGCGGTCGTGTCAGCCGCCGCCAGCAGGCCGGCTGATGGCGGCGCTGGTCCCGGTGCGCGGCCGGGTCTACGCCGCCGACATCGGCTTCGGGCGCAAACCCTGGGTGGTGGTGTCCAACAACCACCGCAACCGGGCGTTGGGAGACTGCCTGGCGGTACGGCTGACCACGGCACCGCGCACTCCCACCACCACGATCGTGGCGTTGGGACCCGCCGATCGCCCCTTCGTCGGGCGAATCATGTGCGACGACATCACTCTGCTGGGCGGCGAGGATCTCATCGAGGACCAGGGAGCTCTCAGCTTCGCGACCATGACCTGCGTGGCGAACGGGCTCCGGGCGGCACTGGGCCTGTGAGGCGCCCAGCGCGCGCCAGCATCGTTCGTCCGGTGGCCGTGGCGGGTGGTGGCGGCCCTTGCGGCCACTGGGACCGGAGCCCGCTGACCGACGCGAGCGCGGAGATCATCGCCTTCGCCCGGCCGCGGTGACCGGCGCCTGTCCCGAGAACTCCTTCCGCAAAGCCGTCACATCCGTGCGCTGGGCGGGGTCGAGGGTGTGACAAGCCCGAAGGCACCCGGCCGGGCAGGCCGGGGCCCTCCCGACGAGGAGCGCCGCTGATGTCCACCGCCCACATCGTCCTCACCCTGCTCGGCGCCGCCCTGGCGGCCTTCTCCGCCGGGTCGGTCTTCCTGCGCGCGCAGTGGGTCGTGCAGCCCCTGACCGAGTACGGCGTCCCCCGTCCGTGGTGGCCCTGGCTCGGCGCGGCCAAGGCCGCGGGGGCGGCGGGCCTGCTGGCGGGCCTGTTCGTCCCGGTCGTCGGTGTGCTGGCGGGGGTCGGCCTGGTCCTGTACTTCACCGGGGCCGTGGCCACGGTGGTCCGGGCGCGCTCCTACGCGCACATCCCCTTCCCGCTGGTGTACGCGGCGCCGGTGGCCGCCTCCCTGGTGGTTCTCTGACCCCGGCCGCGCCGGTCACCCGTCCCCGGAGGGCCGACGGGGCGACCGGCGGGCTCACCCGCGCGGGCCGAGGCTGGCCTGGAGCCCGTCCAGCAGGGCGTTGAGCCCGAACAGGAAGGTCTCCCACGCCTCCTGTTCCAGGTAGGGCTCGTCCTGGTTCTCGTTGCTGAACGCCCCCTGCTCCGACAGCAGGGTCAGCACGGGGAAGCGCTGGTCGAAGTCGGGGGCGACCCGGTCCAGCTGCGCGGAGCGCTCGTACCACCACGCCTCCTCGGCCACACCCGTGACCTCCGGGGCGCGGCGCGACTCCGAGGCGATCTGCACGGGTCCGCGCACGAGGGTGAACAGGTTGCCGTAGGCGCTGCGGATCTGCGTGGGGCCCAGCCCGGCGCGGTGCAGCACCACGGCCAGCGATTCGAACAGCCGGTACTCGTTGGGGCCCAGCACCGGCCGTGCCTGGGAGACCTCCAGGGTCCAGGGGTGGTCCAGGTAGAAGTCCCACAGCCGGGTGGCCCAGGATGTCGTAGCCGTGCGCCAGTCTGGTTCGGCGTCGGCCTCGGCCGCGTCGGCCAGTCCGGCGAAGACGTGGTCGTACATCAGCTCCACGAGTTCGTTCTTGCTGGCCACGTAGGTGTAGAGCGACATGGCGGTGCGCCCCAGGCGCTGGCCCACCGCGCGCATGGACAGCGCCTGCATGCCCTCGGCGTCGGCGAGGGCGATGGCGGTCTCCACCACCAGGTCCACGCTGAGTTCGGGCTTGGGGCCGGGAGCCGTCCGGGCGCTGTCCCCACCGCGCGAACGCCACAGCAGCTCCATGGTGCGACGGGCGTCACCCTGCCCGGCGTAGACCACCACTTGCATCTCCTTACGCTATAAACTAACGTTCTCCAGCCATCAGCTTACGCCATAAGGACTCCTGAGGAGCAGTGTGTCTTCCCACCCCACCACAGCGGACACCCACGACACCATCCAGGTCCGAGGAGCCCGGGAGAACAACCTCGCCGACGTCTCGGTGGACATCCCCAAACGGAGGCTGAGCGTTTTCACCGGCCTGTCCGGCTCGGGCAAGTCCTCCCTGGTCTTCGGAACGATCGCCGCCGAGTCCCAGCGCCTGATCAACGAAACGTACACAACGTTCGTCCAGTCGTTCATGCCCAGCCTGGGGCGGCCCGACGTGGACAGCCTGCGCAACCTCAGCGCGGCGATCATCGTCGACCAGGAGCGGATGGGCGCCAACTCCCGCTCCACCGTCGGCACCGCCACCGACGCCGCCGCCATGCTGCGGATCGTCTTCAGCCGGGTCGGCACCCCGCGCCTGGAACCCTCCAGCGCCTTCAGCTTCAACAACTCCGAGGGCATGTGCGGTGAGTGCGAGGGCCTGGGGCGCACCAACCAGATCGACGTGGACGAACTCGTCGACCGCGACCTGTCCCTGAACGAGGGCGCGATCACCGTCCCCGGCTACGGGGTGGGCAGCTGGTACTGGCAGGTCTTCGTCAACTCGGGCCTGCTGGACGCCGACAAGAGGGTGGGCGACTACACCGACCAGGAGCGGCACACCCTGCTGCACCTGCCCGTCACCAAGGTCAAGGTCGGCACCAACTCCTTCTCCTACGAGGGGCTGGTCCCCAAGATCAGGCGCACCTACCTGACCAAGGACCGCGAGAAGATGCAGACGGCCGTGCGCGCCTTCGCCGACCGCGCGGTGACCTTCTCCACCTGCCCCGAGTGCGGGGGCGCCCGCCTCAACGCCCGGGCCCGGGCGGTCGAGGTCGCCGGGCGCACCATCACCGAGTGCTCGGCCATGCAGGTGGACGAGCTGGCCGGGTTCGTGCGCTCCCTGGACGAGCCCTCGGTCAAGCCCCTGCTGGACAACCTCGGGCACACCCTGGAGTCCCTGGTGCAGGTGGGGCTGGGCTACCTGAGCCTGGACCGGGAGTCGGGCACGCTCTCGGGCGGCGAGGCGCAGCGGGTCAAGATGGTGCGCCACCTGGGCTCCAGCCTCAGCGACGTGACCTACGTCTTCGACGAGCCGACCGTGGGCCTGCACCCGCACGACATCGAGCGGATGAACAACCTGCTGCTGAGCCTGCGCGACAAGGGCAACACGGTGCTGGTGGTCGAGCACAAGCCCGAGACCATCGCCATCGCCGACCACGTGGTGGACCTGGGTCCCGGCGCCGGGCCCTCGGGCGGACGCGTCACCTACACCGGAGACGTGGCCGGGCTGCGGGCCTCGGGCACGCTCACCGGCGACCACCTGGACCACCGGGCCACCCTGCGCGAGCGGGTGCGCACGCCCCGGGGACACATCTCCATCACCGGCGCGAACTCGCACAACCTCAAGGACGTCAGCGTGGACGTCCCCACCGGCGTTCTCACTGTGGTCACCGGCGTGGCGGGCTCGGGCAAGAGCTCGCTCATCCACGGCGCCCTGCCCGGGCGCGAGGACGTGGTGGTGGTCGACCAGTCGGCGATCAAGGGGTCGCGGCGCTCCAACCCGGCCACCTACACCGGGCTGCTGGACCCGATCCGCACCGCCTTCGCCCGCGCCAACAACGTCAAGGCGTCGCTGTTCAGCGCCAACTCCGAGGGCGCCTGCCCCGAGTGCAAGGGTGCCGGGGTCATCTACACCGACCTGGCGATGATGGCCGGGGTCTCCTCGCCCTGCGAGCACTGCGAGGGCAAGCGGTTCCGGGCCGAGGTGCTCACGCACAAGCTGCGCGGCAAGGACATCAGCGAGGTGCTGGCGATGTCGGTGGTGGAGGCGCGGGAGTTCTTCTCGGGCGGCAACGCCCGCACCATCCTGGACCGGCTGCACGACGTGGGCCTGGGCTACCTGGGCCTGGGCCAGCCGCTGACCACCCTGTCGGGCGGTGAGCGCCAGCGCCTGAAACTGGCCATCAACATGGCCCGCGACGGGGCGGTGTACGTGATGGACGAGCCGACCACCGGCCTGCACCTGGCCGACGTGGACCGGCTGCTGGCGCTGCTGGACCGGCTGGTGGACGACGGCAACACGGTGGTGGTGATCGAGCACCACCAGGCGGTGATGGCGCACGCCGACCACGTCATCGACCTGGGGCCGGGCGCCGGGCACGACGGCGGCCGGATCGTGTTCGAGGGCAGCCCCGCCCGGCTGGTGGCGGGGGGCGACACCCTCACCGCCCGCCACCTGCGGGCCTACCTGGAGCGCTGACCGACGTTCCCCGGGAAGGCCTGAGCGGAGGGGACAGCCGCGCGCTGTCCCCGTGTCCGCCCCGGCACCGCCAAGTGCCGGGGCGGACGGGTCGTGCTGCCCGTCCGGGGGCCGGACGCGGCGGCCCCGGCTCGACGCCCGAGCCCTAGGCTGAGCCGGTGAGCGAACCGATCATCGTGGCCCGGAACGTGGACGTGGAACTGGGCGGCGTCCCGGTCCTGCGCGGAGTCGACCTCACGGTCGCGCCCGGGGAGGTGGTCGCGGTGCTCGGCGCCAACGGCGTCGGCAAGACCACCCTGCTGCGCTGCCTCGCGGGGCTCCAACGGACCGCGGGCGAGGTCAGCGTGCTGGGCCGACCGCCCGTGGACGAACCCGCGTTCTGGCGCGAGGTCGCCCTGGTCGGCGACGAGCCCTCCTGGTACCCGGGGCTGACCGTGCACGAGCACCTGGAACTGATGCGCGCCGTGCACGGCCCCGGACGGCTGGAGGTGGCGGCGGCCGTGGAGCTGTTCGAGCTGTCCGGCTGCGCGGACCGGGCCCCATCGTCTCTCTCGACCGGGCAGCGTCAGCGGCTGTCCCTGGCCATGGCGCTGCTGCGGCCGAGCCGGTTGCTGCTGCTGGACGAACCCGAACGCGGGCTCGACGCCGCCTTCCGGGGACGGCTCGCGGAGCTGCTCGCCGAGTACGCCGCGAACGGCGGCACGGTGGTGATGGTGACGCACGATCCGCGCTTCGCCGCGGACGCCCGCCACGTCGCCCTGGAGGCCGCCGCGTGAACGGGGTGACACGGGCGGGAGCGACGCGCACGGGGGCGGCACAGGTCCGGGCGTTCGTGCGGGCCCGCAACCGCCGACACCGCAGCTGGTCCGACCGCTACGTCATCCTGCTGGCCCTGGGGCTGCTGGTGGTGACGGTGTCCCCGGTGGTCGGCCGCGCGGTGGCGGCCGTGCCCGACGCGGTCGATCCGGTGCGGGCGGGCGCGGGCCTGGCGCTGGTCGCCCTGCTGCTGGCGTCCTCCCTGAGGGTGGCGCGCGCGGTCGGGCCGACGGCGGTGCCGGCGGCGGACGCGGCGTGGCTGGTGCTCTCACCGCTGCCGCGCCGCGGCGTGCTGGCCCCCGCCCTGCTGGTCCTGGCCGTGGTGTGCGCCGTGGTCGGTGCGGTGTTCGGTCTCGCACTGTTGAGCGCGCTCGGCGCCCCCGACGCGCTGGCGCTGCGGCTGCTGGCGTCCGTGGTGCTGGCCGTGTCGTGGACGGTGGGCGGGGCGGCGACGGCCGTGCTGGCGCAGGCGTCGCAGCCCTGGGACGACCGGCTGACCGCGCTGCTCGTCGCCCTCGTCGTCGCGGCGGCCGCCGCGACGGTGATGAGCGCGGACCTGGGGCGCGGGGTGCTCGTGGGCATCGCGTCGGCTCCCGTGTCGGCGTGGGGCGCGGCGGCGTGCGCTTCGGCCGGGGTGGCCGCCGCTCTGGCGTGGCGGGCCTGGCGGGCACTGGCGCGCATCCCGGCCCGAGCGGTCCTGGAGGCCTCGTCCAGGGCGGAACTCGCGGCGGGCGCGCTCCTGGTCATGGACCCGGGTTCGCTGTCGTGGATCGCCGAGGACGCGCACTGGCGTTCACGCGTGCTGCGCTCGCGCGCGTGGCCGTCCCGGCTGCGCGGAGCGGCGGCGGTGGCCTGGCTGGACTGGCGGCGGCTGATGCGACGGCCGGGGCTCCTGACGCTGGTGGCGGCGGCGACCGTCCTGCCCGTGCTGGCCGCGAGGGCGGGCGTCGGGGAGGCGGGTGCGCTGGTGGTCCTCGCCGCGGGCGCGCTGGCGGTCGCGGCGACGGGCACCGCGGGGGCGCGCCGGGACGCCGGGGACGCGGCGTTGGCGCGGTTGCTGGGCACCGGTCCGCACGCGCTCATGGCGGCGCGGTCGGTGCTGCCCGCCCTGCTCGGCGGCCTGTGGCTGACCCTCGCGCTGGCCGGGCTGGGCCTCGCGGGCTTCGGAGGGCTCCTGTGGCCGCTGGGGCTGTTGTGCGCTCCGGCACTGGCGGCGGGGGCGCTGCGGCTTGCCCGGCGCCGACCCGTGGAGCACACGATGCCCGTCGTGGACACACCCCTGGGCCCGGTGCCGCTGGGGCCGGTGGTGTGGGCGCTGACCGGCGCCGACATCGCCGTGCTCGGGTGCCTGCCCGCGCTTTCGGCGTTCACCGCCGGGGTGACCGTGCCGCTGCTCGCGGCGCAGGCGGTGTGGGGCGCGGCGGTGCTGACGGCCTACTGTGCCGCCCCGAGGCGCTCGTAGGGACGCGCACCGGAGAAGGCGGGTTGGGTCCTGCCGAGGCGCAGCCCTCTCGGACGCGGGATCGGGGTACGCGCAGCCTGAGGCGCGCATTGGGGTGTCGTCGCCACCGTCCACCGGGGGCACGTCTTCGGCTCCGTCTGAGGCACGGATGGGGGCGCGGCCGGGACGGAGGCCGCAAGCGTGGGCACCCGCTTGGGCTTCCTCCCCTTTTCGGCTCGGCCGGGGCAGGCGCGGCCTGCTGCGCCGCCCCGGGACGCGCGGGGGCACGGGTTGTCCGGCTCACCACCGACCGCTCAGGGCCCGGGTTCCTCGCGGTCCGGCTCGGCCGGGGCCGCCGCACCGGCCGACAGCAGCCTTCGCGCCAGCACGCGGCAGCGTCCCGCCAGCTCCGGCGGGTCGAACACCTCGAACTCGTGGCCCAACAGGAGCACGTGCATGAGCACGAAGTCGAGGTCGTGACCGCCGCTGACCACCTCGCAGCGCCCGTCGCCCCGCTCTCGCACGACCGCCGCCGACGCGGGGATCTGCGCGCGCACCGTCTCGGCCGACGCGTACACGAGGAAGCGCGCCTGGCGCGGGTAGACCCGGCTGGCCACGCCCTCCTGCACGTACGCCGCCGCGTCGGGGGCCGCGCGGGGGCGGAAACGCCAGGTCCGCGCGACCACATCGGTCATCCGGTCCACGCGGAAGCTGCGCCAGTCGTCGCGGTCCAGGTCGTAGGCGAGCAGGTACCAGCGCCGTTCGGAGGCGACCAGGCGGCGTGATTCGACCCGCCGCCGTCGCACCCCGCTCCCGGACGGGTAGTCGAAACCGGCCTCGACCTCGTCGCGGCAGGCCCGGGCCAGCGTCATGAGCACCTCGGGATCGACCGGCGTGCGGCCAGAGCCGAAGGACTCCACCGAACCGGAGAGCGCGCGCACCTCGTTGCGCAACCGGGTGGGCAGCACCCGGTCGAGCTTGGTCAGCGCCCGCAGCGCGGCGTCGCCCGCGCCGCCTTCCACACCGTCCGCGCCGCCCGCTCCGGCGAGCAGCGAGACCACGGTGGCGATCGCCTCCTCGTCGTCCAGCAGCAGCGGCGGCAGGTCCTTGCCCGGGCCGAGCTGGTAGCCGCCGCCGACGCCCTGGCTGGCGTGCACCGGATAGCCGAGCGTGCGCAGGCGGTCGACGTCGCGCCGCACCGTGCGAGGCGTGACCCCGAGCCGGTCGGCGAGTTCGGGACCGGTCCAGACCCGGCGCCGCTGCAACAGCCCGAGCAGGGTGAGCACCCGTTCCGTCGTACCGCGTTCGTCGCCGCCTGCCGTGTCCATGCGGTCCACCCTGCCAGAGATAGCGGACCGATCCTGTCCGCCAGTGGTGCCAGAGTGGCCGCATGAGCACAGCAGAACCCGACTGGAACCAGACCCTGCGCGAACAGTGGGAGTTCCACTGGAACCACCACATCCGGCCCCGCTTCGAGGGCCTCACCGACGACGAGTACTTCTGGTCGCCGGTACCGGACTCCCGCTCCTGGAGCGTGCGGCCGCGCGGTAGCTCGACGGCGCCCATGCGGGGCGGTTCGGGGGACTTCACGATCGACTTCGCCTTCCCGGAGCCGGACCCCGCGCCCTTCACCACGATCGCCTGGCGGCTCGGCCACGTCATCGTCGGCGTGCTCGCCATGCGCAACGCGTCGCACTTCGGCGCACCGGCGGCGTCGTACGAGACCTGGGAGTACGCCGGAAGCGCCTCCGACGCGCTCGACCAGCTCCAGACCCAGGTCGACGTCTGGCTGGCTGGGGTGCGCGGCCTGGACGCGGCCGCGCTGCGGACTCCGGTCGGCGACAAGGAGCCCTACCCCGAGGCGCCCATGGCGGACCTGGTGCTGCACATCCACCGCGAGCTGATCCATCATCTGTCCGAGGTCTGCCTGCTGCGCGACCTCTACCTGCACACGGCGGCAGCCGCGAACGGAGCGAACAGATGAGTCTCGACGTCCAGATCACCTTCGACGCGCACGATCCCCGGGCGCTGTCGTCCTTCTGGCGCGACGTGCTGGGCTACGTCCACCCCGGGCCGCCCGGGGCGGACCTGCCCGAGGGCGCCGATCCGCTGGCCGCGTGGGACGCCTTCCTGGAACAGATCGGCGTACCGGAGGACCAGCGCAACGCGAGGTCGGCCGTCGAGGACCCCGAGGGGCGCGGTCCGCGGCTGTTCTTCCAGCGGGTGCCGGAGGACAAGGTGGTCAAGAACCGCCTCCACCTCGACGTCCGCGTGGCTCCCGGGCTGCTGGGGGAGGAGAGGATGGCGGCGCTGGAGGCCGAGTGCGCGCGGCTTCTGGAGCTGGGGGCGACGCGGGTGCGCCGCCACGAGCCGGAGCCGCCGATGGAGACCGGCTTCATCGTGATGGCCGACCCCGAGGGCAACGAGTTCTGCCTGGACTGAGGCCCTCCGGCCGTGGTCGTGGTGCCCGTGTCCCCCCGGGGACGCGGGCACCGTCGTTCGTCCCGACGGTGCTATCCACGCACCGCGCGGACCGCCCCCGGCGGTTCCTCCCGGTCTGAGGAGAGCATGTCCTCGACGACCTCCAGGGCCAGCCGCCGGATGCCCTCGAAGGCCTCGCCGCGTCCGGGAGCGAGCCAGGACAGGGACGGTAGTTCGGCGACGGTGCCGACGTGGCACCCGTCCTCGGCCGACCAGCGGACTCGGTAGGCGTAGTGGTTCGCGACGTTCACAGTCGCCCCTCCTGACTCTCCCAGCTCGACGGTCGCACCCGTTCCAGCTCCGCGGACCATTGTGCCGAACTACCCGCCCTCCCCATGGCACCGACCGCGCGAGAGGCCCCGGGGACGCCACCGGCAGATGACGCGCCGGGTGGCGCCGAAGTGGTGTGCCCGTCTCCGTGCACGCCCCGGAGGAGGGGACAGGGCCGGGCCCCGGGGCGGGTGGGTGGCCGCCAGGGGTCGGGTCAGGGGCATCCCCGATAGCTTCCTGGCCGTGCGTGCTAGATTCTGGCCATGCGGTCAAAAAATGAACCAGGCGGACAGAAACGGTCCTTCATCGAGGAGGCCCGCAGGGCGCAGATCATCACGGCGGCGGTCGAGACCATCGCCGAGGTGGGCTATCCCAACGCCTCCCTGGCGCGGATCGCGCGCACGGCCGGGATCAGCAAGGGCGTGATCTCCTACCACTTCGCCGGAAAGGACGAGCTCATGGACCAGGTGGTGACCGACGTCTACACCGAGATCGCCGAGTCCGTCTTTCCCGCGATCCTGGAGCAGACCAACACCGCCGACATGCTGCGCACCCACGTGCGCGGCGTGGCCGAGTACGCGCTGTCCCACCCCGAGCGCATGGCCGCGCTGGGGCAGATCTTCACCCACGCACGCAAGGCGGACGGCACCCCGCGCTACGGGGCGGCGGAGGCCGACGTCCTCTACGAGTCCCTGGAGAACCTGTACCGGTCCGGCCAGGAGAGCGGCGAGTTCCGCGACTTCGACGTGCGGGTGATGGCGGTGACCCAGCAGACGGCGATCGACGCGATGTTCGCCTACTGGAGCGCCCACCCCGGCCACGACCTCATGGCGCACGCCCGCGAGCTGGGCGAACTGCTCGTGCGCGCCACCCGCGCCGACCGCCCCCCCACCCCCGAACGACTGACGAGGACACCATGACGCAGCACGCCGGCCCACCGCTCCTCCCGGACCCCGCGCCGCCCGCGCGCGGGCGCCTGCACCACGTCGACAACCTGCGGGTCGCGTTGACCGTGCTGGTCGTCCTGCACCACGTCGCGCTCACCTACGGCAACATCCCGGTGTGGTTCTACCTCGAACCGGCCCAGGATCCCTCCGGCGGCCTGCTGGACCTGCTCGTCTTCCTCAACCAGACCTACTTCATGGGACTGTTCTTCCTGCTCGCGGGCTACTTCGTGCCGGGAGCGGCCGACCGCCGGGGCGGGCGCGGGCTGGTCCGCGAGCGCCTGGTGCGCCTGGGCGCGCCCTTCCTGCTGTTCGTGCTGCTGGTCCGCCCGTTCCTGGTGATCCCCAACTACGGGCCCGCCGTCGAGGTGTTCGCGGCCGAGGGCGGCGAGCTGCCGTTCTGGCTGTTCCTGATCATGACCTACGACCCCGGGCCCATGTGGTTCGTGGAGGTCCTGCTGGTCATGACCCTGGCCTACGTGGCCGTGCGGAGCCTGCGCGAGCGCCGCGTCCGGCAGGCGGGCGCAGAGGTAGAGCTCCCTGCCCGGCCCGCCGACACCGCTCCGCTGCGCTGGGCGGTGCCCGTCGCGGCCCTCACCCTGGGCCTGGCCCTGGTCACCTTCGCCTGGCGCTACCTGGCCCCGGCCCCGTACTGGCCGATCGTGGGACTGCCCAGCCCCGGCTACCTGCCCCAGTACGTCACCCTGTTCGTCCTGGGCGTGCTGGCCTACCGGGGCAACTGGCTGACCCGGCTGCCCGGCGCCGCCGGGTGGTGGGGCGCGGCCCTGGCACTGACGGGTCTGGCGGCGGGGGCGGCGGTCACGATCCTGCTGGGAGAGATCACGCCCGCGTCGGGCACCTGGCAGGCGCTGGCGCAGATCGCGTCCGAGTCGGTCCTGGCCACGGGCGCGGTGCTCACGCTGCTGGTGGTCTTCCGGCGCTTCGCCAGCGGGAGCAACCGCCTCACGCGCTGGCTGTCCGACAACGCCTTCGCCGTGTACGTCCTGCACCCGCTGGTGCTGGTGGGGCTGGGTGTGGCCCTGAGCGGTTGGGAGGCCAGCGCGCTCGTGAAGTTCCTCGGCATGGGAGCGCTCGCGGTTCCGGCCTGCTGGGCGCTGGCCACCGCCGTGCGAGCGGTTCCCGGAGCCCGGCGGATCCTGTGAGGGACCGGTCGGGGCCCGTTTCCGCGAAAGTCTGAGACGGGCCCCGACCCGCGCGCGCGTCGGGCTAGGGTCGGAACGCGACCGACACGAAGGGACCGTGGTGACCAGCCAGAAGGAACGCATGCTCGCCGGTGAGCTCTACCAGGCGGACGACCCCGACCTCCAGGCCGACCTCGTCCGTGCGGAGAGGCGCGCGGCGGCGTTCAACAACGCCTCCGTGGACGACCCGGACCGCCGAAAGCTCTTGGCCGAACTGGTGGGCGAGCTGGGCGAGGACGCCTGGGTCCGGCCCCCGCTGCGGGTGGACTACGGCTCCATGATCACCATCGGCGCGCGCACGTTCGTCAACTGCGGCGCGGTGATGCTGGACGTGGCCCCGATCAGCATCGGCGCGGACGTGCAGATCGGCCCCAACGTCCAGCTGCTCACCCCCACCCACCCCGTGGACCCCGAGCAGCGGCGCGACAAGTGGGAGGCGGCCGAGCCGATCACCATCGGCGACAACGTGTGGCTGGGCGGCGGGGTCATCGTCTGCCCGGGTGTGACGATCGGGGAGAACACCGTGGTGGGCGCCGGGGCGGTGGTCGTGCGCGACCTGCCCGCCAACGTGGTGGCCGTCGGCAACCCGGCCCGCGTGGTGCGCCACATCTGACCCGCCCCGGCCCCGGGGAGGGTTCCGACCTTCCTCGGGGGCCGTGGCGGCGCCGTACGCACCGCCCGGTCGGCACGCCCCCGCGTGCCGACCGGGCACGGAGAACCGTCCCCCGGTGTGGCGCCACCGGGGGACGGGGTCTGTGGCGGCGGAAGCGGCCCCCTTCGAGGACGCCCGCCCGAAGACGGGGGAAGGCTCCGTCCGGGCCTTCCCCCGCAACTCCTCTAGGACACCGCGCGTCCGACCGGGACCGCCGCGGAGTCGTCGGCGGCGAACTGGGTCCGGTACAGCTCGGCGTAGCGGCCGCCGCGGGCCAGCAGTTCGGCGTGGGTGCCGCGCTCCACGATCCGTCCGGCCTCCACGACCAGGATGGCGTCGGCGGCGCGGACGGTGGAGAGCCGGTGGGCGATGACCAGCGCGGTCCGACCCTCCAGCGCCTCGGCCAGGGCGGCCTGCACCGCGGCCTCGGAGGTGGAGTCCAGGGCCGAGGTGGCCTCGTCGAGGATGACCACCTCGGGTCCGGCCACCAGCAGGCGGGCGATGGTCAGGCGCTGGCGCTCACCGCCGGAGAAGCGGTACCCGCGCTCGCCGACCACGGTGTCCAGTCCGTCGGGCAGGGCGGCGACGAGCTGGTCCAGGCGGGCGCGGCGCAGCGCGTCCCACAGCTCCTCCTCCGTCGCCCCGGGCCGGGCCAGCGACAGGTTGGCGCGCACGGTCTCGTGGAACAGGTGCCCGTCCTGGGTGACCATGCCCAGGGTGGCGCGTACGGAGGCGAAGGACAGGTCGCGCACGTCCACCCCCGCTAGGCGCACGGCGCCCGAGTCCACGTCGTACAGGCGCGGGGCCAGCTGGGCGATGGTGGACTTGCCCGCGCCGGAGGAGCCCACCAGGGCGACCGTCTGCCCGGGTTCGATCCGCAAGGACACCCCGTGCAGGACCTCGCGCCGCTCGGCGGTGTCCAGGACGGCGACCTCCTCCAGGGAGGCCAGCGACACCCTGTCCGCGGAGGGGTAGGCGAAGGAGACGTCGTCGAACTCCACCGACACCGGCCCGGCGGGGACCTCGCGGGCCTCCTTCTTCTCCTCCACCAGGGGCCGCAGGTCCAGGATCTCGAAGACCCGGCTGAAGCTGACCAGCGCGCTCATCACCTCCACCCGGGCGCTGGCCAGGGAGGTGAGCGGGGCGTACAGGCGGGTGAGGAGCATGCCCATGGACACCACGGTTCCCGCGTCCAGGCGGCCGGTCAGGGCGTAGAAGCCGCCCAGGCCGTAGACCAGGGCCAGGGCGAGCGCGGAGACCAGGGTCAGGGCGGTGAAGAAGACCTCCTGGACCATCGCGGTGCGCACGCCGATATCGCGGACCCGTCCGGCGCGGCGGGCGAACTCGGCAGACTCCTCCTCGGGGCGGCCGAAGAGCTTGACCAGGGTGGCGCCCGGAGCCGAGAAGCGCTCGGTCATCTGGGTGCCCATGGCCGCGTTGTGGACGGTGCGCTCGCGCTCGATCCTGGCCAGGCGCGCGCCCATGCGGCGGGCGGGCACTACGAACAGCGGCAGCAGCACGAGCGCGAGCAGGGTGATCTGCCAGGACAGGGCGAGCATGACGGCCAGGGCCAGGACCAGGGTGACCAGGTTGCTGAGCACCCCGGAGAGCACGTCGCTGAAGGCGCGCTGGGCGCCGATGACGTCGTTGTTGAGGCGGCTGACGAGGGCGCCGGTGCGTGTGCGGGTGAAGAAGGCGACCGGCATGCGCTGGACGTGGTCGTAGACGGTGGTGCGCAGGTCCAGGATGAGCCCCTCGCCGACGCGGGAGGAGAGCCAGCGCACCACCAGCCCCAGGGCGGCTTCGAGGACCGCGACGGCGGCGATGAGCCCGGCCAGGAACAGTACGGGTTCCAGCGGGCCGCCCTCGGTGATGGCGGTGACGACCCGTCCGGCCAGGAGCGGGGAGGCCACGGTCAGGACGGCGGTGACCACGCTCAGGGCCACGAACCAGGCGAGCTGGCGCGCGTGGGGCCGGGCGAAGGAGGCGATCCGGCGCAGGACGGGCAGCGAGAAGGGGCGCTGGTCCTCGCGGGCGTGCATGGCGTGGTACATGGAGTTATAAGCGGCCAGTTCCATACTCATGGTCGTCCACCGGATCTGTCGGAGTTGATGCCAAGAACCGTAGAACCTCAACAAATATTGAGGTCAAACTCCCGCCCGCGACCCGCCAACCGCCCGGAGGCCGCCGCGCGGGGGAGTGGGACGCCCTCGACGGACTCCTACGGCGCAGATCCCCCTCCTGCCACCGGCCAACCGCCCGGAGGCCGCTGCGCGGAGCAGAGGTCAGGAGGAGGTGCGGGCGATGGTGCCCGCGGTGAGGGTGGCCAGCATGTCCTCCAGTGCGGTGGCGAAGTCCATCTCGAACGCGGTGAGTGACGGGTCGGCCCGGTAGGCGGCGAGCATCGCCTCGGAGGGGTGGGCGTGCGTCCACACGGCCCCGATCGCCATGATCATGGCCGCGGCCAGGCGCGGGGCGTCCTCGCCCAGTTCGGGCAGGTGGCGGTCGGCCAGCGCGGCGACGGCGGCGACGTTGGCCACGGCCGCGCGCTTGTAGCGGGCGGCCGCCTCGGCGGAGACGTTGTGCTCCAGCACGCCCGCCTGGGAGCTCAGCAGGTCGCACAGGACCCGGCGCCCGGCGAGGGAGCGGGCGACGGCGGCGGCGAACTGCTCCGTGCGCCGCTCCACGGGCGCCGCCCGGTCGATGCCGGCGTCGAGGAGGGCGGGCAGGTCGGCGATCCACTGCCGCCAGGCGCGGTCCAGCAGCTCCAACAGGATCGCTTCACGGGATTCGAAGTAGCGCAGCACGTTGGACTTGGCCAGCCCGACCCGGCGGCTCAGCTCGTTGAGGCTGACGCCACCGGCGGGCATCTCCTCAAGCATGGCCGCGGTGGTGTCCAGTACCGCCCTGCGCCGGATCTCGCGCTGCTCCTCACTGCGGGCGCGCTGGAAGTTCTCCATGCCCCCATATTACAAACCGCCGGTCTTTTGACATCAGACCACCGGTCTCTTAAATTGGGGCGCGCCGCACAAGACCTCCCGGGCCGGGTATCCGGTCGCCGGACGACCCGCGCACAGCACACGACGAACCAACGGAGAGGCACGGAGATGAACCACTGGACGCCTGACGACATCCCCGACCAGAGCGGCCGTACCGCGCTGATCACCGGCGGGAGCGGCGGGATCGGCCTGGAGACAGCTCGCGTCCTGGCCCGGCACGGCGCCCGCGTCATCCTGGCGGGACGCAGCCGGGACAGACTGGACCAGGCCGCCGAGACCGTGCGCACCGCCGCGCCCGGGGCCCGGACCGACACACTGGTACTCGACCTCGCCGACCTCTCCTCCGTCCGTGACGCCGCCACGCGAATCGCCGAGACCGAGACGATCGACCTGCTGTTCAACAACGCCGGTGTGATGAACCTGCCCGAGCGGCGGCTGACACGCGACGGCTTCGAGATGACGGTCGGCACCAACCACCTCGGCCACTTCGCCTTCGACGCCCGGGTCTGGCCCGCCGTACTGCGTTCCCCCGCACCTCGCGTGGTCACGGTCAGCGCCATCGCCGCGCGGTGGCGGACGGGCGGACTCGACGACCTGATGAGCGAGAAGGGCTACCGCGCCATGGGCGCCTACGCGAAGTCCAAGCGCGCCAACATCGTCTACACCCTCGAACTCGCCCGCCGGACCGCGCACAGCCCCCTCGCGGCACTCGTCGTCCATCCGGGATCAGCGATGACCGGGCTCCAGCAGCACGGCACCGGGACACTGAGCCGCATCGTCACCCCGGTCGCCGCGCGCCTGCTCATGGGATCGGCCGACGGTGCCGCCTGGCCCCTCCTGTACGCGGCCACCAGTACGCACGTCAGCTCCGGGCAGTTCATCGGCCCGGCCGGCCGCGACCAGACCTCCGGCACCCCCAAACCCGCCAGGCTTCCCACGGGAGCGGACGACACCGATGAGGCCGGGCGGCTGTGGACGGCGAGCGAACAGCTCACCGGCGTCCCCTTCGACGCCGGGACCGGAACAGCCTCCTAGACCACTGGCCAGTCGGCACGCGGGGAGCACACACCCCCGGCAGACACCCCACTCACGTAAGGAGTAGGAATGAACACCGGACTGATCCTCGGCGGAGGCGGCTGGGTCGGCATCGCCTGGGAGACCGGCGTACTCGCAGCCCTGGGCGAGCACGCGGGGTTCACCCCCTCGGCCTGCTCGGTCGCCGTCGGCACGTCGGCTGGCGCCTACGTCGCGGCGATGGCCATGGGCGGAGTCGACCTGGCCGAGCGCGTCCGCGCCGAACAGAGCGGCGCCCTGCTCACGCCGCTGGCACCGCTGCCCGAACCGACGCGCGACACCACCACCGACACCGGTGGCGGCACCAGCGCGGTGCCGCCGGAGATCATGCGCCTGATGCTCTCCCCCGAAGGGCCGAGCACCGGGCGGGCACGCGCCGTCGGCCGTCTCGCCATGGCCGCCACACGCGACCGGGACCAGGACGCGGCCGTGCACACGCTGCGGTCCGTACTGCCGCTCTCCGCCTGGCCGGAGGGCGACCTGCGCATCACCAGCGTGCGCTGCGAAACCGGCGAGACCGTGTCGTGGACGCGGAGTGACGGCATCGATCTGGCCACAGCCGTCGCCTCGTCCTGCGCCGTGCCCGGCTTCTTCCCGCCGGTCCGGTTCGACGGTGCCCACTACTGCGACGCCCCCCGCCTCCCCGGCGCCGCCGCGCTGGCCGAGGAGAAGGACCTCGACGCCATCGTCTTCATCGGCCCCAGAGCGGGAGCACTCGCCAACGTGGCCGAAGACGCGGAACTCGACGAGCTCGAACGACAGGGTCTGCGCATCGTCAGGATCACCGACGGCCCGGACTTCACCGAAGTCTCCGGAGAACTCCTCGACCCGCGACTGCGCCCCCGGGCCGCCCGGATCGGTCTGGACGACGGCCGCAGGGCCGCCGAGCAGGTCGCGTCGCTGCTGTGAGGGACGGCCGCCCGGCTGTCGGAGCAGGGGGGTGTCGTCGCAGGCATCGGCCTCCACCGTGTGCCGTCGGCCTCCGCCCCGCGGAACCCGACGGGTCGCGCCTCATTTCCACATCCCGGAGGCCGGTGCACGGGCAAACGGGGCGCCCGCGGCCGACACCCGTGCACCGGCGGCCCCGGCGGCCGGCCCCGGTCCCCGTGCACCCCTTCTCCGGCCGTCGGCGCTCTGGTAGAACGGCCCGGTGGACCCCCAAGGACTCCTCGCGCTCCTCCTCCTGGCCCTCTTCTCCGTGTACTCGGTCTACTCCGGCTTCAAGGACCTGTCGGAGGCCCTGCGGGTCCGGCGCGACGCCCGCCTTCTGGACCGGACCGGCGTGCGCGCGCGGGGAGTCGTCACTTCGGTGCACCCCCTTACCCGGAGCCCCAACGGCCACACCGTCACCGTGGCCTTCCGCGACGCCGACGGCCGGGAGCGGGAGGCGGTGGACACCTCGGGGCTGGGCGGTTACCTCGTCCGCGAGGGCACCCCGGTCGAACTCCTGCACTCGGCCGACGACCCGCGGCTCGTCCGGGTGGAGAGCGCCGCCCTGCCCGGCCCGTCGGCCGAGCACTACCCGGTCCGCCCCGGGCGCCGTCCCGGCGGCGCGAAGGCGATCGCCGCCGCGGTCCTGACGATGCTCGCCGTGCCCGCCTTCACCGCCGTCATCGCCGCGCTGGCCCTGTCCGGTCGGGACGGCGGTGGCCTCTTCCGGTACCTGCCGTTCCTGTTCACCGTCGTCGGCCTCGGCATGCTCCTCTCCGCGACCGTGTCCGCGGTGCGCGACCGCGCGGGCGGACGGGGCTACACCGGTGAGGCCGACGGAACCGTCATCGACTCCTGGCGTGAGGCCAGCAGGGCGACGGTGAACGGCCGCCGCGTGTACACCCACCCGTTCACCGTGCACTTCTCGGCCGGTGACGGGCGCGAGGTGCACCGGCGCTACCGCCGCTCCAGCACCTCCTACCGCCCCGTCAGGGGACAGAGCGCGCGGGTCAGGTACGACCTCAGGGCCCCTGCGCGCTTCTCCGTGCCCGAAGCCCACACGTGGGGGTGCGGGCCCGGCGCGGTCATGGTCGTCGTCGGCCTGGGCTTCGTCATCATCGGAACGTTCGTCGGCCTCATGTTCCTGCTGTCGGGTTCGCTCTAGCCGGGCGGGCGGTTCCGCGAGCCGTCCCGCCCAGAGCGGCGCGGCTCCCCGGCGCCCCGACGTGCGGCGACGACCGCCGACCGACCGCTGTCCTGGTCCGGCCACCGCCGTCGGCCGTCGACGGGTGCGGGGCGGGTAGGAACCCGACCACCCCCGCGCCGTGGAGGCCGCCATGCCGTCGATGCTGCTGATCGTGGCCGGATGCGAGCTCGCGTGCGCCTGCCTGCTGTGGGTCGTGCTCGGCTCCTACCGCACCATGGTCGGCTCCCACGAGGAGGAGCGCCTCAGGAAACGCGACGCCGTGCTCACGCATCTGGCGGTGGTGGCCGCCAGCGGCGGTGCGGGCACGACCCTGATCGTGGTCGCGGTCGCGCCACCGCAGAGCAGCGGCGCGCGGGCCCTCCTGGCGGTACTGGCCGTGTACGTCTTCGTCTGCGCCGCGTGTGCCTGGGCGACCGGGTACCTGGACGGGGTCCGCCACCGGAGACGCGTCCGCGACCTGCTGACGGTCGCGATGTGGACTGCCGTCATGGCCGTGTTCCTGGCCCTGGCCGGGGCCGTGACCGATCCGGGCGCCCGGGAGGCGGTCGGCGCGGTTGCAGCGGGGGTGCTGACCCTGGTGGCCGTGGTCGTGATGACCGTCGTGACACTCGGTGTCATGACCCTCGTCGGCGGGGAGGACCGGAGCGCTCCTCGGCGCCCCCGGGGGATGAGCAGGCAGGTGTGGAACCGGCAGCAGAGGGAGTGGCGGGAGTACAGGCGCAGGTACGGCACCGACCGCAGCGGCGGCGCGGGCTACAGCGGCGGCGGTGACGGGGGCGACGGAGGGGGCGGCGGAGACTGACCGGCGCTCCGCCCGCCGACACCCGCCCTCCGGGTCGAACAGCGGGGGAGCACCCGACAGCGGGTCTCACACACCCGCCGCCATGGGCGCGGTGTCCTGCCGGTGCTGCGCGGCCCGTGCGGTCTCCTCCCGGTGCGGCGCCGCGGTGTACACGCCCACGTGGGGGTCCTCGGGGGCCAGCAGCAGGGCGCGGCCGAGCGTGGCCTGTGTGTGGGCGCAGGCGCGCGCCACCAGGGGCAGGGTGAGGGCGAACAGCACTCCGGCGAGCATGTGCGCCACCGTGGTGGCCAGCACCGGGTACTCGGGCACCAGGTAGGTGCCCACGTCGGTGTAGCCGGGGATGGCGTAGAGCGACCAGCCCCACAGCGGCTGGAGCAGCCCGGCCAGGGCGCCCGCCCACCAGGTGGCGGTGAGGCAGAAGCCGACCACGGCCACGGGCAGCAGCACCAGCGCGTGCAGGGCGTCCAGCCAGCTCTGCGGGCAGGCCAGCGGCGTCAGGGCCCGGCGCAGGGGGCCGACTCCGGGAGCGGGGGAGCGGTAGGGGCGGCGCGTCACCGGTCGGCGGCCCAGGTCGGCCAGGCGCACGCGTTCGACGTGGGCGAACCCGCGTGCGGCGTACAGGGCGCCCGTCATCAGGAACAGGCCCGCCATGACGACGGCGGTGCCCGTCCCGGCGGCCAAGACCGTCAGGACGACCACGAAGGCGATGAGGGCCAACGGCAGGCCCAGGAGGATGTGGCGGGTGTCGGCCAGGAGCCGGGCGACGGGGTTGCGGGTCGTGTCCATGGCCCCGAAGTTACGCCCGGCCGGGCCCGGAGTCAGGGCGGTACGGGTGCGGACCGGGGGTGGTGCTGACTCCACCCCGCGTTGGCGCCGCCGCGTTCGGGCCCTTCGGTCACAGGGCGTCCAGGAAGGCGGTGGCCCCGTCGAGGATTCCGGAGAGCCACAGCCCGTGCCGCAGGACCAGGAAGCCGACGATGCCGATGATCCAGCCCAGGGCCTCCCGGGAGCCGGACTCGACCTTGGTCCGCCAGCGCTCCATCCGGGGCCGCAGCCGCTCGCCGAAGGCGCGGTAGGCCAGGTAGAGCAGGATCGGCGGGAGCACCATGACGACGTTGTAGGCGGCGAGCAGCGGCACCCAGGCCGCGGTGGAGAGCCCGGCGGTGGTCATGATGCCGATGGCGCCGAAGTAGGGCAGCGCGGTACCGCCCTCCAGCAGGCCGGTGGCCAGGCCCAGCGCGACCATCGCGCCGGTGCGCAGCGATGCGGGCCTGCGCTGCCGCCGCGGTCCGCTCGGCATGAACAGGGCGTAGGCGAGCATGCCCCCGCCCAGCACCACCATCACCCAGCCCAGGACGGGGCTGTCGGCGAGGTCGTCCAGGGCCTCGAACGCGAAGCCGAGGCCGAGCATGAGCGCGCAGCCCAGGGCGAAGTAGAAGGCGGCGACGGTGGCCAGGTAGACGAACAGGGGGCGGGCCACCGACCGCGCCCCGCTGAGTAACACGTACAGCGAGACCCCGATGGTGGCGGGGCTCAGGGTGTCCAGCAGCGCCAGTCCGGCGACCGGCAACAGCACTTCCAGGGACGGCATCGGGATCTCCCCCGCTCTCGTTTTCATACGCCTGTGTCAAATAAAATAACACAAGTGTGCTAGAAAGGGGAGGTGCCCAAGATCGTCGACCACGAACAGCGCCGCCGGGAGCTGGCCGAGGCCCTGTGGCGGGTCATCGCCGAGTCCGGCCCGGCCGCCGTGTCCATCCGCTCCGTGGCCGCCGAGGCGGGCTGGTCCCCCGGAGCCCTGCGCCACTACTTCCAGACCCGCGAGGACCTGCTCGTCTTCGCCATGAACCTGTCCGAGGAGCGCGTCACCGCGCGCGTGACGGCCCTGAACGGCGCCCAGGACCCGGACACCCCGTTCCTGGACCGCATGGCCGAGTACGCCGAACAGCTCCTGCCCCTGGACGCGACCCGCCGCGCGGAGTACCGCGCCTGGGAGGCCGCCGGGCTGCTGGGGGAGTACGACCGCGACCGGGAGCAGCGCTGGAACAGCCAGCGCAGGCTCTACCGGCTCCTGATCGCCGCCCTCACCCAGCAGCCGGTGGAGGACCCCTTCCAGCCCCACCCCGACCCGTGGGTCGAGGAGTGGTCCGGGTACCTGCACACCCAGGTGGACGGGCTCGCCCTCCAGCTGATGGTCACCCCGGGCATGAAGGGCCCCGAGGGGGCGCGGCGGGAGCTGCGCGCCTTCCTGGCCCGCACCGAGGAGGCATGGCGGCGCCGCCAGGACACCTGAGCGGTCGGCGTCCGGGGGAGGACGGAGCGGCCCGCCGCGCCCGGTGGGCCCCTCCGAGAGGCCCTCTCAGCCCGCCCCGGCCGCAGAAGGAGTCAACAGCCCCCTCCGCATCCGCCGTCACCACCGCCGCCGGACCCGCCGTCGCCGCCGCCCCGGTGGCCGCCGTCCGACCCGCTGCCGCCGTAGCGGATCTCGTCCACGATGGAGACGACACAGAAGACCAACGGGTTGACTTCCTCTTCCTCGTGAACGAGGAAGATTCCGACCGCCCCTTGTCGGGGCGGTGGTGCTACGCGCCTCGCGGCCGCAACTGGTTCCTGCTTCACCGACATGGCATCCCAGAGGTCTCGGCAGGCTGGCACGGTTCACCCCGAAGGGCTAGTCCATCCGCGCGTGAGAATGTTCTGGGCCGCGTTCACGTCCGCATGAGCTGTGTGCCCGCACCTGCCGCAGCAGAACACCGATTGGCTCTCGGTTCTCCGCCGCGACGTATGCGCACGAGTGACAGGTCTGGGACGTGTACGCGGGATCGACCGCCACGATCCGACTCCCGGTGCGCCGAGCCGCGTTCTGACAGGCCAGCGTGAGGCCGTGCCATCCCTTGGCCAGGATCGCCCGGTTCAACCCCGCCTTCTGACGCACGTTGACACCCGGCGCGTGGGTGGTGCCTTGGGCCGAGGCGGTCATGTTCTTGGTCTTGAGCTTCTCCAGCACCACGACCGCGTTCTTGGCACACACCACGTGCGCGGTCCGGGCGGCGAAATCGGCGCGCCGCGCCCGCACCCGCCCGGTCAGCTTGCCCAGAGCGGCCCTGGTCCTGGCCCGGTTCGCCGACCCTTTGCGTTGGCGGCACAGGCGGCGGCGCAGGCGGCGTTCGCGCTCGGCCTCCTTCGGGGTCTGGAACACCTGGTCGAGCAGGTCGCCGTCGGAGGTGGCCACCGCCACCGCCACACCCCGGTCGATGCCCACCGTGCTGCCGGGGCGCTCATGCGCCTGCGGTGTGGTCTGACCGTCCTCGCACAGCAGCGACATATACCAGTGGGCCCCGTCGCGGGAGACGGTGGCTGAGCAGACTGCGCCCCGGGGCGCGCGTGACCAGCGGAAGCGCGCCCATCCCAGCTTGGGCAGCTTGATGCGCCCCCATTTGCGGCTCAGGCGTTGAATGCTCATCCGTGTGCCGTCGGGGAAGCGGAAGGAGGGCTTCCACCGCACCTTGAACGTGCCGTGCTCCCGGCAGGCCCGGTCCAGGTCGCGCAGGGTCTGCTGGAGGATGTGGGAGGGGGCGGCCTTCAGCCAGGTCTCCTCGGTCTTGGCCTCGGCCAGTTCACGGGCTTGGAGGTGGTAGCCGCAGTAGGGCAGGCGTTGGCCGCGCTGCCAACGGGACACGGCCTCGCGGCGCTGGTGCAGGCCGGTGTTCCACACCGCCCGACAGATATCGCCATAGACCTGACACGACTCGGCCTGCTCGTCAGTGAGCGCGAGCCGGTACCGAAATCCCGTCAACATGATGAGAAAACACCTCCCCTCGAACCAGCACACACCGTAGTCGGGCCCTACGACATTGTGGCGGGGGCGGCTCACCCCGCCCTGAAGGACGGAGTCTGCACCGCCAACGAAAACGATCACACCGATGACGACGATGGCCACCACCGCCAGAAGCATGTCGAGAACGCTCATGCCCGTATCCTCCCCGCCTACGGCGTGCGGTACCTCAGGAGCACCGCCCGGGCCGGAGCGTCAGACCAGCCAGCGCCCGTCACGCATCAGCTCGCGTCCGGACGACCCTTGCGTCCCTCTTGCCCCAGGGGTCCGTGTTCTTCGCTATGTCCGGTGGCCGATACTGGGGGTGCCAGCGGCCGGAAACAACGGGGGAGATGCGTGTGACCACCAGCAGTGAGACGACTTCGGGGCCCTGGACCGACCTGGCCTACAGGACCGCCGTCACCGATGACGTCCCCGCGCTCGTCGAGCTGGTCAACTCCTGCTACCGCGGCGACTCCTCCAAGCAGGGTTGGACCACCGAGGCCGACCTGCTCGACGGCCAGCGCGTGGACGCCGGGGGCATGGCCGAGCTGCTGTCGCGCACCAACACGATCGTGCTGGTCACCGAGGCCCAGGGGCGGATCGTGGCCTGCTGCGAGCTCCAGCGCGGCGTCAACGGCGCCTACTTCGGCATGTTCTCGGTACGGCCCGGCATCCAGGGAGGGGGGCTGGGCAAGCGGGTCCTGGCCGAGGCGGAGGAGACCGCGGTGCGCGAGTGGGGCTGCCGCCTGATGCGGATGAAGGTGCTCAAGCAGCGTCCGGAGCTGATCGCCTGGTACGAGCGGCGCGGCTACACCAACACCGGCAAGACCGAGCCCTTTCCCTACGGTGACGCGACTTTCGGCCTGCCCAAGCGCGCGGATCTGGCCTTCGTCGAGCTCACCCGGGAACTGCTCGCCCCCTGACCGGGGCGCGGCCGGTCGGGGGCGGCCGCGTCAGCCCTGTTCGAGGTTGGCCGACATCCGCTCCAGCACGTCGACCGCGGTGCGGTACTCCTCGGCGCTGATCCCCCGCGAGATACGGCGGCGGGCCTCGTCGACCCTGGCGAAGAGGGCCTCGTGCGCGGCCTCTCCCGCCGCGCTGAGGTTCAGGGAGACCAGGCCCTCCACCCAGCCGCGCCGACGCAGCTCCTCGACCACCGGGGTGACGCTGTACTCGTCCTCGTCCAGGAACGCGGCGAGCCTGCGGTCCAGGTCGGCGATCGTGCCCGGTTCGGTGTGCAGGGAGTTGAGCACCTGCCAGTGGCGGCGCCCCAGCGACTCCGCGGCCAGGGTCCGGTCCAGGTCGTTCTCGATGAGCCGGTCCAGGTGCTTGAGCCAGTAGCCGATCGGCAGGTCGGACATGGTGCTCCTTCCAGCGGGGACTGCGCGGGCGTCCACTCTCCGAGACACGTCGAAGATAGATCGCCGCGCCGCGCACCGCCAACGACCGGCGGCGGTGTCGGCACGGGGGCTTGTCGCGAGTTAGGCCCGGCACAGGATCGCGCCGCGCGGGATCACGAACACCCCGTCGGGGTCCTGGCTCCAGGCCGTCCAGCCCGCCGATATGCGCTCCAGCTCCTCCCGGGTGGCGTGGCCCTCCGCGACCGCCTGGCGGCCCATGTCCGACTCCAGGATGCGCCGGGACCACATGCCGCCCCACCAGGCGCGGCGCTCGGGGGAGGAGTGGTTCCACACCTCGGCCACGTAGGTGACGTCCTCGAACCCGGCCTCGCGGGCCCAGGAGGCCATGCGCCGCCCCGCGTCTGGCTCGCCGCCGTTGGCGCGCGCCACACGCTGGTACAGGTCCATCCACGCGTCCAGTTCGGGCAGGCGCGGGTACCAGTACATCGCGGAGTAGTCGCTGTCGCAGGCGGCCACGACCCCGCCCGGCCTGGCCACGCGGCGCATCTCGGCCAGGGCCCGGACCGGGTCGGCCACGTGCTGGAGGACCTGGTGGGCGTGGACGACGTCGAAGGAGTCGTCGGGCAGGTCCAAGTCGTGGACGTCGCCGACCCGGAAGTCGATGTTGTCGGCCCCGGCCTCCCTCGCGCTGGCGCGGGCCAGTTCGACGGCCTCGGCCGAGGCGTCCACGGCGGTGACCCTCCCCGGGGCGACCCTGCGGGCGAGGTCGGCGGTGATGCTGCCCGGGCCGCAGCCCACGTCCAGCAGCGAGCGGCCGGGGACCATCCGGTCCAGGGCGTAGGCGGCGGAGTTCTCCGCGTCGCGCCAGCGGTAGGAGTCGGTGACCGTGGGGTGCTGGCCGTGGGTGTAGCGCGTCATCGAACGCCCTCTCGTGGGTCGCGGGCGGGAGCGAACACCTCGGACCCTACACCGACATCTCTGCAAATGAGATTCTATTCTCATCATATGAGACAAAGAAGAGAATGCCCTCTTAGGAGGGGTTCCTCCCCGGGCCACGGAGGCAACCGGCCGCGGAACGGGCGAGAGGGGCGAAACTCCTGGGAAAACCCCCGCACGGGCCGATGATTTCCGCCGCCCGGACGCGTCATCACGGGTAGGGCGGACGCGCGCAGGGCCGCGCCGCACACCGAGAGGACCAGATCATGACACGGCTGAACAAGATCACCCCCTGCCTGTGGTTCGACACCCGCGCCGAGGAGGCGGCCCGCTTCTACGTGGGCCTGTTCGACAACTCGCGCATCCTGCGGGTCCGGCACTTCGGCCCCGAGGGGCCCCGGCCCGCCGACATGGTGCTGACCGTGGACTTCGAGATCGACGGACAGCAGATCACCGCGCTCAACGGCGGCCCGGAGTTCACCTTCTCCGAGGCGGTCTCCCTCCAGGTGGTCTGCGACAGCCAGGAGGAGTCCGACCACTACTGGTCCAGGCTCAGCGAGGGGGGCGAGGAGGGCCAGTGCGGCTGGCTCAAGGACCGATACGGCTTCTCCTGGCAGGTCTTCCCGGCCGAGCTGGACGACCTGCTGGCCGACCCCGACCCCGGCCGGGCCGGACGCGCCATGCAGGCCATGCTCAAGATGGGCCGGATCGACCTGCCCGAGATCCGGCGGGCCGCGGACGCGGCCTGACCCGCGGCGGCCGTCCGCGCCGGGAGACGGCGGCGCGGACGGCCCCGTCCGGTCTCAGACCCGGGCCAGGGACAGGTAGGCGAAGCCGAGCGTCTCCCGGGTGCCGCGCAGCCAGAAGTTCCGGTACCGGTCCGCCCTGGCCCGGACCTCGTCGGCGTCGAGGGAGTCGGGGTTGCGCTCCAGCCACTCCTCCCGCCCCCGGGCGTGCCGGGACTCGAAGTCGTCCCACTCCTCCAGGGTGGCCTGCGACAGCGCCCGCAGCCGGAAGCCGTGGGAGAGGGCGAGGTCCACCAGGTCGGGCAGCGACCGGTACTGGGCGCGCGGGATGTCGGTCATGGCCTCCAGCTCCGCGGGCGTCGGCTCGCGCAGCCAGAAGCACTCACCGAACAGGAACCGGCCGCCGGGCCGGAGCAGGTCGGCGACCGCCTCCAGGGCGTTGACGGTGTGCGTCACCGGGTCGCCGCCCCACACGTGGCTGGCGCCGTTGTTGACCACCACGTCCGCGTGCGTACCGGACCAGGCGCCCACGTCGCCGACCGTGAGTTCGACGCGGTCCGCCAGGCCCCGGGCCCGGGCGTTGGCGCGCCCGTGCTCCACGGCCTCCTCACCGAGGTCGATACCGAACCCGGTGGCGGTCGGCTCGCTGGCCAGGGCACGCAGCAGCAGTTCGGCCCAGCCGCAGCCGATGTCGACGATCCGCCTGCCCTCCAGGGAGTCCAGGTCCCGGATGAGCCTGGCGGCGTGGGCGTCCGAGAGCGGGCCGTTGAAGTCGGCGTCGCGGTACAGGGGCGGCAGGGGCGGTGTGGTCATCCGAACACCCTGGCGGGGGAGCCGCCGCCCGTCCACCCGTTTTCGGGGGCGCGGAGCCGCCCTCCCCGTGGAGGGCTCCGGTCGGCGCGCCGGGCCCGGGCAGGGGGAGCCCCATGGCGGGGACGCGTGTCGAGCGCACCGGCCCGGGGCGGCACACGGAGCGGCCGGGTATTTCCGGTGCGCCGACCCGGCGGCAGGGTCTAGACTGCCGCGCATGATGGCAGTCGCAGTCACGGACTAGGCGGGCGTCCGCGCCCGCCGCGCGCCGCGTCCCGTCCCGGGAGGACGGGCGGGGCCTGTTCGGCGTACCGCGCGGGCGGAACGGCTTCCCTTCCGTTTCCCGGCCCGCCCCGACGCGGGTCCGACCCGATCGGCCATCATGAACTCCTTCCGAACTCCCGACGCGCGCTCAGGCCGCCGGGAACACCTCACCGCTGCCCGCCGCTGGTGGGCGCTGGCGGCGGTGTCGATGCTCCAGTTCCTCATCGCCGTGGACGTCACGGTCGTCAACATCGCCCTGCCCTCCATCGGCGCCGACCTGGACGCCGGTCCGCAGGGCCTGACCTGGGTCGTCGCCGGTTACACGCTGGTCGGCGGCGGCCTGCTGCTGCTCGGCGGGCGCGTGTGCGACCTGCTGGGGCGGCGGCGCATGCTGCTCCTGGGCGCCGCCCTGTTCGGCGCGGCCTCGCTCGTCGCGGGCGCGGCGCCGGACCTGCCCTGGCTCCTGGCCGCCCGCTTCGGGCAGGGGGCCGGTGAGGCGCTGGCCTCCCCGGCGGCCATGTCGCTGATCGCGATGCTCTTCCCCGACCCCCAGGAACGCGCCAGGGCCCTCGGCGTCTGGGGCGCCATCTCCAGCTCCGGCCTGGTGGGCGGGGTGCTGCTGTCCGGCGTGATCACCGAGCTGCTGCACTGGCGGTGGATCTTCCTGGTCAACCTGCCCGTGGTCGCCGTGGTCCTGGTCGCGGTCCCGCTGCTGGTCGCGCCCGACCGCGTCCGCGGCGCGGCGCCGGGGGCCCAGGCCACGGCCGCCGGGACCGGCGCCGCACGGCGCCGTCCCGACGTGCTGGGCGGGTTGCTGCTGACGGCCGGTCCGCTGGCCCTGGTGCACGGGGTGCTCCAGGCGGCGGAGCACCCGTGGACGGAGCCGCGGGTGTACGTCCCCGTGCTCGCGGGTGTCGCGGCGACGGGGCTGTTCGTCCTGGTCGAGGCCAGGTCGCGCAACCCGCTGGTGCCGCTGTCCTTCTTCGCCGACCGCACCAGGCTGGTCGCCAACGGGGCGACGGTGCTGCTCAGCGCGGCGCTGTCGACCTCCTTCCTGCTGGTGACGCTCTACCTCCAGCACGTGCTGGGGATGAGCCCCATACAGGCGGGGCTGGCGTACGTGCCGTTCTGCGCGGCGATCCTGGTCTCGGCGACCGTGGTCGGCCGGACCATCGGCGCCCTGGGCCTGTCCGGGGCGGCGATCGCGGGCCTGCTGTCGGCCGCGGCCGGAACCGCGTGGCTGTCGCGGCTGCCGGTGGACGGCAGTCTGTGGACCGACGCTATGCCGGGCATGCTCCTGGTCGGCGTCGGCATGGGCGTCGGCCTGATCGCCCTGCAGAACGCCGCCCTGCACGGGGTGACCGAGGCCGACGCGGGGGTCGCCTCCGGCGTCCAGCGCTCGGTCGACCAGCTCGGCGGGGCCACCGGCATGGCCGTCCTCGTGGGCGCGGCGGTCGCCGCGGGGGCGTCCGGCGACGTGGCCGCCTCCGTCGAGGGCTACCGCACCGCCTTCTCCTGGGCGACCGTCGGCGTCCTGCTGGCCGCCGTCGGTGTGGCCCTGTCCGCCTGGCGGTCCGGCCGCGCCTGACCGGTGCCACCGCCCTTCCGGGGCCGCCGCGTGACAGGCGGCCCCGGAAGGGGGCACGGCCGCGGTCAGATGTGGCGGGCGCCGCCGGACCCGTCGGCGGGGCCGGGGCGGTCCACGTAGTTCAGGATCACGTCGCAGCTGTACTGGAACTCGTCCATGAGCCGCTGCGCCTCGATCAGAAGCACGCCGTAGGGCAGCCGGAGGTCGTCGAAGGGCGGGGAGTCCTCTTCCTCCTTGGCCCGTACGAGGTCGTCGTAGTGCTCTCGGGCCTGCTCCGCGAGTCGGCACAGCCTCCGGGCCTGGGGGCCGAGCCGGTCCTGGTCCAGCCCGCTGAGCTCGCGGGTGATCTCGGCGACCGAGGCGAGGAAGTCCCCGTACAGGCGCAGGAAGTCCTGGTGGACGGAGCGCTCATCGTCACGGCTCCAAAGGTGGATGCTGCGGGCCAGGGAGCCCAGCTGGTGGGTGGTGCGCTCCAGGGCGTCGACCAGCTGCTGGTAGCCCTCGAAGGCGACGTTGTGGCGGTGTCTGCGCAGGAGTCTGGCCGGGTTGAGGTAGACGCTCTCCCAGGCGGTGTCCACCGCCGAACGCGTCTGCTGGACGGTCGACGCGAGCCGGTGGGCCCGCCGCCGCCAGTCCTCGGCCTCGTCCTCGGTCAGGTCCCCCCGTTCCATCCCGCGCCGGATGTCCCCGATCAGGTCGCACTCGGAGTGCGCGAGGGAGCGGATGGCGTACTCCGCGCTGCGAAAGCGCATGGGAGGCAGCACGAGGACATTGACCGCGGTGCCGATGGCGCAACCGATGAGCACCAGCAACAGGATCTGGGAGAGGTCCACCAGGCGCCCGGTGTAGCCCTGGGAGGTCAGGAAGGTGGAGAAGGCGAAGAACGCGGCCGTGACCACCTGGGAGCCCTGGCTGCCCAGGGGCCTCCACCGGCCGATGACCAGGGCGATGAGGGTGACCACGACGAAGGTCAGCATGTCCGGGCCCGCGGCGAAGCCCAGGACGGCCTGCACCGTGATACCCAGCGCCACCGCGCCCACGTAACGCAGCGACTGGACCACCGACTGGTAGACGGTGACCTGCATCATCAGGACCGCGGTGAAGGGGGCGAAGGCCGGAGAACTGGCCTGCATCAGGTGCTGCGCGACGAACCACGCCAACGATGCGGCCAGGGCGCTCTTGCCGATGGACAGCGCCGTGTGCCGTTCGTGTCCGTCCGAACCCACCGCGCGGCTCACCCACGCGCGTGCGCGGGCCACGGATCCGCCCGCGCCCGCCCTGTCCCGACCCGTCACTGTTTCCTCCCACCGGTGCCCTCGCCGACCTTCTTCCAGGGGCGCAGCTACCCGGGGTGAGGGGCGGCGAAGCACAGAAGGGGGCGGGTGTGGATCACTCAGCGGCGCGGGGCGCAGTCCCCGCAGTACCCCGCGCCCGGCAGCCGGTAGTACAGGCAGCACGTGGTGCGCCGGAACACCCCCAGCCCGGAGGCGTCCACTCCCGTGTAACCGCCCGTCCCGGCCAGGGAGGGGCGTCCCAGCAGGTCATCGGCCACCTCCCCGGCCCGCGCGCGCACCGCGGGCCGGTCCGCGCCCAGGGCGCGCACGGCCCCGGCCAGGGCGGCGGCGGTGTTGCCCCGCAGCAGCCCCGGCGCCACCCCGCCCGCCCCGGCCAGGCCCCGCGCCGCACGGGCCAGGACACCGAGGACCACGGTGCGCTCGACCCAGTCGGCCAGTTCCGCCGTCCCCCCGGTCACCGCCGCGGCCTCCTCCTGCGAGGTGCGCAGCACCACCGGCCCCTCCCGGTGCGGGTCCCAGTGGAACCGCGCCGCGTCCACCAGCACCCCGTGGCACAGTCCGGCCGCCAGCACCGGCGACAGCAGCCGCGTCGCCAGCCCCTGCTGGAACACCGACGCCGCCACCCGCCACTCCACCACCGCATCCGGCCGCCCCGCCAGTTCCGCCAGGCGGTTCCGCGTCCGCTCCACCTCGGACGCGAGAACGCGGGGCTCCAGAGCCCCGCCGCCTCCCAACGGCAGCCACCCCGTGCCGGGAGGGGCCGCCTCCACGGCGAACAGCGTGTTGACCCGGCCGACCTCCGCCAGGACCGGCCGCATCGCCGTCGTCCCCGCTCCGCCCACCCCGCACCCGTCCTTCCCCGTACCCGGAAACGCCCGAGTGGTGCCAGCACCACCGGCACTCCACGTGCTGTTGGGTTCGTGCTCCGGGGCCGCCGAACCTAGATTGGTCGCGTGACCGGTCAGAGCACGCGCACCAGCGCCAGGAACGGCGGGAGAGGGGGTTTCCTCACCGCCCTCGCCGCCCTGCCCCGCGTGGCCGAAGCCTACGGGTCCGGTTGGCGCGTGCGCGTGGTGGAGGTCCTGCACCTGATGACCTCGCTGGCCCTGGCCCTGTGCTACCTGGTGCCCGCGTTCATGCTGGTGGTCTCGGCCACCTGGATCGGCTTCGCGGTCTCCGGCCCCTGGCTGCCCGAGGTGTCCCGGCTCGTCCCCGATCGGATGCTCTCGGACTCGCTCGCCTTCCTGGTCGGCCTCCCGGCCCTGGCGACCCTGCTGGCCCGCCTGTCCTGCCGGGTCCAGCGCAACCGGCTGGACAACGTGTTCGGGATCGTGGAGACCAGCCCGCCCGACCCCCTGGCCCACGACAAGCCGCTCGTGCGCGCCTGGCGGTTCGTGTTCGGCCGCGACGCGTGGTCGGCGGTCGTCTACAGCACCGCCGCCGGGATCCACGGCCTCCTGGCCGGGGGCGTGGTGGTGGCGCTGGTGGTGTGCGGCGGGGCGTCGGTCGTGGGAGCCCTGATGGGGATCGTGTTCGTGCTGGTGATGGGCTCCCCGGGCGACCTGGTCGGCCCCCTGGTCCTTGTCGTGTTAGGGCCGCTGTGCGCCCTCGTGGGCCTGCGCCTGGCCCCCTACGTGGTCGCCACCGAGGTCCTGCTGCACCGCAGGCTGCTGTTCGAGGCGCCCGAGGTGCGCATCCGCCGCCGCCTGCTCCACGTCCAGGACAGCCGCCTGCGCATGGTCGACGCCGCCGAGGCCGAGCGCCGCCGCATCGAACGCGACCTGCACGACGGCGCCCAGCAGCGCCTGCTCGCCCTGACCATGACCCTGACCCGGGCGCGCTCGCGCGTGGCCACCGACCCCGAAACGGCACTGGAACTGATCACCGAGGCCCAGCGCGAGTCCCGGGAGGTCATGGACGAACTGCGCCAGGTGGCGCGCGGGCTCCACCCCCGGGTCCTGACCGACCACGGACTGGGCGCGGCCCTGCCCGTGGCCGCCGGACGCGCCCCGGTCCCCGTGCGGGTGGACGTCGAGTTGGCGGAACGCCCCTCCCCGCGCGCCGAGGGAGTGGCCTACTACGTGGCCTGCGAGGCGCTGAACAACGTCGCCAAGCACTCCGGCGCCACCGGGGTCACCGTGGCCGCGGAGCGGGTGCCCCGCCCCGCGCGCGGCGGCGGCGACCTGCTGCGGCTCACCGTCACCGACGACGGCTCCGGAGGGGCCGCTCCACGGGCGGGCACGGGCCTGAACGGCCTGTGGGACCGCGTGGACGCGGTCGACGGCGTCCTGACCATCCACAGCCCGGCCGGTGAGGGCACCGTCCTGACCGCCGACATCCCTTGGGAGGCATGACCGTGTACACCGGTGCGAACCCCGTCCAGCCCGCGGAGAGGGGGCCCAGGGTGGTCATCGCCGAGGACTCGGTGCTGCTGCGCAGCGGGATGGCACGCCTGTTGGAGGACGCGGGGGTGGAGATCGTCGCGCAGGTCGGCGACGCCGACGCGTTGATGCGGGCGGTGGAGGAGCACTCCGACGTGGATCTGTGCCTGGTCGACATCCGTATGCCGCCCACCTACTCCGAGGAGGGCATCCAGGCGGGTATCGCCATCCGCCGGAGGTATCCGCGGGTGGCGGTGCTGCTGCTGTCCCAGCACGTGGTCAGCCGCTACGCCGCCGACCTGCTCGGCAGCGGGGCCAGCAGGGTCGGCTACCTGCTCAAGGACCGGGTCGCCGACATCGACGAGTTCCTCACCGTGCTGCGCCGCGTCGCCGGGGGAGGCGCCGCCATCGACCCGGAGGTGGTCTCGCAGCTGCTCAGCCGTCGGCGGGACAACGCCCTGGCCCGGCTCACCCCGCGCGAGACCGAGGTGCTGGAGCTCATGGCGCAGGGGCTGAACAACGCGGGCGTGGCCTCGCGGCTGACCGTCACCGAACGCGCCGTGGAGAAGCACATCCGCTCGATCTTCACCAAGCTGGACCTGGGCCACGACGATCACGACCACCGCAGGGTACAGGCCGTACTGCGCTACCTGCGCGGCGCGGACCGGGACTGACCGCGGACACCAGAGGGGGCGCGAGCCCAACGAGGAAGGAAGAACAGTGACATTCAAGGCACGGGGCCTGTATGCCTCGTCGAGCAAGGAGCCGCGCGGGTTCCGCGTGGGTCCGTGGCTGCTCCTGGGCGCGGTGCTGGTGCTGGGCGTAGTGGTGGCGACCGCCTTCTCGGTCCTGGGCAACGTGGGAGTGGACCGCGGCACCCGCAGCGACGCCTACGACGCGCCCCAGGCCCTGGAGATCGAGAACGGCACCGGCGGCGACGTCGTCCTCACCGGCGGCGCCGAGCGGGTACAGGTGGACCGCACCCTGCGCGGCACACCCCTCACCGAACCGGAGGAGGACATCGAGGAGGACGACGGCGCCCTCCAGGTGGAGGCCGAGTGCCTGGGCCTGCCGTTCTTCGACGGCTGCCGGATCGACTACGAGGTCGCGGTCCCGGTGGGGACCGCGGTGACCGTGGAGACGGTCGGCGGCCGGATCAGCGTGGAGAACGTCGACGGCGAGCTGGAACTGGTCAGCACCAGCGGCGAGGTGCGGGTGGACGGCAACAGCGGAGACGTCACCGCCGAGTCCGTCAGCGGCACGATCGACGTGACCGGAGTGGAGGGCTCCGTGGTCGCGGAGACCACCAGCGGCCGGATCACCGCCGAGGGGGCGGGGGAGCACCTGCAGGCCGCGAGCACCTCCGGTGACGTGGACGCGTCCGGGTTCGACGCGCGCACGGTCGTGGCCGAGTCCACCAGCGGCGACGTCCGGGTGGGCGGCGGCTTCACCGAGGCCCAGGTCTCCACGGTCTCGGGGGGCATCGGGGTCGCCACCGACGAGGCCTTCGACCTGCTGAGCCTGGAGAGCGTCAGCGGCGGGGTCGACGTGCGGGTCCCCGAGGGCGTCTACGAGGTCACCGGGGAGTCCGCGTCCGGGGAGCGCCGCGTTGACGTGGACACCTCCCCGGAGGCGGAGGCCCGCATCCAGGCCGACACCGTCAGCGGCGCGCTCAGCGTCACGTCGGACTAGACCGGCCCGCTCCGGCGCGCTCGAAGCGCAGTGCCGCCCAGTCCGAGTCGATCGGCACCTGGGCGGTACCGCGCCACCCCGAGTCCAGGAGCGGGTCCCAGCCCCGGTCCGCAGCCAGGTCGGTGATGATGGTGCCGCCGCGCCGGGGGTAGCACGCCCACAGGCGGGTGTCCGGCCCCACCGCCTCCAGGACCCTGGGCGCCTCGCGGCCCACGGTGCCCCGGTCCAGGGCGAACAGGTGCACGTCGTCGTAGTCGGCGCCCTCGATGGGGCCCAGGTCGATGTGGATGTCGGGGGGCGGTTCCAGCAGCCGCAGGTAGCGCTCGGGGGCGTTGAGGACGAGCAGCCGGTCGCCGGGGCGCACCCCGAGCCTCTGGGCGAGAGTGCCTGGGTTGTCCGACATATCCCCCTCCGTTCGTGGCCTGCGGGCGTCCTCGCCCGTCTCCTGGCCACCGTACGGTCCACGGCCGCGGAAACCGAGCACCTTCCCCGCCCGCACCCCGGCGGGACCCTGTTTTTTAGGATGCCCCCATGACAGATGAAAACGGCGTACTGCGCTGGGGCGTGCTCGGGACCGGCGGCATCGCCCACTCCTTCGCCGAGGCGCTCGGCTCCACCCCCACCGCCCGGCTCACCGCGGTCGGCTCGCGCACCCCCGAGCGCGCCGAGGAGTTCGGCCGGGCCTGGGACGTCCCCGAACGCCACGGCAGCTACGAGGACCTGGCCCAGAGCCCGAACGTGGACGCCGTGTACGTGGCCACCCCCCACCCCTGGCACCACCCCAACACCCTGACCTGCCTCAGGGCGGGCAAACACGTCCTGGTCGAGAAGCCCATGGCGATGAACGCCCTCCAGGTCTCGCAGATGGCCGAGGCGGCCCGCGAGGGCGGCCTCTTCCTGATGGAGGCGATGTGGACGCGCTACCTGCCCGCCTCCCGCCTGGTCCGCGACCTGGTGGAGGACGGCGCGATCGGCGAGGTGCGCTGGCTCTCGGCCGAGTTCGGCTTCAACGCCCCCTACGACCCCGACCACCGCCTCTTCAACGCCGGCCTGGGCGGCGGCGCCCTGCTCGATCTGGGCGTGTACCCGCTGGCCTTCGCCTCCCAGCACCTGGGCGAGCTGACCGTGGTGGGCGCCACCCGCCACCTGTCGCCCGACCGGATGGTGGACACCGCCACCACCGTGCTCGTGCGCGGCGAGAACGGGGGCACCGGCTCGCTGTCGTGCGCCTCGCAGACCACGCTGCCCAACCGGGGGGTGCTGGCCGGGACGAAGGGTCGGCTGGAGATCCCGAACTTCTGGATGGCCACCGACGTGGTGCTGCACCGCGACGGCCACGAGCCGGAGGCCTTCTCCCGCCCCTTCCGCGCCAACGGCTACGAGTACGAGGCCGAGGAGGTCGCGCGGTGCGTGGCCGCCGGTGAGCTGGAGAGCCCCGACATGCCCTGGGCCGAGAGCCTGCGCCTGGCCCGGATCATGGACCAGATCCGCGACGTGGGCGGCCTGGTCTACAGCCCGGCCACGGTCAAGGCCGTGCCCCTGGCATGATCCCGGCCGCTCCCTGCCTCTCCTTCCTGGGAGCGGTCCCACGCTCGGACTCGGCGGCGCCCGCGGGAAGATCCCCGGCCTCCTGCGGGCGCCGCCGCGCGTGCAGCAGGCGTGCCGCGGTGGCCCGTGCCAGGGCGGGCAGGCTCATGCGGACCACCATCAGCAGGGCGTCGCGGGAGCCGACCTCGTGGGCGAAGTAGTCGTCGAGCGCGAGGTGGCCGCTGCGGGGCCGGGTGCCGTAGATCCGGCCGTCGAACACGCGGTAGGCGTCGTGGATGAGCAGTGTGTCGGGGTCCAGGTTCGGCCCGTCGCCCAGCCACTCGGCGGCCTCGCCAGCGACGCGCCGGACCCGAGCGGGGAGGGGCCGGAGCTCGTTGGGGAAGACGCGCGCGTCGCCCAGGCTCTGCCGCCACGCGGCGTAGACGGCCGGGTGGCGGGTGCGCAGGACGACGTAGGTGGTCCGCAGCGGGTGGGCGAGGACCTCGCGGGTCAGGAAGTGGATCATCAGGGCCGCGGACAGGCCCGAGCGGCGGTGGGCGGGGACCACGCCCGCCGCGTCCAGGTACACGGCGCGCCGGGAGGCGAAGCGGCGGCGGTGGTAGCCGCCCCAGCCGACGGGGGAGCCGTCCGGCCCCAGGATCAGCGCCAGGGAGGAGACCTGGTCGAAGAAGCCCGCGTCGATCCGGGCGCGCCAGTAGGACGAGTGGTCGGCTCCGAAGGCCCGCGCGGCCAAATCGCGCAGGACGCGGTGCAGGCGTTCGCGGCAGGGCGGGGACAGGGCCGCCGGGGAGTCCCAGCGGGCGAGGCGGTAGCCGGGGCACAGGTCCCGGACGGTGGGCGGCGCGCTCAGGTCGCGCAGTTCGGGGCCGTGGTCGTGGACGGTCACCTGCACCACTACTTTCACTACTCTCCGGAAAGAAACGACTCCCTAAAGTAGTGGTTTTGGCGCGCGTTCGGGCGAACTCCGCCCGACTCGGGGCTCCAACAGCTAGGCTCCCGGTCGTCGAAGGAGCCGTTGAACAGCGAGGAAGGTATGACCTCCGCACCCGTGCCCGACTGGCTGATCCCTCCCGTCGAAGGTTTTCGGTCGGAGGACCTGGACCGGCTGACAGGCCTTCCCCCGCACAGCGAGTTGATCGACGGCAGTATCGTCCTCCCCGCACCGCGGGAGGGGTACCACAGCGTCGTACTGGATCTGCTCACCATCGGTCTACGCCACACGATTCCAGCTCACTACCGTGTGCGCCGTGGGATGACCGTGACGCTCGGACCGCGCCAACGCCCCGAACCGGACATCATGGTCGTGGACGCCGGGGCCGTGGACGATCGGCAGAGCACCTTCCCCGCGGACGCGGTGGCGCTGGTGGTCGAGGTGGTGTCGCAGGCGTCCGCGGAGCGGGACCGCAAGCGCAAGCCCTTCCTGTACGCGGAAGCGGTCATTCCCCACTTCTGGCGGATTGAGGAGGACGGTAGCGGGCCCGTGGTGTACGTGTACGAACTGGACCCGGCCGGTCCCTGCTACGTGTCCACCGGCATCCACCACGACCGGCTCAAGGTCGAGTTCCCCTACCCCGTGGACATCGACCTGACCGAGGTCCACCGGCTCTGAGCGCGCGGGCTCAGCCCGAGGCCGCCGCGCGGCCGAACCTCTCCGACAGGCGCGACATGTGCCCGCGCAGCTCGGCGGGCTCCTCCACCTCCATCTCCATGTCGAGCATGCCCAGGTAGCAGGCCATGTGGAACAGCGAGTCCCCGGAGCACACCAGCACGCACGAGCGCTCGTCCACCGGCTCGATCAGCCCGAAGTCCGCCGCCGTGCGCTCGGCCTCCTCCGCCGGGACGAACAGCCTGACCCGCGCCCGCACGGGCCACATGTGCACGTCCATGCGCTCCCGCAGGTAGGCCGCGACGCCCTGCTCGGGCGGGTCGCGCGGGGGCACCCGCGGCCCGGTCGGCGTGAGCGGACGCATCCGGTCCACCCGGAAGGTGCGCCAGTCGTCGCGCTCGGTGTCCCAGGCCACCAGGTACCACCGCCGCCCGCGCGAGACCAGCCGGTGCGGCTCCACCACCCGGCGCGAGGCGCTGCCGTCGTGGCGCTCGTAGTCGAAGCGCAGCCGCTCGCTGTCCCGGCAGGCGGCGGCCACCAGCGCCAGCACGTCGGCGTCCACCGTGGGCCCGTCGGAGGGCATGGGAACGGTGAAGTTGCCCAGAGCGTCCACCCGGCGCCGCAGCCGCGAGGGCAGCACCTGCAACAGCTTGGCCAGGGCGCGCACCGAGGTCTCCTCGATCCCCGACACACCGCCCTGGGCGGCGGTGCGCAGTCCCACCGCGACCGCCACGGCCTCGTCGTCGTCCAGCAGCAGCGGCGGCAGGGCGGCGCCCGCGCCGAGCTGGTAGCCGCCCCCGGTGCCCATGGTGGCCTGGATGGGGTAGCCCAGCTCGCGGAGGCGGTCCACGTCGCGGCGGACGGTGCGCGGACTCACCTGGAGACGGTCGGCGAGTTCGCCGCCCGGCCAGTCCTTGCGGGTCTGGAGCAGGGAAAGCAGGCGCAGCAGGCGCGCGGAGGTCGCTCTCATGTCGGCAGTGTGCCAGGAGCGGAGGACGCTTTCGGTCCTCCACTCCTGGCGCCGACCGGTCGGACGGGATGCTCGGGCCGGGGGAGGGATGCCTCAGTGGGTCACCGCGACCGCCTCCACCTCGACCAGCTGGTCGTCGTAGCCGAGCACGGCCACCCCGAGCAGGGTGCTGGGCGCGTCGTGCCCGCCCATGTGCGCGCGCACCACCTCCCAGACCGCCACCAGGTCCTCCTGGCGGCTGGAGGCGACGTAGACCGTGGTCTTGACGACGTCGGCCAGGTCGGCTCCGGCGTCGTTCAGCGCGGTGCGCAGGTTGCGCATGACCTGCTCGGCCTGGCCCGAGTAGTCGCCGACCGCGACGGTGCGGCCGTCCTGGTCGAGCGGGCAGGCGCCCGCGGTCCACACCACGCGCGCGGGGGCCTGGGCCGTGGCGGCGTAGGCGTAGTCCACGGCCTCGGTCAGGGTCTGGCTGCGGATCAGTCGGACAGCGCTCATCGTTCTCCCGGGACTTCGTCGGTCTCTGGCATCCCGCCAACGACCGCGCGGGGGCCGCGGTTTCCGGTTCTGCCCACGGCAGAGGACCCGCCCTCCCCGCAGGAGGGGGCGGGTCGCCGACCTCTCAGGCCCGGTCGGGGACCAGGACGCTCAGACAGGTCACGCACGCCTCCAGCTTCTCGAACTCGGAGATGTCCACCGGCAGCACCCGCCACCGGTCGGCGCTCAGTTGGTGGATCGTCTCGTGCGCGGCGGCGCTGACCAGTACGTCGCGCCCGCCCAGGGGCAGCACGTGCGCGCCCCGCTCCTCGGCCGCCCGGCGCACGGGAGGCAGCGCGTCGGCCTCCACCAGCTCGGGCAGGCCCACGAGCGTGCCGTCGGGCAGCGCGGTCACCACCGACTTCAGGTGCGGCGCCGCGCCCAGGCCCACGCGCACGACCTCCCGGCCCAGCGGCTTGAGCAGCTGTTCGAGCTGGGCGGCGCCCTCGGCGTCGGTTCGCCCGCCCACGCCCACGTAGACGGTCGGGCCCACCTGGAGCACGTCACCGCCGTCCAGGGTCCCGGGCGCCTCGACGCGCGCCACCCGCAGACCGAGCCTGCGCACGGAGGCCTCGACCCCCTCCACCTCGCCGCGGCGCTCCCGCGCGCCGGGACGGGTCAGGACCGCCAGGTCCTCGCACACCACCACGGTGTCCTCCACGAACACCGCGTCGGGGTGCTCGGGCGCCGGTTCGACCTCGCACACCCGCCACCCGGCCGAGGCGACGGCCTCCTGGTAGATCGTGTACTGGCGTGCGGCCAGGACCGGGTCCACCTCCGTGCGGGGGGCGGCGCCCCGTGCCAGGCCGGGGCCGGGGCGGCGCATCAGGGCGACCCCGTAGTAGGTGTATCCGTCCACGTACACGTCCTCCAGGGGTGCGGCGCCGGGATCTGGGAAGAGCACAACCTATCGCGCACCCGTACCCGTTTCCCGGACGCGGCACGCGGGTCTTCCGGCTTGTTCGCCGGTGCTGGCGGGGGCAGGCTGGTGGCCATGGACGTGATCATTGTCGGCGGCGGGATCGTGGGGACGAGCGCGGCGTTCCACCTGGCCAGGAAGGGCGTGTCCACCGCGCTGGTGGACGCCTCGCACCCCGGGCGGGCCACGGCCGCCGGGCTGGGGGTGGTCTTCCCCTGGCCGCTGCCGTGGGACGAGGCGCCGGTGTGGGACTTCAAGGCCCGCGCGGCCGAGCACTACCCGCGGCTGATGGCCGAGCTGGCCGAGGACGGACAGGCCACCGGTTACGAGGTGGTCGGGGGCCTGTCCGTGGACCGGGAGGGCGACGACGCCGGGTTCGACCTGCTGCGCAACCTGTCGGAGCGCCCGGAGTTCGCGACGATGGGCGCGGTGGAGCGCCTGGCCCCGGGCGGACCGCGCGAGCGGTTCCCGCTGCTGCCCGAACCCTACGGCGGGGTGTTCGTGGAGGGCATGGCCCGGTTGAACGGAGCGGCGGCGCGGGCCGCCCTGTTCAACGCCGCCGAGGAGCGGGGACTGCGCCACTTCAAGGGGGAGTGCCGCCTGCTGTGGGACGGCCGCCGGGTGAGCGGTGTGCGCGTGGGCGGTGAGGCCCTGGAGGCGTCCGTGGTCGTGGTGGCCGCGGGCGCGTGGTCGGCCGGTCTGCTGGCGTCCACCGGTGTGGACCTGCCCGTGCACCCGGTGCGCGGGCAGGTGACGCACTTCGCGCTGCCGGGGCGCGACACCCGCGCCTGGCCGGTGGTGCGGTTCGGCGAGCGCGGGTACTTCGTGTCGGCCTTCGGCCCCGACCGGGTGGTCACCGGCGGCACGTGGGAGCCGGAGGCCGGGTTCGACCGGCGGGTGACGGCGTCGGGGCTGCTGCACAACCTCTCCACCGCGGTCGAGGCGCTGCCCGGGCTGGCGGACGCCACGGTGGTGGAGACGCGGGTGGGCCTGCGGCCGTGCACGCACGACGGACGGCAGCTGCTCGGGCCCGTGGAGCGGGCGCCCGGTGTGGTGGTGGCGACCGGGCTGGGCGGTGAGGGGCTGACCTTCGGACCCTTCCAGGGGCTGGTCGCGGCCCGACTGGCCATGGGGGAGGACCCCGGGGTGGATCTGTCCCCCTTCCGGCCCGACCGGCCCATGGCACCCGCCTGACCCCGTCCGCGCGGGCAGCGGCCCGAACCCGGCCGGGCCCGGGGGCGGGTCCGGCGGGGAGTTGAGTAGCGGTACTCAGGCGCGCGGCCTGGGGAGCCGACAGCATGGACGCATGAACCCCTACACCCCCCAGCCCCGGTCCAGCCCGCAGTTCTTCCTCCAGTCCGCCCTGTCCTTCGGCGCGGCGTCGGTCGGAGTCGGCGCGGGGATCATCTACCTCCCCGTCGACCTGTGGATCCGGGCCTTCCTCGGCCTGGGCCTGCTCTACGTGATCACGTCCACGTTCACCCTGGCCAAGTGCGTGCGCGACCGGCAGGAGGACGCGCTGGCCGCCGAGGCGGCCCAGAACTACCAGCAGATCCCCATCTGGAACGGAGAGCAGCCCGTCCCGCGCTCCTGAGCGGGACGGGTCGGCGCGGCGCGCGGGGACGGAGCGCGCCGCGTCCCGGGCCGCGCCGGTGTCAGGCGTTGGGCGGAAGAGCGGTTCCGGCGCCCCTCCGGCGCGGCCTGAGCAGGTCGTGGCGCTCCCTGGGCAGGGTGGGCTCGCCCGCGCCCTGCACGGTGAAACCGGCGTCCTCGATCATCTCCAGGTCGGCCCGGCCCGCCTGCCCCTCGCTGGTGAGGTAGTCGCCCAGGAACACCGAGTTGGCGATGTGCAGCGCCAGCGGCTGGAGGGAGCGCAGGTGGATCTCGCGGCCGCCGGCCAGGCGCACCTCCACGTCGGGGAAGACGAACCGGGCGGCGGCCAGGATGCGCAGGCACCGCTGCGGGGTCAGCTCCCAGGTGCCCTCCAGCGGGGTGCCCTCGAAGGGCATGAGGAAGTTGACCGGAACCGAGTCCGGTTCCAGCTCGCGCAGCGCGAACAGGGCGTCGACCAGGTCGTCGTCGCTCTCCCGCATCCCCGCGATCAGCCCGGAGCAGGGGGACAGCCCCGCGTGCTTGGCCCTGGTCACGGTCTCCACCCGGTCCGCGAACTCGTGGGTGGTGCAGATGTCGGCGTAGCGCTCCTCGGAGGTGTTGAGGTTGTGGTTGTAGGCGTCGGCCCCGGCCAGGCGCAGCCGGTCGGCCTGGCCCTCGGAGAGCAGGCCCAGGCAGGCGCACACCTCCACGCCGGGGTGCTCGCTCTTGATGCCCTCGATGACGGGGGCGAGCCGTTCCACGTCGCGGTCGGTGGGTCCGCGCCCGCTGGCCACCAGGCAGACCCGGGTGGCGCCCGCCCTCACCCCGTGGGAGACGGCCTCGCGGGTCTGGTCGGGCTTGAGCCAGGTGTACTTGACGATCCCGGCCTCGGAGCCCAGGCGCTGGGAGCAGTAGGTGCAGTCCTCCGGGCACAGTCCGCTCTTGACGTTCACGAGGTAGTTGAGCTTGACGCGGCGCTCGAAGTAGCGCTGTCGGACGCGGAAGGCCGCGGCGACCAGGTCCATCAGGTCGTCGTCGGAGCTGCTCAGAACCCCGAGGAGTTCGGCGCGGCTGGGCTTCTCGCGGCGAAGGGCCTTCTCGGCCAGGGGAAGGAATGTGGTCACGGGGACGATCCTGGTTCCCCGGACGCGGGCGGCACAGTCACCGAACCAGCCAAAAACGCGGCGGAAGTCTTGTGCGGGGCGGTTGTTTGTCGCCGCGTCCCGGCCGGGGCCGGGTGCGGCTACCGGCCGCGGGGGCGGGCGCCCCGCAGGAACTGCCCGACCGCGGTCTCGACCAGCCCGTCGAGCCTGTCCGCACCGATCATGCCGCCGTTGACCATCGTCGCGATGCCCTGCACGGTCGCGTACAGGATGATCCCGATGCGCTCGGGGTCGCCGTGTTCGAGCGCGCCGCGCTCCTGGCCCTCCTCGATCAGCTCGCTCACCTGCCCGAAGGCGGCCTCGGCCGCCTCGACGAGCCGCGTGGCTCCCGGCCGGTGTTTGCCGGAGTTCATCAGTTCGAGCAGCGCGGCGTTCTCGGTGGCGAAACGGGTGAAGGCCAGCACGGCTCTGTGCACACGCACGTCGAACGCGTCCCCGGCCTCCGCCAGCGCGGTGCGCAGCGCGTCGCCCAGGCGGACGAACCCCGCCTCGGCCAGGGCGTCGAGGAGTGCCTGACGGTCGGCGAAGTGCCGCCGCGGCGCGGCGTGGCTCACGCCGACCTCCCTGGCCAGGTCCCGGAGTGAGAGCTGGTCCGCCCCGTGCTCGCGCAGTTGGCGCGCGGCCGCGTCGAGGATCGCACTGCGGAGGTTGCCGTGGTGGTAGGGACGCTGCCCGGCGGGTTCGGTCACGTCCGCCAGCCTAACACGCAATGTTTGCATTGACATCATTGTTTGCACTGACTACATTCGGGGGGCATGTCAGTGTTCTCCGTCCAAGACGTCCCTTCCATGACCGGTCGCACCGCCGTCGTCACCGGCGCGAACAGCGGGATCGGACGCGTGACCGCTCGCGTCCTCGCCGCACGGGGCGCCCGGGTCCTGCTCGCCGTCCGCGACCCCGACAAGGGCCGCGCCGCCGCCGCGACCATGACCGGCGACGTCGAGGTCGGCGAGCTCGACCTCGCCGACATGTCCTCGGTCCGCGCGTTCGCGGGCCGACTCACCGAGCCCGTCGACCTGCTCGTCAACAACGCCGGCCTGTCGATCCCGCCGCTGTCCCGCACCGCCGACGGTTTCGAGTCGCAGTTCGGGACCAACCACCTCGGCCACTTCGCGCTCACGAACCTGCTGCTGCCGCGAATCCGGGGGAGGGTCGTCACGGTGGCCTCGCTCGCGCACCTGATCGGCTCGATCGACTTCGCCGACCCCAACTGGGAGCGGAAGCCCTACCGGGCCTATCCCGCCTACGGGCAGTCCAAACTCGCCAACCTGCTGTTCGCCTCGGAACTCCAACGGCGCCTCGACGAGGCCGGTTCCCCGGTGAGGTCGACGGCCGCCCATCCCGGGATCTCGGCCACGAACCTGATGAGGACCGAAGGGCGCGGCCCGTGGCTGCGGGCGAGCCAGGCGCTGATCGGCCTGGTCACGCAGAGCGCGGAACTCGGCGCCCTGCCGACGCTCTACGCCGCCACGGCGGACGTTCCCGGCGGCAGCTACGCCGGTCCCCGGCGCCTGATGGGGCTCCGGGGCGCGCCGAAGCTGGTCACACGCGCGGCGAAGGCGAGTGACGTCGACGCGGCGCGCCGGCTCTGGCAGGTCTCCGAAGAACTCACCGGAGTGCCCTTTGCGCTGAAGACGCCCCGCGCCGCCTGAAAACCGTTCCGGCGCCACGGGTTCGAGCGTTCACGAACCCCGCCGCCGTTGACACCGGCGCGCCCCGGAAAGGAACGTCCGTTGACGCGAACACACGGAACCCGGCCCCACGACGCCGAACTCAGGCGGCTGCTGGACCGGGCCGGGATCAGCGAGGTCCAGACCCGCTACGCCACCGGGACCGACTCCCGTGACTGCGACGGGCAGACTCAGCTCCGCGGGTCGGACCCCCAGCGCGCGAGGCCCTCGCGGAACCCGTCGGCGGCGGTGAACACGTGGCCGCCCATGCCCAGCGCCTCGGCGGCCCGGACGTTCTCCTCGCGGTCGTCGACGAAAAGGATTCGCCCGGGCTCCACGCCCAGGGCCTCCTGGCACCACCGGTAGGCGTCCGGTTCGGGCTTGGCGCGGCGGATGCGGCAGGAGAAGGCGCGCACGTGGAAGCGGTCGAGCCAGGGGTGGTGCGCCTCGTAGTGGGCGGCCAGTTCCTCGGGGATGTTGGACAGCAGCCCGATCCGCCGACCGGAGGCCGCGAGCTCCCCGACCAGGGCGACCATGGTCTCGTCCACGGCGCTCCAGCTGGCGACGTCGGCCTCGACGAGCGCGGCGACCCGCTCCCCGTCGAAGCTCGTGCCCAGGTCCTCGCCCACGCCGCGCCAGTACTCGGCGGCGCTCACGTCAGCGCGGTCGTAGGCCTGGCGCCGCGCCCAGTACGCCTCCCAGAAGGCCGGGGCGGGCGCGCCCGCGACCCGGACCAGCCGGTCCCTGCCCTCCTCGGACTGGTGGCGGGCCAGGACGCCGAACAGGTCGAAGAGCACGGTCAACAGGACACACCTTCCTCATGGCACCGTCGGGAACCCGTCCAGATCGTATGCGGTCGGGCGCCGTGCGACCGATACACGTCGCGGGCCAAACGATGGACATCTTTTGGCCCGTGGGCGTTTTGTCCGTGCCCCTCGGCTTCCCGGCGTGTCCACTCTGGGGACGGACGACCACTGTGCGACGCGGAAGGGACACCAGACGTGAGTGGAGCCACACAGGCCGGGGACGAGTCGGTTCCGGCGGGGGAGGGCAACATCGTCCACGTGACGATGATCGCCGCGGCCGCGGCGATGGGGGGTTTCCTGTTCGGCTACGACAGCGCCGTCATCAACGGTGCCGTACCCGCCATCCAGGAGTACTTCGGAGTGGGACCGGCCACGCTCGGCTTCACGGTCGCCGCCGCGCTCCTGGGCTGCGTGGTGGGCGCCGCGGTCGCGGGGGCCCTGGCAGACCGCCTCGGCCGCATCCGCACCATGCAGATCGCCGGTGTGCTGTTCGCGGTCAGCGCCATCGGTTCGGCGCTGCCGTTCAACGTGTGGGACCTGACCGCCTGGCGGATCCTGGGCGGTGTCGCCATCGGCCTGGCCTCGGTGATCGCCCCGACCTACATCGCCGAGGTGTCGCCCGCGGCCTACCGCGGCCGCCTGGCGTCGTTGCAGCAGCTGGCCATCGTGCTGGGCATCGCCGCCTCGCAGCTGGTCAACTACGGCATCGCCCAGATCGCCGACGGCACCGCGAGCGGCATGCTGGGGCCGGTCCAGGCCTGGCAGTGGATGCTGGGCGTCGAGGTCCTGCCCGCCCTGGTCTACCTGGGGCTGAGCGTGCTCATCCCCGAGTCGCCCCGCTACCTGGTACGCGTGGGCCAGACCGAACGCGCCCGCCGCATCCTGGCCGACGTGGAGGGCGGCGGGACCGAGCGGGTGGACAAGCGCATCGGGGAGATCCGCGAGGCGCTGGGCTCGGAGGTCCGGACCAGGCTGAGCGACCTGACCGGCCGCTGCGGTCTGCTGCCCATCGTGTGGATCGGCATGGCCGTCTCGGCGTTCCAGCAGCTGGTCGGAATCAACGTCATCTTCTACTACTCCAGTTCGCTGTGGCAGTCGGTAGGGGTGGAGGAGTCGGCCTCACTGCTGCTGAGCCTGTTCACCTCCATCGTGAACATCGTGGGCACGTTCGTGGCGATCCTGCTGGTGGACCGGGTCGGCCGCAAGCCGCTGCTGCTGGTGGGCTCGGCCGGGATGACCGTGGCGCTGGGGCTGGCCGCCTACGCCTTCAACCACGCGGTGGTGCGGGGCGAGGAGGTGACGCTGTCGTTCGGCTGGGGTGCGGTGGCGCTGGCCGCGGCCAGCCTGTTCGTGCTCTTCTTCGCCCTGTCGTGGGGTGTGGTCGTGTGGGTGCTGCTGGGGGAGATGTTCCCGCTGCGCATCCGCGCGGCGGCGATGGGCGTGGCCACCGCGACCCAGTGGCTCACCAACTGGCTCATCACCGTGAGCTTCCCGACTCTGCGTGACTGGAGCCTGAGCGGCACGTACCTGATGTACGCGTTCTTCGCGCTGGTGTCGTTCTTCTTCGTGCTGCGGTTCGTGAAGGAGACCCGCGGCAAGACCCTGGAGGAGATGCGGGGCTGAGGGTTCAGCGCTCCAGGTCGATCTTGCGCTGGAGGAACTCCTCCCGGTCGATCTGGCCGCGCGCGTATCTGAGCCGCAGCTCCTCCTCCGCCGCGTCCACGGCCTGCGGCGCGGGCGCGGCGGGGGTCCGGCGGCGCCCCGGCCGGGCCAGATCGGCACGGGCCGCGCCCGCCACGGACGCCACCGTGACGACGAAGAAGACGCCCAGCGCCATCATCACCATGATGACGACCGCGGCCATGATGTAGGTCAATGTCTGCTCCCCACTCCTGGAAGAACCGCTCCTCTCCTTCCTGTGTACCCGTGTCGGGGGCGCTTCTCCAGGGGTCCTTCGCGTCTGTGGACAACCGCCCCGTCCGGATCGCCGTAACCTGGATTGTCGCGATCCGGACGAAAAGGGTGGTTATGCGCGTCCTCCTCGTGGACAACCACGACTCATATACGTACAACCTCTTCCAGCTCCTGGCGCGCGTCCTCGGCCGGACCCCGGCGGTGCTCACCCACGACGACCCCCGCTGGGACCGGCTCGACCCGGCGGACGTGGACGCCGTGGTCGTCTCACCGGGACCCGGCCGCCCCCAGAACCCCCGCGACCTGGGCCGCGTCCCCGAACTCCTGGCCCGCACCCCGCTGCCCGTCCTGGGAGTGTGCCTGGGCCACCAGGCCATCGCCCACCTGGCCGGAGCGGACGTGGTCTCGGCCCCACAGCCCCGCCACGGCCACCTGTCCCGGATCCGGCACACCGGCGCGGGCCTGTTCGCGGGCCTGCCCCAGGGCCTCACCGCCGTGCGCTACCACTCCCTGGCCGTCCCCGAGCCGCTGCCCGAGGCGCTGACGGCCACCGCCTGGGCCGAGGACGGCGTGGTCATGGGCCTGGAACACCGAACGCTGCCCCGCTGGGGCGTGCAGTTCCACCCCGAGTCGGTGGCCAGCGAGCACGGCGCGGAGCTGGTCGCGAACTTCCTGGACCTGGCCCGCCCGCACACCTCCCTCGCGGCCGTGCCCCCGGACCCGTCCCCGAGCCGGGACGCGGCTGACCAGGGCTTGGAGGCCCCGGAGGAGAAGACCCCGACGACGCTGCCCGGAGAGCGCCCCGACGCCGACGCGGCCACGGCCGCCCCGACCGTCCGCGTGCGCGAACTCCCCCTGGCCGTGGACACCGAGGCCGCCTTCGCCCGCCTGTACGGCGACGCCGAGTACGCGTTCTGGCTGGACAGCTCCCGCCCGGAGGGGCCCGCGCGCTTCTCCTTCCTCGGCGCCGCCACCGGCGAGGTGCTCACCTACCGCGTCGGCGGACCCGTCACCGTGCGCGCCGCCGACGGCACCGAGCACCGCGAGCCCGGCAGCGTCTTCGACGCCCTCGACCGCCGCCTCCCGCCGCCCTCGCCCTCCGGCCTGCCCTTCGACTTCGCCGGAGGCTACGTCGGCTACCTCGGCTACGAGCTCAAGGCCGACTGCGGCGGCGACAGCGCCCACACCTCCTCCGAACCCGACGCGGTGTGGCTGCGCTGCGACCGGTTCGTGGCCGTCGACCACCACCGGGACCGCACCTACGCGGTGTGCGCCGACGACCTCCCCGACGGCGACGCCTGGCTCGACGCGACCCTGGCCGCCCTCACCGACCTGCCGCCGCTGCCCGCACCCGCCCCCGCCGCCCCGCCCGCCGACCTGGCCCGCCTGCTGGAGCGCCCGCGCGAGGACTACGTCGCCGACGTCAAGGAGTGCCTGGCCGAGCTCACCGCCGGGGAGAGCTACGAGATCTGCCTGACCAACCGGGTCCGAGTGCCCCACGGCGGGAAGGACCTGGACTCCTACCGCCGTCTGCGCGCCGCCAGCCCCGCGCCCTACGCCGCCCTGCTGCGACTGGGGCCCACGAGCGTGCTCAGCGCCTCGCCCGAGCGCTTCCTGCGCGTGGACGGCGAACGCACGGTCGAGAGCCGCCCTATCAAGGGCACCGCGCCGCGCCACACCGACCCGGCCGCCGACGCGCGCGCGGCCCGGGAGCTGCGCACCGGAGCCAAGACCCGCGCCGAGAACCTCATGATCGTCGACCTGCTCCGCAACGACCTGGGGCGGGTGTGCGAGGTCGGCAGCGTCGAGGTGCCCGCGTTCATGTACACCGAGTCCTACGCCACCGTGCACCAGCTGGTCTCCACCGTGCGGGGCGTGCTGCGCCCGCGGGTGTCGGCCGTGGACGCGGTCCGCGCCTGCTTCCCCGGCGGGTCGATGACGGGCGCGCCCAAGGAGCGCACCATGCGCATCCTCGACCGCCTGGAGACCTCCGCGCGCGGGGTCTACTCCGGCGCGCTGGGCTACGTGTCCTCCTCCGGCGCGGCCGACCTGAGCATCGTCATCCGCACCGCCGTGCTCAGCGGCGGCGAGCTGACCATCGGCGCTGGCGGAGCGGTCGTGCTGGACTCCGACCCCGAGGAGGAGTACGAGGAGATGCTGCTCAAGGCCGACGTGCCCGCCCGCGCGCGCTGACCGGCCCCCGGCGGGGTCGGAAAACCGCTTGCCGCGCCCTGCTTCCGGGCACCACGCTGGGCCCATGGACGTCCCCGAGCACCAGATCCGCGCGCTGCACACCGACACCACGGTCACCGTCTACCAGGCCTACACCCCCTCCCTCGGGCTGGCCGCCGCACGTGGGGGACGCTTCCCCTCCGCCTGGAAGCGCGACCGCATGACCTGGATCAAGCCTTCGTTCATGTGGGTGATGTATCGCTCCGGATGGGGGCTGAAGAGGGACCAGGAGACCGTGCTGGCCGTGGAGATCACCCGCGCGGGCTTCGCGTGGGCGCTGCGCAACGCGTGCCTGTCCCACCACGCGCCCGCCGTCCACCCCGACCGGGAGACCTGGCGCGCGCGGCTGCGCGAGGCGCCGACCCGCGTGCAGTGGGACCCCGAACGCGACCTCCACCTGACCCCGCTGGAACACCGCTCCCTGCAACTGGGACTGGCGGGCGAGGCCGCGCGGCGCTACGCGGACGAGTGGATCGTCTCCATCACCGACGTCACCCCGCTCGCGCACCGGGTGCACACCCTGGTCCAGGAGGGGGACACCGCCGCGGCGACCCGGCTGCTGCCCGCCGAGCGCCCCTACCCGGTCGTGCCGGGGGAGCTGGACCACCTGCGCCCCGCCCGCGAACACGACGCCGCGGTGTGACCACGCACCGCTCCGGTCAGAGTCACCGTAGTCGGACAGTCCAGGTGAGGGGTCGGGTGTGTACGGAGCCGGAGGCGGGACGGGCGAGGCGGTCCAGTGGGTGATCGAGGGTGAGCTGCGGCTGCTGGAGCCCCACGTGCGCGCCTCGCGCAGGCTCGCCGGGGAGCTGCTGGACCCCGAGTTCACCGAGGTAGGCAGGTCGGGCAGGCGCTGGGACCGGGAGACGATGCTGGCCGAGCTCCCCGCCATGGACGGCCCGGACGCGACGGGACCGCGACGGCGCCGGGTGCGGGTCACCGACATGGTGGGACGGCTGCTCGCCCCGGACCTGGTGCACCTGACCTACGCGACCGAGGCCGACGGGGCGCGGGCCCTGCGCAGCTCCCTGTGGCGCCGCAACGCGGACGGCGCGTGGCGGCTGTACTACCACCAGGGCACGCCCGCGCCCTGAGTACGGGGCCGAAGGGCCGGTTCCCCGGGGCCGGCGGGCACCCGGAAAACCCCGGCGGGGCGGGCACGCCGAGCTGTACCATCGGGCCGCGCGTCCGGCTGCCGGGGGAACACCGTCCTTCGGCGGGCAGAACGCCGGTGCGGGCGGGCGCCGCCCGCCCACGCGCACCACTTCCCGCGTACACGGAGCGAAGCGGTCAGACGTGAGCGAGCACGACGGGGCGATCGCCCGGAACCGGGCGAACTGGGACCAGCGCGCCGACGTCCACGCCCGGTCCGCGATGTACGACGTCGACGGGCTGATCGCGGACCCCTCCCGCCGCTCCCCGGTCGTGCTCAACGACCTCGCGGTGCTCGCGCCCCACCTGGAGGGCGGCACGGTGGCGGGGAGGTCGCTGCTGCACCTGCAGTGCCACATCGGCACCGACACCGCCTGCTGGGCCCGGCTGGGCGCCGTGGACGTCCACGGCCTGGACCTGTCGCCGAACTCGCTGGCCCACGCCCGGCGCATCGCCGACGCCGTCGGCGCGGACGTCACCTGGATCGAGGGCGACGCGCGCACGGCCTCCCAGGTCATCGACCGCGCGTTCGAGGTGGTCGTGACCAGCGCCGGGACGATCGTGTGGCTGCCCGAGCTGCGCTCGTGGGCCCGGTCGATCCACGACCTGTTGGAGCCGGGCGGGGTGTTCGCGATCCGCGACGACCACCCGATCCTGGGCGCCATGGACTTCGAGCCGTGGCAGGTGAGCGGTGACTACCTCAGCGGCGGGGGCGCCAACGTCTACGACGACGCGGCCACCTACACCGACGGGCCCACGGACTCGATCACCCAGACCGTCAACCACGAGTGGCGCCACGACCTGGCGGAGGTGACGGGCGCGCTGTTGGAGGCGGGGCTGGTCGTCGAGGCGCTGGGGGAGCACCCGTTCATGGACTGGCCCGCCTTCTCCGGCCTGGTGGAGTGCCCTCAGGGGTGGCGGCTGCCCGAGGGCGCGCCCAGGATCCCGCTGAACTTCTCGGTGGTCGCGCGCCACCCGGAGCGACCTCACACGCGAGCCGTCCCACCAGCGTCAGCAGCAAGGGAACGCGGCGACGGCGCGCGCTCCTCCGCGCACCCGCCGAAGAGCCCCGGCCGGAGCGCACCCGCGCGGCGCGGAGCCAGCACGCGGTCCTCGGCGGCCGGGTCCGGTCCGACCCCGCGGGTTCAGGCCGTGGGCGACTGGCTCACGGGCATACGCAGTTCGTGGTCTCCGAAACGAGCGACGAGTTCAAGCCGACCGCCCAGTGCCTCAACGTAACGGGCCACGACGTCGAACGACGCGACCTCTCCATGTTCGATCTGGGACACCCTGGCCACACTGACCCCCATGGCCTCGGCGATGTCCCGCTGAGTCAGTTCGTGGGACCTGCGTGTCTCGGCGAGCTGGTAACCGCGCGCCTCGGCCAGGAGAAGGCGGGCCCCGGCCTCGACCTCCTCACGGTCCGCACCAGCTGCATACAGTTCCTCCTCCAGGACTTCCCAGTCCTGTGGGACGCGCTTGGGCATGCTCACTCCTCCGCTTGGTCGACATAGTCGGCGTAAAGCTGTTCGGCGCGCGGAACGTGGGACCGGTACCACCGTTGCCAGTTTCCCGCTTTGTCGCCCCCGAGCAGGAGCAGAGCCGAACGTGAGGGATCGAAAGCGAAGATGATCCTGATCTCGGAACGCCCACCGGAGCCCGGACGAAGCTCCTTGAGGTGGTGCAGGCGAGATCCCTTGAAGCGGTCGACGAAGGGCCGCCCCAGAGCGGGCCCTTCCTGGCGCAGAAGGCCGACGGCCTGGGTGACCTGCGCAGCCGAATCGAGATCCTCCTTGAGGAGCGTTCGAAACCACTCCGCATACTCTTCGGTGACCTTGACGGGCCAGGACAAGAGAACTCCTCAGACATCCAAGGTCGACTTCATGTCAAGGCATCCCTTGAACTGTATCCAGAGGGTCACCCTGTGTAATTAGAACGGGGATTTCCACCCCCGCAAGCCCGCTGGCTCCGGAGCTCAGGCGGTGGCCTCGGGCGCGATCTGCTCCCACTGCGCCTGGATGGCGTCCGCGGTGACCGTGCCGTAGCGGACGACGGCCCGCACCGGATCCGGACGCCCGGGAGTACCGCGTCTGGGGTTGTCCACAGGGCCGATGCGCACATGGTGGCCGGTGAGCCGTCCGCGATACGGTTGGGGTCATGGACAACGCACCGACACGACCGTCCACGTCGGTTGAGGACTACGTGAAGGTCATCTACGACCTCCAGGAACGCGGCACCGGGCCGGTGACCATCTCCGGTATGGCCGAGCGCCTGTCGGTGTCCAACTCCTCGGTGTCGGGAATGCTGCGCAAACTCAGCGAACTGGGCCTGGTGGAACACCGGCGCTACGGCGCGGTCAACCTCACCGAGCCCGGCACCAAGGCGGCCCTGTCGGTGCTGCGCCGCCACCGCCTGCTGGAGACCTACCTGGTCGCCGAGCTGGGCTACTCCTGGGACGAGGTGCACGACGAGGCCGAGATCCTCGAACACGTGGTCTCGGACAAGTTCGTCGACCGCATCGCCCACCACCTGGGCGACCCCGTGGTCGACCCGCACGGCGACCCCATCCCCACCCGCGACGGCCACATCGTCGAGCGGGAGAGTCTGCTGCTGTCGGAGGCGGAGAAGGGCGTCAGCGGCGTGATCGTGCGCGTCAACGACACCGACCCCGACCTGCTGCGCTACCTGGCCGACATCGAGATCGGCATCGGGATGCGGGTGGAGGTGGCCGAGCGCCGCCCCTACGCCGGGTCGATGCAGATCACCGTGGGTGCCGTCGCGGGCGCTCCCCAGCGCTCCCAGGCCCTGGGCCTGGTGGCCGCCGAGGCACTGTGGATCAGCCCCGACGACCAGGGGTAGGACTTTCCCGGAAACACCGTCGCTACCCGAAGGACGTGGCTACCGTGGGTGACGAGAACGATCCGACGACCGGAGGCAGCGACATGCCCGTTTCCCCTGTGGCCGAACGCCAGTCCTCCACCGAATCCCGGTACGAGCCGCTCACCCCGCCTCCGGAGGGATTCACCGCCGACGACCTGGACAGCATCCCGGATCTTCCGCCGCACACCGAACTCATCGACGGAAGCCTGGTACTGGTGACCCCTCAACGCAACTTCCACACGGTCGTGCTCTCGGTCCTGGACACTCGCCTGTTCGAGCAGGCCCCCGACCGCCTGCGCGTGCGCAGGGAGATGACCCTCAAACTCGGTCCGCGGCAAAGGCCCGAACCCGACCTCATCCTGGTACAGGCCCAGGCCACCGGGGGGACGGAACAGGCCTGGTTCGCACCCGAGGCGGTGGAACTGGTGGTCGAGGTGGTCTCTCCCGAGTCGGAGCTGCGCGACCGTGAGCGCAAACCACAGCTGTACGCCGAGGCAGGTATCCCCCACTTCTGGCTGATCGAGCAGGACCGGGGTGACGCCGTGGTCTACGTGCACGAACTCGCGCCCACCGGTGGCTACACCAGGCCGACCGTCCACCGACAGCGCCTCAAGGCCTCCCGGCCCTTCCCCATCGACATCGACCTGACCGAGATCCAGCGTCGCTGAGCCGGTCGCCCCGTCCCGGTCCGGGCGACGGGTGGCGCGCACCCGCCGCCCGGACCAGCGTCGGTGTTCACCCCTCGGCGCGCACGCCCGCCACGCCGTCCGCGATCACGAACCGCGCCCGGTCTCGGATGGGCGAGCCCGGCTCGCTCACGTGGTCCACGACGCGGTAGTCGGCCGTCCACTCGGTGGGCGTGACGACGTTGCGCACGTAGCCCCGCTTGCGGTTGACGAACCTGATGTGCGGGTTCTCCCGCAGCTGCACCTCGTCGCCGGGGGCCTGCTCGGTGCCGTCGCCGCCGCTGGTGACGGAGGTGCCCACCAGCTCGGTGGCCACAGTCGGCGACTCGGGGGCGTCGAAGTCGGCCTTGACGTCGCACACGTAGTTGGCGTGCACGTCCCCGGTGATCACCACCCCGTTGCGCGTGCGCGCCAGCTGGTCGCGGACCTCGTCGCGGTCCACGAGGTAGTTGTCCCAGGCGTCATTGCTGAAGTCGGTCGCCCCGCCCTCCGCGAAGTCGCGCTGGGAGAAGAACACCTGCTGGGCGAGCACGTTCCAGCGGGCCCGCGACGAGGCCAGCCCCTCCCTCAGCCACTGCTTCTGCCGGGCGCCGAGCAGGGTGCGCGAGGGGTCGCCGCGTTCGGCGTCCGACACCTGCGGGTCGCGGTACTGGCGGGTGTCGAGCAGGTGCATGTCCACCAAGTCGCCGAAGACCAGTCTGCGGTAGAGCTGCATGTCGGGGCCGACCGGCGTCTGGGCGAAGCGCAGCGGCATGTGCTCGTAGTAGGCCTTGAGCGCCTGGGCGCGCCGGCGCAGGAACTCCTCGGGCGGGACGTCCTCGCCGTTGGAGCGGTCGTCGGCCCAGTTGTTCTCCAGCTCGTGGTCGTCGAAGACCACCGCCCACGGGAAGGCCGCGTGCGCGGCCTGGAGGTCGGTGTCGCTCTTGTACTGGGCGTGCCGCACGCGGTACTCGGCCAGGGTGCGGACCTCCCGGTCGGGGAGGTGGCCCCGGCCCAGGCTCCCCTGCCCGCCCGTCTCGTAGATGTAGTCGCCCAGGAACGCGACCAGGTCCAGGTCCTCCTCGGCCAGGTGCGCGTGGGCGTTGTAGTGCCCAGCGGTGTAGCTCTGGCAGCTGGTGAACGCGAAGGAGAACCGGTCCGTGCGGATTCCGGGGGGAGGGGCGGTCTTGGTGCGGCCGACCTGGCTGATCTCGTTGCCCACGCGGAACCGGTAGAAGTACTCGGTGCCGGGCCGCAGCCCCTGCGCCTCCACGTGCACCGAGTGGGCGGCGTCGGGGCCCGTCTCCACGGTTCCGGAGGCGGAGAGCAGGCCGAAGCCCTCCTCCCGCGAGACCTGCCACTCGACCTCCACCCGCCGGTCGGGCATGCCGCCCAGCCCGTCCTCCGCGAAGGGGTTGGGGGCCAGACGGGTCCAGAGCACGACGCTGCTGTGGAAGGGGTCGCCGGAGGCGACGCCCAGGGTGAAGGGCTCGGCGACGCCGCCCGACCGGACGGGGGCGTCGGCGCGGACGGAGGCGTCGGCCCGCACGCCGGGGTTCCAGGCGGTGCCCAGCGCGACGGCGCCCAGGGCGGCCGCGCCGCCGACCAGGGCCTGGCGCCGTGTGGTGCTGCTGACGGTCTCGGCGGGGAGGGGAGCGGAGGTGCGGGGGGTTCCCGGCATGGGCGGTCTCCTGATCGGGTCGCGGGGGAGCCCGACCCCGTGCCGGGCCGGGCGGGGGACCGTGCTCTATCCGGCCACGGCGGGCGGAACTCCCCAACCACCGGGTGGTGAACGTTGGACCCCTTAGGGTGACTAACAGGTGACAGCCCGTTGCGACGCAGGTCAGGCCCGTAACACGCCGGAGGGCCCGAAAACTCGTCGCGCGGCCCGCGGGGCGGCGGCCGCCCGTTCGCGAGGAACCGAACCCGAATGAACACTTCGGATGCCCGAACTACGATGGTGTTCAGGAGACCCTCCCGACCCCCCGAGGAGTCAGCATGCGCATCACCGTCCTGGGCGCCACCGGCGGCACCGGCCGCCATGTCGTGGACCAGGCCCTGAACGCGGGGCACGAGGTCACGGCCCTGGTCCGCGATCCGGCGCGGCTGCCCGTCACCCACGAGCGGCTGGAGACGGTCCGGATGCCCGTCCCCGAACCCGACCGGCTGCGCTCCCTGCTCTGCGCGGCGGACGCGGTGGTCTCGGCGCTGGCCGCGAGCGCCAAGGGCGGCTTTCCCGCCACCACCTGGACCGGCGCGGTGCTGAGCGCGCTGGAGGGCGACCGCGCCACACGCCTGGCCGTGGTCAGCGCCTCACCCGTCGGCCCGAAGGAACCGGGAGGACCGCTGGCGCAGCGGCTGCTCATGCCGCTGATCGGCAGGCTCTTCCGCGACGCCTACCTCGACCTGGGGCGGATGGAGGTCGCCCTGGAGGCCAGCGGCGCCGCATGGACCGTCGTGCGCCCTCCCCAGCTGACCGACGCCCCGGCCACGGGGGAGTACCGCCTGGTCCTGGACCGCAACGTGCCCTCCGGTTACCGGATCTCGCGCGCGGACCTGGCGCACGCGCTGCTGCGGGTCCTGGACGACCCGGCCACCGTGCGCCGGGCCGTCGGCGTCGCCGACTGAGCCCCGAACGACCACGTCACGCCCCCGGTAGCATCGGCGCATGGACCAGGGGGCGGGCCGGGAAGAGGCCGAGGACACGCGTGTGCCGGACCGCGCGATGGTGGAGGGGGCGCTGCGCTTCGTGCCCCTCATCGAGACCTACTACCGCCGCGCCCACGCCGAGATGCCCGCCGGACTGCGGCGGTTGTTCACCGACCACCACCTCACCGCCCGGCACGGCGCGGTGCTGGCCCAGCTCGTCCACGGCCAGGAACTCGGCATGGGCGAACTCTCCTCCCGCCTGGGGGTGGGCCCCTCCACCGTCAGCGAACTGGTCGGCGACCTGACCCGGGTGGGCCTGGTGGTGCGCCGCGAGGACCCCGCCAACCGGCGGCGCGCCCTGGTGTCACTGGCCGACGAGCACCGCGACCTCATGCGCGCGTTCGTGGCCAGCCGGGCCCGGACCCTGCTGCGGACCTTCGACCGGCTCTCGCCGGAGCAGCGGGAGGGGTTCGCCGCCGGGCTGGAGGCCTGGGCCCGCGAGCTGCACGGGATCTGATCCGCGCCCCCTTGCGGGGACGTCCGCCGCGGCAGGGGCTCCCGGCGCTCACGTCGGGTCGTGCACGAGCTCGCGCACACGCGGTGCTCCTCTCGGTTCCCGCGGGGCGATTGGGGTGCTGGTCAGCGGACACCGCCCGGCTTGGGCAGCGGCCTGGCGCGCCGCACCGAATGGGGCTTGGGGTGCTCGTCGCGGTACCTGCGCCGGGGCCGGGGCGGGGTGAAGGGCGGGGTGATCTCGGGTCGGATCTCGGCGGACGGCGCGGTGGCCAGGTCCAGACGGATGGAATCGGCACGCATGGGGTTCCCTCTCACAAGTGCTTACTTCGTAGTACTCTGCTTGGAGTGGTAAAAACATAGTACTACGCTCAAAGTGGTGTCAACTTCGTTCTGAGGAGAGATCTGACATGAGGCAGAATCCGGCACGCCGAGCCGCCCTGCTCGACGCGGCCATCGAGGTGCTCGCCCGCGAGGGCGCGCGTGGACTGACCTTCCGGGCCGTGGACACCGAGGCGGCCGTCCCCAACGGCACGGCGTCCAACTACTTCAGCAACCGCGACGACCTGCTCACCCAGGTCGGCCACCGCTTCTACGAGCGCCTGGACCCCGACAGCGACGTGATGGCCGCGGCCCAGGCGGGGCCGCGCGACCGCGACAGGGTCACCGAACTGATGCACGAGGTGGTGGGACGCCTCACCGAGTTCCCCTCCGGCTACCTGGCCCTGCTGGAACTGCGCCTGGAGGCCACCCGGCGACCGGAGCTGCGCCAGTTGCTCACCGAGCGCGTCCGCGCCGACCTGGACGCCAACATCGCCTTCCACACCGGGTCCGGCATGCCCGGCGACGCGACCACCGTCGTCCTGCTCTCCCTGACGCTGAACTGGCTCATCCTGGAACGGCTCACCCTGCCCGACCTCTTCTCCCAGGACCGGTTCCACGACCTGGTGACCGACGCGGTCGAGCGCATCGTCCCCGGCCCCGGCCGCGCGGACTGACGGCCCCGCGCGGGGCCGCGGACGCGACCTCCCCAACCCGCGCGGCGGCCCCGCGCACCCGCGCACGACCTCCGCGGCCGGGTTGTCCACACCGTTCCTGAACAGTGTTCAGAAGTGACCCCTGGGGGTCACTCTGGCACTGCGCCCATCCCGAACGGTGCTGGATGGGCTGGGTCACCGCGTTCCTGCCCCGTCCGGCCACGCGCATCGTGTGCGCGCGCCGTGACGGGTGGGCGGTTTCCCTCACGCCCACAACTCCCCGGTGCGGCCTGGGCGGTCCGATGCCCCACACCATCACCCCGGTGGTGTGGGGGCGGTGCCGTCCGTCGCCGGACCGGGTGGCCCTGGGCGCGCCGCCCGACCGCGATGCTGGCCGCATCGTGCCGGGAGACCTTCTTGGTTGTGGTGGTCAGGGGTCGTTGCCAGTGCTGGGCACCCCACTTTGATGTATACGCCGGGTCCACGGCGATGACCGCCACCCCCAGGGTGTGGGCCATCGAGGTCAGCCGGGACCGCAGCCGTGCGGTGGGAAAACCACTGATCAGCCGCCGGAACTTCTTACGCCGTCCGTGCTTCTCCCGGGACTTGTCCGCAGAAAAGTCCAGGTCCTCCACGGCGATGGCCCGCACACCGTGTGTGGTGGCCCAGCGCAGCAGCCGGGACAGGGCGTGGCGGACCTGCGCGTCCCGGTGGGAGGCGCTGCCGGACAGGTCGAACTCAAAGCGGCGCGGGTTCCCGGTCGGGTTGCCGTGGGTGTCGAGTCGCCAGGCGGCCAGGTGGTCGGCGTTGGCGTCCACCCCGACCACCCCGCGGGCCAGCGCCGCTTGCAGAGGCAGGGCAGGGACCGCTTGTGGGGTCCAGGACGCGGTCACGTACCACCGACCCCGGCCGGTATCCAGGTGGAGGCGGTAGGCCACCGCCCCATCAGCCTCGACCCGATCAGCCCACTCGGCGCCCCGGTGGGCGAAGGCCACCCGACCCGAGAGCACATACCGACCGTGCGCGGCGTTAGCCAGGTCCGCCAACGGGGCGGGCAACCTGATTGAGACCTGCCCCTGGGGAGTGATGCGGATGGTTTCGTTGCCGTGGCGTTTGCCGGACTCGCCATCAGCGGACAGGAAGAAGCGTGCGGCCTCCCACCGGGCCCGCCACTGGGGCTGGGTGAGTCCGGTCTGGTCCAGGTGGTGGCGGGTGTGCAGCAACCGCTTGCCGCCGCGTACCACCCGTACACGGCCCTCCTCCCAGTCCGCCACCACCACCGCATAGCGATGCTCCAGGGCGGCCAGGCGTCGGGACTTGGCGTGCCACTCCCTGCGACAGGCGTACCCGCCCGGCACACCCCGGGTGCCCGGGGTTCTGAGGGGTTGGGACAACCGGTGGCGCAGGGTGTCGATCCCCGTTTGGAGGCGGTGCAGGTGGGCGGCCTGGCTGCGGCGGGCCAGCGCCCACTGCTCGTGGGAGGCCTTGGTCAGGGCTCCGGCCCACCGCGACGAGGATTCAGGGGTCAACTCCCGTTTGCGGGCCGCCCAGGAGTCCTTGTGATGGCTGGTGCCATCCAGACACCGGGCGGCCAGGTCCGTGGAGGCCAAGGACCCTAGGTGCGCGCCCACGGCCCGCAGCACCGCCTCGTCCTCAGGGGTGAGGCCTTTGAGCCGGTCACGCACGCTCACCCCGGTCGGTGTGGGGGCCAGGAACGGGTCGGCGAGGGTCCGCAACCGCCGCGCGCCGGTACCCGCCATCCCTTCCCACCTCCCGATCCTGCCGGTTTCGTCGCTGTGTTCGACACGACCGTAGCCAGGGCCGGGGGCGCCTGTCCGGAGAATCAGTGAACTCCTCGGACGGAATGTCACCGGCGGGCCGTCCACCGGAGTGGGGGCACACAGCCACACACCGCTTTCCGACAGCAGCACAGCATGACTCCTGTGCCCTCGTGTGCGTTTGCGTGACTTCCCGACCCAACAGCTAATAACCCCCTGTCGCGGCGGTCGGCGCACGCCTATCCTGGAGGCATGTTCCAGCGACATTAAGTCCCCAGCCGGTCCTCGGTCCGAGCACGCGGTCCACCCCGGGCGGTCCCCGCCCCGGTGCCCGTCTCCGCTCGACCGAAAGACCTCCATGACCACCCTGTCCTCACGTGCCCCCGGCACGCGCCCGTCCCGTCTGACCCGACCCCTGTACGCCTACGCGGCACTGGGGGAGTTCGTCCTCCTCTACCCGCTGTACGCGCTGCTGTTCGACGAGACCGGCCTGACCGTCGCCCAGATCAGCTCCCTGTTCGTGATCTGGTCGCTGTCCTCGGTCCTCGCGTCCGTCCCCGCCGGGGCCTGGGCCGACGTGGTGCCGCGGCGCTACCTGCTGGCCGCCGCCCCTCTCCTGGCCGCGTGCGCTTTCGTGCTGTGGCTGCTGCGGCCCGGCTACTGGACCTTCGCGCTCGGCTTCGTCCTGTGGGGCGCGGGCGGCGCGCTGTCCTCGGGCTCCCTCGAAGCCCTCGTCTACACCGAACTCGCCCGCCGCGGCGCGTCCGACCGCTACGCCCGGGTCATGGGTGTGACCCGCGCCCTGGACGTGGCCGCCGTCGGCGCCGCCACCCTGCTGGCCATCCCCGTCATGGCCCACGGCGGCTACGCGGCGGTCGGCGCGGCGAGCGTCGCCGCCTGCGTGCTGTGCGCCCTGGCTGCCCTGGCCCTGCCCGAGCACCGCGCCGCCGCGGGCGGCCCCGCCTCCGCTGACGGCGTCACGGGGACCGGGGAAGCGGAGGAGGCGCCCTCCGGCTACCTGGACGCCCTGCGCGGCGGACTGGCCGAGGCGCGCTCCAGCCGCCGGGTGCGCGGCGCGATCGTGCTCGTGGTCGCGGTGACCGGGTTCTGGGAGGCGCTGGACGAGTACGTCCCCCTGCTCGTCGCCGAGTCCGGCGTCCCCGCCGCCACCGTTCCCGTGGCGGTGCTGGTGGTGTGGACCTTCGTGCTCCTGGGCGGACTGCTGGCCGGGCCCGCCTCCCGGCTGCCCGTGCGGGTCCTGGCCGTCCTGGTGGGCCTGGCCGCGCCCGCCATCGCCGCCGGGGCCCTGCTGGACGGCCCGGTGGGATGGGTGCTGATCGGCGTGGGCTTCGGCCTGTGCCAGACCGCGGGGGTGGTCGCCGACGCCCGCCTCCAGGACCGCATCACCGGGCCGAGCCGGGCCACCGTCACCTCCCTGGCCGGTCTGGGCACCGACGCCCTCACCACGGCCTCCTACCTGCTGTACGCGGGGGTGTTCGCGGTGACCGGGCACGCCCTGGCCTTCGCCCTGTTCGCGCTGCCCTACCTGATGGCGGCCCTCGTCCTGGGCCGCGGTACCCGCGGGACCCGTCCGGCCCGCCGCTCCCCCGACCGGAAGGGGGCGGCCTAGCGGTGAACCGCGTCCGGACCCGACGGCCTCCGGGCGGGTCCTCCCCGTAGTCGGGCGCTCCGCGTCCGGCGCCGCGTGGCGGGCGCGCGCCCGGGGACGGCGGGCCGTAGGCGTCGGGGGACCGCCTACGGCCCGGCCGCGACCCTGCTCCGGGGCCCTCGGTGGCCAGGGCCCTTGCGCGTCTGAATAGCATCGGTTCCTGTGGCACACCAGACGACGAACACGGCGAGCAGTGAAGGCCCGGGCATCGCCTCCGTGCGCGGGATCAACGTCACCTACACCGACCGCGGGGCCGGGTACCCCGCCCTCCTGATCCACGGTCACCCCTTCGACCGCACCATGTGGGAGCCCCAGGTCAGGGCCCTGGCGGGACGCGGTTACCGGGTGATCGCCCCCGACCTGCGCGGGTACGGGAGCAGCACCGTCGTCCCCGGGACCACGACCCTGGACACCTTCGCCCGCGACCTGGACGCGCTCCTGGACCACCTGGGCCTGGACGTGGTGAGCGTGGTGGGGCTGTCGATGGGCGGCCAGATCGCCCTGGAGCTGTACCGGCTCTTCCCCGACCGCGTGGACTCGCTGACCCTGGCCGCCACCAACCCCAGCGCCGAGACCGAGCGCGGCCGTGCCGCCCGCGTGGCGCTGGCCGAACGGCTGCGCGCCGAGGGCATGCGCGGCTACGGCGACGAGGTGCTCGTGGGCATGATGACCGCCGCCAACGTGCGCGGACTGCCCGCGGTGGCCGACCACGTGCGCGCGATGATGTACGCCGCCCCGCCCGAGGGGGCGGCGGCCGCCCTGTTGGGCCGCGCCAGGCGCCAGGACTACGCGCCCCTGCTGCGCCGGGTGTCCGCGCCGACCCTGTTGGTGGGGGGCCAGCACGACGTGTTCACCCCGCCCGATCTCGCCGAGTCCATGCACGTGCTGGTGCCGGACTCGGTCGTGGAGATCGTCGAGGGCGCCGGGCACCTGCCCAACCTGGAGCGGCCCGAGCGGTTCAACGAGGTGCTGCGCCGCTTCCTGGACCGCTGCCGCACCCGCGTCTAGCAGACGACTGCCGCGTCCGGTCCGTCGGCGGACGCGCGGTACCCGGCGGGTGGCGGCTCAGCGCCGCTGCGGGGGTCGCGGGGCACGTCAGACGCGCTCGACGGGCAGCCACAGCTCGGCCTCGGCGGTGGCGCCGTCCCCGGAGTAGGAGACCCGCAGGATCTCCGGCCCCTCGGTGGCCCGGTAGGCCGTGTTGGAGGGGAACCACCGGCCGAAGGCGTCCGCCCACATGTGCTGCAACCCCTCGGGGCACCGCGCCACGGGCACCGACTTCGGGAAGACCACCCAGGTACCGCTCGGCACCTCCAGCGTCTCCATGCCCTCCGCGCCACGGGCGGAGGTCGCCGCGGCCTCGTAGTAGTCGATCAGGCTCCCCTCCCCGCGGTCGGGGGACAGGGCGGCGGTGACGCCCAGGACACCGCGCGGTTCCTGGTCGGAGAGCTCCGCGACGCGCGCCCGGACCTCCTGGTCCAGGCCCCTCACGAACTCCTCCATGGCGTGGTTGCGGCCCTCGTGGACGATCGGCACCCGTGCCTTGGGACCCACGAGGCGGAAGGCCTCCTTGTCCACGATCCGGTAACGCATGGTGGTACCCCCTTCGACGGTCAGGCGGAAGGACATCCTCGGCTGTGAGGCGAGCACCGCGCCGGTCCGGCGGGCCTCGCCCGGCCCCACACCGTGCATGGCGCGAAAGGCCCGGGCGAAGGCCTCGGCCGACCCGTAGCCGTGGCGCACCGCGATGTCGAGCAGGCTGTCGCCGCCCCCGAGCACCTCGGCGCCGGCGAGGGTGAGCCTGCGCCGCCGCACGTACTCCGACAGGGGCATCCCCGCCAGCGCCGAGAACAGGCGGCGCAGGTGGTGCTCGGAGGTGAGCGCGATCCGCGCCATCTCCGCCACGTCCACCGGCCGTCCGGTGTCCTCCTCGACCTTCTCCAGGGCCCGGTTGAGCCGGTCCAGCATGGCGCCCTCCCTCTCCGTGTCACCGACGCTAGCGGCCCGGGTCCCCTCCGCACCCGACAGTTGGCGACCCCCTTCTGTGCGTTCGTCGGTCCTCTTCGCCCATGTCCGGCGGCCGACGGGGTAGGGGGCCCGTCCAAGGACAGGAAATCCTTGGGCAAGAAGCGCGTCTGTGCCGACGTGGCGTGCCCCGAAGCAAGCATCATGGGCCCGAGTATGGCCCGCAGACCGACCCCGAGAAGGAGGTGGGCGGGGCGGGGACACACGCCCCGCGGACACATGGACCTGGGTTTTCTGCGACCTCTGTACGAGAGTGACGCTCCGGTGGCCTCGGTGCACCTGGACACCAGCCGCGACAGGACCGACGCCGGCAAGGAACTCGAACTGCGCTGGCGCCACCTGCGGGACGAACTCTCCTCGCTGGGCACCGACAAGGCGACCCTGGACGTGCTGGAACAGGCGGTCAGGGACGGCTCCTCCCGGGCCTTCGGCAGCCACGGCCACTCCCTGTTCGCCTCCGAGGGGCGCCTGCTCGGCGCGTACACGCTCTCCGAACCGCCCGCGCAGAGCCGTGCCCTGCGCATGCCGGTCCCCGACCCCCTTCCCGTGGTCGTGGACCGGGGGCGCTATCTGCCCTACGTCCTGGTGGCGCTGGACCGGGTCAACGCCAAGGTGTTCTCCTACACCGGCCAGCCTTCCAGCGGACCGGCCTCCGAGAAGGACTTCTCCGGCGCCGACCTGCGCAACATCGACCCGATGGGCCGGGGCGGGCCCGGTGTCCTGAGCGGGTACAACGGCCGCTTCGACGGCAAGCACTACCCGATGGAGACCTGGCGGGAGAACACCGCCCGCATCGCCCAGCAGGTGCGCGAGGCCGTCGCCGAGGTGGACGCCCGGATCATCTTCGTCGGCGGTGACGAGGAGGCCATCGCCTATCTGCGCGACAACCTGGGCGAGCGCAAGCTGAGCACCCCGGTCAGGCTGGTGGCCGGGGGCCGGGGCGGCCCCGACGCCGAGGAGCGCCTGCACGAGGCCGCGGCGGAGGCGCTGCGCGACTTCGTCATCGACGGCCACGACGACATCATCGCCGACTACCACCAGAAACTCGCCAACGACCAGGCGGTGCGCGGCACCGAGCCCACCCTGCCGATGCTGTCGGAGGCGCGGGTGCGCACCCTGCTGCTGGGCGCCGACCGCGACGGCGAAGCCGAGCTGTGGGGCTCACCGGGCGAGCCGGTGCTGGTGTCGAAGGACCCGGCGGACCTGGACGACCCCGACGCGGCGTTCCGGGCACCGGCCAGCGCGCTGATGCTGCGTTCGGCGATGGCCGCCGACGCCGGTTTCGGCGAGGTCCTCGACCACGGCCACACCAGCGCCGAGAACGGCGCCATCCTGCGCTTTCCCACGTCGCCGAACGAGAGGGTCTGACCGACCCCGGCGAGCCGCCCGCGTCCGTCTCCGGGCGCGGGCGGCCGCGTGCGCGGCACCCGCCGGAGCCGTCGTCCCAGCGGCCCGCCTTGCGGCCCCGCCGCTGAGGCCGTCGTGGGTGGTCGCGGAGGAGTCGTTCCCTCCAGGCCCCTCCGATGTCGGTGGCCGGGGTTACTCTGACCGCTCGTGGACTACGGAGAGGACCCCCTGGTGAACGAGGAGCGCGGCACCGCGCCGTCGGGGCGGAGACTGACCACCCCCGAGCAGTGGCGGGCCCACCTGAACACCGACGGCGCCGCTGCCGCCCCGGGCGGCCGGGCCCCCGAGGAGTGGTCCGGCCACGGGCCCGCCACCGACGAGCAGATCGAGCGGGCTGAGCGCCGCCTGGGCCTGCGGACGCCGCTACCGCCCAGTTACCGCGCCTTCCTGGCCGCCACCGACGGCTGGGACGAACTCGGCCTCTGGTGCGGGCGAGCCCTCTCCGCGCACGAGGTCCAGTGGCTGGCCACCGCACGCCCGTACCTGGGGGGCTTCTACGAGGACGACGAGGTCTACGGTCCCCTCCTGGAGTCGGCGCTCGTGCTCAACGAGGGCGAGGACCTGTGGCTCCTCGACCCGCGCGAGGCCGGGGCCGACGGCGAGTGGGCCGCCTACCTGTTCCAGGTCAAGTACGGGGACTTCGACCGGGCCGACTCGTTCTCCGACCTGTGGCACCACCACGACAGCAGGCTGGCGAGGTGGTGAGGGCCCGGCGGGGGCCGGTCCGCACTCTCCGTCGCGGGAACACAGGGCGCGTCCCGGTCAGGGACGGGTGGTCATCCCCAGCAGGGCCAGCAGTTCGGCCTCGGTGACCAGGTCGATGCGCTGGCCCCGCTCGCGGTAGGTCTCGGCCCGCAGGTGCTTGGCGGTCTTGCCGGGGCCGCCGTGGCTCCCGAGGATGAGCACGTCGGTCTTCTTGGTGACGTTCTTGGCGGGCCGCCCGCCCGCCTCGGCCACGCGCCGCCACACCTCGGGCTTGTCCATGGACTCCAGGTCGCCGGAGACGCACACGGTGCGCCCGTACAGCGGCCCGGTGGGGTCGGCGTCCGGGGAGGGCTCGGGCAGTGGCGTCTGGGCGTCGCGCTGCCACCGTCCGAACCGGTCCTCGGGTGCGGCGGCGGACGCGGCGAACAGCGCGGGCTGGGCGGGTGCGGCGGCGGCCGGGGCCGGAGCGGGTACCGCGCTCCCGGCCGAGGCCTCCACCCGGCGCAGGTCCGTCCGCGCGGCACGGGCCAGGTCGGCGAGCGACGGGGTGCCGTAGCGCTCCATGGCGGCCATCACGATGCGCGCGGCGGCCTCGGCGTCGGCGTCGGCGCGGTGGTGGTGCGTCACCCGGTGCCCGATGTGGGCGCACACGGTCGGCAGCTTGTGGTCGGGCAGCCCGGCCCAGGTGCGCCGTGCCAGCGCCAGCGTGCACGCGTACTCCCACGCCGGGTGGGGCAGCCCGGTGTGCCCGCAGGCCTGGCGCAGCACCCCCATGTCGAAGGCGGCGTTGTGCGCCACCAGGGGGCTGCCGTCGGCGAACTCCACGATGCGCGCGTGCGCCTGTTCCCAGGAGGGGGCGTCGACGACGTCGGCCGCGGTGATGCCGTGCACGGCGATGTTGTGGCGGGAGAAGAAGTCCACCTGCCCCGGCGGTCGGATCAGCGTGGTGTACCGGTCCACGACCGCGCCGTCGCGCACCCGCACCAGGCCGACCGCGCACGCGCTGCCGCGGTCGTGGTTGGCGGTCTCGAAGTCGATCGCGGTCCAGGTCCGGGACACCGCGCACCTCCTGCAAACGGGGAACGGACCGAGGCTATCCGGGCCCGGACGCCTTCGGGGACGAAACGGCCCCAGCGGTCCGGTGCCGATGGCGCGGCCCCGCCCGCGCCCTGAGGAAAACCCCGCCCCCGCTCTGGCGCGCACCGCCCCCGACCTGGCGGTACGCCCCATGGCCCGGCAGGGGGCGCGGTTCCCGGCGTGGTCGCCGCCGCACGGACGAGGAGACGAGGGCCGCACCTGAGCGCCCCGGGGGGAACCGCTCTCGTGACGGCCACCGTCGGTACGCTTCTGACGCACCTGGTGATCGGTTTCGGTGCGGTGCGGACCTGTCGCCCGTGCGGACACGTCGCGGTGGAGAACCGGGAGAGCCCGTCGGTCTTCTGCCGTGGCAGGTACGGGCACAGGGCGCATGCGGACGTGAACGCGGCCCAGAGCATTCTCGCGCGCGGACGGATCAGCCCCTCGGGGTGAACCGTGCCGACCTGCCGAGACCTCTGGGACGCCATGACGGTGGGGCAGGAACCAGCCGCGGCCGCGAGGCGCGCAGCACCACCGGGTCGGCAAGGCCCGGTCGGAATCCTCCTCGTCCACGGGGGAGGGGAAGTCGACGGGCGGTTCGACCACGCGCTCACGCCCGCGGCGGGCGCCCTGGTGCTCCGGCTCCGGGACGCCTGGGGCGGCGGGTGCGGACGGTCGCGGGAGAAGAGGGGTGAGGGCCGGATGGCCGAGTGGGCCGGGGCCGGGGACGGCCCCCGCGCCTGGGCGCGGGCGGCGGCCGCGCCGCTGGCACGGGCCGGGCGCGAGCTGACGGGCACCGTGTTGGGGCTGTGCACCGCCGCGCTCACGCTGGTGTGGGTCCTCGCGGCGGCCGCGGCGCTGGTGTGCGCCCCGCTCCTGTCCTCCCGCAACCGGCGCCGGTTCCGCGGCGCGGTGACCCGGTGGGCGGTGCGCCTGGGCGACGCGGACCTGGCCCGTCTGGCCCGGTGGTCGGGGGGAGGCGTCGTCGAGCCGGGGACCGGGGCCGCCCCGCGCGTGGCCTACCTGCTGCTGCGTCTTCCGGCGGCGCTGGTGTGCGGCTACCTGGCGCCCACGGCGCTGACGCTGGTGGCGGTCTTCGTCGGCGGCGCCGCGCTGGAGCTGTTCACCGGGGGCGGCACCTACGTGCCCGTGCTCATGCCCGGCGCGCGGATACACGTCTCCAGCATCAACGTGGGCCTGTTCATGGGCCTGGTCGTCCTGGCGGCGACGTGGCTGGTGGCGGCGCTGGCCTCGGCGGCCGACCGTGCCCTGGCCCGCCGCCTGGTGGGCCCCAGCAGAGAGGACCTGCTGCACCGGCGCATCGACGAGCTGACCTCCACCCGGTCGGGCATCGTTCGGGCGGTGGACGAGGAGCGGCGGCGCATCGAACGCGACCTGCACGACGGGATCCAGCAGCGCGTGGTGGCACTGGCCGTGCTGCTGGGGCGGGCCCAGCGCGGCCGCGACCCCGAGCGCGCGGCGCGGCTGGTCCGCCAGGCGCACACCGAGACCCGGGTGCTGCTGGACGAGCTGCGGGAGGTGGCCTGGCGGGTCTACCCCACCGCGCTGGACACCCTGGGCCTGGAGGCGGCGCTGACCGAGGTGGCCGAACGCAGCCCCCTGCCGGTGGAGGTGCGCGCGCACCTGTCGGCCCCGCCGCCCCGCGAACTGGCCACGGCGGTGTACTTCGCGGCGCGCGAGGCCATCACCAACGCCGTCAAGCACTCCGGGGCCGAGGCGGTGACCGTGCACCTGGACGACGCCGACGGCGTTCTGGACCTGCGGGTGCTCGACGACGGCCGCGGCGGCGCCGACCCCGCGGGCGGCGGTCTGACCGGCCTGGCCAGGCGGGTGCGGGCGCTGGACGGCACACTGGCGGTACACAGTCCCCGGGGCGGTCCGACCACGGTACGCGCCATGCTGCCCCTGACCACGATACGGAGCCCCCATGCGCCTAGTGCTCGCTGACGACTCGGTCCTGCTCAGGGAGGGCCTGGTGCGGCTGTTGGAGGAGGAGGGCCACGAGGTGGCGGCGGCGGTCGGCGACGCCGACGCTCTGCTGGCCGCGGTCGCCGAGCACGCGCCCGACGCCGCCGTGGTGGACGTGCGGATGCCGCCCACCCACACCGACGAGGGGCTGCGGGCGGCGCTGCGCATCCGCGCCGACCACGAGAAGGTGGCGGTGCTGGTGCTGTCGCAGTACGTGGAGCAGCGCTACGCCGCCGAACTGCTGGCCGGGGCCTCGGGCAGGGTCGGCTACCTGCTCAAGGACCGGGTGTCGGAGGTGGGGGAGTTCCTGGAGGCCCTGGAGCGGGTGCGCGCGGGCGGGGCGGCCTTCGACCCCGAGGTGGTGCGCCAGCTGCTGGCGCGCACCACCCACACCGACCCGCTGGCCCGGCTCACCCCACGCGAGCGCGACGTCCTGGAGCGCATGGCGCAGGGGCTGAGCAACACCTCGATCGCCGAGCGGCTGTACGTGTCGTTGAGCGCGGTGGAGAAGCACGTCAACGCGATCTTCGACAAGTTGGGGCTGGGGCACGCCTCCGGCTACAGCCGCCGGGTGCTGGCGGTGCTGCGCTACCTGGACAGCTGAGCGCGGCCGCGGCGGGGTTCGGGCGGCACGGCCCGCAAAGGGGCACGCGTAACGCGAAGTCCTTCGGGCGCCGGTGAGGGGCGCCGTTTTCCGTAGTCGGTCGCGCTCACCCGCTTGCCCACGGCCTACTTGTCAAGCTAAGGTTTACACGTGCAAGAAAAGTTGACAGAGGCGCTGCGTGTCCTGAAGGCGCGCACGGAAGCGTTCCTCGCCTCGCGCGTCCTGACGAGGGACGACGACTGGACCGACTCGCTGGGGCGCGCCGTGAGCATGCGCGCGGCCGCCGACGACGTCGTGCGCGCCGTCGTGGGGCAGGCGCGCCAGGACGGCGTCACGTGGCAGGTCATCGGCGACGCGCTCGGCGTGAGCAGGCAGGCGGCGTTCCAGCGCTACGGCAAACCGATCGATCCCAGAACAGGAGAGCCCATGAACACCACACCGCTCCCCGGAGCCGCCGAACTGGCCGTCTCGGTGATCGAGGACCTCGCGTCCGGGCGATGGTCGCACGTCACCGAGCGGTTCGATCCGGCCATGCGCGACGGCCTGTCGCAGGACGCGCTCGCGGCCGCGTGGGCGCAGATCATCGGCCTGGCGGGAGCCTTCGAGGGGCGGGGGGAGCCGGAGGCCGCCCGGGCCGGCGACGTGACGGTCACGAACACGCCGCTCTCGTTCGAGGCGGGCGACTACACGGCACGGATCACGTTCCGCGACGACCGCACCGTGGCCGGTCTGCACATCCTCGAAGGGAAGCCGTCGTGACCGACGAATCCCCGAACGTGTCGAGGACGGCCGCGACCCGGGGCGGATCGCGTATGAGCGGCCGCGACCTGCGCTCCATCGGCGTGTTCACCGCCCTGGCGTTCGCACTCGCCTGGCTCGTGGCGCTCCCGCTCTGGCTCGGCGACGGACTCGCCAGCCCCTGGTTCCCGGTCGTGGCCACCGCCGTGATGATGACCCCCGCGATCGCCGCCCTCGTCGTCGTGTTCCTCGTGGAACGGCCGAGGCGGAAGGCGTGGACGCTCGGACTGTGGCCGCTACGACCGGTCCGCAGGCTGCTCGGCTACGCGGCGCTGGGGGTCGTCGTGCCCATCGCGCTCGTCCTGGCTGCGCTCCCGGTCGGCGCGCTGCTGGGGGTCTATCCGGCCGACTTCGCGAACCTCTCCGCGTTCCGGCAGGTCCTGGAGGAGCAGGCGGGCGCCGCCGGAGCGGCCGAGCTCCCGATACCGGTCGGCGCGCTGATCGCCATCCAGCTCGCCGCGCTGCCGGTGGCGGCGTTCGTCAACCTCATCCCGGCGCTGGGAGAGGAACTCGGGTGGCGGGGGTGGCTGCTCCCGAGACTGATGCCGCTCGGTACGCTCCCGGCCCTGCTGGTCTCGGGCGTGATCTGGGGCCTCTGGCACGCCCCGCTCATCCTCCTCGGGTACAACTACCCCGACGCGCCGGGCTGGCTCGGCCTGACCGCGATGGTCGGCATGTGCGTCCTGGTCGGTGCGGTCTTCGGCTGGCTGCGGCTGCGGTCGGGGTCGGTGTGGCCCGCGGCCCTCGCCCACGCCGCGTTCAACGGGGCGGGTGGGACCTACCTCCTCTTCTCGAAGGCGGGCGAGCACGTCGACACCACGCAGGCCACGATCCTGGGCTGGAGCGGATGGATCGTACCGCTCGCGCTCGTCGCGGTCCTGATCGCCACGGGACAGTTCTCCTCCGCCAAGCACCCGTCCGCCCCGCCGTCCGGGGAGGGGCCCGCCCCCGAAGCCGAGGAGGACCGGGACCGGCTCAGGCCGGTTCGAAGGACTCCATGACGGCGGTGCGCTGGACGTCATCGTCAGCCCACGAGGCATCGGTGGAGGCCCAGGCCAGCGTGTAGTACTCCCCGGGAGCCACCGCGATGTTGCGGGTCAGCACGCGGCGCGTCTCGCCGGCCTCGTCCCGCCAGGTGAACTCCCACTCGGCGGCCGAGTGGAAGCCGGTGTCGCCGGTGACGTCCGCGATCCGCACCCGCTCGTAGCCCGGCAGCCGACCCGAGTCGTACACGCCCTGTTCCTGGTCCAGGACGTGCTGGTACTCGTCGTCGGTGGGGTGCTCGGCCATGTCGATCTGGAGGTAGCTGGCGTCGGCGGGGGACTCGTAGAAGACGCTGCTGCCGTCCACCCGGCGGATCCAGCCCTCGGGGATGCGCATGCCGAAACCGTCCGGGTCCTCGGTCCAGGTCATCCCGGGCACGGGGGTGCCGTCGGCGCCGCCCTCCTGGGGCGCCCCGGTCTCCTCGGGTTCGGTGGCGTCTCCCCCGGCCCCGGCCCCGGCCTCCTGCTCGTCAGCGCCGGGGTCGGAGGGCTCCTCCGTACCCGTCCCGGCGGCGGAGACGCCGCTGTCGGAGCCCCACGGATCGAGCACCACCACCAGCGCCGCCACCGCCACCAGCGAGGCCAGGCCCAGGGTGAGCACCACCATCGGCCAGGACAGCCGCCCACCCCGCTGCGGTACCGGCGCCGTCGTGACCGTCGTCTGGGGCGGGAGCGCCGCCGGGGGCCGCGGAACCGGCCCCGGGGCTTCGGGCGGCACCGGTCCCTGGGTGACCGTGGGTGTGGGGCCGCCCACCGGCCGCGGCGGCACGGACACGGTCGTGGCCGAGGGGGCCGTGAAGGCCGCGGCGGCGGTGTCTCCCCGCGCCTGCGCGGTCAGCAGCGCGCGGCAGCGGTCGGCGTCGATCCGCCTGGCCGGGTCCTTCACCAGCAGGCCCCGCACCGCCTGGGCCAGCGGACCCCGCCCCAGGACGTCGGGCGGCTCCTCGGAGGTGACGGCGTGCAGCGTGGCGGGGATGCCCTCACGGCGGAACGGGGAGTTGCCGGTGGCCGCGAGGTACAGGGTCGCGCCCAGTGACCAAAGGTCGCTCGCGGGGGTCGCCGGGCTCATCGCCAGCCGCTCGGGGGCCAGGTAGGCGGGGGAGCCCATCACCCCGGCCGTCTGGGTGACGGAGGAGGTGTCGGCGATGGTGGCGATGCCGAAGTCGGTGAGCACCACCCGTCCGGTGTCGGTGACCATGACGTTCTCGGGTTTGACGTCGCGGTGCGTGATCCCCTGCCCGTGCGCGGTGCTCAGCGCGCTGAGCAGGTCGAGCCCCCACTGGGCGGTCGCCCGGGCTCCGCGCGGGCCCTCCTGGCGGACCAGCGCGTGCAGGGAGCGCCCGCTGAGGAACTCCATGACGATCCACGGGCGCCCGTCGTCCTGGACGATGTCGTGCACGGTGACGATGTTGGGGTGGCCGCCCATCGCGGTGGCCTGCGCCTCGCGCCGGGCCCTGGCCGCCATCCGGTCGCGTTCGTCGTCGTCCAGGCCCGGGCCCAGGAGGATCTCCTTGACCGCGACGGTGCGGTTGAGCTCGGTGTCGTGGGCCCGCCAGACCCTGCCCATCCCGCCCCGGCCGATCTCGGCCAGCAACTGGTAGCGGCCACGCAGTGCGCGGTGCGGCTCGGCCCCCATCGGACTCCCTTGCGGTGCGGGCCCTCGTGACCCCGTGGACGTCGACAAGCCCGCAGGGACAGCGGTTTCCCACGCGCGCCGAGCGACCATGGTACTGAGGTACGACGGTGCTTCGACCCCGTGGGAGCGCCGCCCCTGGTCAGCCCGCCGCACCGGAGCCCCGGGGCGAACCGCGACGCTCTCCGGGGCGTGGACCGGTCAGCCCAGGTCGGCGAGTTTGCCTTCCAGCACCTCCCGCTCGCGCTCGTTGCCGCACCGGCGCACGGCCAGCTCCAGTTCGGTGCGCGCCTCAGCGGTGCGGCCCAGGCGCACGAGCAGCTCCCCGCGCACGCTCGGCAGCAGGTGCGAGTCCGCCAGCGCCCCGGCCGCCGCCAGCTCGTCCACGATCCGCAGCGCCGCGGCCGGTCCCCGGGCCATGGAGACCGCCACCGCCCGGTTGAGGTCCACCACCGGGGAGGGCGCCAGACGGCCGAGCGCCTCGTAGAGCAGCACGATCCGTTCCCAGTCCGTCTCCCGCACCGAGGGGGAGAGCGCGTGGCGCTCGGCGATCGCGGCCTGGAGGCCGTAGGCGCCCAGCCCGCGGCCGGTGCTCCCGGCGCGGGCCAGGGCTGCCCGCCCCCGGCGGATCGCGGCGCGGTCCCAGCGGCGGCGGTCCTGGTGCTCCAGCAGCACCGGCCGCCCGTCCGCCCCGGTGCGGGCGGGAAAGCGCGCCGCGGTCAGCTCCAGCAGCGCCAGCAGGCCGTGGACCTCGGGCTGGTCGGGGACCAGCCGGGCCAGAACCCGGGCCAGGCGCTGGGCCTCGCCCGCGAGGTCGGGCCGGAGCAGGTCGCCTCCGGAGCTGGCCGAGGAGCCCTCGGTGAAGACCAGGTAGACCACGTTGAGCACCGAGCCGAGCCGCCGGGCCCGCTCCCGGGCCGGGGGCACCCCGAAGGGCACCCGGGCCGCCCCGAGGGTCTTCTTGGCCCGGGTGATCCTGGCCTGCACGGTCGCGGTCGGGACCAGGAACGCCCTGGCGATCTCGTCGCTAGTCAGACCGCCGACCACCCGCAGGGTGAGCGCCGCCCTGGCCTCCCGCGACAGCCCGGGGTGGCAGGCGGTGAACATCAGCGCGAGCACGTCGTCGTCGATCCGGTCCGGATCCCACAGCACGTCGTCGGCCTCCCCGACGGGATCGCCGGGCGCACTGCCCGAGGCGGCGCCGCCCTCGCCCAGGTCGCGGGCGAGGACGGCGTACCTGTCGTCCAGGGTGGAGCGGCGGCGGAACGCGTCGATCGCGCGGCGGCGGCCGACGGTGAGCAGCCACCCCGCCGGGTTGCGGGGCACGCCCTCGCGCGGCCAGGTCACCAGCGCCTCGGCCAGCGCCTCCTGGCCCAGGTCCTCGGCCAGCGCGAAGTCGCCGGTGTAGCGCGCGAGCGCGCCGACGATCCGCGCCGAGTCGATCCGCCAGACGGCGGCTACGGCCTCGCGGCCGGTGGGGTCGGCCATCTCCGGTCGGTCCGCTCAGAGCTGGCCGGTGGCCTCGCGCCAGGCCCGCTCCCTCTGGATCCACTCGTTGTCCTGCGGGAACTCGTCGATCGTGGTGACCCGGCGGATCTCGGTCTTGAAACCCGGCCCGGCCATCGGCGACCGCTTGGCCCACTCCACGGCCTCCTCCTTGGAGGCCACGTTGAGGATTTGACATCCTCTTCCGCCTGAAGGCGGGAGAACCCAGCTAACGGAACCCGTTCGCCGCTGGTGGTCTACGCTTCGCAGCCCGCCTGGCGGCGAGGGCTCCACGTCCTGGCACCCACAATGTCCTGGGGCGCTTGCTGCTTGGTCAGGTGCTCGATGTTGCGCGCGGCGTTGGTGTCGGCGTTGGCTGTGTATCCGCACCCCGGTGCCTGGCACACGAACCGGTCCCGTGACTTCCGGTTGCCCTCGCTGACGAACCCACACGCCCAGCAGCACCGCGAGGTGTAGGGGGCGGGCACCCGCACCAGGTGCCCGCCCCGGTCGGTGAGCTTGTACGCCAACAACGTGATGGTGCGTCCCCACGCCTGTCCGGCGATGGCGCGGTTCAACCCGGATTTTCGTGCCACGTTGGTGCCCGGGGCCTCCGCCGTCCCCCGAGCCGAGCGGACCATGCCGGCGATGTGCAGGTCCTCGACCCCCACCACACCGAACTCCTCGGCCAGGGCGTGCGTGACCTTGTGCTGCCAGTCCAGGGCGCGGCGCTTGGCTTTCGCGCGCACCCGGGCGATCTGGTCATAGGTGCGCCGCAACTGGTGCGAAGACGGCTGCCCGGGTGTGCGCTGCCGCCGTTGGCGGGCGGCTGTGCACTCCAACCGGCGCAGACGCCCGCCCTCACCCGGGGACAGCCACGGCTCGTGCTCGCGGAAGGTGTCATCGGACAGGGTCAGCGGCTTGGCGACACCCCGGTCGATCCCCACCCCCGGGCCGACATGGGGTGCCGGTTCCTTGACCTGGGTGCGCACCCTCAGCACCACGTGCCAGCCGTTGGCCTCCCGCACCAACCGGGCACCGGTAACCCTGTTCGCGGCGTCAGCGTGCTTGCCCACCGGTAGGTCCTTGGTCCACCGGAAGCGGACCACGCCGACCTTGGGGATCTTCACGGCCCCCCACGTGCGGGTGAGGCGCTCGATGTTCAGGTCCCGGCCCTGGGGGACGTCGACGCACATCCGGGCGCGCAACCGGGCCTTGAAGACGGGTGGCCCGGTCCGGCCCGCCCAGCAGTTCTGCCACGCCCGGAAGTAGGCCTTCAGCACCTGCTGCGCCGCCTGCGCGGGAAGGGCAGCCAACCAGGGCAGGTCCTTGCGGGCCTGACGAATAGCCGCATCAGCGTCAGCCAGGGACACCCGCCGGTTCTCCGAAGACATCGTCCACCACGCGTGCAGGAGGTTCCACAGGGCGCGGGCGGCGTGGCCCTGGGTTTCCAACTCACGGAGTTGGTCCTTGGCGGGGTAGAGGCGGGCCTTGTGGCCGCGTTCGCGTTTGATGTGTCACCTCCCTGGACTGGTCCGGGCCGACCTTAGCGCGGGGGTGTGACGTTTCGTGACTGACGGTTCACCCACCGACTGAAGCCGGTGGCACTCTCACGAAGGAGAGGCAGGGGCCGTCGACGACCACGCCCTCGGCGGCGTCGTCGAGGCCCTCCGCGGCGAGCAGCACCCCGGCGCGGATCAGCTCGTCGTTGTACCGGCCCATGGTCGCGAGCATCTCGTCGAAGTCGATCTGGCCCATCTTCGCGAAGGCCTCGTCGGTGGCGCGCATGATCAGCATGTACTTCACGGCTCTGTCTCCCCGGGTGTCGCGGGCCCCTTGCGGGCCCCTTCATCCCTAGGTCGAACGGGGGGCGCCGCGGATCGACACGTCCACCGATCTTTTTCCGGGGAATTCTGACAGAGTCCGCCCGCGGCCCGCCTACCGGGCCAACAGGTCGCGCAGCGCCCCGACCACCTCGGCCGGGGCCTCCTCCGCCATGAAGTGGCCGCAGGTCACCGTGCTGTGGTGCAGGTCGGGAGCCCAGGCCCGCCACACCGCGGCGGCGTCGTAGCCCAGCGCCGCGCCCCAGTCCTGCTGGAGCACCGTCACCGGCATGGCCAGACGCCGCCCGGCCGCGCGGTCGGCCTCGTCGTGCTCGACGTCGATCCCGGCCGAGGCCCGGTAGTCGGCCACGATCGAGGGCACGGCCTCGCGGGAGGCCCGCAGGTAGGCGGCGCGCACCTCGGCGGGGATCGCCTCGGGGTCGCGCGTCCAGATGTCCAGGAAGTGTCCGAAGAACGCGTCCGGGCTGGCACCGATGAGCTGCTCGGGCAGGCCCGGAGGCTGGGCCATGAGGTACAGGTGGAAGCCCACCGCGGCCGAGGCCCCGCGCATGACCTCCCACATGTCCAGGGTCGGCAGCACGTCGAGCGAGGCCAGGTGGGTGACGGCGTGGGGGTGGTCCAGCCCGGCGCGGATCGCGACCAGGGCGCCCCGGTCGTGGCCCGCCAGGGCGAAGCGTTCGTGGCCCAGGGCGCGGGCCAGGGCGACGACGTCGGCCGCCATGGTGCGCTTGGCGTAGGCGTCGCCGTCGGTGCCGGCGGGCTTGTCGCTGTCGCCGTAGCCGCGCAGGTCCGGGCAGATGACGGTGTGGTCGGCGGCCAGGTCGGCCGCGACGTGTCGCCACATCAGGTGGGTCTGGGGGAAGCCGTGCAGCAGCACGAGGGGGCTGCCCGAGCCGCCGACGGCGGCGTTGAGCGCCACGCCCTCGGCGACGGGCACGCGCTGGTAGTCGAATCCCCGGATCGTGGGTTCCACGGTGGTCTCCTCGGTGGGTCGGAGTCGGGTCCCCGGCGGTCACCGGGGATCTCGGTCGTCCACGAGCCTGCCGGGGTCCGATGAGCAGCCGATGAGCAACGGTTGAGCGGGGGCGTCGGCGGCCCCGGCCGGTGCGGACGGCCGGATAGATTTGCTGCCATGGAGGGGGAGGTGACACGGGCGGCGGTGTCCTTCCGCGTGCTGGGTCCCCTGGAGGCCGTCGGCGCGCACGGACCGCTCGCCCTCAAGGGGCCGCGACACCGCGCGGTGCTGGCCCGGCTCCTGGTCGCCGAGGGCCGTGCCGTGCCCGTGGACCGCCTCGTGGACGACCTGTGGGAGACGCCCGCCGAGGGCTCCGTGGCCGCGGTGCGCACCTTCGTCTCGGCGCTGCGCCGGTCCCTGGAACCGGACCGGCTCGCGCGGCGGCCCGCCCGGCTGCTGGTGACCGCGCCGCCGGGCTACGCGCTGCGGGCCGACCCCGAGGCGGTCGACGCCCGGCGCTTCGCCGGGGCCGTGGCCCGTGGCGGCGCGCTGCTCGCCGAGGACCGGCCCGGTGCGGCGCTGGACGGCCTGGAGGAGGCCCTCGGGTGGTGGCGGGGCCCGGCCTACGCCGAGTTCACCGCCTACCCCTGGGCGCGCGCCGAGGCCGACCGGCTGGAGGGGCTGCGGCTGCTGGCGGTGGAGCGGCACGCCGAGGCCCTCCTGGCGCTGGGGCGTGCGGGTGACGCCGTGCCCGCCCTGGAGGCGCACGCCCTGGCCCACCCCCTGCGCGAGAACGCCTGGCGGCAGTGGGCGCTGGCCCTGTACCGCTCGGGCCGTCAGGGTGACGCGCTGGCCGCGCTGCGCCGCGCCCGCCGAACCCTGGCGGAGGAGCTGGGGGTGGACCCCGGCCCCGGACTGCGGCGGCTGGAGGCCGACGTCCTGGCCCAGGCGCCCCACCTCACCCCGCGTGCCGCCGCCGCCACCGCTGTTCCGGCACGGGCGGAGGGCGCGCCCGAACCCGCCCGGCGCCCCTTCGTGGGCCGGACCCGGGAACTGGAACTGCTGGAGGGGGCCGCCGCCTCCGCCGCTCCGCACGCTCCGGCCCGGGTCGCGCTGGTCTCCGGCGACGCCGGGGCGGGCAAGACGGCCCTGGCCGAGGAACTCGCGCGGCGGCTGGCCGGGCGCGGGTGGACCACGGCCTGGGGGCGCGGCCCCGAGCACGAGGGGGCGCCCGCGGCCTGGCCCTGGACGCAGATCGCCACCGTGCTGGCGGCGTCCGCGGACACCGCGGCCCACGGGGACACCACCGGCCTCACCACGGACGGCACCACAGCCTCGGCATTCAACACGAGCCCCACCGGGACGGACAGCCCCTACACGGGCACGGGCCGGGGTGCGGTCACCACGCAGCCCAGGAGCATCGCCGCCCCCGCCCGCGACGACGACACCGCGGCGCCGGGAGGTGCCGCCCCCGACCCCGCGGCGGCCCGGTTCGGCGTCCTGCGCCAAGCCGCCCGCCTGCTCGCCTCGGCCGCACGGCGCGGCCCCGTCCTGCTGGTCTTCGACGACCTGCACCGGGCGGCGGAGGAGACCCTGGAACTGTTCACCTTCCTGGCCGCCGAACCGCTCCCCGGGCCCGTGCTGCTCGTGGGGACCCACCGGACCGGCGAGGTCCACCCCGCGCTGACCGCGGCCCTGGCCCGGCTCGCCCCCGGCGAACCGGCCCGCGCCTACCTGGGCGGGCTGGCCGAGGAGGCGACCGAGGCGCTGGTGCGGGCCCTGGTCGGCCGCGACGTCGGCGGGCGGGCGCTGCGCGCCGTCCACCGGCGCAGCGGCGGCAACCCCTTCTTCGTCCGTGAGCTGGCCCGGCTGCTGTCCGACGGGGACGGCGCCGCGCTCGACGCGGTCCCCGCCGGAGTGCGCGACGTCATCCGCCACCGCCTGGGCTCCCTGACACCCGGGGCCCGGGACCTGCTGCGCCGGGCCGCCGTGATCGGCCGCGACGTCGACCCCGACGTCCTGTCGGCCCTGTCCCCGGACGGGGACGCCATGCTCGACGCCCTGGATGAGGCGCTGGAGGCGGGCTTCCTCACCGACGGCGCCGAACCGGACGAGCCCGACGGCGCACCCGGTCTGCGCTTCGCGCACGTGCTGGTGCGCGACACCCTCTACCAGGACCTCTCCCGACCGCGCCGGGCGCACTGGCACACGGCGGTGGCCGAGGCCGTCGAGGCGCTGCACCCCGACCGGGCCGACGTGCTCGCCCACCACTTCGGGCGTGCGGGCACCCGCGCCACCGCGGACCGGGCCGCCCGCCACGCGCGCACCGCCGCCCTGCGGGCAGAGGAGCGCTTCGCCCCGCACGAGGCGGCCCGGCTGTGGCGGGAGGCCGTCGCCGCCCACGACCGCTGCGGCGAGGACCGGCCCCGCGAACGCCTGGAGGCGGTCATGGGCATGGTCCGGGCGCTGGCCGTCACCGGCCGTCTGGAGGAGGCCCGCCACCACCGCGCCCGGGCGGTGGCCGCGGCCGAGGAGCTGGGCGACGCGGAGCTGACGGCTCAGGTCATCACCGCCTTCGACGTGCCCGCCCTGTGGCCGCGCAACGACGACGAGGCGCTGGCCCGCCGGGTCGCCGGGGCCGCCGAACGCACCCTGGCCGCCCTGCCCGAGGACCGCCCGGAGCAGCGCGCCCGCCTGCTGTGCGCCCTGGCCCTGGAACTGCGCGGCGCCGCCACCGGCCGGGGCCCGGACGCGGCCCGCCTGGCCGAGGAGACCGCCCGCGGGCTCGGCGACCCCGCCCTGCTGTGCCTGGCGCTCAACGCCCGGTTCATGCAGTCCTTCCAGGGCGCCGGGCGGGCCCCGCAGCGCGTGGAGATCGGCGCGGAACTGGTCGACCTGGCCTCCCGGCACGGCCTGGTGACCTTCGAGGTGCTGGGCCGCCTCGTCCTGGTCCAGGCGTACTCCGCGCTCGCCGACTTCGGCGCCGCCGACGCCCACGCGGCCGCCGCCGACCGGCTGGGCTCGCGTTACGGGATCGCCCTGGTGGGGGTGTTCACCCGGTGGTACGAGGCGCTGCGCACGGCCGCGCGGGGGTCCGCCGAGGAGGCCGAGGCCGCCTACCGGGCCGCGAGCGTGCGGCTCGCCGACACCGGCATGCCCGGGGTGGAGCAGGGCATCCTGCCCCTGGCGCTGCTGTGCCTGCGCCTGCGGGGCGGCCGTCCCGCAGCGGTGGACCCTCGCCAGGACTGGGGCCCCTACGCCCCCTGGGCCCACGCCCTGGCCCGGCCCGGGACAGCGCCCCTTCCCCCCGACGCACCGCCCGGCCTGCTCGGGGAGGCCCTGACCTGCCTGGCCGCCCGGGCCGCCACCGCCGTCGGCGACCGCCCCGCGATGGAGCGCGCCCACCGCCTGCTCTCACCCGCCGCCGGGGAGCTGGCCGGTGCGGGCAGCGGTCTGCTGACCCTGGGGCCGGTCGCGCACCAGCTCGGCGACCTCGACCGCGCACTCGGACGCCGCGAGCGGGCCGCGGAGAACTACCGGCTGGCCCTGCGCGTGGCCGCCCGGGCAGGGTCGCCGCACTGGACCGCCGCGGCCCGGACCGCCCTGGCCGGACCGGACTGAGCCGCACGCGCCGTACGGGCGGGCCAGCGGTGCCCAGGACACGAGGCCCGGTCGGCGACCGCGACACGCCCGCCGCGATGTGTAGTTTGGCCCTCTTGTGGTAAAAAGTTAGGCGTGCCGAACTTTCAAGATGAGGCTTCTTCACACTCCTGGTCGGCGAAGCTCCCCGCCGCCTCCCTCGCCCTTGTCCTGGGCCTGACCGCCTGCTCCTCCGCCGGACAGGAGCGCGACGACGGACGGCTCCTGGTACTGACCACGTTCACCGTCCTGGCGGACATGGCACGCAACGTCGCCGACGGGCGGGTGGAGGTCGCCTCGCTCACCCGGCCCGGAGCCGAGATCCACGGCTACGAACCCACCCCCGACGACCTCGTCCGCGGCCGGGACGCCGACCTGATCCTGGAGAACGGGCTCGGCCTGGAGGCCTGGTTCAGCCAGTTCACCGAACGCGTGCAGGCCCCCACCGCCGTGCTCAGCGACGGCGTCGAGACCATCCCCATCTCCGCGGGGGAGTACGAGGGCCAGCCCAACCCCCACGCCTGGATGTCGCCCGACAACGCCCCCGTCTACGTCGACAACATCCGCGACGCCCTCACCGAACTCGACCCCGAGGGCGAGCAGGCCTACGCCGAGGCGGCCGAGGCCTACAAGGACGAGATCAGCGAGGTCGGCGACTACCTGGAGGAGGAGCTCGCCGGTGTCCCCGACAGCTCCCGCGCCCTGGTCACCTGCGAGGGGGCCTTCTCCTACCTGGCACGCGACGCGGGGCTGACCGAGATGTACCTGTGGCCGGTCAACGCCGAGACCCAGGGCACCCCCCGGCAGACCGCCGCCGTCACCGAGTTCGTCCGCGACAACCAGGTTCCCGCCGTCTTCTGCGAGAGCACCGTCAACGACGGCTCCCAGCGCTCGGTGGCGCGCGAGACCGGCGCCGCCATGGGCCGAACCCTCTACGTCGACTCCCTGTCCGAGGAGGGCGGCCCCGTGCCCACCTACCTGGACCTGCTGCGCCACGACGCCGAGGCCATCGTGGCCGGGCTGCGGGGGGAGGAGCGGTGAACGCCGCCATCGAGGTCACCGACGCCACCGTCCGCTACGGCGACGTCCTGGCACTGGACGGCGTGAGCCTGTCCGTCGCCCCCGGCCGCGTCTGCGGCCTGCTGGGCACCAACGGGTCGGGCAAGTCCACCCTGTTCAAGACCGTGCTGGGCCTGGTCCCCACCGACGGGGGGCGGGTGCGGATCCTCGGGCGCACCGGGGCCGCCGCCCGCCGCCGCGGGCTGGTGGGCTACGTGCCCCAGTCCGAACAGGTCGACTGGGCCTTCCCGGTCCGTGTGCGCGACGTGGTGATGATGGGCCGCTACGGGCGCATGGGACAGCGGCGCCGCCCCCGCCCCGCCGACCGGGAAGCGGTCGAGCACGCCCTGGACCGCACCCACCTGGGCGACCTGGCCGACCGCCAGATCGGCGCGCTCTCCGGCGGCCAGCGCAAACGCGCCTTCGTGGCCCGCGCCATCGCCCAGGGAGCCGACGTGCTCCTGCTCGACGAGCCCTTCGCCGGGGTCGACAAGCGCTCGGAGGGGCGCATCACCGAACTGCTGCTGCAACTGCGCGGCGAGGGCCACACGCTGCTGGTGTCCACCCACGACCTGGCCCAGGTGCCCGCGCTGTGCGACGAGGCGGTGCTGCTCCAGCGCCGCGTCGTGGCGCACGGCGCACCCGAGGAGGTCCTGCGCCCGGAGACCCTCATGGAGGCCTTCGGGGTCCACACCGACGAGGAGGGAACGGCATGGACGCGCTGACCGCGGTCGCGGAGTGGTTCACGGTGCCCATGGGCTTCGACTTCGTCCGGCGCGCCCTGCTGGTCAGCGTGGTCGCCGGGGTGGCGTGCGCCGTCCTGTCGTGCTGGATGACGCTGGTGGGCTGGTCGCTGATGGGCGACGCGGTCTCCCACGCCGTCCTGCCCGGGGTGGTGCTGTCCTACCTGTTCGGGCTGCCCTTCGCGGTGGGCGCGCTGGTCTTCGGCGCCGGGTCGGTCGCCCTGATCGGGGTGGTCAACCGCACCTCCCGGGTCAAGGAGGACGCCGTCATCGGCGTGGTCTTCACAGCCATGTTCGCCCTGGGTCTGGTCCTGGTCTCGCGGGTACCCAGCCAGACCGACCTGGGACACATCCTGTTCGGCAACGTGCTGGGGGTGTCGGACACCGACATCTGGCAGGTGCTCGTCCTGGCCGGGGTGGTGCTGGCGGTGGTCTGGTACAAGCACCGCGACCTGACCCTGTACGCCTTCGACCCGGTCCACGCGCACGCGGTGGGCATCAACCCCCGCCTGCTGGAGACGCTGCTGCTGGGGCTGCTGTCGGTCACGGTGGTGGTGGCCCTGCAGGCGGTGGGGATCATCCTGGTCGTGGCCATGGTCATCGTCCCCGGGGCGACGGCCTACCTGCTCACCGACCGCTTCGAGCGGATGCTGGTCATCTCCGCGGCGGTGGCCGTGGCGGCGGCCGTGGCGGGGGTCTTCCTCAGCTTCCACCTGAACGTGTCCACCGGCGGGGCGATCGTGCTGGCCCAGTCGTCGGCCTTCACCCTGGCCTACCTGTTCTCGCCCCGCCAGGGCGTGCTGCTGCGGCGGCGCGCCGCGCGAAGGGCCGGGGCCCGCGCGGTCGGCCGCGAGCGGGCCCGCCCCGCGAAGGAACCGTCTTAGGTCCACCGCCGCCGACGGGCACGGCCCGACGCGTCGCCGCTAGGGGCGCCGCACGTCGATGACGTACTTCCCGCGGACGCCGCCCGCCTCCAGCCTGCGGTGGGCCTCCGCGACGTCGGCCATGGGGAAGACCGTGTCGACCAGGGGTCGGACCTTCCCCTCCTCGGTGGCGCGGGTGAGCTCGGCGATGCGCTCCGCCGACGGGTTGTTGCTGAAGAGCTTGGTCCGGCCGGGCCGCACGGCGGCCCGGAGCCCGGTGCCGAGCAGGGACCTGAGGACGCGGTCCGGATCGAAGGCGAGCGCGACCATGCGCCCGCCCCGGTCCAGCCGCGCCTGGTAGGCGCCGAGGTCGGTGCCTACCAGGTCGACGATGACGTCGAAGCGGCCGAGGTCCCGCGGCCGGGTCGTGCGGTAGTCCAGGGCCTCGTCGGCGCCGAGTCCCCGGATCCAGTCGAGGTTGCGGGCACCGGCGAGGGCGGTGACCTCGGCGCCGAGCGCCTTGCCCAGTTGCACCGCGACGCTGCCCACACCTCCGGTGGCGCCGCGGACCAGGAGCCGTTCACCGGGCGAGAGGCGGGCCTTGTCCGTCAGCGCGGTCAGGGCGGTGGTGCCCGCCCCCGGAAGGGCGGCGGCCTCCAGGAGGCCGAGGTTCCCGGGCGCGCCGGCGAGCCGCTGTTCCGGGACGACGACGTGATCGGCGATGGCCCCGAAGGCGAAGTGCGGCATGAGCCCCCACACCGCGTCCCCGGCCCGCCAGGCGCGCACTCCCGCGCCCACCGCAGCGACGCGGCCCGTGAAGTCGACGCCCACGCCCCGGGGGAACCGGGCGCGGGTGATCCCGCGCATCCTGCCCGAGCGGAAGGCGACCTCGCCCGCGTCCACGCTCGCGGCGTACACCTCGACGAGCACCTCGCCCGCTCCCGGACTCGGCGTGGGCACCTCGTCGACGCGCAACACCTCGGGCGGGCCGAATCGGTCGTACCGCACAGCGCGCATGGTCGTTCTCCCCAGTCTCGCGAAGAAAGTGGAGTGGCCCCCCACTTCGTTCCGCTAAGATAACCGGAGAGCCACCCCACTTAGCAAGTCCAGGAGGTCACGGTGGTCGAGAGCACGGCGCGAAAGCCCCTGCGCGCGGATGCCCGGCGCAACTACGAACGCATCGTCGCCGTGGCCGAGGAGGCCTTCGCGGCCCACGGCGTCGACGCCTCGCTGGAGGAGATCGCCCGTCGGGCCGGGGTGGGCTCGGCGACCCTGCACCGCCACTTCCCCTCCCGGCGCCGCCTGCTGGAGGTGGTCTTCCACGACCGCGCCGAAGCGCTCTGCGCAAGGGCGCGGGAGCACTCCCGCACCAACGGGCCGGGCCCCGCCCTCTTCGCCTGGCTGCGGGATTTCAACGCCTACGCCGAGGCCAGCCGCGGTCTGGCCGCCTCGCTGCTGCGGGACGGCCGCGACGCCGACCTGCTGGAGCGCGACGACGGCTGCGCGGCGATGATCACCGCCGCGGCCGGTGAACTCCTGGAGCGCGCCCGGCGGGCGCGGGCGGTGCGCCCCGGTGTGCGCGCCGAGGACCTGGTCGCGCTCGTCAGCGCCATCTCGCTCGCCACGGAGGACCACCCCGACGGCGCGCAGGCGGGCCGTCTGCTGGACATCGCGTTCGCGGGCGTGCGCCCGCGGGGGCCCTCGGCCACGACCGGCGGGGGTTCCTGAGACCGGGGCCGGACGCGGGAGGGCGGCCGGTTCGGAGAAAGTGTTCCTCGCCGGGCCGCGCGGCCCCCGAAGAGCACCGGTCGGCCGCCGACCGGGCACGGGCACGAACAGAAACGGCGCGGCGGCACGGGGAGTGGTCCGTGCCGCCGCGCCCGGGAGGGGCCTGGCCGGAGTCAGCCGCGGCCCGCCTCCACCGGGGTGTGGTCCTTATCCGCGGCCCGTCGGGCGCGCAGTCGGCCGACGGCCACGACCAGGCCGATCGTCAGCAGCAGCCCGTAGATGCCCAGGGTGATCCCGCTGTCCACGAGCACCGACACGTCGCCCTGCCCCACGGCCAGGGCGCGGCGCAGCTCCGTCTCGGCCACCGGGCCCAGGACGACCGCGATCAGCACCGGGGCCAGCGGAATGTTGAAGCGGCGCATCATCAGAGCCACCAGGCCCAGGATCAGCATCAGCCACAGGTCCACCATGGACGACGCGGCCGCGTACACGCCCAGGGACGAGAACACCGCGATCCCGGCGTACATGTACGGCTTGGGGACCAGCAGCAGCTTGGCCCACAGCGGCGCGAAGGGCAGGTTGAGGATGAGCAGCATGACGCTGCCGATGAACAGGCTGGCCAGCAGCGCCCACACCAGGTCGCCGTCGCGCTCGAACAGCAGCGGACCGGGCTGCATCCCGTACTGCTGGAAGGCGGCCAGCATGATCGCGGCGGTCGCCGAGGTCGGCAGACCCAGACCCAGCAGGGTGCCCATCGCGGTTCCGGCGGTGGCGCTGGCGGCGGCCTCCGGCGCGGCCACGCCCTCGATGGCGCCCTCGCCGAACTCGTCCTCGCCCTTGCCCCGCCGGGCGCGCCGCGCGGCGAGCTTGCGCTCGCTGCCGTAGGCCAGGAAGGTCGGGATCTCCGAGCCGCCCGCCGGGATGGACCCGAACGGCAGGCCGAACAGGGTTCCGCGCATCCAGGCCGGAAGCGTGCGCCGCAGGTCGCGTCGGCTCAGCCAGGGGGTGCCGGTGCGCCGCAGGCCACCGCGCGCCGCGTCGCCCGCGTGGGCGGTGGCGGCCACGTGCAGCACCTCGCCGATCGCCAGCAGCGCCACCGTCACCGTGATGATGCTGAAGCCCTCGAAGAGCTGGGGCACGCCCAGGGTGAAGCGCTCGGCGCCGCTGAGGCCGTCGATGCCCACCATCGAGATGGCCAGGCCGATGCCCAGGGCGATCAGGCCGCGCACGGCCGAGTCCGAGACCACCGCGGAGGTGGCCACGAACGCGAAGACGGTGAGCGCGAAGTACTCGGCGGGGCCGAACTGCAGCGCCAACTGCACGATGACCGGCGAGAAGAACGCCACCAGCGCCGTGGACACGATCGCGCCGATGAACGCGCCGATCGCCGCCGTGGCCAGCGCCTGCGGCGCCCGCCCGCGCTTGGCCATCTTGTGGCCCTCGATGGCGGTGGCGATGGCCGAGGCCTGCCCCGGCGTGTTCATCAGGATGGCGGCGGTGGAGTCACCGAACAGCCCGCCGTAGTACACACCGGCGAACATGATGAACGCGCCGGTGGGGTCGAGGTGGAAGGTGACCGGCAGCAGGAGCGCGACGGCCATGGAGGAGCCCAGGCCGGGCACCACGCCCACGGCCGTGCCGAGCATGACGCCCAGCAGCGCCAGGAACAGGTACTCGGGGCTCAGCGCATTGGCGAACCCCGCCATGAGGTTGGTGAGAACGTCCATTTAGAAGATGCCCCCGAGGATTCCGGCCGGCAGGTTCAGGCCCAGACCGGCGACGAAGGCGAGCTGGATGACGGAGGAGAACACCAGCGACAGCACGGCGTCGAACAGGTACCGGCGGCTGCCCAGGGCGTAGGCCACGCCGAAGAACAGCAGCGCCGCGGACAGCAGCCAGCCCACCGGCTGGAGCAGCAGGATGAACACCGTCAGTGAGGCGACGACGATCCCCAGGCAGCGCCAGTCGATGCGCGCGGGCCCCGCCTCACCGGCCGGGGCGCTCCCGTCGGTGTCGGCGGTGGCGGCCTCGGCGTTCTCTCCGGTGGTCGGCGCGTCGGCGGTGCGGGCCGGGCGCAGCAGGACCTGCACGGCCAGGGCCACGCCCGTGACGCCCATGAAGATCGCGACCAGGGTGGGGAAGAAGCGCGGACCGGGCGGTTCGGTGCCCGGCGGCACCGGCATGGCCGCGGTCTGCACGGCGATGAACCCGGCGATGCCCAGCACCAGGGCGGCGACCAGCAGTTCGGACCTGCCCCGCCACCAGGAGGGGCGGGGCGGCGGGGCGGCGGGCTCCGTCGCCCGGACGGGGGTGGTGGCGTCGGTACTCAAGACAGGCCCAGTTCCTCGGTGATGGTGGTGATGCGCTCGGTCTCCAGGGCGAGGAACTCCTCGAACTCCTCGCCGGTCTGGAAGGTGTCGTCCCAGCGGTTGCGCTCCAGCGTCTGCGCCCACTCGGGGGTGTCGTGCATCTCGGTGACGATCGCGGTCAGCTCGGCGCGCTCCTCCTCCGTGATGCCGGCCGGGGCCACGAAACCCCGCCAGTTGGGCAGGACCGCGTCGATGTCCTGCTCGGCCAGGGTGGGAACGTCGATGCCCTCGACGCGCTCGTGCGCGGAGACGCCCAGGGCGCGCACGTTGCCCGCCTCGATCTGGTCGCTGAACTCGTTGTAGCCGCTGATGCCCACGTCGACGCTGCCCGACAGCAGCGAGGTCAGCGCCTCACCGCCGCCGGAGAACGCGATGTAGTTGACGTCCTGGGGGTCGACGTCGACGTCGGAGGCGATGAGTCCGGCCAGCAGGTGGTCGGTGCCGCCCAGGGAGCCGCCGCCGATCGCCATCCCGCCCGGGTCCTCGCGCCAGGCCTCGGCCAGGTCGCCCATGTCCTGGTACGGGGAGTCGTCGGGGACCACGACCACCTCGTAGTCGTCGGCGAGCCGGGCGATGGGGGTGACGTCCCCCAGGTCGTGCGAGGAGTTGTTGACGATGATGCTGCCGATCATGACCGTGCCGGTCACCATCAGCATGTTGGCCCTGCCCTCCTGGCGGACCGCCTGGGCCAGGCCGATGGTGCCGCCCGCGCCGGGAACGTTGACCACCTGGTTGTTGGCGACGATCTCCCCCTCGCGGAAGGCGTTCTGCGCCTCGCGCCCCACCAGGTCCCAGCCGCCGCCGGGCGCGGCGGGCACGATCGTGGTCAGTCGGCTGCGTACGGCCTCGGCGCCGTCGCCGCCGGTCGACGAGGCGTTGACCGCCGCGGCGCCGATGACGACGGCCGCGGCGACCGCGCCGCCGACGCGCAGAATGCGCTGGATGCTCATGGGGTGGCTCTCTCCGTTGCTGCAGGTCCGCGGTGCGGGCGGGCGCTCGCGGGCCGACGGATCGCCCGAGGCGGGAACGTGGCGGCCGTTACACCGCTCCGTGGCGCCGGTCGCATCCGCACCGGTTTCGAGAGCATGACCCACGGTTTGCCGACCGGTAAATCTTCTGGTCGTTTTGAACACAGAGATTGTTGTGGTCGCCCGGGCTCCACCCGGGCCGCGGCCGCCGAACGCGGGCGGGGAACCACCCTGTCCCGCTCGCGGCGCGCGCAATAGCCTCGTTTCACCCGACGGGAAACGGCCGGTCAACGGCCTGGGGCGGGCACGGGGCGGAAGCCGGGGGTTCCCGGCCGCACGGGTTCCGTGCGCCCTCCCAGCGGCAGGTCCGCGCGGTCCCGGAGGGCGCAACGCACCCGCGACCGACGAAGGACGGCCATGACGCTCCTGCTCGCCCACATCAGCGACCTGCACCTGGACGGGACCGACCGCACCACCGGGCGCGCCGCCCGGACCGCGGAGTACCTGCGCGGCCTGGCCCAGGAGCCGGACGCGCTCCTGGTCACCGGTGACATCGCCGACCACGCCACCGCCGAGGAGTACCGCGAGGCGGCCCGGCTGCTGGACCTGCCCTTCCCGGTGCTGGTCTGCCCCGGCAACCACGACGACCGCGGGCGGATGCGCGCGTCGCTGCTGGGTCAGGAGCCGTCCGAGGAGCCGTTCAACCAGGTGCACGAGGTGGGGGGCGCGGCGGTGCTGACCTGCGACTCGACGGTTCCGGGCGAGGACGGCGGCCACCTGGACACGGCCACCCTGGTGTGGATCAACGAGACGCTGAGCGCCCTGCCCGACGACCAGCCCGCCCTGCTGGCCCTGCACCACCCGCCCGTGCGGGTCCACCACCCGCTGCCCGACTCCATGCGGCTGGACAACGCCGACGACCTGTCCGGGCTGCTGCGGGCCCACCCGCGGGTGGCGGGGATCCTGGTCGGGCACGCCCACACCGGCGGGGCGACCACCTTCGCCGGGCGGCCCCTGCTGCTGGCGCCCGGCGTGACGTGGACGCTGCGCATGCCCTGGGAGGGCGAGCCCGCGGCCAACCGCGACCAGCCCCCGGGGGTGGCCTTCCACATCCTGGACGAGGACCGGCGCCTGACCACGCATTTCCGCGCCGTGGTCTGAGCTTGTTCTTTAACCTGCGCGGTTCCTGTGCTGTGCGAGGGTGAGGTCGCGTTTGACGGTTTTGCCGACGTCGTAGCGGGACGCCGGGCGGCGGTTCTTCGAACCGGGCGGTCGTCCGGGACCGGGCCAGGAGGGTTTCGGTGCCCTGGCCGGACGCGCCGCCTTCACCCGCAGGTGGCGAAACCCCCGCCGGACCCGGGCGGGGGTGAGTCGGCCCGGCTCAGCGGGCCGCTCCCAGGGACGGCGCAGATCCTCGGCCAGCGGGCGGGCCAGACGCAGCTGGGTGTGCGCGGCGATGACCAGCCAGGTCCACCGGTCGGCCGCCTCGCAGGAGCGCACCCTCGGGCAGGTCCAACCCAGGGTCTGCTTGAACAGGCGGAAGGTGTGCTCCAGATCGAAGCGGCGCAGGAACGCCTGCCACAGCACATCGACCAGCTCGCCGCTGGCTCCGGTGACCGATGACCACAGCCACACCGGCTTGGGGTCCCGGTCGCCGGGCAGGTGCTCGACCTCCAGGCGCACCAGGGTCCCCTCAACGACGGGCAGGTTTCCGTCGTGGTCCAGCCAGGGGCCGCGGTGGGTAAGCCGGGGGTGCAGCCGGTCCCACGCCCGGGCGTGGGCGGTGCCGTAGCGGGTGGTTTCAGTCACGGTGGCCTGGTCGGGGGCGTGCCAGCTGTCCGGCTCGGCCAGGGTGAATACCCCGCCGTGCTTGCGCGGGCGCCCGATGGTGCCTGGGGGCCGGGGCGGTGCGGGTCGCAGCATGACGCGGTCGGAGCGGATGCGGCCCACCAGTTCCACGGGCAGGTCGGCCAGGACGAAGGCCAGACGGCACACGTCGTAGCCGGAGTCCATGACGATCAGGATGTCGGCCTCGCCTTGGCGCCAGTGCCCGGCGGCGATGAGGCGGGTGACGACCTCGCGCAGCTGGGCCGCAGTGACGGCGGTGGCGTCGTCGGCCGGGCCCAGACGGACCGCGTCCAACAGGGCGGTCCACGAGGTGCGGCCGGTCTCCAGGGCGGCGACGAAGGAGTAGGGCCAGCCGGGGATGAACTGCGAGGTGTTCTTGGAGCGGCCGTAGACGTGGCAGAACAGCCGGTCGGGGCTGCACGGTGCGTCGGGACGCAGCCAGGGCGAGACGTCCACGGCGAGAACGATCCGGCCGTCGGCCGCCCGGGGCAGGGGTAGTTCGGCCAGCGAGCGCCGCAACCTGCCAGTGTCCACCTGGCCGTGGTTCAGCGCGTCATACATCGCGCCGTGTCCGCGCCGGTGCTCGGCCACCAGTGTCAGATCGACCAGCGAGCTTACCGGCCCGTCGGAGCACAGCATCGCGTCGCACAGCTCGAACAACGTGTCTGCCCGGCGGGGCAGACAGTCGTGGAACTCGCTTCGAAACCAGGACAATGTGGGCAACGCCTCGACGCCGACGGCGTCATCCATCAGACTCATCACAGCGGCCGTTCCTCGGTACTTCGTGACTCGACATCTCGAAGCGTGAGGGATGGCCGCCACTGTTGTCCGGGGAACGGCGAACCCCGACAAGAAACGATCTTGCCGGGGTTAAAGAACAAGCTGAGTTCGGGCGGGGGAGCGGCGGGGACCGGTCCACGTCCTGAACCGGGCGGGTCGGTCCCTCGGGCGGTGACGGGAGCAGCCGTCGGCTGGCCCGGTCCGGGCAGGAGGGCCGGCGGCTCCGTGTCCGGGCGGGGGAGCGTTCTCGGCGCGGCGCGGGTGGGCCCGCGCCGAGAGCCTCACCGCGCCAGGGGGAGCTCCGATCAGAGGAGCATGGCCAACTGGCGGCACTGGGCGACCAGCGTGCCCGTGGCGTCCCAGATCTCCATGTCCTCCTCGTGCAGGCCGCCGGAGACGTGCTTGGTGAACACCCGGCAGGCCAGCCACCCCGGGGCGGGCCTGGCGCGCACGTGCACGCTCAGCTCGACGGTGATCGTCGCGAACTCGCCGATCTCCAGAACCGCCGGAGGAGCGAAGTCCACCATCGAGGCCAGCGCGTGGGTGTCGGGTTCGCGCCCGTCGGCGAAGCGCATCCAGAACTCGGCGTACGGGCGGCCGTCCTTCCTGCCGTCCAGCCAGCCCGGCCGCCCGGGGTAGCGGTAGTCGACGCTGCGCGCGATGCCCAGACCCTCGGGGTTGTCGAACTCGGGCGGGACGGGGCAGTCCTCGGGGGCGGGCAGGCGCGGGGGCTCGTCCAGGGTCAGGACGCGGGCCGAGGGGTCGGGGGACAGGACGCCGTAGGTGGCGGTGGCGCGCAGGATCTCCTTGCCGCCCTGCTCCAGGCGGACCTGGCCGGTGGCGGTGCGGCGCCCCTCGCGCACCACCTCGGTGCGCGCGGTGGCCGCGCCGGGGGCGGCGGGGCGCAGGAAGAACGCCGAGACGGCCAGGGGGTCGGGCTGGCTCAGGTTCTGGCGCAGCGCGTTGAGGGCGGCGCCCAGGACGTAGCCCCCGTTGGGGTGGGAGGTGAAGGTGGTCCAGGCGTCGGTGAGGGTGGTGGCGAACTCGCCGTCGGCCAGCTTCTCGACGCGGGTGTCCCGGTCGAACCGGAAGTCCTCGATGGTGCGGTCAGGGCTCATGCCCCCAGATGTTACCGGCGAGTAAGGCCCGGTGGTGGACACGGGGCGCCCCTGGTGACGGACCCGGACTGCTTAGATCCGAACTTCCTGTGTGTCCTTACCCGGTCACGTTCTGTCGTAGCCCGTCTCTACTGTCAGGGGTATGCGGTTGCGGTACTCCTTTCGCGTGTACCCGGACGCCGACCAACGGGGTGCGTTGGCCAGGGCGTTCGGGTGTGTCCGTGTGGTCTACAACGATGCCCTCCGGGCCCGTGAGACCGCGCACGCGAACGGAGAGGCTTTCCCAACCGCCGGTGAGCTGTCCACACGGTTGATCGCACAGGCAAAGAAGACCGAGGAGCGGTCTTGGTTGGGTGAGGTGTCGTCGGTGGTGCTCCAACAGTCGTTGCGCGACCTGGACGCCGCCTACCGCAACTTTTTCGACGGACTCCAAGGCAAGCGCCCCGGGGTGGGGCCGCCCCGGTTCAAGTCCCGCAAGGACAGTCGCCAGTCGGTCCGCTTCACCGCCAACGCCCGGTGGAAGATCACCGAGGCGGGCAAACTGTCCCTGCCCAAGGTGGGTGAGGTGAAGGTCAAGTGGTCCAGGGCTCTGCCCTCCACCCCGTCCACGGTGATCGTGATCAAGGACGCCGCGGGCCGGTACTTCGCCTCGTTCGTCGTGGAGACCGACGACCAGCCCCTGCCCGAAACCCCGGCTGATGTGGGGATCGATCTGGGGTTGGGGCACTTCGCGGTACTCTCCGACGGCACCAAGGTCGCCAACCCCCGGTTTCTGCGCCGGGCTGAGAAGAAGCTGAAGAAGACCCAGCGGGCCCTGTCCCGCAAACAGAAGGGGTCGAACAACCGGGCCAAGACGCGGGTCAAGGTCGCCCGCGCGCACGCGAAGGTCACCGACGCGCGTCGTGAGTTCCACCACCGGCTCTCCACCCGTATCGTCCGCGAGAACCAAGCGGTGTACGTGGAGGACCTGTGTGTGAAGGGGCTCGGGCGCGCCCGGTTGGCCAAGAGCGTGCACGACGCGGGCTGGTCGGCGTTCGTGGCCATGCTGGAGTACAAGGCCGCCCGGTACGGGCGCACCTTCGCCAGGGTGGGCCGGTTCCTGCCCTCCTCGCAGACCTGCTCGGTCTGCTATGTCATCGACGGACCCAAGCCCCTGCACGTGCGTACATGGACGTGCGGGGGTTGTGGGGCCGTTCACGACCGGGATGTGAACGCGTCCCGGGTCGTGCTCGCCGCTGGACGGAAACTCGCACGAGAGCGGGAAGCGGAGAGCTGAAACGCCTGCGGAGGCTGGGTAAGACCACCATCTTCGGGTGGGGCTCCGGCCAGCGAAACAGGAACCAGCGGACGCCGTGAGGCGCATCGCGCCCGCAGCCGCGAGGTTGTGGGAATCCTCAGGGTTCACCCCGAGGAGGACGTCAAAGCGACGGGGACCTCGAACGGCTCCGGCGGATCCTGACCTACCGGGAACTGGGCTTCGGCCTGGACCGGATCGCCGCCCTGCTCGACGACCCCGCCGCCGACGCCCGCGCCCACCTGGCCCGTCAGCACCGGCTGGTGACCGAACGCATCGAACGCCTGCGCACGATGGCGCGCGGCATCGAACGCCTGATGGAGGCCGACACCATGCAACTCGACCTGACCCCCGCCGAACGCCTCGAACTCTTCGGCGACTTCGACGTGGACGCCCACTCCGAGGAGGCCCGCCGGCGCTGGGGCGGCACCGAGGCCTACGCCCGGTCCCAGCGCAGGGTCGGCTCCTACACCAAGGCCGACTGGGAGCGGCTCAACGCCGAGGGCGAGGAGATCTACCTGGCCCTGGCCGCGGCCATGAACGACGGGCAGGCGCCCGACAGCCCCGCCGTGATGGACCTGGCCGAGCGGCACCGCGCCCACATCACCCGCTGGTTCTACGACTGCACCACCTGCGTCCACCGGGGACTGGGACGGCTGTACGCGGACGACGAGCGCTTCACCGCCACCGTCGACGCCCACGCCGAGGGGCTGAGCGTGTACCTGCGCGAGGCCTTCGCCGCCAACGCCGCGCGTCAGGAGGCGTGAAACGGCGGAGGCCGGTGACCGGGCACCCGGTCACCGGCCTCCGCCGGACGAGCATGCGAGAGCGGGGTCCGCACGCTCCCCTGTCTGTCTAGGTCTGTCTAGGAACGGTCCGTTACCAGAGCTGGTCCACGATGATCTCGGCGTCGTCGACCTGGTGCTGGTACCGGTCGGGGTAGGCCGAGCGCTGCACGTCCTGGGCGGCCTCGCCCAGCGGGGTGTCGTCCCAGCTGCCCTCGGGGTAGACGCGCTCGAGCTCGTCGAAGAAGGCGTTGGTGGCCCAGGTGGGGTCGAGGCGGTCCTCCTGCGAGCCGTAGTGGTCGCGCTGCTGGAACAGGCCGACGCTGTCGCGGTCGCCCCAGTCGAGGTTGTCCAGGTGGGTCTCGACGATGGAGGTGGCCACCGCCATGGCGGCGGCTTCCTCGCCCAGGTCGCGGTCCTTGGCCGCGTCGACCATCGCGCGGGCGTTCTCGACGTGCTCCTCGGTCATGTGACCGGCCATGTCGTCGTTCAGCTTGTCGTTGAGGGTGTCGGCGATCTCCTTGGCGGAGGCCGTGTCCGCGGCTGCGGCGCCCGGTCCGGCCAGAAGCAGCCCGCCGGTGATGAGCAGGCTGGAGGTCGCGGTAAACGTCAGCTTGGGTATCGATCGCATAAAGTTCACCCGTGCAACGTATGCGCTGGTCAGGGCTTTGGAAAGTGTTTGAAACCACTTGGGGTGAGTGGGAAAGGCAACACCAAGTCCGGGCAACCCCCCGGTCAGGCGGCGTGGGCCCGTTTCCGTGCCTCGCCGGCACCCCGCCACGGGCCTGACCAGCGCGAACGTGACCGTGCCAACAGTGGGGCCCGAGCCCGGGCACACCCGGACCACACCGGCCGCCGAAGGCATGAGGCCCGCGTGGCCCGACTCCCACACGCGCGCACCTGTCTCCGGCGGGCCCGCTCACGGTCGCCCCGACGGCCACACGCGCACGCGCGCGAACGTGGGAGTCTGGTGGTTCCGCTTCCCGCCAACGGAAAGGGCCGCCCGTGCGCTGGACCGTTCACTCCGAGAAGCCCCTGTACACCGATCCGTGGATCGACGTGCGGGCCGCCGACGTCGAACTGCCCGACGGGCACCGGTTCGACCACCGGGTCGTCCGCCGACCGCCCGGGGCGGGTGCCGTGGTGCTCGACGGGCGGGGCAGGGCCCTGCTGCTGTGGCGGCACCGGTTCATCACCGACACCTGGGGCTACGAGATCCCCATGGGCGGCGTGCACCCGGGGGAGAGCCCCGAACGGGCGGCCGCGCGCGAGGTGCTGGAGGAGACCGGGTGGCGGACGGGGCCGCTGCGCCCGCTGGTCTACGTCCAGCCCTCCAGCGGGCTGACCGACAGCGAGCACCACGTCTTCGTCGCCGACACGGCGGAGAGGGTCGGCGAACCCCAGGACGCCTGGGAGGCCGAGTGCGTGGAGTGGGTGGCGCTGGACCGGGTACCCGAACTGGTCAGGCGACGCCAGCTGGTGAGCGGCACCTCCATGAACGCGCTGCTGTACCTGTACGCCACCGGCGGGGAGTGAGGGGGCGCACCGGCGGCGCCCCCGCGCGCCGCGCCGGGTACGGCCTTCGCGGAACCGCGGGGAAGCGCGGTCCGTGGCCGCACCCCCTCATCGTTTCGCTCCCGTACTTGTCAGTGCTGTGCCGTCACCGGGACGCCATCGGCGTCCGATTCTCCCGAAGTCGCGCGAAGCCGAGAAGCGACCTCGGGACGGGCCGGGCGAGGGAGCCTTCCGGGTTCAGCCGCTCGAACGCTTCGAGCCGAGCGCCCCGCCCGTCGCTCCGACCGCGGCTCCCAGCAGCGCTCCGAACACGATCCCCAGCGCCAGGTTGTCGAAGACCGTGCCCAGGACGATGCCAAGGGCAAGACCGATCGCGACCCCTGTGCCCGATGCGCGATGTTCGCCGTTCACAGATGAAACCTCCTTTTTGTTTGTCTTTAGACGCTTTGCCCGCCTTTGGCGTTCCAGGAAGGCCAACGCGCGAGGCGAAGAGGAAGGGGGAGCCCGGCCCGGGGCCGGGGGTGGGTCCTGGGCGCCGCGCGTTCCGCACTGCCATGGCGGCTCCGACGGCCCTGCCCGTGAGCACCATGTCAGGGGCACGGGACGGGCGGCCCGCGATAAATCCTTTCCGCCCACGCGGACCCGTTTGTTACGGTTGCCGTATGCATCTGCCGCTGTACCTCTGATCCGAGCCCGAGCGCCCGCCCCGCCTCCACGCGGCCGCGGGCGCCCGACGTGAGCACCGACCCGCTTCCCGGGTCTTTTCCGTCAGCTCGAAGAGCTCCCGCACACCCCGCCGCCACCGCGCCGGGCGGAGCTCTGTTCGGAGGAACAGTGACCACCCTCAACCCCGAACTCGTGCTGCCCGCCGGTGAGCGGGCGCAACTGACCGCGAACGGCGTCCACATCGACCGCGGCGGCCGCACGGTCCTCTCCGGTGTCGACATGACCGTCACACCGCGATCCCGCTGGGGAGTCGTGGGCGAGAACGGCCGCGGCAAGTCCACGCTGCTGCACATCCTCGCCGGCGCGCTCGAACCCGACTCCGGGAGCGTGCGGCGCATCGGCACCCTCGGCGTCGCCGAACAGGAGATGCGGGCGACCGGCGGCCGTACCGTCGGGGACCTGATCGACGTCGAACTCGCCGACGCCCGCGCGGCCCTGGCCGCGCTCGACGCCAGCGCCGCGGGGCTGGCCGCGGGCGATCCCCTGGCCGCCGAGGAGTACGCCGCGGCCCTGAACGCCGCCGAGGTGCTGGACGCCTGGGACGCCGACCGGCGCGTCGACCTCGCCCTGGAGAACCTGGGCGCCGTCACCGACCGCTCCCGGCCGCTGGCGGAGCTGTCGGTGGGCCAGCGCTACCGCGTCCGGCTGGCCTGCCTGCTGGGCGCCTCGCACGACTTCCTGCTGCTGGACGAGCCCACGAACCACCTCGACGCCGCCGGGCTCGACTTCCTGGCCGCCCAACTGCGCGGGCACGGCAACGGCGTGGTGCTCGTCAGCCACGACCGAGCCCTGCTCTCGGACGTGGTCACGACGGTGCTCGACCTCGACCCGAGCCGCGACGGCGGGCCCCGCGTCTACGGCGGCGGGTTCGCCGGGTACCAGGAGGGGCGGTGCGCCGAACGCGAACGCTGGGCCGCCGAGTACGAACAGCAGCGGGCCGAGCACGCCCGACTCACCCAGGACCTGTCCGAGGCGCAGAACCGGCTGGTCAGCGGCTGGCGTCCGGACAAGGGCACCGGCAAGCACCGACGGGCGACCCGCGCGCCCGGGCTCGTGCGCTCCGTCCACCGTCGGCGCGACGACCTGGAGGCGCACGCGGTCACCATGCCGCCGCCCCCGCTGCGGTTCCGGATGCCGGAGCTGGCGGCACTGCCCGGCGTGACCCTGGTCAGGGCCGAGGAGGTCACCGTCGCGGGGAGGCTGGAGCAGCCGGTCACCCTGTCCCTCGACTCCGGTTCGCGGCTGGTGGTCACCGGGGCCAACGGGGCGGGCAAGTCGACGCTGCTGTCAGCGCTCGCCGGGCGGATCGGACCGACCGGCGGCGGTGTGCGCACCGCGCGCACCGCACGGGTGCGGCTGCTGACGCAGGAGTCGCCCCAGGCGGGGACGCGTCGTGCTCGGGAGGTTTTCAACGCCCACCTGGGACGCCTCGTGAGCGGGGGAGTCGTGCGGGAGAGCGAGACGGTCTCGCTGAGTTCTCTGGGGCTGCTCTCGTCGGCGGACGTGAACAAGCCGTTGCGTGAGCTGTCCATGGGGCAGCAGCGCAGGCTCGACCTGGCGCTCGCGCTGGCGTCCCGGCCGCATGTGCTGCTGTTGGACGAGCCGACGAACCACCTCTCGATCGCTCTCGTGGACGAGCTGACCGAGGCCCTCGGCGCCACCGGGGCGGCGGTGGTGCTCGCCACCCACGACCGCCAGCTCCAGCGCGACGTCGCCTCGTGGGACCGGCTGACGCTGGCCCCGGGGGCGTCCGCGTCCGATCTGGTCGGCCAGTCGGCCGCACACGGCGGCTGACCCCGCCGGGTGATGTGATGCGGAGGGTCCGGCGGGGTTTCGCCGGGCCCTTCACAGCAGATCGGCCGGGGGGTGAGGGCGTTGCCTACTGGTGGAAGTCGAACTCTCCGGAGCGGACGCCCTGGGTGAAGGCCTCCCATTCGGCGCGGGTGTAGATGATCGCGGCGCCGTCGGGGAAGTGGCTGTGGCGGACCGCGACCCGCCCCGAACCGTCGTTGAGGGGACCGGCCTCGACGCAGTTTCCACCCCGGTCAGCGCTGAAGCTGCTGATGTGCCAGGCGACACCTTCCAGCTCTTCGGAGGTGGGGTGCTGCGTCGTATTCTCGGTCACTTCAGTTCCTCGCTGAGCGTGGTGATGAACGCGGCCGATTCCTCGGCGCTGAGGGAGGCTTCCCACAGCTGATCGTACATTTCCATCATCGGCACAGAATCAGGGCTTTCGATGTAGAGGGCTCCTTGGGGTGTCTCCACGTAGGCGACTTCCGGGTAGGGACTCGCCATCCGGTAGATGTTGAAAGACCCGTTCGGGCTCGCGTGCGCTCCCGCTTCGAAGGCAAGCACACGGATATCAACATGCTCTCGCTCCATCTCGATCCGGCTCCTGCCTACCAGACCCCTGTCTCCGAGGACCGCCCGCGCGCGTTCTACGTCGACATGTGGGACGAGGACACCGACGAGCTCGTGCACGCCTACTTCGGCGTCTTCCACCCGACCGGCGGGGGACTGGCCCGCCCGATCGAGGGTTCGGGCATCCACTCCTTCGGCGACGTCGAACGCTTCGCTGGCCGGTTCGGCGGCGTCGTCACCTGGTGCTGATCCCGCTCTGAGGCAGGGGCCGCCCGAGCCCGCCAGGGGTTTGGACGGCCCCCGCCCGGTCGCCACCTGGTCTGAGCCGGGCCGGGTCAGGGACGGGGAAAGACGAGAGCAGGCAAAACCCGTAGCACGCGACGGCCGGACCGGGTTAGCGTGCGGGGCATGACACCCACCCGCGACGGCTGGCGCACCCCGGAACTGGCCGAGACGATGCGCCTCGTCCGCGCGGAGACCGACCGCGCCTGGGCCGAGGCGTGCGCGGAGTGGAACGCCGAGCCGGGCGGCGACGCCGAACGCGACCTGGCCGAACTCGTGCTCTCCGACCCCGGTCAGTTCACCTGGCGGGTGGTGGACGCGGCCATGGACCGCCTGGTGTGTCCCGAGTGCGGGCGGGCCCTGGGGTCGGGCGAGCTGGGCTGCGGGCCCTGCGACCTGGCCGACGGACACCGCTACCTGGCCCGGGAGCCCGACCGCCCGAACGTTCCCCCGGGCAACGAGCACGCGGTCCGGGTCGGCTCGGTGGTCGTGCGCCAGTGGTACCGCTACCCGGCCAGGGCGGTGTGCGGCTGGGAGCTGTCCCTGTCCGAGATCCACCGGGGTCTGCTGCCCACGGGAGCACAGGCGCGGGCGGCCAGGGCCCGGATCAACCGCCTCACCGAGCAACAGGTACGCACCGTGTCCTCCTACCGGGAGCTGGAGGAACTCGCCGGAGGCGTGTGACCGGCCCCGAAGTCCCCGCCCGTCCGACGCCGCCGGTTCCCCGGCCGCGAACGGCGCGTGCTCCTCCCCGCCGGGGCGGCGGGGCGCCGATCCCCCGATCCGCGCCCCGTCACACCACGACCACCTGCATCAGCGCATCAGCGCCAGCTTGCCGGTGAGCTTGTTGACGGCGTTGCGCGCCCCGAAGACGGCCACCCCCACGTACTCCACGTCCTGCGGTTCGGTGGCCGCGAGGGCGTCCAGGTACTCGACGTAGTCGCGGGAGCGGCGGGCCACCTCGTTGAAGCCCACCACCGTCAGGTCGCGCTCGTCGGCCCCGGCCTTGAGCTGGCGCAACTGCTCCGCCGAGGCCACCAGGGTCGGCACCGGGTGCGGGTTGAGCCCGGCGTGCAGTCCGCCGCCCGCGTCCTTGCCGTCGGCGGCCAGCGAGTTCTCCATCCGCCCGCCCAGCGCCAGGCCCAGCACCACCCCCGCGTTGGCGGCGAGCGCGGGCTCCAGGCCCCCGCGCAGCACGACGACGATCTTGGTGGACATCCCCATGGTTACCCCGTTCATATGTCTTGTGAACGGTGCAGAACCTAGTCATACGGTCGCACCCATGGTTGCGGGACCGAACACTATTCGACCGAGGGGCTACCGTGGGGGCCATGGATGAACTTGATTCGGCGATCGTGCGCGAACTCCAGCAGGACGCGCGGCAGACCAACCGCGCCCTCGCGCACAAGCTCGGCGTGGCGCCCTCCACCTGCCTGGAACGCGTGCGCCTGCTGCACCGGCGCGGGGTCATCCGGGGCTACCACGCCGACATCGACCCGGCCGCGCTCAACCGGGAGGTGGAGGCCTTCGTGTCGGTGCAGCTGCGCCCGCCCAGCCGCCAGGTCATCGAGGGCTTCAAGGGCGCGATGTTCGCCCTGCCCGAGGTGCTGGCGGTCTACGTCGTGGCGGGGGAGCAGGACTTCCTGGTGCACGTGTCCGTGCCCTCCCTGGACGCGCTGCACAGCTTCCTCATCGACCGGCTCACCCAGCGCCGCGAGGTGGCCAGCTTCCGCAGCCAGATCATCTACGACAGCGCCCGCAAGCACGTCGCTGCGGCCTTGGAGCCGCCGCAGTGAACAGGAGTCCCCTCGCGGGGAACCGTGGACGGCACCCCCGCGTCCAAGAACCGACACGCGGCTACAAAGGGGACACATGAACAAGGGCAGGGACAAGAACAACCACCTCGCACTGGGGCTGGCGCTCGGCGTCTGCTTCGGCACCTCCTTCGGCCTGCTCATGGACAACCTGGCGCTCGGTGTGGCGATGGGCCTGTCCATGGGCGTCGTCTTCGGTGTGGCCGCCGACAAGAAGACCACCGACAAGGGCGAATAGCCGTCGCCGGAGGCCGTGTGTCCGGTCCCGGTTCGGGCCTCCACGCCCCCGGCGGCGGTGATCCCCCGGCCGGTCGGACCTTCCTCACCCCTGGGCCGCGGAGTCCAGCAGCCAGTTGTAGCGCAGGCGCAGCGCGCGCTCCGCGCTGGCCGCCGCAGCGCCCAGACCGAGCGCGGTGTTGAGCCACACGGGCAGGTCAACGGGCGAGGTGAACGTCCCGAAGCGCTCGGCCACGGGCGGCAGCTCGAAGGCCACCTCGACGAGCTGGGGGACGAGCAGCGCAGCGGGCACGACGAGCAGGAGCAGCGAGAGGACCCCGATCCAGCGGCTCAGCACGGGGTGCTCGCGCTCCAGGCGCGCGCGGCGCCCCTCGCCGGAGCGCGGGTCCGGAACGAGCTGGTGCTCGCTCCCCTCGTCGGTGACGTAGTGGCAGCGCCGCAGGCCGAAGGCCGTCGCCGCCACCTCGATCACCCCGCCCCGCACGGGGAAGACGGCGGGGAGCCGGGCCTCGGCGTGGTGCCTGCCGTCGAGGTACAGGTCGGCCCTGCCCTTGCCGTCCTCCGAGAAGAACCGCTGCGTGTGGTTGACGTGGACGGCGTAGACCGTCCGCCGACCGTCGGCGTCGCCAAGCGCGAGGTAGAACAGGGCGCGGGAGGTCAGCTGCCACCAGCGGAAGGGCTTCAGAGCACGCCCGTTCCCCGGCCCGACCCGCCGCACGGCCCGACGCCGACGCCGTTCCTCGAACATCTCGGGCTCCCTGTCGCCTCGTGGATCGCCGTTCCCTGATTCGAACCTAGACCGGAGCAAGCCCGTGACGGAGTGTCATGGATCATGTGTTGCCTGTGCGGTCCGCACGGGTCGGGCATGACAGATGTCATGCGGCGGGGGAGCGCGACCGCGTCGGCCCGCGCCCCGTACGAACCCGTGCGTCCACCGGCTTGCATCTCAAGCTGCTTGAGGTACCACAGTGGCTCCCATGCACGACCACGAGCTGTACCCCATCGGAGACGCCGCGCGCCGCAGCGGCCTGAGCGTCAGCGCCGTCCGCTTCTACGCCGACGCCGGAGTCGTCGAGCCCGCGCGCCTGACCGACGCGGGCCACCGCCTCTACGACATCGACACCATCGCCCGCCTGGAACTCGTCCGCACCCTGCGCGAGTTGGACACCGACCTGGAGGAGATCCGCCGACTGCTCGCGGGCGGCACGACCCTGCACGACCTGCTCACCACCCACCTGGAGGTGGTCGAGCGCCAGGAGCGCACCCTGCGGGCCAGGAGAGCGGTGCTGCGGACCCTGATCAGGCAGGGCGCCACGACCGCGCGGGCCGACCTGATGCACAAGCTCGTCTCGATGACCGACGAGGAGCGCGAGCAGGTCATCGACGACTTCTGGAACGACGTCGGCGAGGGCTTGGACGTCCCCGAGGGCTTCGTCGACCGGCTGCGCGAGATGCGCCCGGTCCTGCCCGCGGACCCCACGGCCGCCCAACTGGAGGCGTGGATCGAACTGGCCGACCTGGTGCGGGACCCGGAGTTTTGCGAGGAGGTCCGCACCTACCTGCGCGACACCTACTCCACGGACGTGGGCCGGAGCATCGCCAGCCCGCGGTTCCAGGACTTCATGTACGGGAGCGGGACCGCGCTCATGAAGGAGGTCCTGGCCGCGCACCACGAAGGCGAGTCACCCCGCTCCCCCCGGACCCAGAAGGCCATCACGCGCTTCATGGAGGAGGCCGCGGGAGTGTCCGACACCCCGCTCACCCCCGAGGGCCGCGACCGGATGGCCGAGGCGTTCCGGCAGATCCCCGATATCGAGCGCCAGATCGCCGAGGAGGACGCCGCCTCCGAGGACCCCGTCTACGACGACACCCACGGCCGGTACCTGACCCTGGTGGCGGCGGTCAATGGGACTCCGCCAGAGGAGGACACTCTGCCCTACTCCTGGATCGCCGACGCCATGCGCGCCACGGCCCCCGGCTCCTGAGCACCGCACCGCCCCGGGCGCGGCGCCCGGGGCGGTGTCCTCACGCGTCGGCGTTCACGCGTATGCCGCGCGCCGCCAGGTCCAGCGCGGTGGACCTGGTGACCGCCTCCAGCGCCGCCTTGGACGTGCCGTAGCCGGTCTGGCCGGGAAAGGCCCGTGCGGCGTCGGTCGTGACGTTGACGACGCACAACGGCTCCCTTCCCCTGCGCAGCCGCGCCGCCTCGGCGATGAGGACGGCGGGGGCGATGGCGTTCACCCGGTAGTGGCGTTCCAGGGACGCGTGGGTCAGCGTGTCGACGGTGTCGGGCGTCTCGCAGTGGGCGGCGTTGTTGACCAGGACGTTGACCGGGCCCGCCCGGTCCGCGACCTCACGCGCCAGCCGGACCGCTCCGTCCGGCTCGGACAGGTCGGCGCTGACGGCGAAGGAGCCGTTGCCGAGTTCCTCCGCGAGCGCGGCCGCCGCCTCCGCCGCGGGAGTGATGTGCGCCCGGGCGGTACCCGCGGGCGAGGGCGGGTCCCGGTCGAGGTGGTGGATCGCCACGCGTGCCCCCTGGGCGGCGAAGGCGCGGCTGATCGCCGCACCGATGTTGCCGGATCCTCCGGTGACCAGGACGGTCTGGTCGGCCAGGCCGGTGTCGATCATGGTTTCTCCTCCGTGGTTGTTCCGTCGGCCGGACTCGTGGAAGGCGGGCGCGAGCGCCCGCCCCGCGAGCGGGAGGGCCGCGGACGGGAGGGGAGGCGCACCACGGACGAGGCGGCTGGGACGAACGGACGAGGCGGCGGGGACGATGCGCGCGAAACCGGGGGGTGCAGAAGGAGCACGGGCGTCCTGGGCTGGAGGAAGGGTTACACCCCACGGGGCCGTATGCCGCGCACATGGGGACCGGAACTCTCAGGAACGCATGTGGGCATCGTACACACACCGGTGTCCTCTCCACGAACCGTTGTGCACTGGACCGACCGCTCCGATGCGGGCCCGGCCCGACGGCGCCGTCACCGCGCCCACGGGGTCAGAGCAGGGGCCGCAGCTCGTCCTGGCACCAGGCGGCCAGGGTGGTCGGCGTCGTGGTCGCCGCGGTACGGGGCTGCTCTGGGGTGAAGCCCTCCCGCAACCCGGTGGACATGCCCATGACCGCCTCGACGGAGCCGGGCCCCAGACCCGCGCCCGCGAGCACCCCGCGCATGCGCTCGTCGGGAACACGTTCGGCGCGCACACGGCGCCCCGTCACCTCGGAGACCACGGCCGCGACCCGCTCCCAGCTCAGGTCGGCGGGGCCGTGCACGGCCCGCACGGTCCGGCCCGCCAGGTCGGGGTTGAGCAGCAGGCCCACCGCCGTGTCGGCGATGTCGCGCGGCGCCACCCACGGCATCGGACGGTCCACGGGCAACACCACCGAGACGGTGCCCGACCGGAGGGCGTCCAGTTCCATCAGCAGATTGGTGAAGAAGAAGCCGCACCGCAGGTGTGCCACGGTCGTTCCGGTCCCCTCCAGCAACTGCTCGGTGCGGGCCAGCCCGTCGATCTCCCCGGCCCCGCCGCGCTTCTCCGCGCCGACGCTGCTCTGGAAGACGACCCGGGGGACCCCGTTGGCGGTGACGGCGCGGGCGGCGTGCGCGCCCATCCGGGCGTGCTCGGCGACCGGGTCCTCGGCCGGGACCGGCGGGCTCACCCAGTACAGCGCGTCCACGCCCACGGTCGCGGCCAGGACCGCGTCCGGGTCGCGCTGGTCCACGGCCACCGGGTCGACCCAGTCGGCCAGCGCCGGGTCCAACCGGGCCGGATCGCGCAGCAGCACGCGCGGGCGCACGCCCGCGCGGACCAGGCCGCCCACCACGTGGCGGCCGACGTTGCCGGTGGGTGTGGTCACGGCGATACGCATGACGGACTCCTCGTGCTCGACACCAGTGCCCCCACGCTAGGGAGGAAAGCGGTCGGTTTCCGGCCACAACCCGCGCTTTCCGTTCCCTCGACGGCACGGATCTCCGATACCTTCCCAGGGCGGCGCCTGCCCACGGCGGTCCGCCGCACCCGGGAGCCCCGGCGCGGGAACGCCGACGGGCGGCCTCCGCCACCGGCGGTGATTCGCGCCACAACGGCCACCGGGGAGCCCGCCGCGCCGCGAACGCCCCCACCCCCTCCCACCAGGCGGGACAGGGCTTCTCACCGCGGCCGCGCCCTCCGGGTGAGCCGACTGTTTCCCGCGTGTTACGGCTGGACACCTCCAGGCAACGCGGGCTCCCTACCTTCGGTTTCGTCAGCAGCCGTCAAGCAGGAAGGCACGGCCGTGGCCTCTGAGACTGGCCCGCGCGCACCGCGCACCGGTAAGAGCTGGATCTCCGCCTGGGACCCCGAGGACGAAGGGTTCTGGAACGGCGGCGGACGACGCGTGGCCCGCCGCAACCTGTGGGCCTCCATCGCCTCCGAGCACATCGGCTTCTCGGTGTGGAGCATCTGGTCGGTACTCGTGCTCTTCATGATCCCCGAGCACGGCTTCTCCACCACCCCCGAGCAGAAGTTCCTGCTCCTGTCGGTGGTCACCCTGGTCGGCGCGATCCTGCGCGTGCCCTACACCCTGGCCGTACCCGCCTTCGGCGGACGCAACTGGACGGTCATCTCCACCCTGACCCTGGCCGTGCCCACCGTCGCCGCCTTCTTCCTGGTCCGCGACCCCGACACCCCCTTCTGGCTGCTGCTGGTCCTGGCCGCCACCGCGGGCGTGGGCGGCGGCAACTTCTCCTCCTCCATGGCCAACATCAACTCCTACTTCCCCGAACGGGAGAAGGGGTGGGCGCTGGGCCTGAACGCGGGCGGCGGCAACATCGGCGTGGCCACCGTGCAACTCGTGGGCCTGGCCGTCATCGCCCTGTTCACCACCTCCGCCGGGTACCTGGTCCCGCTGTTCTACGCGCCGCTGATCCTGCTGGCCGCCTGGTGGTCGTACCGGTCCATGAACAACCTGGTCCACGTGCGCAACGACGTCTCCGCGCAACTGTCGGCCGTCCGCGACCGCCACTTCTGGATCATGTCGCTGCTGTACGTGGGCACCTTCGGCTCCTTCATCGGCACCGGGTTCGCCTTCGGCCTGCTGCTGCAGTCCCAGTTCGGGCTGGCGCCCGTGCAGTCCGCCGCCATCGCCGTGCTCGGCCCGGTCATCGGCTCCCTGATCCGCCCCGTGGGCGGCAGAATGGCCGACTCCCTGGGCGGGGCCCGCGTCACCCTGTGGGTCTTCCTGGCCATGGCCGCCTGCGCCGCCGTCCTGGTGGTCTCCGTCCAGGCCGCCCAACTGGCCCTGTTCATCGGCGCGTTCGCGGTGATGTTCGTCCTCACCGGCCTGGGCAACGGCTCCACCTACAAGATGATCCCCTCGCTGTACGCCGCCCGCGCCGAGGACGCCATCGCCGCCGGGGAACCCCGGGAACAGGCCCTGGTCCGCACCAAGCGCGTGGCCTCCTCCGTGCTCGGCCTCATCGGCGCCGTCGGCGCCCTGGGCGGGGTGGGCGTCAACATCGCCTTCCGCGAGTCCTTCGCCGCCACCGGATCCACCGCCCCGGCCTTCGTCGTCTTCGGCGCCTTCTACCTGGCGTGCGCCGCCGTCACCTGGGCCGTCTACCTGCGCCGCCCCGCCGCCTCCCCGGCCGGCGCCGCCAGCGTGGAGAGCGCCAACCGATGACCACCACGCACTGCCCCTACTGCGCGCTCCAGTGCGCCATGCACCTGGAGCCCGGCCCCGACGGGCGCCTGGCCGCCCGCCCCGCGCCCTTTCCCACCAACCGCGGCGGACTGTGCCGCAAGGGGTGGACCTCCGCCGAGGTCGTCACCGTCCCCGACCGGCTCACCCGCCCCCTGGTGCGCAAGGACCGCGGCGCCGACCTGGTCGAGACCGACTGGGACACCGCCCTGGACCACGTCGCCGAACGCCTGCTGGCCCTGCGCGCCGAGTCCGGACCCGACACCGTCGCGGTCTTCGGCAGCGGCGGCCTGACCAACGAGAAGTCCTACACCCTGGGCAAGTTCGCCCGCCTGGCCCTTGGCACCTCCCAGATCGACTACAACGGCCGGTTCTGCATGTCCTCGGCCGCCGCCGGGGGCACACGGGCCTTCGGCCTGGACCGCGGGATGCCCTTCCCGCTGACCGACGTCGGCGAGGCCGAGGCCGTCCTGCTGGCCGGGGCCAACCCGGCCGAGACCATGCCGCCGATGATGGGCCACCTGTCCTCGCCCACCCTCATCGTCATCGACCCCCGCCGCTCGGCCACCGCCCAGGTCGCGCTCTCGGGCGGCGGCATCCATTTGGCCCCCCGCCCCGGCACCGACCTGGCCCTGGCCCTGGGGCTGCTGCACGCCGCCCGCGTCCAGGGCTGGTGCGACGAGGAGTACCTCGCCGAGCGCACCACCGGGTTCGAGTCCGCCTGGGAGCACGCCGCCGCCTGGTGGCCCGAGCGCACCGAACAGGTCACCGGCGTCCCGGCCGCCCGCATCCGCGCCGCCGCCGACCTTCTGGGCCGGGCCGCCCGCAACCGCTCCGCCTACGTCCTGACCGGACGCGGCGCCGAACAGCACGCCAAGGGCACCGACACCGTCTCGGCCTGGATCAACCTGGCCCTGGCGCTGGGCCTGCCCGGCCGCCGGGGCTCGGGGTACGGGTGCATCACCGGCCAGGGCAACGGCCAGGGCGGGCGCGAACACGGCCAGAAGGCCGACCAGCTCCCCGGCTACCGCAAAATCGACGACCCCGCCGCCCGCGCCCACGTGGCCGGGGTGTGGGGCGTGGACCCCGACACCCTGCCCGGCCCGGGCCGCTCGGCCTTCGAACTCCTCGACGCCCTGGGCAGCGGCGGCGGACCGCGCGCCATGCTGCTGTTCGGATCCAACCCCGTCGTCTCGGCCCCCGACACCGCGCGCGTGCGCGCCCGCCTGGCCTCCCTGGACCTGCTCGTGGCCGCCGACTTCGTGCTCTCCGAGACCGCCGCCATGGCCGACGTCGTGCTGCCCGTGGCCCAGTGGGCCGAGGAGAGCGGCACCATGACCAACCTGGAGGGGCGCGTCCTGCGCCGGGCCCGGGCCGCCGCCCCGCCCGAGGGGGTGCGCACCGACCTGGAGGTGCTCTCCGCGCTGGCGGTGCGCCTGGGCCAGCCCGCCGACCGCTTCCCCACCGACCCCGACGCCGTCCTGGCCGAACTGGGCCGGGCCTCGGACGGCGGAGCCGCCGACTACTCCGGCGTCACCCCCGAACGGCTGGCCTCGGGCGAGGCCCTGCACTGGCCCGTGCGCGCACAGGAGCCGCCCACGCCCCGCCTGTTCCTGGACGCCTTCGCCCACCCCGACGGGCGCGCCCGCCTCGTCCCGGTCGCCCACCGGCCGCCCGCCGAGGACACCGACGCCGACTACCCCCTCGTGGCGACCACCGGACGGCTGATGGGTCACTACCAGTCCGGCGCCCAGACCCGCCGCGTCAACGAACTGGACCGGGCCGAACCGGAGGCGTATGTGGAGGTGCACCCCGACACCGCCGCGCGCGCCGGTCTCGCCGCGGGCGACTGGGCCCGCGTCACCTCCCGGCGCGGCCACACGCGCGCCCGGGTGCGGCTGGCGCCCGCCGCCCGCCTGGACACGGTGTTCCTGCCCTTCCACTACGCGGGCGCCCAGTCCGCCAACAACCTGACGAACCCGGCGTTGGACCCCACCAGCCGCATGCCCGAGTTCAAGGTGAGCGCGGTGCGGCTGGAACCCGAGGACACGCACACACCAGGAGGCAGCAGTTGAGCACCGTGCAGGGCGCGTCCCCGCGCCAGATCGTGGTCGTGGGCAACGGGATGGTCGGTGCCCGCTTCGCCGAGGAGACCGCACGCCTGGACCCGACCGGAGAACGGGTCCACGTGAGCGTGGTCGGCACCGAGCACCACCCCGCCTACAACCGGGTCCTGCTCTCGGGCGTGGTCGCCGGGGACTACACCCCCGAACAGATCCGCCTGCCCGTCCCCGACACCCCTGGCGTCACCGTGCGCACCGGCGCCACCGCCACCGCCCTGGACACCGAGCGGCGCACCCTCACTCTGGACGACGGCAGCACACTGGGCTACGACGAACTCGTCCTGGCCACCGGAGCGCGCGCCTCCTTCCCCCCGGTCACCGGCGTGGCCGGGCCCGACGGTGCCCCCGGCGACGGGGTGACGGCCCTGCGCGACCTGGACGACTGCCAGAGGCTGCTCGCCCTGGCCCGCCCGGGCGCCCCCGTGGTGGTCCTGGGCGGGGGCGTGCTGGGCCTGGAGGCCGCCCGCGGCCTGGTCGGACGCGGCATGCGCGTGTCGGTGGTGGAGTCCTCGCCCTGGATCATGCGCCGCCAGATCGACCAGCCCGCCGCGCGCATCCTGGCCGAACGCTACGCCGCGCTGGGCGTGACCGTGCACTCCTGGCGGGTGGCCGCCCGCTGGGTTCCGGGCACCGGCCTGGAGCTGGACGACGGCCGAGTGCTGCCCGGCGACGCCCTGGTGGTCACCGCCGGGGTGCGAGGCAACATCGAACTGGCCAAGGACGCCGGGATCGAGGTCGAGCACGGCGTCATCGTGGACGACCGCCTGGCGACCTCCGACGCCCGCGTGCACGCCATCGGCGACTGCGCCCAGCACCCCGGCGGCGGCGCCGGACTCATCCAGCCCGGCTGGGAGCAGGCCGGCGTCCTGGCCCGGCGCCTGACCGGCGCCGCGCCGCACGCCCTCTACTCCGGAGCCAGGCCGCTGACCCGGCTCAAGGCGGAGGGGATCGAGCTGACCGCGTTCGGGCGGGTGCACGAGGAGGACGCCGACGACCTGGAGACGGTGACCATCAGCGACCCCTACGGCGGCCGCTACGCCAAGCTGTCCGTGCGTGAGGAGAAGGTGGTGGGCGCGGTGCTGCTGGGCTTCCCCGAGGCCGCCGCGACCCTGGCCCAGCTCTACGACACGGGCGCCCCGGTGCCCGCCGACCGCCTGGCGCTGCTCCAGGGGCTGCCGACCGCCGCCGCGGAGGAGGCCGACGGCGCGGCCGCCGACGCGCTGGTGTGCCGGTGCAACGCCGTCAGCCGCACCGAGATCGAACAGGCCTGGCTGGACGGGGCGCGCACCCGCGAGGCCATCGCCGACCGGACCCGGGCCACGACGGGTTGCGGGGGGTGCGTGCGGGACGTGCGTGCGCTGCTGTCGGGGATGCAGGGCCAGGCCACCGCCGGGGTCTGACCCCGGAGGGAACAACGGCCCCGCCCCCAGGGGCCCGACCGGACGGCTCGTCCGCCCCGGGGGGCGGGCGCGCGTGTCCCGCCCGTCACGGGGCCGGGCGGAGCGTCCGGCCCCGGGGGGTGGGAGGGGAGGGCCGGGTCCTCGCCGCGCCGGAGCCGGGAGCCGGCTACTGGCCCCGGCGGCCGTCCAGGCGCTCGCGCAGAAGGTCGGCGTGCCCGTTGTGGCGGGCGTACTCCTCCACCATGGGCACCAGAACCTGACGCAGGTCCCACACCCGGTCGTTGTGGGGGTCGGTCCAGGTGGAGCTCTCCAGGTCGGGGGCGCGGGCCACGAACGCGTCGGTGCGGGCGCACTCGGACCGCCACGTCGCCCAGGCCTCCTCCACCACGGCCGGATCGGCCACCGCCCCGTCGAAGTCCCCGTCGGGTTGGCTCGCGCTGGCGTAGTGCAGGGGCGCCTGCTCGCGGCCGCGGCCGCCCAGGCGGCACCGGAACCAGGCCCGCTCCACCTCCGACATGTGCCGCACCAGCCCCAGCAGGGACATGGTGGAGGGCGGCACCGAACGGCGGGCCAGCGCGTCGGCGTCCAGACCCGAGCACTTCAGCTCCAGGGTCGTGCGCTGCAGGTGCAGGAACCCGACCAGCACGGCGCGTTCGCCGACGGGGCGGGGGCGGCCCTCGCGGGGGTCCTCGTCCGGGGCCAGGAACATGTCCGCGCGCTGTGTGCTCATAGGCGCGAGCATCATCCACGCGCCGCCGGTGCGCAACGGGTTTTTCCCGCCCCGCCCGGCGGCCGCCGGGGCTTCGGGGGCTCCGGCGGGGCGGGGGCAGGGACTTGTGCTGGCGGGTGTACGCCGGGGTCAGCGCAGCGCGAGGACCGTGCACAGGAGCGCGACCAGGGAGGTCAGGGTGCGCACGTTGTTCCAGCGCACCCACACCGGCTCGAAGGCGGCGCGCACGGCAGCCGGGTCCGCGATCCGCTCGGCCGGGCCCTGCCGGTCCAGGACGTTGTTGCGCGGGACGTTGACCGCGAAGGTGGACACCAGGGCCGCCACCAGGCAGAGCAGCGCCGCCCCCGACCATACGGCGGAGGCGGTCGCGCCGACACTGGCGTAGAGCACCACGCAGGCCAGCACCGCCACCGGGGCGCCGATGAAGACCACGGCGAAGAACGGGTTGAGGATGGCGACGTTGACCCCCTGCATCACCTCGATCATCGCCCGGTCCCCGGACCTGCGCAGACCCGGCATCACCGCGATCGAGAACGCGAAGAACAACCCGGCGAACAGACCGGTCGCCACCACGGCGAACACCGGAACGACCACGTGCACCATCTCCGCCACGCCACACCCCGGATTCTGTTGTCCTGCCCGCGTGTTATGGGCGGATTCTACGTGCCGCGCGGAGCGTCCAGGGCGCTCTCATCCCTTGCGTAGCGGGCGGCGCCACCAGCCCACCAGCCCGTCCCGCGCACTCGCTGTGCCAGGCGTCCCACCCGCCCTTCGGGCGACTCCCCGCACACCACCCCCAAGGGCCACACGTCGCCCGGACGCCGCACACCGCTTCACCGCACCGACCCGGTCGACACCCGCCGCGGGTGTGTGGAGGGGGCTGTTCATGGCTGCCCCCGCGACCGGGACCGTGCTCGCGCCGAAAGCTCCGGGTCAGCCGTGCCACTCGCAGAAGAGCACCGTGGCGTCGTCGCCGAACCTGCCGTGGTGGTACTCCAGCACCGCGTGCACCAGGCGCCGCAGCGTCTCGGGAACCGGCATGTTGTCGGCCTGGTGGCGGATGACGAAGTCCACGAACCGCTCCACGCCGAACTCGCGCCCCTGGGAGTCGCGCGCCTCGATGATGCCGTCGGTGTACAGCAGCAGCCGGTCGCCGGGTTCGAGCTGTTCGCGGCACACCGTCACCGGCAGCCCCAGGTCCATCCCCAGCGGGTGGGAGGGCTCGCACTCCAGGTCGCGGACCTCCTCGCCCCGGATGAGCACCGGCGGCAGGTGCCCGCAGTTGACCCAGTGCAGCTCCCCGGTGGCCATGTTCAGCTCGGCCAGGATCGCGGTGGCGAAGCGGGTGCGCACGAACTCCTGGATCAGGGTGTTCTCCACCCCCTGGCAGACGTCGGCCAGCGGGGTGCCCTTGCGGCGCTCGTTGCGAAAGGCCCCCACGGCCAGGTTCGCGATGAGCCCGGCGGCGGTGTCGTGGCCCATGGCGTCGAACATCGCCAGGTGGGCGATCTCCCCGTCCAGGGCGTAGTCGAAGGAGTCCCCGGCGTTGTCGTAGGCCGGTTCGGTAGCGGCCGAGATCGTCACCCGCGAGTCGGCGAAGGTGCCCGGCGGCATGAGCGTCCACTGCATCTCCGCCGAGACCGACATGGGCTTGGTGCGGATCAGCCGGGCGTAGGCGTCGCTGTTGGAGCGCTTGGCGATGACCAGCAGCGCCACCATGGAGGCCAGGTCGCGCATCGCCGAGCGGTCGGGGTCGCCCGCGTAGCTCACGTGCAGCACGCCCAGGCGCTCGGCGCCGTCCAGGACCGGCACCCAGTAGCGCTGTTCGTCCTCCATCCGCACGGCCACGCCCGTGACGTAGGCCTGACCGGCCGGTGAGTCGTCCACCAGCAGGTCCTCACCGCCCCGGTGGGCGTCGATGCCCTCTCCCGTGACCTCGCGCAGGACCTGCTGCTGGTGGTCGGCCAGATAGATGCGCGCCTGGGAGAGCCCGGCGCCGTCGGCCTTCTTGGCCACGAGTGCGGGCAGCTCCTCGAAGGTGGCCAGGTGTCCGGCCCGCACGAGGGAGACCATCAGCTCGTTGGACGCGTGTTGCACCGACATGGCAGCACCCCGGAATCCGGCACGACAGCCGTTCGTCTCACGAATCCCTACCCGCCGTGCCATCTTTCGACCAGAAAATACATCTTCGCACGTGAGAGCCCGACCGAACAGGCCACGGCCCCACCGAAACCTCCCTCGCGGCGCACGGTCCGAAACCGCTTCCCCCGTCGGAAGGGGCGCTGACCCCGCGCCCGCTCACCGGTCGGCGGTGCGTTCCGCGCGCTCCCGCGCCGGCTGTTCCTCCACCGCGCGGGCGTCCGGCGCGTGGGGGACGGCGTCCGCGAGGGCGAGTTCGGGGGACGTGCGCTCCGCGGGCCGCGGACGACCTTCGGCGGGGCCGGCCGCCTCCCGTACCCGCGGGCCGTCGAGTGAGCGGAACACCGGGGCGACCAGGGCGGCGGCCGCCGTGACGCCCGCCAGCACGGCGAGGACGGCTCCGGCCACGGGCAGCCCGGCCGCGGTGGCCACCGCCGCGAGCGGGGCACTGGTGAGGGCGGGCGCGGCGAGCATGACCGTGTTCTGCGCCCCCAGGACCCGGCCGCGCATGTGGTCCGGGGTGGCCTCGACGGTCAGGACGCCGAGCACCGCCGAGGCCGGTGCGAAGGTCAGCCCGACCAGTGCCGCGGCGCCCAGCACCAGCCACGGGGAGGCCATGGTGCCGACCGCGCCGAACCCGACCAGGGTGCCGCTCATGCCGAGGACGAACCAGCTGCGGCGGCGGACCCGCCCGGCGGTGGCGGCGTAGAGCGCGGATCCGGCGATGCTGCCCGCCGCGAGCGCGCTCAGCGTCAGCCCGGTGAGTCCGGGAAGCCCCTGACCGGTGAAGTAGGCGGGCATGAGGGTGGTCTGCAGCGAACTCAGGACGGCGACGAGCACCGCGCTGATCAGGGTGGTGCCGAGCAGGAGCCGGGTGCGGCCCAGGAAGCGCCACCCGTCCAGCAGGTCGGTCACCGCCCGGCGCACCGGGCCGCCGACAGCGGCCGCACCGGAGGCGTCGGCGGCCCCGGCCGGGTCGGGGCACCGCCGGACGACCCGACCGGCCCGCGGGTCCAGCAGCAGGGTCATGGCCGCGGCGAGCAGGCTCGTGGCGGCGGTCACCAGCAGCAGCGCCGAGGACAGCCCCAGCAGACCCACGAGCAGCCCGCCCAGGCCGGGACCGGCCAGCAGCAGGACGTTGCCCATGGTCTCGCGGGTGGCGATCATCCGGTCCAGCCTCCCCGGCCCTGCGGCCGCCGACCGCCCGCGCCGACCGCCTCGCCCGCCCGGCCGGTCGACTCCGAGCCGGGCCAGGGCGGGCAGCAGCGTCTCCTGAGCCGTCATCCCGGGCACGCGGATCACCGCCCCCACGACGCCCAGGGCCAGGAACCAGCCCATGTTCAGGCCCCACAGGGCGTCGACGACCGGCAGCGCCGCCACCGACAGGGCGGCGAGCAGGTCCGAGACCACCGAGACCCAGCGGCGGTCGATCCGGTCCACGATCAGACCGCAGACGAGCCCGGCCAGAGCGGAGGCCGCCGTGGACGCGGTCGCGAGTACGCCCGCCGCCAGGACGTCGCCGGTGCGGTCCAGGACGAGCAGCGGCATCACGACGCTGGCGATGCCCTTGCCCAACAGGGACAGCCCGTACGAGGCGAAGTAGACCGTGGCGCTGCGGCGCATGACCGTCTGGCCTCCCATCGGTGTTCGGGTCGGGTGGTGCCGTTCCCCCGCCCCGGCCCGTGCCGGGAACGCGGGGTGAACCGTGTCCCAGCAAAAACCGTGCCGTCGCGGCACACTCAAGTCCCCGGTCCTGTGGCGTGGGCCACTTCGCCGGGGAGGAGCCGACCGGACCGGACGCACGAAGAGGGCCCGCGCCCGGTGTGAACCCGGACGCGGGCCCTGGTCGGGACCGCGACGCGCCGTCTACCCCTGGCCGGCCTGGTGGGCCTTGTCCAGGGCGGACAGCACCACCTCCACCGACTGGGCCCCCGAGATGCCGACGGCGCGGTCCATGACGAAGAAGGGCACCCCGGTCGCACCCAGCCGGCGGGCCAGGGCGATGTCCTCGCGCACGTCCTCGGCGTGCTCCTCACCCTCCAGCACCCGCCGCACCTCCTGGGCCTCCAGCCCGGCCTCGGCCGCCACCTCCACCAGGACGGCGGCGTCGCTGAGGTCGCGGGCCTCCACCAGCTGGGCGCGCATGAACCGCTCCTGCGCCTGCGCCTCCAGGCCGCGGGTCCGGGCCAGGTGGATCAGACGGTGGACGTCGAAGGTGTTGACCATGACCCCGCCCGCGAAGTCGTAGTCCAGGCCCTCCTGGGCGGCCACCCGCGTGACCTGCTCGGTCATCGACCGCACCTGCTCGCGGGGCGCCCCCATCTTGCGCGAGAGCGAGTCGTAGACCGGCTCGCTCACACCCGGCGGGAAGGAGGGGTCCAGCTGGAAGCTGCGCCAGCGCACCCGGACCCGGTCGGCGTGATCGAACAGCTCCAGCGCCCTCTCCAGGCGCCGCTTGCCGATGTAGCACCACGGACAGACGACGTCGGACCACACCTCGACCTGCACAGGCCCACCCCCCACTCACCCACACGTTCCCAGGCGCGTTTGCCGCTCCGGCTCCGAGCCACCCTAGCCGGGACCCGGTACCGGTAGCTGTGCCCGGCCCCCGCCGCCCCACGGCACGTCCCCCTAACCGCCGAGGCCCTCCTCGTCCGCCAGCGCCCAACCGGGCAGCTCCTCGGTGCGCTCGGCCCACGCGGCGGGAACCCGCCCCCCGGGCAGCCCCGCGCCCAGGATCCCCGCCACGATCGCGCAGGTGGTGTCCATGTCCCCGCCCGCAGCGACCGCCGCCCACATCGCCGGGGCGAAGCCCCCACCGCCCGCACGCGCCCCCGACACGACCCCGCCGTGCCGGGCCGCCACCCACAGCGCGAACGGCACCGTGTCCAACGCGCTGACCCGGGAGCCGTTGCCCAAATCGGCGGCCGCCACCAGCGGGTCGGCGCTCACCAGCAGCCCGCGGGCGGCGCCCACCGCCTCGCGCACCCGCCCCGGCCGCAGACCCTCGACCACCCCGTCCAGGAAGGGCCCGGGCCCCACCGGCTCGCGCCGTGCCGCCAGCGCGGCGGCCACCGCCACCGCGACCGCGCCGTCCACCGCCTCGGGGTGGGTGTGGGTCACCCGCGCGCTCACCGCCGCCTCCCGGGCTGCCCGGCCCGGATCGTCGGCGTACCAGGCGCCCAGCGGAGCCACCCGCATCGCCGCCCCGTTACCGAAGGAACCCGACCCTTCGAACAGCTCCGCGGCCAGCGTCCGCCAGTCGCCGCCCTCGCGCACCCGGCCCAGCAGCCGCCCGGTGGCGGCGCCGTAACCGCGGTCGGCGTCGTGGTGGCGGGCGAAGGAACCCGCCAGCCGGTCGGGGTCCACCCCCTCGCCGCGCACCGCCTCCGCGTGCACCGACGCCGCCATCTCGGTGTCGTCGCTCCACCGCCACGGCCCCGGCGGCAACTCCCGCCCCTCCACCAAGCGCCGGTTGGCCGCGGCGAAGAACTGGGAGCCGAAGGCGTCGCCCACGGCCAGGGCGGACAGGCAGGACAGGGCGCGCGCGGGGCGCGGGGCGGCGAACGTGTGCATCGGTGCCCATCCTGACCGGCCGGGGGGCCGCTGTCCACGCCCCGCCCCCGACACCGGGCCCGCGCCGCGCCCCCGGTGTGACCAACCCCCCAGACGCGGCCCGCCCGGCGCCCACCCTGGCGCTTCACCCCGCATCACTCACCCGCCACCTGCGGTGGCAGCACATCGAAACAAGCGCGACACATACGGCTGACCGTCGGGAAACACCCGGGAGGTTGCCTGAAACCTGTCCGACCCCGCAGCAGGAGGAGCCCATGGAAGAACTCGTCGTCATCGGCAACGGCATGGTCGGCCACCGCCTCGTCGAGGCCCTGCGCGACCGCGACACCGCCGGGCACTGGCACATCACCGTCGTAGGCGAGGAGCCCCGCACCGCCTACGACCGGGTGGCCCTGTCCTCCTACTTCGACGGCGCCAGCGCCCAGGACCTGTCCCTGGGCGACCTGAGCGGCCCCCACGTGGACGTGCACGTCAACGAACGCGCCGTGGACGTGGACCGCGCCAACCGCACCGTCACCACGGCGAGCGGACGCGTCCTTCCCTACGACCGGCTCGTCCTGGCCACCGGCTCCACACCCTTCGTGCCGCCCGTGCCCGGCCACGACCTGCCCGGCTGCCACGTCTACCGCACCATCGAGGACCTGGACGCCATCACCGCCTCCGCGCGCGGCGCCAGCACCGGCGTGGTCGTGGGCGGCGGCCTGCTGGGGCTGGAGGCCGCCAACGCCCTGCGCCTGCTGGGCGTGCGGGCGCACGTGGTCGAACTCGCCCCCCACCTGATGCCCGCGCAGATCGACGAGGGCGCCGGAGGCCTGCTGCGCACCCTGATCACCGACCTGGGCGTGCGGGTCCACACCGGTTCGGCCTCCACCGCCGTGGAGGCCGGACCCGACGGCCGCGTGGCCCGCCTGAGACTGGGCGAGGGCTCCCTGGACGCCGACCTGGTCGTGTTCTCCGTGGGCATCCGCCCCCGCGACGACCTGGCCCGCGCGATCGGACTGGAGGTGGGCGAGCGCGGCGGCATCGTCGTCGACGACACCTGCACCACCAGCGACGCCCACATCCACGCCGTGGGCGAGGCCGCCAACCACCGCGGCACCGTCTACGGCCTCATCGCCCCCGGCAACGCCATGGCCGAGGTCGTCGCCGACCGGCTCGTGGGCGGCCGGGCCACCTTCACCGGCGCCGACACCTCCACCAAGCTCAAGCTCATGGGCGTGGACGTGGCCAGCTTCGGCGACGCCCACGGCCGCACCCCCGGCGCCCTGGACGTGGTCGTCAACGACGCCGCCAGCGGCCGCTACGCCAAGCTCGTGGTCTCCGACGACGCCACCACACTGCTGGGCGGCGTCCTGGTCGGCGACGCCTCGGCCTACGCCACCCTGCGCCCCCTGGTCGGATCACCCCTGCCCGGCGACCCCCTGTCGCTCATCACCCCCGAGGGCGCCGCCCTGGGCGCCGACGCCCTGCCCGACACCGCCCAGATCTGCTCGTGCAACGCCGTCACCAAGGGCGAGCTGACCGAGGCCATCTCCTGCGGCAACCACGACGTGCCCGCGCTCAAGGCCTGCACCAAGGCGGGCACCAGCTGCGGCTCGTGCATGCCCATGCTCAAGCAGATCCTCGCCCAGGCCGGCATCGAGCAGTCCAAGGCCCTGTGCGAGCACTTCCCCCAGTCGCGCGCCGAACTGGTCGAGATCGTGCGCGCCACCGGCGCCGCCACCTTCTCCGGCCTCATCGCCGCCCACGGCACCGGGCACGGCTGCGACGTGTGCAAGCCCGCGGTGGCCTCCATCCTGGCCTCCCTGGGCAACGGACACATCCTGGAGGGCGAACAGGCCACCCTGCAGGACACCAACGACCGCTACCTGGCCAACATGCAGCGCAACGGCACCTACTCGGTCGTGCCGCGCATCCCCGGCGGCGAGATCACCCCCGACAAGCTCATCGTCATCGGCGAGGTCGCACGCGACTTCAACCTCTACACCAAGATCACCGGCGGCCAGCGCATCGACCTCTTCGGCGCCCGACTCGAACAGCTGCCCGTCATCTGGAAGCGGCTGGTCGACGCCGGGTTCGAGTCCGGACACGCCTACGGCAAGTCCCTGCGCACCGTCAAGTCGTGCGTGGGCACCACCTGGTGCCGCTTCGGCGTCCAGGACTCGGTGGGCCTGGCCATCCGCCTGGAGGAGCGCTACCGGGGCCTGCGCTCACCCCACAAGCTCAAGGCCGCCGTCTCCGGGTGCGCCCGCGAGTGCGCCGAGGCCCGCGGCAAGGACTTCGGCGTCATCGCCACCGACAAGGGCTGGAACCTGTACGTGGGCGGCAACGGCGGCTTCACCCCCCGCCACGCCGAACTCCTGGCCTCGGACCTGGACGAGGACACCCTCATCCGCTACGTCGACCGGTTCCTGATGTTCTACGTGCGCACCGCCGACCGCCTCCAGCGCACCGCCCCCTGGATCGAGTCCCTGGAAGGCGGCCTGGACCACCTGCGCGACGTCGTCGTCCAGGACTCCCTGGGCATCGCCGCCGAACTGGAGGAGGCCATGGCCCGCCACGTGGACGCCTACGGCGACGAGTGGGCCGCGGTCCTGGCCGACCCCGACAAGCTCGCGCGCTTCGTCTCCTTCGCCAACGCCCCCGACACCCCCGACCCCACCATCAGCTTCACCACCACCCGCGACCAGCCGGTCCCCACCGCTCCCGTCAGCCTGGGCATGCCCGCCCGCCGACCCCAGGAGGCCACCCGATGACCGTCACCACCCCAGCCCAGCCCACCACCTGGATCGACGCCTGCGCCCCGGCGGGCCTGCGCGTGGAGGACGGGGTGGCCGTGCTGCTCCCCGACGGCCGCCAGGTCGCCGTGTTCCGCACCCGCGACCAGCACCTGTACGCCGTCGACAACATCGACCCCTACACCGGCGCCGCCGTCATCTCACGCGGCATCGTCGGCGACCGCGCGGGCGAACCCACCGTCGCCTCACCCATGCTCAAGAACGTCTTCTCCCTGCGCACCGGCCAGAGCCTGGACGACGAGCACGTGCGCCTGACCACCTGGCCCGTGCGCCAGACCGACACCGCCGTGCAGATCGGCGCGCCCGCCCAGGAGGGCACACCGTGAACACCTCCCTGGACGACGACACCGCGGCCCCGCCCGTCCGCCGCCAGGCCGAACCCGCCACCACCGCGCCCCTGGCCGGGTTCACCGTCGCCGTCACCGCCGCCCGCCGCGCCGAGGAGATCAGCGCCCTGCTGCGCCGCAAGGGCGCCCAGGTCCTGGCCGCACCGGCCCTGCGCATCGTGCCCCTCAGCGACGACCAGCGCCTGGCCGCGGTCTCCGAACAGCTCGCCCGCCGCCCCGCCGACGTCGTCGTGGCCACCACCGGCATCGGCTTCCGCGGCTGGGTGGAGGCCTGCGAGACCTGGGGCACCGTCGACCCGCTCCTGGCGAGCCTGCGCACCTCGCGCCTGCTGGCCCGCGGCCCCAAGGCCAAGGGCGCCATCCGCGCCGCCGGACTCACCGAGGAGTGGTCCCCGCCCTCGGAGTCCTCCGCCGAGGTCCTGGACTACCTGCTCGCCCGGGGCGTACGGGGGCTGCGGGTGGCCATCCAACTGCACGGCGAACCCCTGCCCGACTTCACCGCCGCGCTGCGCCTGGCCGGAGCCGACGTCGTCGAGGTCCCCGTCTACCGCTGGACCCTGCCCGAGGACACCGCACCCCTGGACCGCCTCATCGAGGCCGTCACCAGCGGGGGAGTGGACGCGGTCACCTTCACCAGCGCCCCGGCCGCGGCGGGGCTGCTGGCCCGCGCCCACACCACCGGCCACCAGGCCGCCCTGGTCCGGGCCCTGCGCGGCGACGTCCTGGCCATGTGCGTGGGAGCGGTCACCGCACGCCCCCTGATGGCCCACGACATCCCCACCGTGTGGCCCCAGCGCGCCCGCGTCGGCGCCCAGGTCCGCGCGCTCGCCGAGGAGCTGCCCGCACGCTTTCCGACCCTGTCCGTGGCCGGACACCGCCTGCGCCTGCGCGGCCACGCCGTCCTGGTCGACGGCACCGTGCGCACCCTCTCGCCCACCCTGATGCGGGTGCTGCGCGAGCTGGCGCGCAGGCCCGGCCAGGTCCTGGACCGCGCCCGCCTGCTCACCTGCCTGGGCGAGGACGCCGACGCCCACGCCGTGGAGACGGCCGTGGCCCGGCTGCGCACCGCGCTGGGCAACCCCAGGATCATCCAGACCGTGGTCAAACGCGGCTACCGGCTGGCCCTGGACCCGCCCGAGCGCGCCCTCTGACGAGCGCACCGGCCCACCCGACCGAGGGAGAGGAAGAAGCGGATCACCGGCCCCGGCCGTCCGCGCCACGCGATGAACCGACACCCCACCCTGCTGCTGGCCGTCCACGGCACCCGCGACCCCCACGGCACCGCCGTGGCCCACTCCCTGGCCCTGCGCGTGGCCGAGGTGACGGGCCGAACCACCCGCCTGGCATTCGCCGACGTGCTCGCGCCCAGCGTCGGCGAGGTCGCCGCCCGCACCCCGGGGCCGCTGGTGGTGGTGCCCGCGTTCCTGGCCTCGGGCTACCACGTGCGCACCGACATCCCCCACCAGCTCGCCCGCGCCGGACGCGCCGACGCCGTCATCACCCCAGCCCTGGGCGGGCACCCCGCGGTCCTGGACACCGCCGTGCGCCGCCTGGTCGGGGCCGGGTACCGGCCCGGGGACGCCGTCGTGCTGGCCTGCGCCGGAACCTCCGACCCCTTCGCGGGCGCCGAACTGGAACAGGCGGCCCAGCGCATGTCCCAACGCCTGGGCACCCCCGTGGAACCGGGGTTCATCGCCACCGGCCAACCCACCGTGGCCGAACAGGTGGCCCGCCTGCGCGAGCGGGGGCACCGCAGGGTGGCCGTGGCCAGCTGGCTGCTGGCGCCCGGGCTCTTCCACGACCGCTTGGCCGGGGCGGGCGCGGACGTGGTGGCGCGCCCGCTGTGCCCGGATCCGGCCCTGGCCCACGCCGTGGCCGCGCGCTACGAACAGGCCGCCATCGCCCAGCCCGTCTGACCCGGGGGCGTGGCACCGGCGCGGGGGAGCGGCGCCCCCGGCACCAGCTCGGCCCGGCCCGCCCATGCGCTGCCCGGGCATGGCCACAACCGGCCGCGGGGTGCGCCGGGCCACCGGAGGGGGAAGACCACCCGTGGGTTCCCCACCCATCCCGGTCCGCACCGCCCCGAGGACGGCCATGCCCGCAGTACCCGCCCCCCTGCTCGACTTCCACCACCCCGCCAGCGACCGGGCCGTCGGCGCCCTGCTCGGCGCCCCGGCCGCCGCCGCCCTGGTCGGCACCTCACCCACCCTGACCGCGCACACCACCGGCCCCGGCACCGCCCACGCACGCCTGGTCCGCGCCGGGCTCACCGACCTGGCCGGGCCCGACCAGCCGCCCCGGCCCCCCGAGAACCCCGTCGAGCGCGCCTGGGCCGCGGCGCTGCGCACCGCCGCCCGCACCGGCGCCCTGCCCTCCTGCGCCCCCGCCCTGGAGCGCACCACCGCCGACGACCCCCTGGGCGCCTCCTGGCGTGCCCTCACACGCACCCTCCGCCCCGCCGAGGACCCCGCCCGCGGCTCCTTCGCCTGCACCCACCTGGTCGACTCCGTCTGGTCGGCCTACGCCGCCGCCGGGGACCGGGCCGCCCTGTACACCGGCACCCTGGCCACCGCCCTGTGGGGCGCCTCGGCCCTGCCCCTGCACGCCCTGCGCCGCCTGTCCGAGACCACCGACCCCCACACCCTGACCACCACCGCCCTGACCACCGCCCGCGGCCCCCACCCCACCCTGTGGCCCGAGCACCCCGTCCTGGTCGCCGAACCCCGCCGCCTGCCGCCCTTCGCCGTCCCCCACCCCCTGGACCCGGGCGTCCTGCTGGGCAACCTCGACCATCTGCGCGCCCACCCCGACACCGTGGACGCCGCGGTCTCGCTGTGCCGCACCCACCCCAGCGACGCACCCCACCTGCCCCCGGCCGACTGGGTACGGGTGTGGCTGCACGACCGCAGGGGCGCCAACTCCCACCCGCACTTCACCCTGGACGAGGCCGCCGCCGCGGTCGCGGCCCTGCGCGCGGAGGGCAAACGCGTCCTGCTGCACTGCTGGGCGGGCGCCTCGCGCACCCCGGCCGTGGCCACCCGCTACGCCGTCACCGCCCTGGGCGCCCCCGTCCTGCCCACCCTGGCCGCCATGATCCGCACCGTGGGCGGGCACCTGGACAACCCCAGCCTGTCCAGAGCCGTCGCCCGGCTCAGCGGCGTGGACCTGCCCGACCCGGCCGCCACCCTCTTCCCCGAGGGCGTGCCGCCCCGGCGCCCCGAACTGCCCGAGCCCCACGTCACCGGGTGACCGACACCACCGTCCCCTGAGGTGACAAGTTCCACAAACCCTTCCTTTCCGGTACCGTTACCCTCGCGTTACCCCTAGGATCTGCGCCCAGAACCCCGCGCACCACCCGGCGGCCCGCTCCAGGCGCCGCGCCCTCCCGCGACCCGGGGCGCCGCACCACCCGCGCACCCTGCCACGGCAACCGCGCGCCCCACTCCGGAGCACCCGCGCCGCCACGCCCTGTTCCCGTTCGAAGGACTATCCGTCGTGGGCACACACCAGCCCCAGAACCCGCCGGCCGAAGAAGAGGCCACCCGCGCCGACACGCCCGTGGGCCCCCGCGTGGCCGCCAAGCGCTCCCGCCGCAAGCGCACCCTGATCCTGGCCTCGGCCACCGGGGCCGCACTGCTGGTGGGCGGCACCGCCGCCGCGGCCGTCATCGCCACCGGCGCCGACCCGGGCAGCGCCACCAACGCCGCGGGCGTCCCCCAGGCCGACCCGGACCCGCTGGTCGCCGACGACGCCACACCCAACGCCGGGCAGGAGCAACAGCAGCTCGCCGAGGAGGCCGTCGGCTCCGCCACCCAGCGCTCCAGCACCGACGCCTCCGACATCCTCGAAGAGCCCGAGGAGGAGGAGGAGACCGAGGAGGCCGAGGAACCCGCCGCCGACACCGGCTCCGACTCCGAGTCCACCGGCCAGGGCGGCTCCTGCCAGGCCTCCTACTACGGGGCCGACTTCGCCGGACGCACCACCGCCAACGGCGAGACGTTCGATCCCAACGCCATGACCGCCGCGCACAAGACCCTGCCCTTCGGCACCCAGGTCCAGGTCACCAACCCCAGCAGCGGCGAGTCCGTGACCGTGCGCATCAACGACCGCGGCCCCTACGTCGACGGACGCTGCCTGGACCTGTCCACCGCGGCCTTCGACCAGATCATCGGCACCGGAGCCGGTGTGGGCCAGGTCGACTGGCAGGTCGTGGGCTAACACCCCTGCACCCGCACGCGTGCGCGCCGCGGCGGCCCTTGGACGGGCCGCCGCAGCGTCGTCGTTCGCGGCCCGCTTACCAGCGCGAAGACGGACAGCCCCCGCCGCCTTCGGGGGCGCACCGGCCACCGCCCTGCGCGAAGCACACCACACCCCGGCCGAGGCAGCGCCACCGAAGCCCACCGGCCACCGCCCGCTACGACGCACGCTCCCGGCGCGGGCCCGCACGAACCGGCCCCTCGCACCGCATCCGCCGCGCGTGTGAGCCCCCACACGTCACCGCTTCATGGCACAATCCCCAGCACCCACACCAACACCACACAGGGGAGCAGGGGCGTGTTCCGCACCACCACCGGTTGGGTCGTCTCACCCACCGACCTCGTCGACACCCTGGAGTGCGACCACCGCAGCGCCCTGAAGACCGCCCTGGCCGCCCGCGTCGAAGGCGCACCCGCCCCCACCGACATCGACCCGCTCGTGGCCCAGCACGGCCTGGCCCACGAACAGGCCGAACTCGAACGCCTCAGCGCCCTGGTCGAGGTCGCCCGCATGCCCGACCCCCGCCCCGAGGACGCCTCCCTGGCCGCGGCCGCCCAAGCCACCGCCGACGCCATGGCCGCCGGAGTCCCCGTCATCTACCAGGGCAGCTTCCACCACCGCCTCACCGAACCCGACCCCGACGGGCGCACGGTGTCCTTCCACGGCCGCGCCGACTTCCTCATCCGCTCCGACCTGGACCCCGCCACCGGACGCACCCGCACCCCCGCACCCCCAAACTGGACCTACGAACCCTGGGACACCAAGCTCGCCCGCCGCCCCGGCCCCGGCGCCGTCGTCCAGCTCGCCGCCTACGCCCACGCCGTCAGCGTCGCCACCGGCCACACCCCCCAGCACATGCACCTGCTCACCGGCGACAACCACACCCACACCCTGCCCACCGCCGACTTCACCCCCATCCTGAGCACCGTCACCACCCGACTGCTCACCCTCCTGGCCAGCGAACCCGCCCTGCCCGCCCCCACCTGGGGCCAGCCCCGCCCCGCATGCGAGGGCTGCGGCTACCAGGCCTGGTGCTCCCAAGGGCGCACCGCCGCCCGCCACCTGTCCCTGGTCGCCGGACTGCGCACCGACCAGGCCGCCAAACTCACCGACTCCGGCCTGGACACCATCGACGCCCTCGCCCGGGCCGACGACGACCAGCGCCCCACCACCCTGCCCCGCCGCTCCTTCGACCAACTGCGCGCCCAGGCCGCCCTCCAGGTCCGCCAGGACCGCACCCGCACCCCCGACAACCCCCAGGGCACCGTCACCGCCGAGGTCTTCGCCCCCGACGGCCTGGCCGGCCTGCCCGCCCCCAGCCCCGGCGACGTCTTCTTCGACATGGAGGGCTACCCCTACCACTCCCGCGAGGGCGAACGCGGCCTGGAGTACCTCTTCGGCGCCACCACCGAGGACGCCCACGGCGCCGAGACCTTCCACGCCTTCTGGGCCCACGACCGCGCCCAGGAGAAGAAGGCCCTGGAGGACTTCGTCGACTTCGCCACCGCCCGCGTGGACGCCGACCCCGGCGCCCACGTCTACCACTACGCCTCCTACGAGGTGGACCGCCTCAAACACCTGAGCTCGGAGTTCGCCACCCGCGAGGAGGAGGTCAACCGGCTCCTGCGCGAGAACCGCCTGGTGGACCTGTACACCGTCGTGCGCAAGAGCCTGCGCGTGTCCCAGCGCTCCTACTCCATCAAGTACCTCGAACCCCTCTACCTGCCCGCCGCCCGCTCCGGCGGCGTCACCACCGCCACCTCCAGCATCGACGCCTACGCCGCCTACCTGGCCGCCACCGAGGCCGACGACCACGACCGTGCCGCGCGGGTCCTGGCCGACATCGCCGCCTACAACCGCGACGACTGCCACTCCACCGCGCGCCTGCGCGACTGGCTGGAGGACCACCGCACCCACCAGGGCATCACCGACCGTCCCCTGGTCCAGCTCGAACTCACCGAGGCCGAGGCCGAACGCGCCCGCAAACGCCAGGAGAAGGCCGCCCGCCACGCCGCCCTCACCGAACCCCTCCTGGACCAGGTCCCCGACCAGGCCCAGGACCGCGAACCCGACCACCACACCCGCGCCCGACTGGCCGCCCTGGTCGGCTACTACCAGCGCGAGAACCTGCCCCCCTGGCGCGAGCACTACCGGCGCACCAGCGCCCCCCTGACCGACCTGGAGTCCGACACCGACTGCGCCGTTCCCTGGCAGGTGCGCGCGGGGGAGTGGATCGAACCCACCGGCCGCCAGCGCAAGTCCCGCCGCGAACTCTCCCTGCGCCTGGACACCGCCCACCCCCACCCCTTCACCTCCGGCCAGGACGTGCACCTGCTCTACCCCGGCACCCCCGGCCAGCCCGCCACCACCACCCAGGCCAAGGTCGCCGAAGCCGACGCCGACACCCTGGCCATCACCGAGACCTGCGACCCCGACTCCACCTACTCCCGGCCCCCCGTCGCCGTCCTGCCCGGCTCCCCGGTCAACCCCGCCCCCAAGGACGGCGCCCTGGAGACGGTGGCCCGCACCGCCCTGGACACCCTGCCCCAGTGGCCCCACCACCCCGGCCTGGACGTGCTGCGCCGCATCCCGCCGCGCCTGAGCACCCCCGGCCCGCTGCCCGACCCCGCCGACCACGACGGCGACCTCATCCACGCCACCATCGCCGCCGTGGACCGCCTGGAGGGCTCCTACCTCGCCGTGCAGGGCCCGCCCGGCGCGGGCAAGACCTACCTGGCCGCCCAGCTCATCACCCACCTGGCCCGCCAGGGCAGGAGCGTGGGCGTGTGCTCCACCGGCCACAAGGCCGTGGAGAACGTCATGACCGCCGCCCTGCGCGCCGCCGAGGCCGCCGGGGTGGAGGTGGCCGCCGCCAAACGCGCCAAGGGACGCGGCAAGGACACCGACCAGGACCTGCCCTGGGAACAGCCCTCCAGCCCCCAGGCCCTGGCCAGCTGGCGCGACAAGCACACCGCCCAGGGCCACCCCGTCCTCATCGGCGGCACCGCCTGGGCCATGTCCAACGCCGCCATGCTCGCCGACCCCCTGGACGTGCTCATCATCGACGAGGCCGGACAGTTCGCCCTGGCCGACACCCTCGCCGTCTCCGCCGCCGCACGCAACCTCGTCCTGCTGGGCGACCCCCAACAGCTGCCCCAGGTCGTCCAGGGCACCCACGGCGAAGGCGCCGACGCCTCCGCCCTGCAACACCTCATGGCCGGCCGCCAGATCATCGACCCCTCACGCGGCTACTTCCTCGACCAGACCCGCCGCATGCACCCGAACGTGTGCGCCACCGTCTCCGCCCTGTCCTACCAGGGCCGCCTGCACGCCCACCCCAGCACCGCCGACCGCGCCCTGGCCACCCTCGCACCGGGCGTGTACACCCTGCCCACCCCCCACCAGGGCCGCACCACCCACAGCCCCGAGGAGGTCCAGGCGGTGGTGGAGGTGGCCACCCACCTGGTCACCGACAAGGTCGTCGGCCCCGACCAGGCGCACCCGCGCCCCCTGACCGGCCACGACATCCTCGTGGTGGCCCCCTACAACCTCCAGGTGCGCGCCCTGCGCCGCGCCCTGGCCCAGGCCGAGCACACCCACCCCGCCCTGGAGGGCGTGCGCGTGGGCACCGTCGACAAGTTCCAGGGCCAGGAGGCCGCCGCCGTCATCTGCTCGATGACCACCTCCAACGCCGCCGAAGCCAGCCGCGGCACCGCCTTCGTCCTGGACCGCAACCGCCTCAACGTGGCCCTGTCGCGCGCCCAGCTGGTCGCGGCGGTGGTCTTCTCACCCGACCTGCTCACCACCGCCCCACGCAGCATCGACGAACTGCGCCTGCTCTCCTCCTTCACCCGCCTGACCGAGGGCGCCCGCCCCTGGCCCGCCCAGCACTGACCGCCCCGCCCTGCGGTTTCGGAGCTGCCCGAGTCAGTGCTAGCTTGGTGAGCGTCGATCCGGATGAGAACCAAGTCCGAATCGGCCTACCGCCCGGCTGGCGGGGAGTGCGGTCGAGCCCCCGCTGTGTGATCCTGGCGAAGCCCACACAGTAGGGGCGGGAGCTGGTGTAAGACCGATGGGCGGTGCTCCGCCCTCCGACAGTTCGGTTCGGCAACCAGCAACGAAGCAGAAAGCTCGACCCGCGAGGGAAGAATCCCCCCGCTTCGGATGGGAGAGAGGTCAAACAGCACCGCACGCGCCCCGGGCCCCACACGCCGGGAGCGGTGCCCTGCGTCTTCTGACGGCAAGAACCACCACCCGCACCCCCGGTGCGGGCGTGCCCCCGCCCGCCCTGGACCGCCACCCGTTCTCGAAAGGCACCACGGCCCCCGTGTCTGACCGTCCCTCCGCCCCCGGCAACGGCCGCAACACCCGCCACCCCACCGGTATCCGCGTCGTCATCGCCCTGTTGGCCCTGATGTGCCTGGTGCTGGGGCCGGCCGGCTACCTCCGGGGACTCAGCGTCCAGGCCCACGCCGGCTCCGCGGCCGAGTGGTTCACCCTGGCCTTCGGCGCCGCCGTGGGCATCCCCCTGCTGGCCGCCGCCGTGGCCACCGTCGCCGGGGACCGCAGAGCCGCCCTGTGGTCGCTGGCCCTGCTGGTCTGGCCGGTGGTCTTCGTCGTGGCCATCCACCTGGCCCAGGCGCTGTGAACCCCGCCCGTCCGGCGGGGCCCGGCCCCCGTCCGAACCGGCGGTAGGCTACCCACGTGTCACCCAAGAAACGCAAGCGCCGCAAGGCCCAGCGCCCCGACACCGCCCCGCACCCGCAGGAGAGCACCGCGGAGCCCGGCCCGCTCCCGCCCGCAGCCAGCGTCAGCCGCACCCCGGTGGTCGTCGCCGAACCGCCCGACCGCAGGATCACCGCCCTATGGGTGGTGCTGACCCTGGTGTGGCTGCTGGGCACCCCGCTGGCCCTGGCCAACCTGCTGTTCGTGTTCATGGACCTGCAGGAATCGGTCATCCACGCCGCCCCCGACACCCCGGTGCCCCCCGAGAGCCTGGACCCGGTGGGCAACGCCCTGGTCTGGGTCCTGATCCTGGCCCTGGCCGTCCCGGTGGCCTCGGCCGTGGCCGCCCTGGTCCTGCGGCGCAGGATCGCCGCGATCGGGTTCACCGCCGCCCTGGCCGTCTCGGCCCTGCCCCTGCTGTGGGTCATGCCCCCGGCCGAACTCTGGGACGCCCTGACCACCCACCTGTTCGGCTGACACCCCGCCCCGCCCGCTCCGCCGCCCCCGGGCACCCGCGCCGCCTCACGCCTTCGCACGGGCCCCTGGGCCATCATGGATGACCGTGAACACACCCCAGCCCACCCCCGACCCCGAACCCGCCCACGAGATCGCCCTGCCCGGAGCCGTACGCGCCCGCCTGGAGCAGGCCACCCCCAGCGTCCTGGTCGACACCCGCGCCCTGGCCCGGGTGCGCGAGCGCTTCGACACCGAACAGGCCCAGACCCTGGGCCGCTACCTGGCCAGCGCCCAGTCGCCCAACACCCTGCGCGCCTACCGCGCCGACTGGACCTCCTTCACCGCCTGGTGCCTGGCCCAGGAACGCCAGTCCCTGCCCGCCGACCCGGTGGACGCGGCCGTGTACCTGGCCGCCTGCGCCCAGGAGCGCACCCCCGACGACACCGGCTGGGCCCTGGCCCCCTCCAGCATCGAACGGCGCGCCGCCGCCATCGCCGCCGTGCACGGCGCCCACGGCCTGGAATCGCCCACCCGCGCCGAGGTCGTGCGCATGACCCTGCGCGGCATCCGCCGCACCCGCCGGGCCCGTCCGCGCCGCAAGGAACCGGTCGTCCTGCCCGTCCTGGAGGCGCTGCTGTCGGTGCGCCCGGGCCCCGAACACCCCCACGGGGTGGCCCGCAGGCGCGACACCCTGCTGCTGCTGACCGGGTTCGGCGGGGCCCTGCGCCGCAGCGAACTGGCCGCGCTGACCTTCGACGACCTGACCCTGCACACCGACCCCGCCACCGGAGCCCCCGCCCTGGTGGTGGCGCTGGGCGCGACCAAGACCGACCAGGAGGGCCGCCACGGCCACAGGGTCGCCCTGCCCCGGGGCAGGCACCGCCAGACCTGCCCGGTGTGCGCCTACGCCGACTGGGCCGCCCTGGTCCGGGCCCACCGCGCGGGCGGTGAGGAGGCGGTGGCCGCCCTGCTGGAGCACCCCCGTCCCGAGGGGGCCCTGGCCCACCTGTGCCAGGGCTGGCCGGGCACGGACCTGGCCGACGGCTCCGAGCGCCCCCTGCTGCCCACCGTGGACCGCCACGGCCACCTCGGGACGCGCCCGATGTCGGGCCGGGCCGTGGGGGAGCTGGTCAAACGCTACGCCCGCCGCGCCGGGCTGGACCCCGACGACTTCGGCGGGCACTCCCTGCGGGCGGGGTTCGCCACCCAGGCCGCCCTGGGCGGGGCCAGCGACCGCGAGATCATGCGCCAGGGCCGCTGGACCAACCCGCGCACGGTCCACGACTACATCCGCACCGCCAACCCCTTGGAGGACAACGCCGTCACCCGGCTGGGCCTGTGACCCCGCACCCTGTGGCCCCTTGGGCATCTCAGCTTGCCAACAAACACACCAGTAGTACTCGAAATCACCAATTAAAGTGCGATCCTTCCCTGATGAGACATTAGGTTGGTTCCGTGAGAAAGGGGACGGGCCCATGGTCGACGAGTTTCGCGCGGCGTTCCAAGAACTGATCGACGCCTCCGTCGCCACCGACCCCCAACACTTCCCCCCAGCCGTCCACAAGGTCTACGTGCTGGCCTCCCAGATCCCCGCCTCCGAACGCGAACTCGCCCTGGAGGCACTGGCCCCCCTGCTCTCGGGAGACCACGCCGCCCCCGGCATCATCGCCGACCTGTCCCTGGTCGCCGGAGCACTGGTCGAGATGGGCACCGACCCCGGCCCCACCGGCGTCGAGGTCCTGCGCCGCCTGCGCACCATGGGCCGGGGCGCCATCGTCTTCGTCCGCGCCTGGGAACGCACCGGCACCGACGCCCCACCCGACCCCGACGCCGTCACCGCCGACGCCGAGGCCCGCGTGACCGCCGACCTGGGCAACGACGCCCCCGGCGCCACCATGTGCTGGTGGACCATCCGCCGCCACGGCCTGGCCGCCAGGACCATGCTCAGCGAGGCCCCGGTCCGCGCCCACATGCGCCGCGACCCCGCCCTGCACGCCGAACTCCTGGCCATCGCCAACCAGCTCTCCGAACTGCTCACCGAGTTCGGCCAGGTCCGCGACCTGCTGCGCATGGCCGAGACCACCGGCACCCTGGTCCTGGACCGCACCTCCCAGCGCGCCTTCCGCGTCCGCTTCGAGGGCGTGGGCGACAACGCCCAACTGCACACCCTGCTCGCCGACGCCCTCATCGGCCCCCACCGCCAGGGCCTGCCCGGCGACCCGCCCGACCCGCGCTGGGTCGCCGCCTTCCGCGACAGCGCGCCCGACCCCGCAGCCCAGACCGTGCGCGGCTGGTGGAACCTGGTCGCACACGACGGCACCTGGGTGTGGAACGAGGGCCTGCCCGCCGAGATCCCCACTCTGGAGGGCGAACACCTGCTGGTCCTGGACGAGCAGCCCTACCCCCGCTCCTGGAACGCCGCCAGGCGCCACCCCCAGGTACGCGGCTGGCTGGAGGTGGAGGCCGAACTTCCCCCCGAGGAGGCGGCGCTGTGGTGGAAGCGCGTCGCCCCGGCGGAACCGGCCATCCCCAGCGCCGACGAGGACCAGCACCCGCCGCTGCCCGAACCGGTCGTGCTCGGCACCGAGGAGGCCGAACCCCTGCGCGTACGCGGCTTCCTGCCCGAGGAACCCCCCGCCCCCGAACCGGCGGCCCCACCGGAGCCGCAGAGCGCACCCCGCCCCAAACCCGTCCGACCCCCGGCCCAAACCGCCCCCGCGCAGCCGCCCCACGCGCCCCGGCCCCCCGCCGAGCACACCGGCGGCAACGGCATCCTGCCGCCCCTGCCGCCCGGGGTGTCCAACAGCTCGGGCTGGGGGCCCGCCTGGCGCTGACGGCCCGCGCCGCACCTCACACGACCCGACACGACACCGGCGGGCCGGGACCCCGCAAAGGGGCCCCGAGACGCCTTGCCTCAGGCCCGGTGCCGGGGGGTGTGGGGCACCGACTCGGTCGCACTGCGCGTGCGCCGGGGGTCCCGCTCGTCCTCGTACAGGCCCTCGAAGTACTCCTCCTCGCTGGGGCCCTCATCGTCCTCACGGCGCCAGCGCTGCCCCACGAACACCGGGGCCACCAGCACCACCACCAAGGGCACGAACACCCCCAGCGGCAGCAGCACCAGAGCGCCCTCGGTCCCGGGCAGCTGCGGCAACCGCTCCAGCAGGTACATCCGCCACACCGACAGAGCGCTCAGCGAACCCACGGCCAGCGCCGCGCCCAGGGGCAGCATCGGCGTCAGCCGCGGCGGCACCGCCACCATCGCCACCAACAGCCCCGCACCCACCAACCCGGCCACCGCCAGGGGACCCGAGCCCTGCAGGGCGCCCAGACCGACCGCGTGCAAGCCGCGCAGGTGGGTGAACGCCCACCCCGCCAGCAGGACCAGCAACGGACCCAGGATCAGACCGGACAGCAAGCCGATGAAGTGACGCACGGGGGTGCTCCTCTCAGAGGTTGCGCAGCACCCTAGCGACAAAAACCAGAAACAGCATCACTTCACCTCAAGACGGGCACCCGTTCCGGGGGAGGGGACCGTATCCACGGCGACGGGGCCCCGCCCCCACCGGGAGCGGAGCCCCGCCAAGCCCGCCGCGCCACGGCGACCACTGACCAAGGGACACCGCACACCGCTCCCCGCAGCGCGGCACACCCCGCGCTACTCGACGCCCGGACGACGGCGCAGCGCCTCCGCGTCGGGCCGGTCCGGCACCGCCAGCACCCGGTCCGTGGGCGGCGTACGCCCCCACCGGCGCCGGAACTCATAGGCCACCAAGGCCACCACCACCGACCCCACCGACGCCAACAGCGCCTGACGCTGGTCGGGAATGACCACCATCGCCACGAAGATCGTCACCAGACCCCCCAACACCACCCACGTCAGGTACGGAAACGCCCACATCCGCAGCGTCAACCGCTGCGGCTCACGCCGACGCACCCGCGCCCCCACCACCAACTGCGAGGCGCAGATGGTCAGGAACAGCACCAGCAGGATCGCGCCGATCGAGGCCACCAGGAACGGGAACACCCGATCGGGCCACAGGTAGTCGGCCACCGCCGCCCCGTACCCCACCACGGTGCCGAGCAGGATCGCCCGCACCGGCACACCCCGCCGGTTGGTCCCGCGCAGCACCCGCGGGGCGTCCCCCTGCCGGGTCAGCGTGAACAGCATCCGCGAGGAGGTGTACATCGCCGCGTTCAACACGCTCAGCACCGCGATGAAGACCACGATCTCCATGATCAGCGCCGCCCCGGGCACACCCACGAGCTCCATCACCGCCACGAACGGGCTGCGCCCCGGATCCACGCTGTTCCACGGCAGCACCATCACCACGACCAGGATCGAGGCCACGTAGAACAGCCCGATCCGCCAGAGCACGTTGGTCACTGCCGAGGCCACACCGCGCTCGGGCTCGGAGCTCTCACCCGCGGCCACGGTGATGATCTCCACCCCGCCGAAGGCGAACAGCACCACCACCGTGGCCGCCAGCACCGCCACCCACCCGTTGGGCGCCACCCCGCCGTGCTCCCACAGGTTGGCCACACTGGAGCCGCCCGCACCGCTCCACAGACCCAGCGCCCACAGGCCGCCGATCAACAGGAACGCCACGATCGTGGCCACCTTGACCAACGAGAAGAACGACTCGGTCTCGGCGAACACGCGCACCGAGACCAGGTTGGCCACCGTCATCGACAACAGCACCAGCAGCGCCAGCGCCCACCCGGGCACACCCGGCACCCACTGGCCCAGGATCGCCGCACCGGCCACCGACTCCGCGGCCACCAGCACCGCGTACATCCACCAGTACACCCACCCGATGGTGAAACCGGCGCGGGGACCGAAGGCCAGCCGGGCGTAGTCGGAGAAGGAACCCCCGGCCGGAACCGCCACCACCATCTCGCCCAGGGCGCGCAGAGTGAAGAACACCAGCGCGCCCGCCAGGACGTAGGAGAGCACCGCCGCCGGGCCCGCCATCTGGATGACCGACCCGGAACCGATGAAGAGCCCGGCGCCCACCGAACCGCCGATCGCGATCAGCGCCATGTGGCGGCGCCGGAGCGAATGGGCCAGTCCGGCACCGGAGGTCTGCGTTTGGTTGGCCGCACTCGGAGGCGGCGTCGCACTGCTTGTCACCTGGCCAACCTTAGGGAGCATCCCATTCCTTGGACAGTCCCGAACCCACCGAAAACAGCGGATGACCCCATCATGTGCAATATGCAACAAACCCCGACCGGCCATCACCCCCGCACGGGCCCGACCCACCACCCGCCCAACGCGCACTGCAGCCCGGCCCCGCACACGACGACACACCCACCCCCAGATGAACACACGGCGACAACACTGCTACTTTCGGCAACCACACCGTGTCCACGCCACACCCGAGGAAACCACATGCCCACCACCATCGACCTCGACCACATCCGCCACCTCTACCGCACCCACCGCGACGACCTGGCCCGCGTCCGCGACCAGATGCGCCACCACCACACCGCCGACCCCCGCCTGCGCCCCTGCACCGACGACATCGAAGCCGAGATCACCTACCTCCTCCTCCGCGAGAACACCCCCGCCCACACCGTCCAGATCGGCACCGACCACGGCTGGTCCACCACCTGGATCCTGTCCGCCCTGCGCGACAACGGCACCGGCCACCTGCACTCCTTCGACACCCGCGACCACGCGCCCCGCCACGTCCCCACCGACCTGACCCACGACCGCTGGACCTTCACCCACGGCGACATCCGCACCAGCACCGCCCACCTGCCCCCGCGCACCGACCACCTGCACATCAACGCCACCCACCAGGGCTGGTTCGCCCGCTGGTACCTGCACCACCTGCTGCCCACCCTGCCCCCGCACACCACCGTCACCGTCCACGACGTCTTCCGGCGCCACTCCACCCCGCCCTTCACCGAAGGCGCCCACGTCATGGCCTGGCTCACCGCCCACACCACCGCCTTCTTCACCGCCTCCGCCGCCCGCGCACCCCACACCCACCGCGCCCTACGCGAACTCAAGGAAGAACTCGGCCTGACCGCGCCCCTGCACCCCGGCCACCACAACCCCGCCATCTACTTCCGCCTGCCAGCACCCACCCCCTGACGCACCGAAGGGGGGCGAAGGCACACCAACCCCCGCCCCCCGCAACCGCCGCGGCTTCAGCCCTCCCCGGACTCCAGCGCACGCCGCGCACGCTCACGACCCGACACCACATCAGCCGCGTCCGCGACGATCCGCGAAAAATTCACCGGCTGATCCAAACTCACCATGTGCCCCGCCCGCGGCACGTTCACCAACCGACCATCCGCACACGCGTCGAAGAAACGCTTCTCATGGATCCGGAAGTGGTCCCGCGCCCCGTTGATCAACCACACCGGACCCTCGTACGCCGACAACGCCGCCAACACGTCCATCTCCGAGACCGCGTCGATCACCGCCGTGGCCGCCTCCACCGCCAAACCACCACCCAACACCGCCTCCGCCGCACCATCACGCAACGTCAACCGGTGGAACCGCTCGTTGACCGCCGCACCCTTGTCCGGCAACCGGTCCATCAACACCGCCGGAATCCGGTACACCTGCGCCAACAACTGCGCCGGCTTGGCCGTACACCCGGCCGCCACCAACCCCGCCACCCTCCCCGGAGCCGCGGCCGCCGTCGCGATCGAGACGAACCCGCCCAGGCTCAACCCCACCACCAGCGCCCGACCGCCCACACTGTCGACCGCGTCCAACACGGCGTCCACCGCACGCCCCAGCGAGAACTCCTCACCCCGACGCGACCCGTGCCCCGGAAGGTCGGGGACCACCACCGTGCGCCCCTCGCTCTCCAACAACTCCACCTGCGGGCGCCACATACTCCCCGACACCCGCAACCCGTGCACCAGAACGATCGGCACACCCATGACCGCCTCCTCCTACCGCACCCGGTAGCGCACCGTCACCGGAGCATGATCCGACCAACGCCCGGCGTGCTCAGCGGCACGCTCCACCCGCGCCTCCACCGCACGCCCCGCCAACCCCGGCGTGGCCACCTGGAGATCGATCCGCCACCCCGCGTCGTTGTCGAAGGCACGACCACGGTAGGACCACCACGTGTAGGGCCCCTCCTGATCCGGATGCAACGACCGCACCACGTCCACGAACCCCGCCTCACCCAGGACCCGCGACAACCACTCCCGCTCCTCGGGCAGGAACCCCGCGTTCTTGCGGTTGCCCCGCCAGTTCTTCAGATCCACCTCGGCATGGGCGATGTTCCAGTCCCCGCACACCACCAGCTCACGACCGCGCTCCTCCACCTCGGCCCGCCGCTTGACCAGATACGGCAGGAACGCCTCCATGAAGCGCTCCTTCTCCTCCTGGCGCTCGGTGCCCACCTCACCCGAGGGCAGGTACAGGCTCGCCACCGTCACCCCACCCAGGTCCACCTCCACATACCGGCCCGCGTCCTCGAACTCGGCATGGCCGAACCCCACCCGCACCCCGTCGGGCTCACGCCGCGAGTACACCGCGACCCCCGCACGCCCCCGCGCCGCCGCCGGAGCCAACACCACGTGCCACCCCTCAGGCGCCACCACACCCGTCGGCAACTGCTCGGCCTCGGCCCGCGTCTCCTGAAGGCACACCACATCGGCGTCGGTGTCCGCCAACCACCCCACGAACCCCGGATCCTTCTTCGCCGCGGCCCGCAACCCGTTCACGTTCACCGATGACACAGTCAAGTAAGTCGTATCCACAGGCAAAGCCTAGCCACCCCCCGGCTCAGCCGCCCCCGCCCTCGGCCACCAGACGCCGCAGCACCCCGTACGTACGGTTCGACGACGCCGCCTCCCGCTGCGCCCGCGCCGTCACCTCGATGTAGGCCTGCGACGACGCCACCGACGCGTGCCCCAGCAGATGCATGATCTCCGACACCGACGCCCCGTCCTCCGCCAACCGCGTCGCGAAGGTGTGCCGCAACGCGTGCACCAGCGTCCCCCGCGCCACCCGGTCGTGCACACCCGCGTGCTTGTAGCACTGCTGCACCAGGTACTGCAGCCCGCCCCGGCGCAACCCCTCACCCCGGTTGTCCACCAACAACGGATCCGACCCCCGCACCACCCCGAACCGCTCACGCCGCGAGACCAGATAGGCCTCCAACAACGCCTCCAACGGCACCTCGATCGGCAGGACCCGCTCACCCCCGCCCTTGCCCACCACCCGGATACGACGCTCACCCGAACGCCCGCCCACCGACTCCACCCGCAGCGACAACATCTCCGCCGACCGCATCCCCGTCAACAGCGCCAACGCCAGCACCGCCAGATCCCGCTCCGGCCACGGATCACGCGCCTTGCGCGCACCCCGCGCCAACGCCTCCAACAACCGCTCCGGCGTGTCCTCACCCATCAACGGCTTGGGCCCCGAAGGACGCACCCGCGGCCGCGGCACCGCCGACATGGGATTGCCCGCCACCACCCCCTCCGCCACCCAGAACCCGAAGAACCCGTTCCACGTCGACCACGCCCGCACCACACTGGAGGCCGCCCGCTCCCCGGCGAACTCCGCGAACGCCGCCCGCAGCACCCCCGCCTCCAGGTCCTGCCACCCCACCCGCTCAGGCTCCACACCCACCACCTGCGCCACACACCCCAACACCCCGCGCAGATCACGCCGGTAGGCGGCCACCGTGTGCGGGGAGGGCTTGGCCGCCCGACGCGCCACCAGGTACTGCTCCACAGCCTCGGCCACAGGCCCCGTCTGAGCACTCATACCCCCAGCATCCCCGATTCCGCGGGCGCTTCCACCGCCTCCCTCCACCGTGTTCGAACGTGTTCGACACCGGGCGGCGGGGGAGGGGCCCTGACCATGACGGCACGGCCGCGCCCCGTCGGCAGAGGTCCACGCGTCGCCCTCCGGCCTCACGGGAGGACGCTCCCGCCCGAAGGGGGAGCGGCGTCCGGGGGAGTCCGCGCACGATCCAGGTTCGGTGACTTTTCGTTATTGATATGTCACTCCATGCCTTCCACGGGGTCGTCCACCCGGGGCAGGGGAGGGGGAACTCCGGGCGACGCCGGACTCGAAGGCTTGGGCGGGGGAGCAGGGGGGGCGAGCGGCGTGGAGCGGTCGCAGGCCGGTGGAGGGGTTCGGCGGGGCGCGGGCCCGGGGTCGAGCGCGCGGGGGAAGGGTCACCGGTGAGTGACTCGTCGGCCGACCAGCCGCCACGAAACTTCGCATAGAAGTATAAAACCCTACAAAATCATGCATAACACGGTTTATGCATGAAACATGCAGGAATCGGGAGAGGGGCGCGTTCGCAGGGGACACCCCGCCGCCCACCAGCACCTTCTTCTTGGAGCCGACCTGCCGCACCGGGGCGTCACGCCCCGCCCGGGTGACCAGCACGGCGCAAAAACACCCAGGTCACGGTTGACCGCGGGTGAGGCCTCCGGGGCGCCCACACACCGGCCCCGGCGACGAGGCCGGTCCGGACGGGGCGAACCGGTCAGCGCGTTCGAAGAGATGGAGCGTTCAGCGGACCAGGCCGCAGCCGCGCCGAGGACAGCTGGTCGATCGGTCCTGCGTCAGCCTTCAGGCCCCAGGGCTCGGTCGCCACGCACTCCGGGCAGGCAGACGCTCCGGGGTTCCAGGCATCCGGCCGCGCACGCGACGACCGTGCGGCGGCGTTCTCAGCGCCGAACCCGGGCCGGCGCGCGCCGCCACCCGGCAGCTCGGCCGCCCAACCACGCCGACGCCGCCAGCCGCCGGACACGCTGACGTCCACACGTCCCGGGCGTGCACCTCCCACAGGCCCGGGAACCCCTTCCCCGCAGGCCCTCCCATATCGCCGATAATGCACATTATGTAAAGTCGAGGTGGTCGGCCCCTCCTCTGCCCGTCCTCTCATGCCCCGGGGCTGAACGGCGCCTCTCAGCCGGACGAAGGCCTTTCCTTGGCCCGCCCGCCCCGGCCGAGCCCGACGAACCCTGTCCCGCCGCCCCGCACTCCCGGCACCCGCGAGCCCGCGTCCCCGGGGCCCGCGCGCCGCCGAACCCCGGGGAACCCGCACACGAGCCCTACCCGGGCAGCCGCAACCACCCCGTGCGCACCTGCCACGCACCCCCCGACTCCAACCGCTCCACCACCGCACGCTCCAACCGCGTACGCCGCCCGGCCGCGGCCACGTCCACCACCGGCATCCCGAACACGAACCGGAACACGTCCGACTCCCCCGGCTGCCCGCGCCCCACCAGCGTGAACCGCCGCTGGAACCCCACGATGTTGGAGCCCTCCCCCAACACCTCCTCCCACTGCGGGTCCAGCAACCACGACGTACACGTGGCCACCACCGGGTCGAACCCCAGGTGCGAGCGCGCGAACCCCCGCGCCCGCGCCAGCGCGTCATCCACCGACGCCGGGTCCAGGCCCCCCGAAGGGATGTGCAACCGCAGCGCCAGATCCCCGCGCCCCATACCCGGACCCAACCGCGCCGCCTCCTGCTCGGCGTACCACTCCACACCGCCCTGGTCGGTCAGCACCCCCGGCTCCAGCTGCAACCCGCCCACCCAGTACAGGCGCCCCCGGAACTGCGCCGCCACCCACGACGCCGTCTCCACGCTCAACCGGCCGAACATCCGCCGCGACCGCGCCACCTGCACGCCCACGTCGGCCAGCGTCGCCGCCGTCACCGCCGGGTCCACGCCCAGCTCCGCGTGCGCCTCGAACTGCGCGGACACCCGCGCCGCGAACGCCCACAGCGACGCCGCGCGCACCCGCGCGTCCTCGGCCTCCACCAGCGACGGCCAGTCCCGCCACTCCCCCAGCGCCAGGTCCGCGTCCGCGCACAGGCGCCGGTACATGCACTCCACCAGGTACCACAGCTCCGGCGGCCACTCCCCCGGCTCAGAGCCCGAACCCGGCCAGAGCGCCGCCACCTCGGCCCGGTCCGCCGCCTCCAGCGCGAACAGGTCCAACACCCGCTCCGCCTCAGCACCCACCGGAACCTCCAGAGCCCTCGCCGGCTCCGGCAGCCGCTCCGCCTCCTCCAGCCACAGGCGCACATCCGCACCCAGACCGAAACGTTCCACCACCGCGACGCTATCCATCCCCACATCATGTCCCAGCGCCCACGCGGCGCGCGAGTGAGGCCAGCCTCACAGGTGGGCATAGTGTTGACGTAACCCGCGAAAACCCCACACCAACCGAAAAAGAGGACCGTCACCGATGCCCGTGCCCGACCCGGAGCACCACGTCCGCGACTGGCTCGCCACTTACGACACACCCACCACATCGGTGGCACACCTCCTCTGCGACCGCCACGACCCCCACGCCACCGCCACCACCGAGATCGGCCCCACCCTGGAGGCCACCACCCTCACCTTCGGCGACCTCGCCCAGCGCTCCCGCGACCTGGCCACCGGTCTGGCCGACCTGGGCGTCACCAGCGGGGACCGCGTCGCCACCCTCATCCCCAAGGGCGTCGACCTGACCGTCACCGCCCTGGCCGTGTGGCGTCTGGGAGCCGTGCTGGTCCCCCTGCTCTCCTCCTTCGCGCCCTCGGCCATCAACGAACGCCTCACCGACTCCGGCGCCCGCCTGGTGGTGTGCGACGCCGAGTACCGCGCCAAGCTCGTCACCGGCGCCGACCGCCCCTGGCACATCGTCACCACCGCCGCCGAGCCCGCCCACGAGGGCGACCACACCCTCACCGGGCTGGCCGCCCGCACCGCCGCGGCGCCGTCCGCGCCCGAGGCCGCCGTGGGCGGGGACGGCCTGCTGGCCGTCGTCTACGTCTCGGGGGTCATCGGCCCGCCCCGGGGTGTGCGGGTGCCCGTGCGCGCCCTGGCCGCCATGCACGCCTACCACCACTACGGCCTGGGCGTGCGCGACGACGACGTCTACTGGAACACCGCCGACCCGGGTTCGGCCTACGGCCTCTACCACGGGCTCGTCTCGCCGCTGCTGGCCGGGCACAACTCCCTGGCGCTGCGGGCCGGGTTCTTCGACCCGGAGCTGACCCTGGACGTGCTGGGCGTGCACGGCGTGACCAACCTGGCGGCCGATCCGACCACCTACCGGACGCTGCGCGCGGCCACCAAGACCCTGCCGCCCGAGGTGATGGTGCAGAGCCTGGCCAGTGCGGGCGAGCCGCTGGCCCCCGACGTCATCGACTGGGTCACCGACGTGTTCGGCGTCCCGGTGCGCGACCACTACGGGCAGACCGAGCTGGGCTGGTGTGTGGGCGTGCCCAACGGCGAGACCGGTCAGGGGTCGGCCGATCTGCCGCCGGGGGCGATCGGTCCCGCCCTGCCGGGCTGGCGGGTGCAGATCCTGGAGGCGATCTCCGACGACCCCGCTCCCCTGGGCGCCTACGGGCGTGTGGCGGTGGACCTGGCGCACAGTCCGCTGGCCTGGTTCGAGGGCTACGTCGGCCAGGAGGGGGCCTCGCAGGTGCGGTTCACCCCCGACCGCGCCTACTACCTGACCGGGGACACCGGCATCCAGGACCGTCAGGGGTCGTTGTTCTTCTCCACCCGTGACGACGGGGCCATCTTGACCTACGGGTACCGGATCGGTCCGAGCGAGGTGGAGTCGGTGCTCAACGCCCACCCCGCGGTGCAGGAGTGCGGGGTGTACTCCATCCCCGACGAGCTGGCGGGGCAGGTGATCGGTGCGCGGGTGGTCCTGGGCGCCGACCGTGAGGCCACTCCGGAGCTGGCCGAGGAGCTCAAGGTGTGGGTGCGCGAGCGGTTCGCCGCGCACGCCGCGCCGCGGGTGGTGGACTTCGTGGAGGAGCTGCCGCGCACGGCCTCGGGCAAGATGCGCCGGGCGCGGCTGCGCTGACGGTGGGCTGCGCCCCTGTGGCCCGGGGTGGTGGGGGCGCGTCGGCGCCGCCCCGTGCGCCGCTCCCCCGGGGCCGGGGCCGGGGCCTCGGGGTCAGGGGACGAGTTCGTCCACGCGGGCGGCCAGGGACATGTCCTTGTCGGTGACGGCTCCCTCGGAGTGGGTGCTCAGCGCCAGGTGCAGGGTGTCGTAGCGGATGTCGATGTCGGGGTGGTGGTCGACCTGTTCGGCGGCCTGGGCGATCTCGTTGACCAAGGCGATGGCGGCCGGGAAGTCGGGCAGGCGCACGGTGCGGCGGATGGCGGGTGCGGCGGGGTCCAGTTCCCAGTCGGTGAGGCGGGTCAGGCCGTCGCGGATCTGTTCCTCGGTGAGTCTCATGGCGGGTCCTCTCCCCCGGTGGCGGTCGCGCGCGCCGGTGCGCGCGCGGGTGGTCGCTGGGGGCTACGTACCCGTGTGCGGGGTGGGGGTCACATGCGGCGGATGTGTCCCCCGAGGAGGGAGCCTGTGGTGGTCGGTGCGGCGGAGCCGCGCCTTTTTTGTTTCTCTGGTTTTGTGGAAACTGACGGCCGGGCTGTACGACGTAGATTTTAAAGTACTTAGTAGCTTCGTAGTCCGCGTTACCAAGCTGAGGCCAGACCTTTCACCTGCACCGATCCTGCCCGTATGGGCCGCGGTGTCCCCCTCAGGCTTGCGCAATCCCCCGTTGAGCGGTTCACTCTGGGGAACTCCGGCCCCTCCCCCACACCGGTGGACGCCCCCGCAGGTAGCGTCCACCGCCCTCCCCCAAAAGCGAGCCCATGCCCCACAACAAGCGCCGTTCGCTTCGCGCCCGCATGATCACGCTGGTCCTGTTCCCCAGCACCGTGCTACTGGCCCTGTGGGCCGCCTTCACCGCCCTGCTCGTCGGCGACATCGGAGAGCTGCGCACCACCGCCACCTTCACCGAACAGGTCGGCGTCCCCGTCGAGGAGACCATCGGCGCGCTCCAGCGCGAACGCCGCGCCACCATGGACGCGGCCTGGGGCACCGAGCGCACCGCCCTGTACCTGACCTACTCGCGACAGCAGACCGACGAGGCCGTGGACGCCCTGAGCCGGAGCCTGGACGCCTTCGACGTCCAGGACCTGCCCGAACAGGCCCTGGCCTTCCGCGCCGCCGTCAACCGCCTCGACACCCTGCGCGCCCGGGTGGACGCCTCCTCCCCCACCGAGATCGACCTGGAGGAGACCTCCACCGTCTACGACGAGGTCATCGAACAGGGCCTGCGCGTGTGGGACGGCCAGGTCGAGCGCGCCGACCCCGCCCAGGCCCCGCACCTGCGCTCCCTGACCTCGCTGATGCGCACCCGCGAACTCCTCAACCAGCAGGACACCGTCCTGGCCCACGCCGTGGCCACCAACTCCTTCCCCGTCCAGGCCCACGCCCAGTTCGCCGCCGCGGCCGGAGCCCAGCACTACACCTGGGAACGGGTCGTGGTCGAGATGAGCGAGGAGGACAGCCAGGACTACATCGAACTGGAGTCCTACACCGAGCTGCAGCGCATCTACCAGCTCCAGGAGAGCATCATCTCCATGCCCGTACGGGGCGGGGCCACCGTGCCGGTCAACGCCACCGCCTGGCAGGGCGCCGCCGAGGCCGTGGACGCGCGCATGCGCGACGTCGAACAGGGGCAGATCGACCGCGTCATCGCCTTCAGCCGCTCGCAGTCGGCCGAACTGCGCACCAGCGTCCTGCTGGTGAGCGTGCCCGCCCTGGTGGCCGCCCTGGTCTCCTCCGCGGTCGCGGTGGGCGCCACCCAGCGCCTGGGCAGGCGCCTGCAGGACCTGCGCACCGCCACCCTGGAGCACGCCCGGGTACGCCTGCCCGAGGTGACCGCACGGCTGCGCGCGGGCGGCAGCGTGGACGTGGACGCCGAGGTGCCGCGGCTGCGGGTGGAGAGCACCGACGAGGTCGGACAGGTGGCCGAGGCCTTCAACGACGCCCAGCGCGCGGCCGTGGCTGCGGCGGTGGAGGAGGCGCAGGTGCGCGCGGGCGTGCGCAACATGTTCCGCAACATCGCCCGGCGCACGCAGGCGCTGGTGCACCGCCAACTGGGGCTGTTGGACGCGCTGGAGCGCGCCGAGACCGACCCCAAGGTGCTGGAGTCGCTCTTTCGCATCGACCACTTCAGCACCCAGATGCGGCGCAACGCCGAGAACCTGATGCTGCTCAGCGGGGACGCCCCGGTACGGCGGGGGCTGGCTCCGGTGCGCCTGCACGAGGCGGTGCGGGCCGCGGCCAGCGAGATCGAGGACTACGTGCGGGTGCGGGTGCTGGCGGTGCCGGGGGTGGCGCTGCGCGGCGAGGTGGGCGCGGACACCGTGCGGCTGCTGGCGGAGCTGTTGGAGAACGCCACGTCCTTCTCGCCCCCGGGCACGGAGGTGACGGTGCACGGCCGCGACGGCGAGGCCGGCGGGTGCGTGCTGGAGGTGCGCGACCGGGGGCTGGGGATGACGCGGGAACAGGTGGAGGCGGCCAACGCGCTGCTGCGCGACCCGCCGCGCTTCGACCTGGCCCGGATGCGCGAGGACTCCCAACTGGGGTTGTTCGTGGTGGCCACCATCGCCGCGCGCCACGGCCTGGAGGTGACGCTGAGCGCCGGGCCGGACCACGGCACGTGCGCGGTCGTGGCCGTCCCCGCCGACGCGCTGGCAGGCCAGGACACGGGCGCCGAGGGGCCCGATCCGGCCGCTGGCCCGGAGGCCGCGCCCGCGCAGGAGAGCGCGCGCTCGCAGCGGCTGGTCCTGGCGGGCGGCTCCCCGGCCGCACCGGGCGGCGACGGGGAACGGGCCGCGGGCGAGAGCGGCACCGAGCCCTCGCAAGGGGCGGCGGACCAGGAGACGGGCGACACCTACAAGGGTCTGCCCCGGCGGCGGCGCAAAGGCGTGCAGCCCTCCCCCGCGCCCGCCCCGGCCGCGCCCGGGGAACCCGGGGAGTCCGGGAGTCGGGAGGCGGCGGCCGAGAGGTCGCTGACCGAGATCCGGTCGATGATGAGTGCTTTCCAGTCCGGGAGCCTGCGCGGGCGCGCACAGCCCCCGGACGGGGATGGAGACGGCGTGCGCGGTGCGCGCCCCGGTGAGAGCTCGGAAGGGTGATGTCGATGACGGCGGACGCTGCGGCGGGAGGCCGGACGGCCGAAGCGGCGGAGGAGCAGTCCCCGGCCAGGACGCTGGACTGGCTGCTGGGCGACCTGGTGCGGCGGGTGGCGGGGGCGCGGCACGCGCTGTTGCTGTCGGCGGACGGGCTGCTGTTGTCGTGCTCGGCCGACCTGGGGCGTGAGCAGGGTGAGCGGCTGGCCGCGATCGCGTCCGGGTTCGCGAGCCTGGCCCGTGGCGCGCGGGGGCAACTGGGCGCCGCGGAGGTGCGTCAGACGGTGGTGGAGATGGACAACGTGTTCTTCTTCGTGCTGGCCGCCGGTCAGGGCGCGTCGCTGGCGCTGGTGGCCGAGTCCACGTGCGACATGGGCCAGGCGGCGTTCGAGGTGAACCGTCTGGTGCGCCAGGTGGGTCCGCACCTGTCGGCGCTGCCGCGGCGCGGGAGCGTGAGGAGGTGAGGGTGTGGACGCTGAGCCGTCCAGCGGGGAGTCGGGACGGGAGTGGTCGTTCGAGTCGAGTCTGATCCGGCCGTACTCGTTGACGGGTGGGCGCACGCGTCCTTCGCGTACGGACTTTTCGATGACCTCGCAGGTGGTCGCGGTGGCCTCGGCCTCCGGGGCGCGGTTGGACCCGGAGTTGGAGCTGATCCTGTCGCTGTGCGCGCAGCCGGTGTCGGTGGCCGAGGTGGCCTCGCGGTCGGGGTTTCCGCTGGGGGTGACGCGGATCCTGCTGGCGGACCTGTTGGACCAGGGCCGTGTGGTGGTGCGCACCTCCGACTGGGAGCGGCACCGGCCCGACGCCGGGACGCTGCGTTCGGTGCTGGAGCGCATCCGTCAGCTGTGAGGGGCAAGGTGGTGTCGAGGTGGAGTGGATGTGTCGTTGGTCGTGATGGACGCCGAGGGTGCGGGGCCGGTTCCCGACACCCTCAAGATCGTGGTCGCGGGGGGCTTCGGGGCGGGTAAGACCACCCTGGTCTCGGCGGTGAGCGAGGTGGAGTCGCTGCACACCGAGGAGGTCATGACCTCCGAGAGTGTGGGCGTGGACGATCTGGACGGGGTGGAGGCCAAGGCGACCACGACGGTGGCCCTGGACTTCGGCCGGATCACGCTGGACGGGTCGACGGTGGTGTACCTGTTCGGTACGCCGGGTCAGCGGCGGTTCTCGTTCATGTGGGAGGAGTTGACCGAGGGCGCTCTGGGGGCGGTGGTGTTGGCCGACACCCGGCGGTTGGCGGACTCCTTCGACGCGATCGACTTCTTCGAGTCGCGCGGGGTGCCGTTCGTGGTGGCGGTGAACTGCTTCGACGGGCAGCGCACGCACCGGGCGGACGACGTGCGGGTGGCGCTGGACCTGGAGGAGCGGGTGCCTTTGTTGCTGTGCGACGCCCGGGACCGGGAGTCGGTCAAGGAGGTGTTGGTGGAGCTGGTGGCTCTGGTGTTGCGCCTGGAGCTGTCGGGCGCCTGAGAGGGGACGCCCCGAGGGAGGGGCGCGGTGGGGCCCGGGACGCGTGGTGCGCCCCGGGCCCCACCGTGTGGCCCGGCGGCCCCGGGGGTCGGACCGGTGACGGGCGGCCCGGGTACCCGTCGGGCGAAGGACCGGCGGGGGCCGCTCCCCCGCCCTTGGGCTCCTCCCCCGTCGGCTCCGGCACCAAGGACGTGTTCGTGACCTGCCCGCGCGCCGCGCAGCGGAGGTTGCGTCCGGCGGGGCCTGGCGTGCCCCTCCCCCGCCTGGGCGTGCCGTGGCCGAGCCCGTCTGCGGCGGTCGCGGGGTCAGCGGGTGGCGCCGCGGCGGTCGACGGGCACGATCATCGGGGTGTCGGTCTCGGGGTCGGGGATGATGCGCACGGGCAGGCCGAAGACCTCCTCGACCAGGGTCGCGGTCACCACGGTGGAGGGGTCGCCCTCGGCGACGATGGCGCCCTCCTTCATCACGATCAGGTGGGTGGCGTAGCGGCAGGCGTGGTTGAGGTCGTGCAGGACCGCGACCAGGGTGTAGTCGCGTTCGGCGTGCAGCTGGGCGCACAGGTCGAGCATGTCCATCTGGTGGGCGATGTCGAGGTAGGTGGTGGGCTCGTCCAGCAGCAGCAGGGGGGTCTGCTGGGCCAGGACCATGGCCAGCCACACGCGCTGGCGCTGCCCGCCGGAGAGCTCGTCCACCGACCGCTCGGCCAGTTCGGCCACGCCGGTGGAGGCCATGGCCTCGGCCACGACCGCCTCGTCCTGCTTGGACCACTGGCGCAGGAACCCCTGGTGGGGGAAGCGGCCGCGGGCCACCAGGTCGGCCACGCCGATGCCGTCGGGGGCGATGGAGGTCTGCGGCAGCAGCCCCAGGCGGCGGGCGACCTCCTTGGCGGGGTAGGAGCTGATGGCCTTGCCGTCCAGGTGCACGTGGCCGTGCGCGGGCTTGAGGGTGCGCGACAGGGCCCGCAGCAGGGTGGACTTGCCGCAGGCGTTGGGGCCCACGATCACCGTGAAGGAGTTGTCGGGGATGGTGACGGCCAGGTCCCGGGAGATGACGCGCTGCTCGTAGGCCAGGGTGAGGTCGCGTCCTTGGAGGCGGGAGGCGGAGTGGTCGGCGATGGTCATCGTTCTTCCTCGGTTCGGGTCAGGCACGTCCGCCGCGCCATTCGGTGTAGAGCAACCAGATCAGGTAGCTGCCGCCGATGACGGCGGTGACCACGCCCACGGGCAGCTGGGTGGGGGCCAGGGCGCGCAGCGCGACCAGGTCGGCCACCGCCAGCAGGGCGGCGCCCATGAGCGCGGATCCGGCCAGGGTGGTGCCGCCGGTGCGCATCAGGCGCCGGGCCAGCTGGGGTGCGGCCAGGGCGACGAAGCCGATGGGGCCCGAGACGGCGATGGCGGCGCCGGTCAGGGCGCTGGCGGCGGCCAGGGCGATCAGCTGGGTGGAGCGGGTGGGCACGCCCAGGCCGCGGGCGGTGTCCTCCCCCAGTTCCATGAAGCGCAGGCGCTGGCCCAGGGCGAGCAGGACCGGTCCCAGCAGGGCCAGGCAGATCCACACGGCCGCGACCTCGGCCCAGCCGCGGCCGTTGAGGCTGCCGATCATCCAGATCTGGGCGCTGAGGGCGTCGGTGAGTTCGGCGCGGGTGAGCAGGTAGTCGCGGACGGCGCCGAGCATGGCGGCCATGCCGATGCCGACCAGGACCAGCCGGTAGCCCTGGACGCCGTTCTTGGTCGAGAGCAGGTAGACGGCGGCGGCGGTGAGCATGCCCCCGGCGATGGCGCCCAGGGACACGCCCAGGCGTCCGGCGCCGAAGAGCAGGATGACGGTGACGGCTCCGGTGGCGGCGCCGCCGGTGAAGCCGATGATGTCGGGGCTGCCCAGGGGGTTGCGCGACAGGCTCTGGAAGACGGCTCCGGCGAGCCCCAAGGCGGCGCCCACGCCGATGGCGGTCAGGGCGCGGGGCAGGCGCACCCCTTGGACGAAGAACACGTCCAGGCGTTCGCCGTAGCCCCAGATGGCGGCGGGCACGGCGCCCAGGGGGATCTCGTAGTCGCCCACGGCCACCGAGACGGTGAGGGCGGCGGCGCTGAGGGCGGTCAGGACCGCGGCGACGACGAGGGTGCGCGGGCGCACCAGCAGGGACAGGCGTTCGCCGAACAGGCGCAGGGCGAAGGAGCCGCGGGGTCTGGTGCGGGCGCGCTCGCGCGGGCGGTGCGGTGTCAGGGTGCGGCTCAAAGTTGGGCCATTCTCGTGCTGCGGACCAGGGCGATGAACAGGGGGGCGCCGACGAAGGCGGTGATGATGCCGACCTCCAGTTCGGCGCCCGGCACGATGACGCGGCCCAGGGTGTCGGCGGCGGTGAGCAGGACGGCGCCCAGGACCGCGGAGTAGGGCAGCAGCCAGCGCTGGTCGGGTCCGGTGACCAGGCGTGCGGCGTGGGGGATGATGAGGCCGACGAACCAGATGGGGCCCGCGGCGGCGGTGGCGGCGCCGCACAGCAGGATGACGCCCACGGCGGTGGCGGCGCGGATGAGGGGGATGTTGGCGCCCAGGGTGGCGGCCAGGTCGTCGCCCAGGGCGACGGCGTTGAGGGAGGGGCCCAGGCACAGGGTGAGGACGATGCCCGCGATCAGGAAGGGCGCCACCTGCCAGAAGACGTCCAGGTCGCGTCCGACCAGGGAGCCGACCTGCCAGAAGCGGATGCGGTCGAAGACGAACTCGTTGAGGACGAACACGCCGTGGACGAGGCCCTGCAGGACGACGGCGACGGCGGTTCCGGCCAGGGCCAGGCGTACGGGGGTGGCGCTGGAGCGTCCGCGTGAGCCCAGGGCGTAGACGGCGACGGCGGCCAGGGCGGCGCCGAGGAAGGCGGGCCAGACGTAGCCGGTGCCGGTGGCGCCGAAGGCGATGACGGCGATGACCACGGCCGCGGCGGCGCCGGAGTTGACGCCGAGGATGCCGGGTTCGGCCAGGGGGTTGCGGGTCAGGGCCTGCATGAGGGCTCCGGCCAGGCCCAGGGCGGCGCCGACGAAGACGCCGATGACGGTGCGGGGTACGCGCAGACTGCGGATGACGTCGTGGTCGTAGGAGCCGTCGTAGGCGGTCAGTGCGGCCCACACGTCGGCGGCGGGGATGGGTTTGGTGCCGATGGTGACGCTGAGCAGGGCGCACAGGGTGAGCAGGCCCAGGGCGGCGACCAGCCCGAGGGGGCGGATGATGCGCCTGGTGAGGGTGGGGCGCGTGAGGGTGGGGGCGCGCAGGGCCACGGCTTCCCCGTTCGTTGTGGCGTGGGTGGTGGACGCGGCTGCCCTGGTGGGGTGCAGCCCGGGGCGGCACCGGTGCACCGCGCGCCGCCCCGGACAGGTTAGCCTTACCTTCATCCCGTTCGCACGGAAGGGTGCCCGTTATGCCCGAGTTGTCGCGTCCTGTGTGTGCCCTGGCCACACTAACCGCCCTAGCGGCACTGACCCTGTCCGGCTGCGCCGCACCACCCGACCCCCGAGCCGACCAGGACGGGCCCACCCGCACCGTACAGGCCGCCAACGGCAGCGTGGAGATCCCCGCCACACCCCAGCGCGTCGCCGTCCTGTGGCGCCCGACCCTGGCCGCCGCGACCCTGCTGGGACACGACGTGGCCGCCACCATGGGCACCCCCGGCGCACCCGAACAGGGCCTGGCCCCCTTCCTGCCCCCGGGCGCCGACGGCGACGCCCTGACCCTGGCGACCAACTCCCCCGCCGAGGACGATGTCAACATCGAGGAACTGGCCAACGCCGCCCCGGACCTGATCATCGGCGTCCACACCCAGTCCGGCGCCCAGGCCCAGATGCTGGCGAACCTGGAGGCCATAGCGCCCACGGTGCTGCTGGAGTGGGAGGGCACCGGCTCCTGGCGCGAGCACCTGCACCAGGTCGCCGAGGTCCTGGACACCCCCGAACAGGCCGAGCAGGCCGTGGCCGAGTACGAGACGGCCCTGGAGCAAGCGCGCCAGCAGATCACCGGGGCCGGGGTGGACCCGGCCGCCACCGAGGTCTCGCTCGTGCGGCTGCAGAGCCAGAGCGAGATACGCCTGGAGACGCCCGCTTCCTTCCCCGGACAGATCGTCCAGGACCTGGGCCTGCCCCGCCCCCAAGGCCAGACCCAGGCCCAGGGAGAGACCGACTTCATCGCCCTGGGCTATGAGCACCTGGAGCGCGCCGACGGCGACGCGGTCTTCGTCCTGGCCGGATCGGGCTACCCCGACGCGCCCCGCACCTTCTCCGCGGGGGTGTGGTCCAACCTGCGCGCGGTGCGCGACGAGCGCATCTACCGCATGGACCACGACGTGTGGGGCGCGGCCAACCACCACGCCGCCCACCGCATCATCCAGGACGTGACCCGGGCCCTGACCGGACAGACCGCACCCGCGGTGTGAGAACCCGGGTCACGAAACGGGCGAACCCGCCGGTAACCCGGGGCGGGCCCGCCATCGTGGGGAGCGCACGCCACGCGCTGACCCCCGCCACCGCGGCCACGGCCCGCCCGCCCCGGGGCGGGGCACAGCGCCCACCGGGCCCGCACCGGGCCCCACCCGCCGAAGGGGACTGATGGGGGACCGCACCGCGTCGATCGAGTCGATGCAACAGCTCACCCGGGTCTGGCGCTCCCTGGTGCTGGACCGCGACCCGCGCGCCGACGTGCGCGACCTGCCGGGCCTGGCCGTGCGCTGGGCCGACTGCCGCTTCGCCTTCTGGAACTGCCTGACGCTGACCGGCCCCGACCTGGACGCGGCGGGCCTGGAACGCGACCTGCACCGGGCCGCGCGGGTGATGCGCACCAAGAGGCACCCCGGGTTCCTGTGGCTCTTTGCGGACCTGCTCGACCAGGGCGCGCGCGAGCACCTGCACGAGACCGCCCACCGGGCGGGCCTGGAGCGCGCCTTCGGCGGCGTCGGCATGGCCGCGGACCTGGCCCACCTGCCCGAGCCCTCCCACCCCGACCTGACGTTCGTGCGCGTGAGCAACGACGCACACCTTGGCTCCTACGCCGACCTGAACTCACGCGCCTACGGCTTCGCGCTGGAGGAGGGCCGCGACGGACTGGCGGGGTCCACCCTGTGGAAGGACGGCGTCCACGCCTACCTGGGCATGCGCCGGGGCGAGGCGGTCACGTGCGCCGCGACCGTGCCCGCCCGGGACTGCCTGTTCGTCGTGCTCGTGGCCACCGCACCGCACTGGCAGCGCAGGGGCTACGCCGAGGCCGTCACCCGCAAGGCCCTGTACGAGGGCGCGCGGGCCAGCGGACTCGGGCGCGCCGTACTGCAGGCCACCGAGGCCGGAGCCCCCGTCTACCCGCGTATCGGCTTCACACCCAACTCACCCCTCCACTTCTACCGGCTGCGCGGCTGAACGCGCCGCGCACTCGTCCGCCCGTGGGGCGGCCTCAGGTGAAGATGTCCCAGCCCATGCGCACCAGCAGGGCGATGACCACCACCAGCAGCACGGCGCGCACGAACCCCGAACCGCGCCGCAGGGCCATCCGGGCGCCGATCTGGGCGCCGATGATGGTGCACACCGCCAGCCCCAGGCCCAGCAGCCAGTCGATGTGGCCGCCCAGACCGAAGACGACCAGCGCCCCCAGGTTGGTGCACACGTTGACGATCTTGGCCGAGGCCGAGGCCTCGACGAAGTCCATGCCGACCACGGCGGTGAAGGCGATGATGAGGAAGACACCGGTGCCCGGGCCGATGAGGCCGTCGTAGAAGCTCACGCCCAGGCCCGCCAGGGCCACCACCGCCAGGGCCCGGTTGCGGGTGCGCAGAGCCCGGTCGGAGGCCACACCCATGGCGGGGCGGAAGTAGACCATGAGGGCCACCCCGGCCAGGACCACCATGATGACGGGTTTGAGCACGTCGGCGGTGAGCGCGGCGGCCATGGCCGCGCCCAGACCCGAGCCCAGCAGGGCCAGGCCGGCGGTGGGCACGACCACGCGGCGGTCGATCCCGACCTTGCGGGCGTAGGCCAGGGCGGCGGAGGTCGTGCCGAAGACGGCGCCGAGCTTGTTGGTGCCCAGCAGGGTGGCCAGGGGTGTGGTGGGCGCGGCGACCAGCAGGGCGGGCAGCAGGAGCAGGCCGCCTCCGCCGACTACGGCGTCGACCCAGCCCGCTGCGACGCCGACCAGCAGGAGCAGGCCGAGGATCTCGGGGTCCATCTACCGCGCGCGCCCGAGGGAAGAGGTGATCATGGGTTCTTTTCGTGGCGGGGATGGCTGACCCACGAAGCCTACTCTTCACCCGCCGGGGGTTTCGTCCCAGGGTGTCCCTGGCCCGCGCGCGAGCGGCGGCTCCGCTCCGACGGGCGCAAGGCCCGGGGCGGGTTCACGAGGGAAGGGGTGAACCCGCCGTACACGGTCGCGCCCGCTGGGCCCCGCTCCTCGCACGTGCGCCCAAGGGAGGGACGACGCCGTGGGCGTGCGATGAGGGCACCGGTCAGACCCGCGGGGTCAGCGCTCAGACGGTGATGGTGATGTTGTCGATGATGTCGTCGAGGAAGCCCTCGTCACTGAAGAAGTGCAGGGAACGGGAGAACCCGGTGGCCACGGAGTCCGCCGAGGCCGGGGCGGCGCCGACCAACAGGACGGTGGCCAGGACGACACCGGCGGCGGTACCAGCCAGGAAACGTTGCATCAAGCACACGAAAACCACTCCATGTCACTTTGGGTGTGCATTTCGCTGCTGATGGTATCCATGTTGGTGAGTGTCGCGCTGGCTTTTTCGCGATGAACAGGAGTACACGGCCCACGACGTGCGAAGCGGCGACGCCCAGGGTCAGGGGGCGCCGCCGCAGCCTGAGGAAAAGCCCAGGTCAGAACCGGGACCGGGCGAACCAGTCGCGGGCCTGCTCCAGCACCTGGGGCGCCACCTGGTGCCCGCCGGGGTGCTCCTGGGCCTGGACCCGGGCCCCGCGTTCACGCAGCTGGTCGGCCAGCAGGCGCGCCTGGTCCACGGTGGTGATCGGGTCGGCGGCGCCGGAGCCCAGGAACACCCGCACCCCCGACAGGTCCACCGGATCGGGCCGGCGCCCCTGCAGCGGCGCCCCGGCCGCGAACAGGGCGGCGCCCCGCAGCAGGTGCGGGTGGAGCAGCAGCAGGGCGGCCCCGGTGTTGGCGCCGTTGGAGAACCCGCTGACCACGACGCGCTCCGGGTCCAGGTCGTAGGCGCGCACGGCCTCGGTGACGAAGGCCGCCAGCGCGGCGGTGCGCTCGATGAGGTCCTCGACGTCGAAGACGCCCTCGCGCAGGCGGCGGAACCACCGGTTCATCCCGTTCTCGTCCACCGTGCCGCGCGGTGAGAGCAGGGCCGCGCCCGGGGCCAGGGCCCGCCCCAGCGGCAGGAGGTCGTGCTCGTCGGCGCCGGTGCCGTGGAGCAGCAGCACGGTGGGCGCGTCCGGGGCGGTGGCCGGGGTGAAGACGTGGACGAGGTCGTCGACGCCGCTCACCGGTCGGTCTCCAGGGCGGGCAGGTGCGCGGCGATCTGGGCGCGGTCGGGCTCCAGCCACGGCGGGAGCCTGAGCGAGCGGCCCAGTTCCAGCAGCGGCTCGTCGTAGTCGAACCCGGGGCCGTCGGTGGCGATCTCCAGCAGCACCCCGCCGGGCTCGCGGAAGTAGATGGAGGTGAAGTAGCGGCGGTCGCGGACCTCGGTCACGCCCACGCCGTCGGCCTCCAGGCGCTGACGCCAGGCCTCCTGGACGGGGCCGTCGGGGGCGCGGTAGGCCACGTGGTGGACGGTTCCGGCGGCGACCAGTCCGCGCGGCGCGCGGGGGTCGGCCACCACGTCGACGATGGTGCCCACGCCCCGGCCGGAGGCGTTGGTGTGAAAGCGCGTGCGCTCCCCGCTCTCACCCGCCAGGTGGAAGCCGAGCTGGTCGCCCAGCATCTGGACGGTGCCCTCCACGTCCTGCTCGGTCAGGGTCACCGCGCGGATGCCGCGGATGGCGTGTTCGGGCGGTACCGCTCCCCCGTCCCAGGGGTCGGTGTCGTGGTGGTCGGCGCTGGCGGCCAGTTCGATGACCAGGCCGTCGGGGTCGCGCAGGCTCAGCACGTCCTCCTCACCCCGCTCGGCGGGGCGGGTGGCCTCCACGTCCAGGGAGGCCAGGTGCCGGGCCCACCAGCCCAGGGAGCCCTCGGGCACGGAGAAGGTCGTGGTGGTGGCCTGGCCCGCGCCCACGCGCCCGCGGGGCGCGCCGGGCCAGGGGAAGAAGGTCATGATGGTGCCGGGGTTGCCCGCCCGGTCGCCGTAGTAGAGGTGGTAGGTCTGGGGCGAGTCGAAGTTGACCGTGCGCTTGACCATGCGCATGCCCAGGGCGCGCAGGTAGAAGTCGGCGTTGGCCTGCGGATCGCTGGCGATCGCGGTCACGTGGTGGATTCCCGCGGGGCGCACGTCCATGTCCCTCACCCTTCGTCGAGTTCGCCGGGGCGCCTGCCAATGTAGTTTAAATTTAAACTACCACGGTGGTGTGCTCCCTTCCCACACTCCCCCCAACACGCCCCCGCGAACCAGCACGCCCCCGGGCGGTCACCACCCCTACCGCAGACGGCGCAGACGCAGACCCGCCGCGGCGGCCGCCGCGCACAACCCCAACGCGAACACCACCGACCCGCCCCAGCCCACACCGTCGTAGACCAGACCGCCCACCCAGCCGAACAGACTCGACCCCAGGTAGTAGGCCAGGGTGTACACCGCCATGGCCTGGGCCCGCCCCCGCACCGCCCGGGTACCCACCCACGCCGAGGCCGTGGCGTGCGCGCAGAAGAAACCGAAGGTCATCACCAACAGGGCCGCCAACAGACCCGGCAGAGCCGTGGCGAACATCCCGCCCAACCCGACCGCCATCGCCGCGGTCGCCGCGGTGAGCACCGCGTACCCGCCCCAGCGCGCGACCGCACCCCCCGCCACCGCCGAACCCACCATCCCGGCGGTGTAGGACAGGAAGAGCAGCGAGGCCGCGGCCTGGGACAACCCGAAGGGCTCGGCCATCAGACGAAAACCCAACAGGTTGTAGACCGTCATGAAAGCGCCCATGAGCAACAGGGCCTGGGTGTACAGGGCGATGAGCCCGGGCGTGGTCACCGCCGCGCGCACACGCCCGCCCATCCCGGCCCCACCCGCCCCCGCCGACGGCGACGCGGCGCGCGAAACGCCCGCCCCCCGGGGCAGGACCAGCGCGAACACGGCCAGCGCGACCAGGGCCAACAGCGTGTTCGCGGCGATCCCCCACTGCCAGCCACCCAGGTCCGCAGCCAACCCGGCCAGCAGACGCCCGCCCATCCCGCCCAACGGGTTGCCCGCGATGTACAGACCCGTGGCACGCGGGGCGTCAGCCGGATGGATCTCCTCCGACAGGTAGGCCACGGCCGCCGCGGGCACCCCGCCCAAAGCCGCGCCCTGCAGCGCGCGCAGCACCAGCAGCACCCACAGATCGGCGACGAAGGGAATCGCACACCCCACCAGGGTCGCGGCCAGCAGGGAGACACCGATGACGCGCGCGCGACCGAAACGGTCGGCCGCCCCGCTCCAGACCAGGGTGAACCCCGCCAGGCCGCCGGTGGCCAGCGACACCGCGAGCGCGGCCTGGGAGGCCGAGGCGCCGAACCCCTCGGCGATCGCCGGCAGGATCGGCTGGACCGACCACAACTGGGCGAAGGTCGCCACCGCGGCGGCCACCAACGCGACGACCGTGCGCCGGTAGGCGCCGCTACCCGCACGGGGACGCATGTCATGGTCGGACGGTGAGCCGCTGGTCAGGGTCATACCGCCCACGCTAGAAAGACCGCTTTCATACGTCCAATGCATACGTTGGCGTTCATCCATACTGGAACGCATGGAACACCGTGAGCACGGCGAGAACCTCGACGCCGACACCCTGGCCCAGGTACTGGCGCCGCGGCTGCGGATGGTGGCCGCGGTGGCCGCCACCGAGCACATCACCCAGGCCGCCGAAGCACTGGGAACCCCCCAACCCACCCTGAGCCGGGCACTGGCCCGCACACAGCAGGAACTGGGAATGGCCCTGGTCGAACGCACCGGACGCGGGGTCCGGCTGACCCGCGCCGGAAAACTGCTGCTGCCGCACGTGGAACGGGCCCTGGCGGACCTGCGCCAGGGCATGGCGGAACTCACCGGCGCCGAGGAGGGCCGCGTGGCACTGACCTTCCTGCCCACACTGGGGGTGGAGGTGGTCCCGGCGCTGCTGCGCGGCTTCCGCGCCCAGCACCCGGGGGTGCGCTTCTCCCTGACCCAGGAACCGTGGTCGGAGTCGCTGCACAGGCTCACCGCGGGCGGCGCCGACCTGGCGCTGACCTCACCACTGCCCTCGGGACAGGGACTGGCGGCGGCCACCTTGCACACCCAGGTGCTGCGCCTGGTGGTACCCGAGCAGCACGCGCTGGCACGCGGACACCAGAGCCCGCACAGCGGGACGACGGGCCGAACCCGGAACGCGGCGGTGGCGGTGACCGCCGCAGCCCACGAGGAGTTCATCCTGCTCAAACCGGGACGGGGCGTGCGCCACCTGACCGACCGCATCGTGGAACAAGCGGGCTTCACCCCCCGGGTGGCCTTCGAAGCCGACGACATCGCCACCGCGCGCGGCCTGGTCGCGGCCGGGCTGGGGGTCTCGGTGCTCCCCGCCCGCCCCAAGGGAGCGCTGAGCGGAACGGTGGAGCTGGACATCGAGGGCGTGGACGCCCGCCGCCCCATCGCAGTGGTCTGGCCCCGACAGGGATCGGGCGGCGGCTACGAACCCCCCGCGGTGACACTGTTCCGCGACCACGTGCGACGGGTGGGCCCACGCGTGATCCCCGACCTGACCGGTTGAGCGCCACCCGCCCCCGACGAAAACCACTGGTGTGCGGGGCGAGGACCGCGCGACCATCACCCCATGACGCACACACCGCCCTCCCGCCCCCTGGCCCTGGTCACCGGCGTCGGCCGCACCACCGGTATCGGCTCCGCCATCGCCCTCCGCCTGGCCGCCTCGGGCTGGGACGTGGCCTTCACCCACTGGAGCGCCTACGACGCCCGCATGAACTGGGGCGCCGAACCGGGCGCCACCCGCACCATCCTGGACGCCCTGACCGGGCACGGCGCCCGCGCCACGGCGGTCGAGGCCGACCTGGCCGACACCGCCACCGCCGCACACGTCTTCGACACCGTCCAGGAGCGGTTGGGCCCGGTGAACGCACTCATCATGTGCCACTGCGAGTCGGTCGACTCCGGACTGCTGGAGACCACCGTGGACAGCTTCGACCGGCACTTCGCGGTCAACGCGCGCGCCACCTGGCAGCTGGCCCGCGAGTTCGGACTGCGCTTCACCGCAGAGCACGACACCGGAAGGATCATAGCCCTGACCAGCGACGACACCGTCGGCAACCTGCCCTACGGCGCGAGCAAGGCCGCCCTGGACCGCATCGTGCTCTCCTGCGCGCGCGAGCTGGCCCACCTGGGAGTGAGCGCCAACGTCATCAACCCCGGACCCGTCGACACCGGCTGGATGTCACAGCACACCAGGGACGAGTGCCTCCAGCACACCCCGCTGGGGCGCCTGGGCACCCCCCAGGACACCGCGGACCTGGTGGAGTTCCTGTGCTCACCCCGCGGCCGGTGGATCAACGGCCAACTCCTGACCAGCGACGGCGGCATCTCCGCCTGACCCGCCCCCGCGGCGAGGACGGGACCCCGGCCCGGACCAGGACGGAACCCGGACCACGGGCCCCGCCCTCGGCGCCTCACCCTGGGACAGGTCTCCCGCGCCTGTCAACAGCGCGAAACCGCAGCCAACACGCCCGCCAGCCCCGGCACCCACACCCCCCAGCCAGGGATCAGCCCCAAAAACCGAAGCTGTACAACAGACCGTTGGTCGCCGCGATCGCACCCAACGCCAACACCGCACCCGTGACGAACGACGTCCGCAACGACCTGACCAGGTACTCCAACGACACCAGGTTGTTCAACAGGAAGTACCCCAGCATCATCGCGTGCCAGAAGGACTCCCACCGGAACGGCTCGAACGCGTACGGCGCCCCCGTCCACACCTCGGTCTCGGTCGTGAACCACGCCCACGCCAACGCCGCCCCGTACCCCAACGGCACCTGGATCAGCGGAATGACCAACAACGGCAACAGCTTGACGAAACCCCACAACCCCGGCTGGTCCGCATGGCGCGCCTGGCTCTGGGCACGACGCGCGGCCTCCTGCTCGGCCCGCACCCGCTCACGGTGGGCCCGCTCGGCCTCCTGACGGCGCCGGTGCTCCAACCGCTGCTCCTCCACCCGCCTGCGCTGCTCCTCCTGCTGGCGCTGCTGCTCCTGCATCCGGCGCTGGCGCTGCTCCTCCTGCTGACGCAACTGCTCCTGCTGCTGGCGGCGCACGTCCGCGCCCGGATCACGCCGCTCGCCGTACAGGTCGGCGTAGGCGTCCTCCTGACTGGGCCGCTCCGACTGCCGGTACCCCGAAGCCTCCTCCCGCCCGTAGGAGGCAGCGCCCTGACCGTACTGCGCGGTCGGCGGAACCTGCTGCCCCGACGGAAAACGCGCCGTGGCCCCGTACCCCTGCTGCTCACCCAGCACCGAGGTCGCACCGCCCTCGTGCCCCGGCACCGGCGGCGTGACCCGGGTGGCCGCCTCATCACCGAACACACCCGCACCAGCCGCCCCGGCCGCAGCTCCCGCCGCACCCCCCACAGCAGCGGCACCACCCTGTCCCAACACCTCCGTGCGCTGGTGCTGACCGGTAACGCGCCCGTCCCCGGCAGCGGCCGCCAACGCCCCGTTGACCTTGGCCACCTGCTCCTGAACCCCGCGCATCACCTCCGCGGGCAACCAGGTCGGCCCCGTGGCCACATCACCCAGATAGTCCAGGATCTCCCCCGGCCCCGGACGGCCCTGCGGGTCCTTGGACAAACACGCCGCCACCAGATGACGCAACGACTCGGGCACACCCGACAGATCCGGCTCACGACTGATGATGCGCATGACCATGGTGGGCATACTGCCCTCACCGAAAGGCCCCGTCCCCGCCGCCGCGTAGGCCAGCACCGCACCGTAGGCGAACAGGTCACTGGCCGGAGTCAGCGCCTCCCCCTGCACCTGCTCCGGACTCATGAACCCCGGCGTACCGATCACCGACTGCGTGGCCGCCGTACCGTCGGTCGCACGGGCGATACCGAAATCGATCACCCGCGGCCCGTCCTCGGCCAACAGCACGTTGCCGGGCTTGAGGTCACGGTGGATCAACCCCACCCGGTGGATGTCGGCCAACGCCTCGGCCAGACCCGCCGCGAGCACCCGCACACTCGCCTCCGGCAGCGGCCCGTGATCGTGCACCGCCGTGTCCAACGGCAACGAGGGAACATACGAGGTGACCAGCCAGGGCACCTCGTCATCGGGACCCGCGTCGATCACCGGCGCGGTGAACGCACCGCTCACCTGACGGGCCGCGTTGACCTCACGGGCGAAACGCTCCCGGAAGGAGGCGTCGGCGGCCATGTGCGGATGGATGCGCTTGACCGCCACCGCACGCCCCCCGGCCGAACGGCCGAAGAACACCTGGCCCATGCCGCCAGAGCCCAAGCGGCCGATCAGCCGGTACCGGCCGATACGTTCCGGGTCACTGGGATCGAGCCTAAGGGACACTACAGCCTCCACACACGACGTTCCGCCACCCCCGGGTGCCAGAGGATGACCGCCGCCTCCCCCGGTGCCCGAGCACCCGCCGGAAAGACGCCTGCCCCCAACCTATCGGCGGGCGCACCCCCCAGACTCCCCCGCAAACACCGGCGTGTGCACCACCGCGGGCCCCCACACCCCCGACACGGCCCCCACCAGGCACCCACCCGCACCCGCCACGCCACCGGGTCCACCCCACCCCGAACCACCCCACACCCACACAACCCCCCACAACCCCAACCACCTGCGACAACCCCACCACCACACCCCACCCGCCAACGCCGCACCCCAACGACGAACCACCCCGCAAAGTTCCCCCCTGACCGCACACGGCCAAGTCACCAACCCGCATGACCAGGCACCCCCCACCCGCCTAGGGTCGAAAAAGCACGCGACCAGGAGGACACACCATGCACATCCCCGACACCCTGCGCATCGACGCCCGCCTACGCCTGGCCAACGCCGCCTCCTGGACCGCCGCACAGACCGCAGACCACCCCAGCAGACTCCTGCACCACCCCTGGCGCCACAACCCCTACCCCACCTACCAACGCCTGCGCGACCAAGGCCACTTCGCCACCAGCAAACTCGGCTTCCGCACCGCCAACACCTACCAAGCCGTCAGCGCCCTCCTACGCGGACGCGAATTCGGCGTCCAACCCCCCGACGGCACCACCCCACCCCAACAGTTCGACATCATGGACCTGTCCTTCCTCATGAAGGACCCACCCGAACACACCCGCCTGCGCCAACTCGCCCGCCCCGCCTTCAGCCCCCGCCGCATGAGCGAGTACGAAACCCAGATCACCCAAACCACCCACGAACTCCTGGACAAAGCCGCCGCCAAAGGCCGCTTCGACCTCATGCGCGACTTCGCCCAACCCCTGCCCATCGCCGTCATCAGCCGCCTCCTCGGCGTCCCCGCCTCCCAAGACACCGAATTCGTCCGCATCGGCCACGCCCTGGGCAGCGCCCTGGACGGCGCCCGCTCGGCGAGTCACGTGCGCCGCATCCACCAGGCCACGGCACAATTGGACCTGCTGTTCACCCGGCTCATGCGACAGCGCCGCGCCGACCCCCGCGACGACGTGGTCTCCACCCTGGTCACCCAGGTCGACGACGGCCACCTCACCGCGACCGAACTCAGCACCATGTGCCGCCTGCTGCTCATCGCCGGATTCGAGACCACCGTGAACCTGATCGGGAACGGGGTGATGGCCCTGCTGCGCCACCGCCACCAGTGGGAACGCCTCATCGCCGACCCCGACCTGGCCCCGGGCGCCGTGGAAGAGATCCTGCGCTTCGACTCACCCGTCCAGATGACCAGCCGCTGGGTCCACACCGACACCACCGTCCAACACCAACCCCTGCGCCGCGGCGGCTACGCCATGTGCCTCATCGGCTCCGCCAACCGCGACCCCGCACGCTTCACCGACCCCGACCGCTTCGACATCACCCGCCCCGACGCCGCCGACCACCTCTCCTTCTCCAGCGGCGTCCACTACTGCCTGGGCGCACCCCTGGCCCGCCTCGAAGGCCGCATCGCCCTACGCGCCCTCGCCGAACGCCTCCCCCACCTACGACCCACCGCCCCACCCACCCGCCGACCCACCACCGTCGTACGCTCCCTGTCCGCCTTCCCCGTCACCACGGGCACCCGATAGAAGGCGAGAGGCGACCAGATGCGCAGCACGGCCCCCTCCCCATGGCGCTCGCTCACCCGCGGACGCGGAGCCCTGCTGACCGCCGCCGCCCTGTGCGCCGTCATCCTCCTGGTCACCGCGGTCCTCACCCTCACCCTGCCCGCACAACCAGAACCCTCCGGCCCCGGCCGACTCCCCCAACTCGCCCACCAGAGCGACATCGACCTCGGCGTCGCCGTGGCCGTCAACCCCCTCGTCCACGACAGCGAGTACCGCTCCGTGGTCACCGAGCACTACACCTCCCTGACCGCCGAGAACACCATGAAATGGGAGTACGTCCAACCCCAACGCCACACCTTCGACTGGAGCGGCCCCGACACCGTCGTCGACTTCGCCGAACGCAACAACCTCACCGTCCACGGCCACACCCTGCTCTGGCACAACCAACAACCCGCCTGGCTCGCACAAGGCACCTGGACCCCCGACGAACTACGCCAGATCATCCGCGAACACATGCAGGCACTCATGGGCCGCTACCAAGGACGCGTCACCTCCTGGGACATCATCAACGAACCCTTCGAGGACAGCGGCCCCCGCCTACGCGACAACCTCTGGCACCAGGTCCTGGGCGAGGACTACATCGCCGAGGCCCTCACCACGGCCCACGAGATCGACCCCCAGGCCCGCCTCTACATCAACGAATTCGGCATCGAGGGCGGCGGCCCCAAGACCGACGCCCTCTACGAACTCGTCACCACCCTGCTCGACCGCGGCGTCCCCCTGCACGGCATCGGCTTCCAGAGCCACTTCATCCACGGCCACGTCCCCGACGACCTCAGCCGACAACTACGCCGCTTCACCGACCTGGGACTGGAAGTCAGCATCAGCGAACTGGACGTACGCATCCCCGAACCCGTCCCCAACGGCGCCCTCCAGGACCAGGCCCGCGAATACGCACAGGTCGTCCAAGCCTGCCTCGACGTACCCCGCTGCGTACGCGTATCCGTCTGGGGAGTCAGCGACCAGCACTCCTGGATCCCCGAATGGTTCCCCGGCTACACCGCCGCACTGCCCTTCGACGACTCCTACACACCCAAACCGGCACTCAACGCCATGGTCCAGACCCTCTCCCGCAGACCCCCGCACACCCCGACGCGATAGGCACCCGCGCCCACACAGCAACGCGCGCCCGGCACGGACGGCACCAGTGACACCACGTCACAGCCGAAAGATGACGTGACCGCACTGCCACACAGCGCAGCGCCCTGGTGGAATCAGAACACGACCTCGACGACCGCGACCGGCACCCACAACCCGGCAGACGGCACCGAGGCCACGAAGTCGCCGACCCGCGACACCACAACGCCACCCATCGCATCGGAGGCCGAGATGACCACCGCCGAGCGCACCCGCACCGACCTTCCCCCCACCCCCCAGCACAACACCACGCCCGGCAACGAGCACACCGGCACCCCCGACAACACCCACCCCGAACAGCCCGTCGACCTCAAACAGGCCCTCATCGACGGCGTCGGCGGCCCCTGGGGCATGCTCTACTCCACCCTGCCCGTGGTCGGCTTCGCCGCCGCCGTACCCTTCGTCTCCCTGCCCACGGCCATCGGAGTCGCCATCGCCGCCGCCCTGGCACTGGGCGCCTTCCGCATGTGGCGCGGCGAAGCCTTCATGAGCGCCATGGGCGGCGTCTTCGGCGTCGCCGTCGCCGGAGGCGTCTCCGCCTGGACCGGATCAGCCAACGACTTCTTCCTCATCGGCATCTGGGCCTCCCTGGCCGGCGCGATCCTCACCCTCCTCACACTGCTCACGCGCCGCCCGATCACCGGACTCATCTGGAACGCCCTGCACGGCAACACCCACCCCTGGCGCGACGACGCCCCCACCCGCTTCGCCCACGACCTGGCCACCCTCGCCATCACCGCCGTCTTCGCCGCCCGCTTCACCGTGCGCCAGTGGCTCTACCTCGCCGACTCCACCACCGGACTCGCCATCGCCGACACCGTCACCGGCTTCCCCCTGACCGCCGCGGCCGCCGTAGCCGTCATCTGGGCCTTCCGCCGCTCCACCAAACGCCTCATCAAGAACACCCCCCACACCTGACAAACCACCCCTCGACCCCGCCGCGGCGCCCCGACCCCCCCCCCCGGGGGGGGCCCGCCGCCGCACACGACCGCCCGACGACACACCCCACACCACATGCGCCACACCCACCCCACCCGCTACCGTCGAACCCCAACACCGACAACGAACGAGGTGTTCGGTATGCGTTAGACCCGTGGTCCCCCAGGCGCCCTTCGTCACCAGCCATCACAAGACGACGAAGGACACACCACATGCACGACGACACTCCCCCCATCCGCGTCCCCCACACCCTCGCACCCCTACTGGACCGCTTCTTCGGACCCCAGTGGACCCAAGGGCTGCCCGCACTCACCCAACGCCAACTCCGACACTGGAACCTCCAGCCCACCGGAACACCCATGCACGGCATGGTCGCCCTCGTCGTCCCCGTACGACTCCCCCACGGCGACCCCGCCGTGCTCAAGATCCAACCCGTGGACGCCGAGAGCGAAGGCGAACCCGACGCCCTGCGCACCTGGAACGGCGACGGCGCCGTACGCCTCCTCCGACACGACCCCGACACCGGCGCCATGCTCCTCGAACCCCTCGACCCCGCACGCACACTCGACACCGTCCCCATCGACCAGGCCCTCACCACCATCGGCACCCTCCTGGCCCGCCTCACCGCACACCCGGCACCACAGGGCATACGCACCCTGCAGGAGGCCACACACACCATGGCCGCCCGAGCCCAACACCTGGCACCACGCCTGCGCACCTCACACGAACGCCACCGCATCAACGCACTCGCCGCCCGCGCCCGCGAAATGGCACCCCACGCCGGAGACCGCCTCCTGCACTGGGACCTGCACTTCCAGAACGTGCTCGCCCCCCTGCCCGGCACCGACCGCGAACCCTGGCTCGCCATCGACCCCAAACCCCTCGCCGGAGACCCCGGCTTCGACCTCTTCCCCGCCCTGCACAACCGCTGGAACGAAGCCCTCGCCACCGGAGACCCACGCAAGGAGACCCGCCGCCGCCTGGACCTGCTCTCCGAGGCAGCCCACATCCCCCGCGACCGCGCACGCGCCTGGACCCTCATCCGCGTCCTCCAGGAATGCGTCTGGGCCCTCGAGGACGGCGAACCCGCCCTGCCCCGCGTACCGGTGACCATCGCCGAAGCCCTGGGCGCATGACCACCGCCGCCCCCGACCGCCCCACACCCCGGGACGGCCGGGGGCGGACCCAAGACCCCACCAGAGCACACCCCGCCGTACGGCGGCACACACCCGCCACACGGCACTGCCCCGCACCCACACCCGCCCCCGACAATGGTGACGCACCACACACCACCAACGGAGGCACCCGTGACCACACCACCCCGCCCCGCACTCGACCCCGAACTCGCCGCCGCCCTCACCCTCCTCGGCGACGAGATCACTCCCTCCATCACCCCCGACATGATCCCCGCCCTACGCCGACGACGAGCCCGCCTCCTGCCCACCGACACCACCCTCCACCCCGCCTACACCGAAACCCCACACCACGCCCCCAGCCACGACCACACCCCCATCCCCCTCATCCACTGGCACCCCACCCACACCACCACCCCCGTCGGCGCCCTCTACTGGATCCACGGGGGCGGCATGATCATGGGCTCCCACCGCGGCACCGAGATCCCCGGCCTCCTCCAAACCGCACACGAACTCGACCTCGCCCTCATCTCGGTCGACTACCGCCTCGCCCCCGAACACCCCCACCCCACCCCCGTCGAGGACTGCTACGCCGGCCTGACCTGGATCACCGACAACGCCACCGACCTCGGCCTGGACCCCACCCGCATCGTCATCGGCGGAGGCAGCGCCGGCGGCGGGCTCGCCGCCGCCACCACCCTCCTCGCCCGCGACCGCGGCGGCCCCGCCCTCCAGGGACAGCTGCTCCTGTGCCCCATGCTCGACGACCGCAACGACACCGCCTCCTCCCACCAGATGGCCGGAACCGGCGTATGGGACCGCACCTCCAACGCCACCGGCTGGACCGCCCTGATCGGCCCCCGCGCCGGCGGCCCCGACGTCTCCCCCTACGCCGCACCAGCCCGCGCCGAGGACCTGTCCGGCCTGCCTCCCGCCTTCCTGGACGTGGGCTCCGCCGAGACCTTCCGCGACGAGGTCGTCGACTACGCCTCCCGCATCTGGCAGGCGGGCGGATCAGCCGAACTGCACGTGTGGCCCGGCGGCTTCCACGGCTTCGACGGCATCGCCCCCCACGCCGCCCTCAGCCGCAGCGCCCACGCCCAACGCCTGCCCTGGCTGCGCCGGATCACCGGAGCCTGAACCCGGGGCACCATGAAGGCATGAGAGAGCTCCTGGGCAGGATCTCCGCACTGGACCCCGAAGCGGGCGCCGCCGTCAAGGTGATCGCCTACTTCGACGAACTCACCGGAGCCGGAATCGAACCCGTCATCCGCGGCGCCGCCGTCCTCACCGGCGTCCCCGCCGGGTTCACCCGCCCCGGACGCGGCCCCGCACTGAGGGCCGACCCCGCCGGACAGGTCAGGCGCACCGCCGCCGGCCCCGACCCCTCCTGGTGCTCGACCCGGGTCGGTGACGGCGTGCTGTGGCTGGAACGCGCCACTGCCACCCCCGGCCCGGTGGAGGCGATGGTCCTCGAACGCGCGGCCGCCGCCCTGCGCACCCGGCTCGAACCCGCCCCGGACGCGGCCAGCGGTCGCACCGCGCTGGCCCGGGCCCTGGTCGACGCCGACCTGTCCGAGGAACAGCGCGTCCTGGCCGCCCGCCGATACGGGCTCGCCCCGGGGGCCCGGGCCCGCGCGGTGGCCGACCACGGCGGCGGTGTACGCGTCCTGGCCCCCGACGATCCCCCGGGCGCGCGACAGGCGGGGGTGGGACCGGTAGTGGAGGCGCTGGCCCTGCCCTCCTCCTGGCACGACGCCCGCCGGGCGCTGCGCTTCACCGCCCGGGGCACCGGCGCCGACCCGGGCCCGCGCGTGGTGTTCGCCGAGGAGCTGGGCGGGCTGCTTCTTCTGGCCGACACCGTGCGGCCCGGCGGCGAACCGGTGCCGGACGTCGCGGCACTGGAACGGGTGGCACGCGAGGCGCCGCCGCTGCTGGCGGCCCTGGACGCGGTGGCCTCCTCCCCCAGCCTGCGGGCGGCGGCCCGGGCGCAGGGTCAGCACCATTCCACCCTCCAGGAGAGCGTGGGGCGGGCCGAACGCCTGCTGGGCTGGCCCGTGCACGAGGTGTCGGGCCGGCTGCGCCTCCAGGTGGCGCTGGCCCTGCGCAGGTTGTACTGCAATCTCTGATTGTCGTTCTTGTTTTCTCCCCCTCGGGAGAAAACTGTTAAGGACAGACACCTTTACGACGTAGATTCAAAGAAGTGGATCCACGCAGACGGCGTCTACTCCATGACGGTGATGCCCAGGGCGGCCAGGATGGCGCCCGCCTGCACCGGGCTGATGCTGGCCCCCCGCAGGTACCCGGCCTGCTCCAGGGCGGGCTCCCCCAGATCGGCCCCGCGCAGGTCGGCCCCCGCCAGCTTCACGTTGACCAGGTTGGCGCCCCGCAGCCGCGAGTCCGTCCACACCGTCTCGCGCAGGTCCGCGCTGGCCAGGTCGGCCTCGTCCATGCGCAGCCCCTCCAGGGTCTGCCCGCGCAGCACCAGGCCCTTGCAGCGGGCCAGCATGAGGTTGCAGTGCGCGAAGGTGTAGCCGATCCCCCGCAGCGAGTTCAGCGCGGCCCCGGTCATCCGGCAGCCGGTGAAGGCGGTGTCGGTGAGCAGGGCGCCCTGCCAGCGGGTGTTGGCCAGGTCCACCCGCTCGAACCTGGTCTCGGTGCACTCGGCGTGCGAGAACACCGCCCCCGAGGCGCTGCCGCCGGTGAACACCGCGCCCTCCAGGACGGCCCGCTCCAGGCGGACCCCGTCCAGGCGGCAGTCGAGGAAGACGGCGTCGACCAGGTCGGCGTCGCGCAGGTCCGCCTCGGTCAGGTCACAGCGGGTGAACACGCGCGGCGCGTCCAGGGGCCGGGACAGCTGGTCGCGCAGGTCGGCGCCGTTCAGATCGGCGTCGGTGGTCTCGGGGAGAAGGAGGTCGGTACTCATCGCCAGCACCCTAGCGGTGACCGGCGACACGCGTGCTCCGGCGTGCCCGCCCCACGACGCGAGCCGCCCGGCGCGACCGTTCCCCCGCCCCGCGGCCCCTCTCCCCCACCCGCGCCCCCTCCCCCGGCCGGGTCAGTCCCGGAGCTTGAGTGCCAGGAACAGGTCCACCCGGTGCTCCAGGCTGCTCAGGTCCCGCCCGGTCAACTCCTCCACGCGGCCGATCCGGTACCGCAGCGTGTTGACGTGCACGTGCATCGTGGCGGCGCAGCGCTGCCAGGAACCCGAGTGGGCCAGGAACTGCTCCAGGGTCCGCACCAGCTCCGAGCGGTGGTCGCGGTCGTAGGCCAGCAGCGGGCCCAGCAGCCGCTCGCGGTAGGAGGACTGCACCTCTTCCGGAACCGAGGCCAGCAGCAGTTCGTGGGAGTCGATCTCGGCCCCGGCGATCACCCGGGACCGGCCCCCGCGCAGCTCGGCCAGGCGGCGGGCGTGGCGGGCCTCCACGGCGGCGCCGCGCAGGTCGGGCACGCCCCGCACGGCCGAACTGAGGCCGATGGCCAGCCGGTGGTCGAGCAGGCCGCCCTCCAGGACGCGGGCGCGGTGCAGCAGCGCGGCGCGGACCTCCTCGGCACGGGCGCGGACCTCGGTCCCGGCCACCGGGACGACGGCCAGGGCGTCCTCCTCGCCGGTGACGACGGCGCCGGGACGGTCGGCGACCAGTTCGGAGAGCACGCGCCGGGCCAGGTCGGGCACGCGGGGCTCGGGCAGCATGACGGCGCTGACCACGACGTGGCTGCCCCGGCCGCCGGTCGGGTCGGTGCCGCGCAGGAGTTCGGTGACCTCGTCGAAGCGCTGGGCGGCCAGCAGCCGGGGCAGCCCCTCCAGGTGGCGGGCGTCGGTCAGGGCGCGCTCCTCGGCGCGGCTGCGGGCGAGCCCGGCGATGGAGACGAGTTCGGCCACCGACTCGTGCTCCTCCTCGGTCCAGGAGGTGTGGTCGCCCTCGCAGACCACCAGCCAGGCGGCCAGGGGGTGGGACTCGCGGGCCTGGACGGGCAGGAGCGTGAGGGCGCGGTCCTCCCGCCCGGGGGTGCGGACGGTGTGCGGCAGGGTGGGGCCGGCCAGGGCGCGGGCGGCGATCCACTCGCGCTCGTCCTCGGGCAGGGGCCCGCCGGAGGCGGCGATGTGGCGGCCGGTGCAGGACAGGACCCAGGCGGCCCGCCCGGTCTGCGCGGCGGCTTCGGCGAAGGCCCGGGGGAAGTCGGCCCCGGCGGCGACGTCGGCCATGAGGCGGCGGTGGCGGTCGCGGGTCTCGGCGATGGTGGTGAAGCGGTGCCGGGTCAGGGAGCGCAGCACCTCCTCGGTGACCGCGCCGAAGGAGGTCTCCGGGGGCACCTCCACCAGGGGCAGGTCGTGGTCGCGGCAGGCCTCGACCAGGTCGGCGGGGACCTCGCCCAGGGCGGTCCCGGCGCCGACGGCGACCGCCCCGGCCCCCGCGACGGAGGCCACGAAGGTGCGCGAGTCCTCGGGGCGGGTGCGCCACATCATCCCGGTGAGGACGAACTCGCCGCCGCGCAGGTAGCGGGCGGGTTCGAGCAGGTCGGTGGTGTAGGCCCACCGCAGGGTGCGGTGCGCGTGCTCGGCCCCCGACAGGAATCTCAGGTGCAGCCGTGTGACCGCGAGCAGCTCGCTGATCCGCATGAACGTCCCTCTGTCGCTCGTGTGGGCGGCGGGCGCCCCGGGTGGTGAGGCGGTGGATGTTACTCCGGTGACGCCACTTGTAGGAAACGCCCAACGATAACCGTTCGTTCCGCGGACACTTCATGTCATCACTTGCTGGTAGTGGCCGCGCTCCCAGTGGTGTACTTCACAGCATCGGCGAGACCCACCAGGGAAGACGCGACCGACAGACCGCGCCGGGCCGCGAGCGAGCGGCGGCACGACCATGGCGACAAGAGGACCGAGCATGGAGTTCCTGAGCCCCTCCACACTGGAGGAGGCCCTTGAGGCGAAGAGCGCCCAGCCCGAGGCGGTGCCCATCATGGGCGGCACCGACGTGATGGTGGAGCTCAACTTCGACAAGAGGCGCCCGCCCGCCCTGATCGACCTGACCCGGATCCCGGAACTGGCCGAGTTCGGACCGGACGGGGGGCACACCCGCCTGGGCGCGGGCGTGCCCTACACCAAGGTGATCGAGCACCTGTCGGAGCGGGCCCCGGCCCTGGCCAGGGCCTCGCGCTCGGTGGCCTCCCCGCAGATCCGCAACCGCGGCACCGTGGGCGGCAACCTGGGCGGCGCCTCCCCGGCCGGGGAGGCCCACCCGCCCCTGCTGGCCACCGACGCGGTCATCGAACTGGCGTCGGTGCGGGGCAGGCGCCGGGTGCCCGCCCGCGAGTTCTACCTGTCGCTGCGCACCACCGCGCGGCAGGCCGACGAACTGATCACGGCGGTGCTGCTGCCCGAGCCGACCGGCCCGCAGCAGTTCGCCAAGATCGGCACGCGCAACGCGATGGTCATCGCGGTGACCTCCTTCTCCCTGGCCCTGGACACCGGGCGCAGGGCCGTGGGGACGGGTGTGGGCTCGGCCGGCCCCACGCCGCTGCGCGCGGAGGCCGCCGAGAAGTTCCTGGCGGCGGAGTTCGACTGGGAGGACGGCCGCCCGCTCGCGGAGCCGGTCGTGCGCGAGTTCGGCGCGCTGGTGGCCGCGGCCGCCCGCCCCATCGACGACCAGCGGGGCAGCGCCGAGTACCGCAGGCACGCGCTGTCGGTGATGGCGCGCCGCGCACTGAGCTGGTCGGTCACCGACTACCGGAAGGGAGCCACGCGATGCGCGTGAGTTTCAGGGTCAACGGCGAGGACGTCACCGCCGACGACGTGTGGGCGGGCGAGAGCCTGCTGTACGTACTGCGCGAGCGGCTGGGGCTGCCGGGCAGCAAGAACGCCTGCGAGCAGGGCGAGTGCGGCTCGTGCACGGTCTACTTCGACGGTGTGACGGCGTGTTCGTGCATGATCGCCGCCGGGCAGGCGCAGGGGCGCGAGGTGCGCACCGTGGAGGGCCTGTCCGAGGGCGAGGGGGCCGAGCGCGAACTGGGCTCGGTGCAGGACGCCTTCGTGGAGGCGGGCGCGGTGCAGTGCGGGTTCTGCACGCCGGGCCTGCTGGTGCAGACCGACGACCTGCTGGAGCGCACGGTGGGCGCGGGGCTGCCCGCGCCGGAGGACGCCGAGATCCGTGAGGCGCTGGCGGGCAACCTGTGCCGGTGCACCGGGTACGAGAAGATCCTCGACGCGGTGCGCCTGGCCGCCTCGCGGCGGGTCGGGAGCGGTTCGTGAACGCGGCGGAGGGCTTCGTCATCGAGGGCGCCCACGTGGTGACCGTGGACGGCGCGGAGTACGCCGACGGCCACGTGGTGGTGCGCGCGGGTCGTATCTGGGCGGTGGGCGCGGGACCGGCCCCCGGGGCCGAGGGGCTTCAGCGCGTGGACGGGCGCGGGTGCCTGGTCACGCCGGGCCTGGTCAACACGCACAACCACCTCTACCAGTGGGCGACGCAGGGGTTGTTCGCCGACGGCACGCTCTTCGAGTGGCTGGTGGGCTCCTACGAGATCTGGGGCCGCTTGGACGCCGACGTGGTGTCGGGGACGACCTCGGCCGGTCTGGCCCACCTGGCGCTGTCGGGGTGCACGACCGCCTCCGACCACCACTACGTCCACCCCTCGGGCCGCGGCGACATCGTGGCCGCCGAGGTGGAGGCCGCCCGCGAGGTGGGCGTGCGCCTGGACCTGGCCCGCGGGTCGATGGACCGGGGGCAGAGCCAGGGCGGGCTGCCGCCGGACGCCGTGGTGGAGTCGCTGGAGCAGGCCCTGGCGGGCACCGCCGAGGCCGTCGACACCTACCACGACACCGCGCCCGACGCGATGACGCGGGTGGCGGTGGCCCCGTGCTCGCCGTTCTCGGTCTCGCGCGCGCTGATGGTGGAGAGCGCGGAGCTGGCCCGGGACCGGGGGGTGCGGCTGCACACCCACCTGGCCGAGACGCTCGACGAGGAGCAGCAGTGCCTGGAGGAGTTCGGGTGCACCCCCGTGGAGTACGCCGAGAAGCTCGGCTGGCTGGGCCCGGACGTGTGGTTCGCGCACGCCGTGCACCTGTCGGACGCGGCGATCAAGCGGATGGCGTCCACGGGCACCGGGGTGGCGCACTGCCCCACCTCCAACGCCCGCCTGGGCGCGGGGATCTGCCGGGTCCCCGAACTGCTGGAGGCGGGCGTGCCCGTGGGCCTGGGCGTGGACGGCCCGGCCTCCAGCGAGCTGACGCCGCTGGCAGGTGAGATGCACCAGGCGCTGCTGATGGCCCGCGCCCGCAGGGGCCCCACGGCGCTCAGCGCCCGCCAGGCGCTGGAGATGGCCACCCTGGGCGGCGCCCGGGTGCTGGGCCGCGACGCCGAACTGGGCTCCCTGGCGGTGGGCAAACTGGCCGACATCGCCCTGTGGCGGGTGGACGGGTTCGGCTACGACGTGATCGGGGACCCGGTGGTGGCGGCCGTCTTCGGTCCCACCCCGCCCCTGGAGCGGCTCTGGGTCGGCGGGAACACCGTCGTCGACCGCGGTGAGCTGCGCACCCTGTCCGCCGAGACCGCCGCCGCGCGCGGCCGTGCGGCGCACCGCGCCCTGACACAGGAGGTGAGCCGCTGATGGCGGCGACGACCCGTACCGTGACGGACCTGAGCAGCACGACCAGGGACGGGGTGGGCTCCAGCCCGCGCCGCCCCGACGGAACCCTGAAGGTCACCGGCGAGTTCGCCTACTCCTCGGACATGTGGATGGAGGACATGCTGTGGGGGGCGACCCTGCGCAGCCCCCACCCGCACGCCGAGATCCGCGGCATCGACGTCACCGAGGCGCTGAAGGTGCCCGGGGTGCACGCGGTGCTCACCCACGAGGACGTGCCCGGGAACAAGCGCTACGGGCTGGAGTACCAGGACCAGCCGGTGCTGGCCTTCGGCAAGGTGCGCTACAAGGGCGAGGCGGTGGCGATCGTGGCCGCCGACCACCCCGAGACCGCCCGGCGGGCGATGGAGCGCGTCCGCGTGGACTACGCGGTGCTGGAGCCGATCAGCGACTCCAGGCGGGCCGCGCTGGACCCCGACTGCCCGCCGGTGCACGAGCCGGGCACGGTCCCCGACCACCCCGAGTACAACCCGCGCGGCAACCGGCTGCGCTACCAGCCGGTGCGCACGGGCGCGTTCGCCGCGGTGGCGGGCTCGGTCGGGCGCGAGGGCGAGGTTCTGGAGCGGCTGCGCGCCGAGGCCCACGCGGTGGTGTCCTCCGAGTACGAGGTCGGCATGCAGGACCAGGCCTTCCTGGGCCCGGAGTCGGGCATGGCCGTCCCGGCCGAGGACGGCGGGGTGGATCTGTACGTGGCCACGCAGTGGCTGCACGTGGACCAGCGCCAGATCGCCCCGGCGCTGGGGCTGCCCGAGGACAAGGTGCGCCTGACCCTGGCCGGGGTGGGCGGGGCCTTCGGCGCCCGCGAGGACCTGTCGATGCAGATCCACGCGGCCCTGCTGGCGCTGCGCACGGGCAGGCCGGTCAAGTTCGTGTACAACCGCGAGGAGTCCTTCTACGGGCACGTGCACCGGCACCCGGCCAGGATGCGCTACGAGCACGGGGCGCGCGCGGACGGCACGCTGCTCTACGCCACGGCGGAGATCATCGTGGACGGCGGCGCGTACGCGTCGGCGACCCCCGCGGTGGTGGGCGTGGCCTCCTCCCTGGGCATCGGCCCCTATGAGGTGGAGAACGTGCTGGTGGACGCCTACGGGGTGTACACCAACAACCCGCCGTGCGGCGCGATGCGCGGGTTCGGCGCGGTGCAGGCCTGCTTCGCCTACGAGTCGCAGATGGACCGGCTCGCCGAGGAGCTGGGCATGCACCCGGTGGACCTGCGGATCAGGAACGCCATGTCGCAGGGCTCGCGGATCATCACGGGCCAGGAGATCGACATGCCGCTGCCGATGGCGGAGATGCTGGAGCGCTGCCGCGCCCTGCCGATGCCGCCCGAACGCGACGCGCTGGCCGACCCCGCCGACCAGCGCACCCTGCCGGGCGGGGTGGCGGGCACCACGCGCGGCGAGGGCGTGGTGCGCGGTGTGGGCTACGGCCTGGGGCTGAAGAACCTGTGCTTCTCGGAGGGGTTCGACGACTACTCCACCGCGCGGGTGCGGCTGGAGGTCGTGGGCGGTGAGCCGGTGGTGCTGGTGCACACGGCGGCGGCCGAGGTCGGCCAGGGTCTGGTGACGGTCAAGGGGCAGATCGCCCGGACCGAGCTGGGCGTGGAGAAGGTGGTCATCGCCCCCGCCGACACCCAGGTCGGTTCGGCCGGCTCCTCCTCGGCCTCGCGGCAGTCGTACATGACCGGCGGCGCGGTGATGACCGCGTGCGTGTCGGTGCGCGCCGAGGTGTTCGCGCTGGCCCGCGAGCGCGGGATCGTGCCCGAGGCGCTGCCCGACACCGATTTGTCCCTGGACGGGGGCAAGCTGGTGTCGGCCACGGTCGGCGCGCTGGTGTCCCTGGCGGACCTGCTGGGGGAGTCGGCGCGCGGTGGCACGGTGGTCGAGCACACCCGCGAGTACCACCACCGGCCCACCGAGATGCTCGACCCCAAGCTGGGCCAGGGCTCCTCGCACAACCAGTTCGGGATGTGCGTGCACCGGGCCGTGGTGGACGTGGACGTGGAGCTGGGCTTGGTGAAGGTGGTCGCGCTCGACGCGGTGCAGGACGTGGGCCGGGTGCTGCACCCCCAGCAGCTGGCCGGGCAGATCCAGGGCGGCTCCACGCAGGGTCTGGGCCTGGCGCTGATGGAGGAGGTGCAGGTCAGGGACGGGAAGATCCTCAACCCCTCGTTCACCGACTACCTCATCCCCACCATCCTGGACACGCCGCCGATGCGGATCGACGTGCTGGAGCGCCCCGATCCGCACGCGCCCTACGGGCTGCGCGGCGCCGGTGAGCCGCCGACGCTGTCCTCGACCCCGGCCGTGGTGGCCGCGGTGCGCGCGGCCACCGGCAGGGCCCTGACCCACGCTCCGGTGCGTCCGGAGGACATCGTGGGCATCGACCTGTAGCCGCGACCGGCGGCGCGGTCCCCCGCCGCGCCGCCCCCCATGAACCGCCCGCCCCGGCCTCGTCGGCGCCCCGACACCGGGGCGGGTGCCCAACAGCGGGACAGTGCCGTCCTGCGCACACCCTCAGTTGAACACCAAGAGTGACAACCCCCCTACACATGGCAATGACCGCCATGCTCATCTCCCTCCAGGAGGGGACATGACCCGACTCAAGGACTCCGGCCCGCATTCGGGGGCCCGGAAGCCCACGGCTCGATCCTGGCTCGACCGCTTCTTCTTCGTCAGCGAGCGCGGATCCACCTTCGGGCGCGAGGTCCGCGGCGGACTGACCACCTTCATGGCGATGGCCTACATCATCGTCCTGAACCCGATCATCCTCAGCGGCGTCTCCGACGTGAACGGCGACGTCCTGTCCGCGGGCCAGCTGACCACCATGACCGCCCTGTCCGCCGGGCTGGTCACGATCATGATGGGGGTGGTCGGCCGGGCGCCGATCGCCTGCGCCGCGGCCCTGGGGGTGATGGCGGTCGTGGCCTACCAGGCCGCGCCCGTGATGGCCTGGCCCGAGGTGATGGGCCTGGTCGTGTGGCAGGGCGTCGCCATCATCCTCATGGTGGTGACCGGTGTGCGGACCGCGGTGATGAACGCGCTGCCGCACGACCTCAAGATGGCCATCGGCGTGGGCATCGGCCTGTTCGTGGCCCTCATCGGGCTGGACAACGCGGGCTTCGTCAGCGCCGGGGAGGGCGGCGGCCTGCTCCAGATCGGCGCGGCCGGGGCCGGGGGCCACCTCGACGGGTGGCCGATCCTGGTCTTCGTGTGCGGCCTGGTGCTGGCCAGCGTCCTGCTGGTGCGCGGGGTGCCCGGCGCGATCTTCTACGGCATCGTCGGCGCGACGGTCCTGGCGATCGTCGTGCACTACGCGGCGGGCCTGGAGGCCGGGGACTGGGGCCGGGCCAGCCCCGAGCTGCCCGGCAACCCGTTCGCGGTCCCCGACTTCGGCCTGCTGTTGCGGGTGGACATGTTCGGCGCGTGGACCTCGGCCGGTGCGACCACGGCGGGCGTCATCCTGTTCACCCTGGTGCTGGCCGGGTTCTTCGACGCCCTGGGCACCATCCTGGCCATCGGCACCAAGGCCGACATCGCCGATGCGGGCGGGCACATGCCCCGGGTCAACCAGATCCTGGTGACGGACGGCGCGGGCGCCGTGGCCGGAGGGCTGACCAGCTCCTCGGCGACGCTGGTGTTCGTGGAGTCCACGGCTGGGGTGAGCGAGGGGGCCCGGACCGGTCTGGCGAGCGTGGTGACGGGGCTGTTCTTCCTCGCGGCGATCTTCCTGGCCCCGGTGTTCGGTGTGGTCCCGGCGCAGGCCGCGGCGGTGGCGATGGTGCTGGTGGGAGCCATGATGATGATGCACATCAGGGAGATCGACTGGTCGGACATCGCCGTGGCGATCCCGGCCTTCCTGACCATCGCGATGATGCCGTTCACCTTCGACATCGCCAGCGGGATCGGCATCGGGATCATCTCCTACACGCTGGTCAGGTCGGCCCAGGGGCGCGTGCGCGACGTGGGCTGGCTGATGTGGGTGCTCTCGGCCGTGTTCGCGTTCCACTTCTCCATGCACGCGTTGGGGCTTTGAGCCGGATCCCCTCAGGGGGGAGGCCGGGCCGCTGAGAGGGCGGCCCGGCCTCCCCCCTTTTTCGCCGCGGACCGGTCGGGGCCGCGCGTGCCCGGAGCAGCCACGGAGCCGTTCGGGGCGGAAGTGGCGGGTGTAGGGGGCGCGGCACCTCGTTGACAGCGGTCGGCGGCGCCCCTAAGTTGACAATGTCAACTTCGTATCGAGGGAAGCCACCCCATGAACGTTCGAGTCAACGGCGTCTCCTCTCCCGCCCCCGACTCCCCCGACACCACGGCGGCCGAGCACATCCGCGACCGCCTCGGCCTGACCGGCACCAAGATCGCCTGCGGCACCGGGGTCTGCGGCGCCTGCACCGTCCTGGTGGAGGGCGCGCCCACCGCCTCGTGCCTGCTGCCCGCCGACCTTCTGGAGGACCGCGAGGTCACCACCGTGGAGGGCCTGGGCGGCGACCACCCCGTCCAGCGCGCCTTCGCCGCCCACGACGGTATGCAGTGCGGCTACTGCACGCCCGGGTTCGTGGTGGAGGCCTCCGCCTTCGTCGACTCCTGGCGCGCCGAGCACGGCGACGTCCGCCCCGGCCGCGACCGCGTGGCCGACGCCCTGGCCGGGCACCTGTGCCGCTGCGGCGCCTACGAGGGGATCTTCGCCGCCGTGGACGCCGCCTGCGCGGGCGAGTTCGACACCGAGCCCGAGCAGGCGCCGCCGCGCGCGGACGCCCTGGCCAAGGTCACCGGTCGGGCCCGCTTCAGCGCCGACCTGGCCCCCGAGGGCACCTGGGAGGGGGTGATCGTGCGCTCGGCCCACGCCCACGCGCGGGTGCGCGCCGTCGACCCCGGCGGGGCGCGGAGCGCGGCCGCCCGCCGCCCCGGGCCCGGGCAGACCGCGGACCCGCACCCGGTCTTCGTCGACCTGCTGGGCGGGGAGCGCACGGTGCGCTACGTGGGACAGCCCGTCGCCGCGGTGGCCGCGCCGACCGCGGCCCTGGCCCGCGCCGCCGCCCGGGCCGTGCGGGTGGACTACGAACCCCTGCCCGCCGTGCTCGGTGTCGAGGAGGCGCGCGCGGAGGACGCCCCGCGGGTCTACCCCACGCGCGCCGAGCGCCAGGCCGCCCCCTCCAGCGCCGAGGGCCCCAGTCTCCCGGGCCGCTGGGACGGCAACACGCGCGGACCCACCACCGTGGGCTGGCGAGGCGCCACCGCGGTGCGGCGCCTGCGCACGGCCGCCGAACGCCGGGATCCGCGCCTGGTGGCCCAGGAGTACACCACCGCCGTGCAGGTGCACAGCCCGCTGGAACCCCACGTGTGCGTGGCCTCCTGGGACCGCGACGGCTCGCTGACCCTGCGCGCGTCCACCCAGGCGGTGTCCAAGATCGCCCAGAAGGCCGCCGAGCGCTGGGAGCTGGCGCCGGAGAGGGTGCACGTGCTCAGCGAGTACGTCGGCGGCGGCTTCGGCGCCAAGGCCGGCCTGTCGGTCGACATGGTCGCCGCGACCGAGCTGGCCCGGCTGGCCCACGCTCCGGTGCGCGTGTCCTTCGACCGCGCCGAGGAGCTCACCGACGCCGGGCACCGCCCCGGAACCCGCACCCGGGTGGCGCTGCTGGCCGACGACTCCGGGGACCTGGCGGCGCTGACCGTGGACTCCCACGGCGACGGCGGCGTCTCGGTGGGCTCCACCACCGCCGTCTTCGGGCTGTTGATGTACGGGCGCTCACCGCGCCGGGCCCGCGACTTCGACGTGGTCACCCACCGCCCGCCGGGCCTGCCCATGCGCGCCCCCGGCGGCGCCCCGATGTCCTGGGCCATGGAGCAGGCCGTGGACACGATGGCCCACCGGCTGGGCGAGGACCCCCTGGCCCTGCGCCGCCGCTGGGACGGCAACCCCAAGCGCCGGGCGCTGTACGACCGGGCCGCCGCCCTGGACCTGTGGCGCGGGCGCCCGCGCGGACCGCGCACCGGCCGGTTCCGGCGCGGGGTCGGCGTCGCCGCCTCCAACTGGCTCTACCTCATGGGCCCGAGCGCGAAGGTCGAGCTGTCGGTCCGCGACGGCGCGGTGGTGGTGCGCTCGGCCACCCAGGACATCGGCACCGGTATCCGCACGGTCCTGGGCGAGGTGGTCGCCGAGCGGCTGGGGATGTCCGCCGCCGACGTGCGCGTGGAGATCGGCGACAGTTCCTCGGTGCACGGCACCGGTTCCTTCGGCAGCCGCACCACCACCTCGATGGGCCCCGCCGCGGCCGACGCCGCCGACCGGCTCCGCGCCGAGCTGCGCGAACGCGAGCCGGGGGTTCCCGCCTCGGGGCCGATCCCCGAGCACACCCTCAAGGACGCCCTGGCCGCCGCCGAGGGGGTGCGGGTGGTCGGTGAGCGCGGCCGGGACCGCCGGGGCGCGCTCACCCCGAACATGGACGACCTGGCCGTGGGCCGGGGCATGACCGGCGCCGTGCACGTGATGGAGGTGGAGGTGGACACCCTGCTGGGCCGGGTGCGCCCCACCCGCTGCTGGGCGGGTCTGGCCGTGGGCCGCGTGTACGCCGAGCGGCTGGCCCGCAACCAGGCCGAGGGCGCCGTGGCGCAGGGCGTGGGGTACGCGCTCTTCGAGGAGCGCCGCCACGACCCGGTCACCGGGGTGGTGCTCACCGACAACCTGGAGGACTACCGGCTCCCGGGGCTGGGTGACGTCCCCGAGACCGAGGTGCACTTCCACCAGGAGGGCTTCGAGCACGCCGCGGGCGCGGGGGTCGGCTTGGGCGAGATCTCGCTGGTGGGCGTGGCCGCATCCGTGGCCAACGCCGTGCACGACGCCACCGGCTGGCGCCCCCTGGACCTGCCCATCCGCCCGGACCGACTGCTGGAGGGACTGCGATGACCGCGACCACACGCCCCGCGGGGCTGGAGGAGGCCCTGACCCGGCTGGAGGGCACGGGCGCCCGCCCGCGCGCCGGGGGCACCGACCTGACGGCGTGCCTGGCCTCGGGGGTCCTGGAGCCCGCGCCCGTGGTCGACCTGACCGGGGTGCGCGAGCTGCGCGGCGTGGAGTGGCGCCCCGACGGGTCGGCCCGGGTGGGCGCGCTGACCGGCGTCGCCGAGCTGTCCGCGGACCCCGCGCTGGCCGCGGCCTATCCGGCGCTGGCGGCCACGGCGCGGGCGCTGGCCACGCCGCAGGTGCGCAACGCCGCGACGCTGGGCGGCAACCTGCTCCAGCGCAACCGGTGCTGGTACCTGCGCAACCCGGCCTTCGACTGCTTCCAGACGGGCGGGGACTCCTGCCCGGCGCGCGGGGGCGACCACCTGTACGGGGTGGTCGTGGACCGGGGCCCGTGCGCGGCCCCGCACCCGTCCTCGCTGGCGGTGGCGCTGCTGGCCCACGACGCGTCGGTGCTCGTGGCGGGCGGGGAGCGGACCGAGATGGCGGTGGCCGACCTCTACGACGCCGCCGACCCGACCCGCGACCACGTGCTGGAACCGGGCCGGGTGCTGGTGTCGGTCGGGCTGCCGGTCCCGACCCCGGGTGAACGGTACGCCTACCGCCGTGCCACCGGGCGCTCGCGCGCGGAGTGGCCGCTGGTGGAGGCGGTGGTGCGCCTGGCCCTGACGGACGGGGGCGCGGTGACCTCGGCGGCGGTGGCCGTGGGCGGGGTGGCCCGCACACCGCTGCGGCTGCCGGAGGTGGAGGCCGCCCTGGTGGGCGCGCGTGCGGGCCTGGCACTGGACGGGGGCGTGGCCGAGGCCCTGGAGGGCCTGGCCGACCTGTGCTCGCCGCTGCCCGCTACCGGGTACAAGGTGGAGCTGCTGGGCGCCACCGTGCGCGACGTCCTGGAGCGCGCCCTGGACACCCCGGACGACTGAGGCCCCGGTCGGACCCTGCGGCCCCGTCCCCGCGCGACGCGGGGGCGGGGCCGACGCCGTGTCCGGAACACGCACTTCCCGGATACGGACCCCGCCGAGGAGATTCGTTCTCACCGCGCACTTCGCACACAAGGGGACAACGAGGAAATACGCAATCCCCATTCACACAGAACACACATGGGCGCACACGCCTGACGGCGGCACTACCGCCGAGGGAAATCGTTCTCCCCGACGCCCCGACCTCCCCGGCTTCGCCGAGACCCGGATATCTCCCCTTTTCCCTCACAACCCAGAAGGGAGAAAGGGGACAAATATCTATTTTGGCGCTGCGTTCCACACCAGCACCAACAGAAGTCAACAGCACCCGCAAAACGCTGTGAGCAGCACCGACGCACACTCTCCCGCCTCCCACGACCCTCGCGTGCGCACGTGTTCGCGCCTCCCCCATGGGATTCTTTTCCGACCTTCTTGACACGGAACGGAACGGATGCCAAATTGATGCAGTCGGACCACGGAACACGGACCACAGCCCTCCCGCGGAAACACCACGCCATTCCCCCAGCGCCCGGTCGGCGGGAAAAGAGAACGCCCTCCCATCCCCGCGCCCCCGAAACGGGACCGGCACGGCGATCCCCACGACGATCCGGCAGTCGTCCACCACCGAAGCGCGAATCAGGGGTGACACTTTGACGCATGCGTTGTCCCAGGACGTGTCCGCGGCCGAGCGACGAGAGCGCTTCGCCGAGTCGGGATACCTCGTCCTCCCCGGCTTGCTGCCCGAGAACCTCCTCCACCGGCTCCTTCCCGAGGTGGACCGCTGGGTGGACGAGGGGCTGCGCGACCGCTCGATAGCCGCCTGCCTCGACCCGGACGGGGGCGACCCCCGCCCGGCCCTGGAGCTGGAGCTGCCCGCCCACGGCGAACTCCTCGCCCACGGCCCGCTGCTGGAGGTGATCGCGGAGCTGCTGGGGGCGCCCTTCGTCTTCCACCACCTGCACAGCGCCAGGCACGATCCGGACACCGGGGGCAAGCCCTGGCACCACGACAACGAGCCCAACGACCGCGGGGACACGGACCTGGTCATGGTGCACGCCCTGCACTACCCCGTGGGCCTGGACGAGAGCATGGGCAGCCTGGCCGTCCTGCCCGGGTCCCACCGCGAGGAGGCGGACAAGACCGCCCGCGCCCACCTGGGCACCTCGGAGCTGCCGGGCGAGGCCGTCCTGGACCGTCTCCCGCCCGGCTCGACCGTCCTGCTCAACTCGGCGCTGTTCCACGCGCGCAGGCCCGCCCGGCGGACGACCGGACGCCCCCGCTACTTCGTCGACGCCTCCTACTGCCAGACCGGCGCCCGGTGGCGCCCGGTCAAGCCCTACTGGCGGCACATGCTCACCCGCGCCCGCGAACTCGGCCTGGACCGGGGCGGATGGCCGGAGCTGTTCTCACCGCGGCACTTCACCGACTACACCCCGGTATGAGGCTCCGGAGCCGGTCCCCCGGCCGGACCCGGCGGTGACGGACGCCCCGCCACGGGGCCGCGCGAACCAGACAGCGGAGACGGAGCGGAGACGATGACGCACGTGTTGCGACCCACCCCCACACTGTCCGACATGCTCACGGAGGGGAGTCAGGCGCACCCGCTCCGTACGGCGCTGACCGACGGCGTGCGCTCCCTCAGCTACCGCGACCTCGACGCCGCCGCCGACCGGATCGCCGCCGCTCTGGCCGCACGGGGTCTGGGCCGCGGCGACCGGGTGGCCCTGCTCGGGCCGCGCGACGCACGGCTGTGCGCGCTCCTGCACGGGGTCCTGCGCTCGGGCGCGGCCGCGGTCGTGGTCGACGCGGAGTGGAGCGCCGCCGACGTCGCCGCGCGGCTGGACGAGGTCGGGGTAGCCCACGCGCTCACCGCCGACCCGGACACGCGTGCTCCCGGTGAGCGCGGCACCGAGGTGCTGGACCCCGGGGCCCCGGCCGCCCCCGCACCCCGCCGCGCCCCGGCCCGGACCCGCGACCCGGCCTACCTCTCCTTCACCTCGGGTTCGAGCGGGCGGCCCAAGGCCGTCACGGTCACCCACGCCAACGCGGCGCACTACGCGCTGGCGCTGCGCGACCGCCTCGGCCTCACCCGCGCCGACGCGCCGGTGTTCGCGCACGTGACCACCCTGGCGGCGGACCTGGGCCACACCTCCTGGCTGCTCGCCCTGGCCACCGGGGGCCGGGTGCACGTCGTCCCCGACCGCGCCGCCCGCGACCCGCGGGCCCTGTGGGACTCCCTGCGCGGGGCCCGGGTCTCGGTGCTCAAGACGACCCCGTCCCACATGGCGGCCCTGATGGAGGAGCGTCCCCCCGCTCAGGAGCCGCTGCACACCCTGCTCCTGGGAGGCGAGGCGCTGCCCCGGTCCCTGGCCTCGGACCTGCTGGAGGGCGGTGTCGCGCACCGCGTGGTCAACCACTACGGGCCGACCGAGACGACCATCGGCGCCACCTGCCTCGTCGCCCGCTCACGCGCCGACCTGCCCGGCGACGAGCCGACGGTCCCCATCGGCACCCCGATCGGCGGGACGCGGCTGCGCCTGCTGGACTCCGCCGGACAGCAGGTCCCCGACGGGGCCGAGGGCGAACTCCTCATCGGCGGCCCCGGGGTCACGGCGGGCTACTTCGGCCGCCCCGAGGAGACCGCGCGCCGCTTCGTCCGCCGGGGCGGGGAACGGATGTACCGGACCGGCGACGTGTGCCGCCGCCGCCCGGACGGCGACCTGGTCTTCGTCGGCCGCACCGACCGCGAGGTCAAGGTGCGGGGGTACCGGGTGGACCCGGTGGGGGTCGAGCGGGTCATCGAGGGCTTCCCGGGGGTGGGGCGCTCCGCCGTGCTGACGCGGGAGACGCCCGCGGGCACCGCCCTGGTGGCCGCCGTGCGCCCGGACGGCGCCCGTGAGGAGGCGGAGCTGCTCGACGCGCTGCGCGCCCACCTGCGCGAGCGGCTGCCCGGGTACGCCGTGCCCCAGCCCGTGGTCGCCCTGGACGCGTTCCCCACCGGGCCCAACGGCAAGCTCGACCGCGCGCGCCTGGCCGAGGCCGTGGACGCGGCCCTGGAGGAGCGGGCCCGCCGCGCGGCCCCCGACGGGCCGGGCCCGGACGCGGGGCCACTGGTCCGGGCCATCGCCGAACTGTGGGCGGGCGCGCTCGGACTGGCCTCCGTCGGCCCGGGCGCCGACGTGCTCGAACTCGGCGGGGACTCCCTCCTGGCCATGCGCACGGTGGCGTTCCTGCGCCGGGCGGGGCTGCGCGTGGCCTTCGAGGACTTCTACCGCCACCCCACACCCGAACTCCTGGCCTCGGCCGTCCGCCCCGGCGCGGGGGACCCGGCCGAACGCGCACCGCACCGGGAGCACGCCCGGGCGCTGGCCCCCGCCCAGCGCTGGCTGCTGCGGCAGCCCGTGTCCGACACGCGCCACTGGAACCAGTCCGTCCTGCTGCGCTGCGCGGCGCCCGTGGACGCCCCGGCCCTGTCCGCGGCCGTGCGGGCCGTCCTGGAGCGGCACCCGGCCCTGCGCACCCCCGTGGGCCCGGGCGGCCCCGGGCGGCCCCGGCCCGCGAAGGACCTGCCCGCGGTGTCCTTCTCACGGCTGCCCGGGGAGCCCGGCCGCGCCGCGGGGGTGGTCGGCGGCGTGTGCACCGAACTGCACCGGGGCCTGGACCCGGCCTCCGGGCTCCTGCTGCGCGCGCACCTGTTCACCGGCCACCCCGACGGCGGGGACCGGCTCGCGGTGATCGCCCACCACCTGACCGTGGACGGCCTCTCCTGGCGGATCCTGCTGGACGACCTCGCGCACGCCTACCGGGCGGCGCTCTCCGGGGAGGAGGAGGCCCTTCCCCCCACGGCCGACTTCTACCGGTGGGCGGCCCTGGCCCCGCGCGCGCCCGGGGCCGCCGACCACCCGTCCCCGGGCGGGGCAGCGCCCGATCCGGCACGGCCGACGGCCCTGGTCTGGAGCCTGGACGCGGCGGCCACGGACCGGCTCGCGCACCGCCACGGGCACGGCCAGGACCTGGAGGCGTTCCTGCTGGCGGCCTTCGCCGACGCCGTCCTGGACCGCGGCGGGCGCACCCGGCTGGAGGTGGAGGTGGAGACGCACGGGCGCGACACCAGCGACGCGGGGCACGCCTACATGGACACCGTCGGCTGGTTCACCGCCGCGAAGCGGGTCGGGCTCGACCGCGCCGACGGCGACCCGGCCCGGCGGGCGCGTGCGGTCCGGCACCTCCTGCGCGAGGCGCCCGAGCTGCCGATGGACGCCCCCGGCCCCAGGCCCGGGGCGGGGTTCAACTTCCTGGGGGCGTTCCGGCCGCCCGGGGACCCCTCCCTGGGCTGGACCGTTGCCCCCGAACAGGCCGGGAACGCACGCTGCGCCGGGGGCGACCCGCTCCAGCTCCTCCGGCTCACCGCCCGCGTCGTCGAGGGCAGGCTGGTGGCCGACCTGGTGTACGCCTGGCCCGACCTGGCCCACGAGGACGCGGCGGGCGTCCTCTCCGGCTTCGGCCGCCGCGTCGCGGCAGAGGCCCGGGCCCGGCCCCCGGCGCACACCAGGTCGCCGGTGTCGACCTCGGGGCAGCCGATGCTCCACGGGGCTCCCCGCGACGGCGCGGCCGTGCGGGTGCTCCGCGAGCCCGTGCGGGTCCTGCTCACCGGGGCCACCGGCTACCTGGGCACGCACCTGCTCGGCGCGCTCCTGGAGCGGGGGGCGCAGGTCACCTGCCTGGTGCGCGCCGACGGCGACGCCGACGCCGCCCGGCGGGTCGGCGCCGGGACGGGCGGCGTCGAGGCCGTGGCCGGAGACGTCACCCGGGAGGGCCTGGGCCTGTCCGGGGAGGGGCTCCGCCGTGTCAGAGGGGTCCACGCCGTCGTCCACGCGGCGGCGGACGTGCGCCTGGTGGCCCCGCCGGACGAACTCGAACGCGTCAACGCGGCCGCGGTCCGCACCCTGGTGTCCTGGATCGACGCCGAGGTCCCCGGGGCGCGCCTGCACCACCTGTCGACCCTGGCCGTGTGCGGCGGCGTCGAGGGGCCCGCGCGCCGCTTCAGCGAGGCCGACCTGCACATCGGGCAGAGCTTTCGCACCCCCTACGAGAGGACCAAGTTCGCGGCCGAGGAGATCGTCCGCTCCTGGGCCGCCTCGGGCCGCCAGTGCTACGTCCACCGCAGCGGCCACATCGCCGCGCACAGCCGCACCGGGGCGTTCCAGAGCAACGTCTCGGACAACCGGGTCTACCAGCTCGTGCGCGGCTACGTCCTGGCCGGGGCGGCGCCCAGGCGCCCGTCCACCTCCTTCGTCTTCTCCCACGTGGACACGGTGGCGGCGGGGATCGCGGCGATCGCCACGCACCCGTGCGCCGCGCCCGGCGCCTACCACGTCGAGTCGCCCCACCAGGTCCCCCACGACGAACTCGTGGCGTGGCTCGCCCGGCACGGCTACCCGGTCGCGCTGACCGGTGACGAGGCGTTCGCCGCCGCGCTGGCCCGCGCCGAGCCCGACCACCCGACCGAGATCCGTCTGGCGTCGGCGTGGTCGCAGCTGGAGGAGCGCAACGTCGTCGTGGACAGCTCGCGCACCGTGTCCGTGCTCGACCGCGCCGGTGTGCGCTTCGCGGCCCCCACCCCCCGGTGGTGGTCCGCGGCCCTGGGGTGGGCGGCCCGGTCCGGTTTCCTGCCCCCGGTCGCCGTCCACGACGGCGCCACCGCCCGCTGAACGCTTCGCGGCACACCCCGCGAACCCGCCTGACGAAGGGAACGACCCATGTCCGATGACACCGTGACCGACCTGGGATGGAACACCGAGGTCCTGGAGGAGCGGCGCTCGCTCTGGTCGCTGCCGCTGGAGAAGGAGGACACGCGGCTGCTGGCGGAGGCCGCGGCGGCCGACAGCTGGGAGGGCGCCGAGGAGGTGCGCGACAGGCTCCGCGCCTTCGCCGTCGAGAGCGTGCGCTCGGTGGGGTTCGCGCACGTGCGCGGCCTGGTCTCCCCCGACGCGCCCTACGCCGTGAGCGAGGCGGTCATACGGTTCGTGCTGCGCGAGCTGGGCGAGGTCATCCCGCAGAACGCCAAGGGCGACCTGACCCACGTGCTCCGCGACCAGGACGGCGACGGGGCCACCGAGCTGGGCTTCCACTGCGACACCTGCGACGTGCTCGTCCTGCTCTGCCTACAGCCCGCGGTGGACGGCGGGGGCGACACCAAGCTCGCCAGCGCACGGACGGTGCGCGACACCGTGGCGGGCGAGCGCCCCGGCGTGCTCGCCACGCTGGAGCGGGAGTGGACCTTCGACCGGACCGGCCGCGCCGGGCAGCAGGTCGTCGTCTCCCCGATCCTCTTCGTCCAGGAGGACGGCTCCGTGGGCTGCTACTACCAGCCCCGCACGGTGCGGACCTCGCCCGAACGGGGCGGGCCGCCCCTGAGCGAGGACCAGTGGGAGGCCCTGGGCTTTTTGGACGAGGTCCTCTACCGCCCCGAGATCGCCTTCCGCCTGCGCCTGGAGGCGGGCGAGCTGCTACTCATCCGCAACAACCGGGTCATGCACGGGCGCTCGCCCTACGTGGACGCGCCCGGTCCGCGGGCCCGCCGCGTGCTCAGGGCCTGGATGAGCACGGAGGTGCTGTGACCCCCCGCCCGCGCGGCGGCGGGGTCGCCGTGGTCACCGGCGGCGGGAGCGGGCTGGGCCGGGCGGGCGCCCTGGCCCTGCTCGCGGACGGGTGGTCGGTCGCGGTGGCCGGGCGGCGCGCGGACGCCCTCGACGGGACCCTGGCCCTGGCGGGGGCGGACGCGGACCGGATGGCGGCCTTCCCGACCGACATCAGGGACCCCGGCGGGGTCGCGTCGCTCTTCGCGGCCGTGCGCGAGCGCTTCGGCCGGGTGGACCTGCTGTTCAACAACGCGGGCGCGGCCGTGCCGCGCAGGCCGGTCGAGGACATGCCCCTGGACGACTGGGACAGGGTGGTGGGCACCGTCGCCACCGGTGCCTTCCTGTGCTCGCGCGAGGCCTTCCGGGTGATGCGGGACCAGTCGCCGCGGGGTGGGCGCATCATCAACAACGGCGCCCCCTCGGCCCACGTGCCGCGGCCGTACACCATCGCCTACACCGCGGCCAAGCACGCGCTTCTGGGGATGACGCGCGCACTGGCGCTGGACGGGCGCAGGTACGGGATCGCCTGCGGGCAGATCGACGTGGGCAACGTGGCCCCGGTGGACGGGGGGCCGCAGCCCGCGGCGCTCCAGGCCGACGGGACGAGTGCAGTGGAGCCGGTGATCCCGGTGGAGCGGTTCACCGAGTCGCTGACGCTGATGGCGTCGATGCCCCTGGACGCCAACGTCCAGTTCCTCACCGTCCTGCCGACCGCGATGCCCTTCGTCGGGCGGGGGTGAGGGGCCGGTGTTCGTCAGCTCCCGCTCCTTCGAGGAGTACCGGGCGATGTTCGCGCTCTCGGAACGGGACCTGTCGCTGCGCGTCCTGGACTGCCCCGGCGGGGCGGCGGGGTTCGTGGCCGGGGCGCGCGGGGCGGACGCCGTCGCCGTGGACCCCGAGTACGCCGGTGACAGGGAGGCGCTGGGATCGCTGGCCCTGCGCGAGGCCGAGCACCGGCACTCCCTCGTCGCGCGGGAGGCGGCGGACTTCGCGTGGACGTGGTTCGGCTCCCCCGAGCGGTACACGCGGATGCGGACCCGGGCCGCCCGCGCCTTCGCCGCCGACCTCGCGGCGCGGCCGGAGCGCTACGTCGCGGGCGTCCTGCCCGACCTGCCCTTCGCCGACCGCTCCTTCGACCTGGTGCTCAGCTCGCACCTGCTGTTCTCCTACGGGGCGCGGCTGGACGAGGACTTCCACCGGTGCGCCCTGCTCGAACTGGTGCGCGTGGCCCGGTGGCAGGTGCGCCTGTTCCCCGTGGTGCTGCACACCAGCGGGGAGAGGTACGGCGCGCTCGACCGGCTGCGGGAGTGGCTGGAGGGGCGGGGCGTGCGCACCCGGCTGGAGCGGGTCGGCTACGAGTTCCAGCCCGGGGGCAACGAGATGCTCCTCCTCGACGGCCTCTCCGGCGCCGCGGAGCCGGGGACGGACCGGGGCGGGCGGGGCCGCGCCTTCGGCCTGGACCCGGTGCGCTGGCGTCACCTGGAGGCGGGGACGTAGCCGCCCGGCGGCCCCGCGACGGGGTGGAGCCGCGGCGTCACCACGGCGCCGGGGGTGCCGTGTCCGCTCTCCAACGGCTCGAAGGGGCGCCCGGCCGGGTGACCGGAGAGGCACTCGGGCTCCCGGAACAGGACCGGGCCGGGGCCGCCGGGGAACGGCGGCGCCCGGCCCGGACGCGCATCGGCGGGGTCAGCCGCGCAGCAGCGCCTGGTGGGCCAGCTCCCGGCACGCGACCGCGAAGTCCAGTCCCGCGGCGGCGGCCCCCATCGGGAAGGTGGAGGTCTCGGTCAGGCCCGGGGCCACGTTGGTCTCCAGGAAGGTGACGCGGCCGTCGGCCCCCACGATGAGGTCGGTGCGGGACAGGTCCCGCAGCCCCAGGACGCGGTGCGCGGTCAGCGCCACCTCGGTGGCCTGGGCGACCGTGGCGGGGTCCAGGCGCGCCGGGCAGAAGAACTCGGTGCGCCCGGCGGTGTAGCGGGCGGCGTAGTCGTACACCCCGCCGTCGGGCACGATCTCCACCGGCGGCAGCGCCACCGGCCCGTCGCCGGTGTCGAGGACGCCCACGGCCAGCTCGGTGCCCTGCACCTGCTCCTCGACCAGGGCCGAGTCGCTGTAGGCGAAGCAGGACACCAGGGCCGCCGACAGCTCCTGCACCGAGCCGACCGGTGCCGCGCCGAACGCGGAGCCGCCCCGGTCGGGCTTGACGAACAGCGGCAGGCCCAGCCGGTCGGCGAGCCGCTCCATCAGCGCCGGAGCGCCCAGGTCGTGGAAGGCCGACTTGGGCAGGGCGGCGCCGCGCGGCACCCGCACGCCCTCGGCGGCCAGCAGCGCCTTGGCGGCGGGCTTGGAGTAGGCCAGGCGGCAGCCCCCCGGCCGGGCGCCCACGTAGGGCACCCCGACCAGTTCCAGGACCTCCCGGATGGCGCCGTCCTCGCCCGCGGCCCCGTGCAGGACGGGGAAGACCACCTGCGGCGGGTCCTGGACGAGGCGGTCCAGCAGGGTGGAGTCCACGTCGGCGACCTGGACCTCCACGCCGAGCCTGCGCAGCGCCTCGGCGACGCCGCGCCCGGAGTGGACGCTCACCTCGTGTTCGGGGGACAGGCCCCCGGCCAGGACGAGAACCCGGTCAAGGTCTGCCACGGCGCGGACCTCCTTCTGTGCTGCTGTCATGATGGGGTGCCCTCATGGGGTGTCAGGGCAGGTCCGGAGCGGGGGCCTGTGGGCCGTCGGTGCTCGGGGCCAGGGTGGTGCCGAACGTATCACGCAGGTCGATCTCACCCTCGATGGCTCCGACGAGGCGGCGCACGCCCTCACGGATCTGCTCGGGTGTGGGGTAGCAGAAGCTCAGGCGCATGTTGGCCCGGCCGCGTCCGTCGGCGTAGAAGCCGGTGCCGGGCACGTAGGCGACCCGTTCGGTGACGGCCCGGGGGAGCATGGCCTTGGAGTCGATGCCCTCGGGCAGGGTGGCCCAGACGAAGAATCCGCCCTGGGGGCGGGTCCAGGTGCAGCCCGCGGGCATCATCGCGGTCAGCGCGTTGAGCATCGCGTCGCGGCGTTCGCCGTACATGGTGTTGAACGACTTGATCTGCTCGCGCCAGGGGAAGGTGTTGAGGTAGCGGCGCACCACCAGCTGGTTGAAGGTGGAGTGGCTGAGCATCGCCGACTCGGCGGCCAGGACGAGTTTGGCGCGCACCGCGGCGGGTGCGAGCGCCCAGCCGATGCGCAGGCCCGGGGAGAGGGTCTTGGACAGCGATCCCAGGTAGATGACGTTGCCCTCGCTCTGGGAGTAGAGGGTGGGCTCGGGGTCGCCGTCGTAGCGCAGCAGGCCGTAGGGGTTGTCCTCGACGATGAGCACGTCGTGGCGTTCGCAGGTCTGGGTGACCCGCGCGCGCCGCTCGGCCGTCATGGTGATCCCGGCGGGGTTCTGGAAGTTGGGGACGGTGTAGAAGAACTTCACCGGCCGCCCGTCCAGCTCGGCCCGGACGAGCGCCTCCTCCAGCTCCTCGGGGATCACGCCCTGCTCGTCCATGCCGACGTGGCGGATGTCGGCCTGGAAGGCGGCGAAGGTGTTGATCGCGGTGACGTAGGTGGGGGCCTCGGTCAGCACGATGTCGCCCGGGTCGACGAAGACGCGGGTGATCAGGTCCAGGGCCTGCTGTGAGCCGACCGTGACGATGACGTCGTCGGGGCTGGCGGTGATGCCCTCCAGCGTCATGTAGTCGCAGATCTGCTCGCGCAGTACGGGGTCGCCCTGGGCGGAACCGTACTGGAGGGCCGCCGCGCCCTCCTCGGAGACGACGTCCTTGACCAGTTCGCCGATCTGGTCCAGGGGGAGCGCCGCGACGTTGGGCATACCCCCGGCGAGGGAGACCACCTCGGGGCGCGAGGCGACGGCGAACAGTGCGCGGACCTCCGATGCGACCATGCCCTGTGCTCGGCGTGCGTAGCGGCCGAAGTGCGGGTCGATACGCGAACCCTGTTGGCTGGGCTGCTGCTCTCGGTGGTCAGCGGACACGGTCCACCTCCGAAGGAAGGTCGTTCTGTGGGGCAGGGCGGGGGGCCGTCCGGGAACTCTCGGCGTTCCCGGGTTCGACGCCCTCGCCGTCCCCGCGGTTCACACCCCGTCCACGGGAGCGGGCACGCTGCCCGGGGTCGTGGGTGGGGCGGTCGGGTGGGCTGGGTCGCGGGTGAACACGACCCGGTAAATGCACCGAGTCTAGCCCAGCGTCGGCGGACGGGCACGGAACGGGCCTGCGCGTGCTGTTCGCCACACCGGTCACACCCGCTCCCCTCGTCCCGTCCCGTCCCTTCCGGTGGACTACCCGTCCGCGGCGGGGTTCACGGGGAGGGAGGCCAGAACATGGTCCGCTCTTTCCCCTGTCGTCGGTCGGCGCCCGCGGGGCGGGGTCGCGACGCGGAGCAGGTCGCGCGGGCCACGGGGGCGCGGACTACCCGTAGAACCGTCCCGGCGGAGCCCTGTCCGCCCGCCGGGACGGCGGCTCACCTCGGGGAACACGGCGTGGGGGGCGGGTCCCCCTGAACCCGTCCCCCACGCATCGGCACACCCCGGGGAGCCGAGCTCCCGCAGGCGGCGTACCGTCGGCGCGATGGCCCCAGGGGGTTCCCCCGAATCCCCGTGGTCGGCCATCCGAGCCCGGTGGCGCCTCTGCGTTACTCTCCCCCGGAACCCCCCTCAAGGTCCCAAGGCCGTGGACGCGCCACGCGTTCCGTCCGCGGTCCGCCGCCGGGCCCTCTCTTGCCCCGCGGCGGCCACCGACTCTGGGCCGCGCACGCACAGTCCATCGCACGCCGCACGACACGGCAACAGTTGCACTAGGTTGCGGTGCCGTCGCGCAGAGCCATGGGGCAGTCGCCGTCGCGGAGCGCGTCCCGCACAGCGCGCACCCCGGGGGCCACCGACCCGGGCAGCAGGTCCACCGGCGAGGGGGGCCGCACCACCCGCACCCGCACCTCCCCGCTGAACCGGTAGGGGCGGCTCTGGATGATGCCGCCCAGATGGCGGCGCACACGCGAGAGTTCGGCGCGTACCGTCACCACGTGCCCGCCCGCGCCGAACACGTCCTGGGACAGCTGCGCGCCGGTGCGCCCGCCCCGGTGCACGGCCAACAGCAGCAGCAGCTCCGCGTGGCGCGGGGTGAGCCGGTGCGCCCACTCCCCGCTGGGCCCGGCGACCACCATCCTGGGCGAGGGCCGGGTCAGGTCCAGGGTGACCGTGGAGGGCGCGCTCTCCGACGCCGGACGCGGGCGCAGCAGCCATCCGCCGGGCAGGGGCTCCAGGGCGCACTCCCCCAGGGCGGGCAGCCAGGCGGTGCCGCTCTCGCGCTGTTTGGGCAGCAGCACCCTGCGGACCGGCTCCATGTGGACGGCGGCGGCGGTCCACCCGGCCTCGTCCACCACCAGCGCGCGCTCGCTCATCCCGGCCAGCAGGGGCGCGGCCACCGAGCGCAGCCGCTCCAGGTGGGTGTGGTGGATGCTCTGCAGGTGGGCCTCCGCCAGCTGGGCCACCGCGCTGACCAGGGCCAGGGTGGAGGGGTGGACGGTGGAGACCGGGCCGGTGACGTTGACGGCGCCGAGCAGGCGGCCGTCGCGGGGGTCGTGGATGGGGGCGCAGGCGCAGGTGAGGGCGTGCAGGTTGCGCACGAAGTGCTCGGCGGAGTAGACCTGCACGGGCCGTCCCACGACCAGGGCGGTGCCGATGGCGTTGGTGCCGGTGCTGCCCTCGTTCCAGAAGGCGCCCTCGACGAGCCCGACGCGGTCGCCGAGGGAGCGGATGCGGTGGGAGCCGTCGCGCCACAGGACCTGGCCGGAGGCGTCGGTGACCAGCATGATGTGGTCGGCCTCGTCGGCGACCGAGACGAGGGAACGGCGGATCAGCGGCATGACCTCGGCGATCGGGGAGGCGTCCCGGTGCCGTTGGAGCTCGTCCAGGCGTGCCGTGCGGGGCGGCGGAGCGCTGTCGGGGTCGATCCCGAAGCGTCGGCTGCGGGACCAGGAGTCCTCGATGACCGGTCGCAGGGCGGCCGGCGCCGGGCGCCCGGAGAGCGAGGCCTCGTGCACGCGCCGGAGCAGGCGGGCGTGCTCACGGGCGTCGGCCCTGGCCGGCAGGGCCGTGTCCAGCGGCGGAAAAGACATACGGTCCCCTGAGCTCGCGTTCGCAACGGCGTTCATCGATTTTCTCGGTTCGGCTTCGACAGGGTTGAGGGAACGGAAATACACCCATGTTTCGGAGGCCGCTCTCGCTTCCGCTTCCGTTTCATCACCGGATTATGCCCCATCGCGCGCCCCGGGGCGGACGGGGATCCCGTTGGCGCGGGGAGGCCGCAAAGCCCGTGGCGCACGCGCCTGTCCGACGCGGTGCCCGGCTCGTCGACCGCCGAAAGGCCGTGAACGCGTCTTCGAAAAGGGGACCGGGTTCGAACGGAACAGCGGAATTGCCGAAAACGACCGGTAATGCCGCAACGGCACTTTCCCGGACACATGTCCGCGCCCCGCGCGGGCCGCTCGGGGTCGTCTCCGGGCCGGGAGAGGCGGAGCCCGGTCAGTGCCGCCAGCGGGTCAGCGCGAACCACAGCCGCATGCGCTGCTCGGCGTCGGCCAGGTCCACGCCCAGGTCGCGCTCGACGCGCCCGATCCGGTAGCGGACGCTGTTGCGGTGGGCGCCCAGGTCGGCGGCGGCCCGGTCCCAGTTGCCGTGCCGGGTGAGCCAGACCCGCAGGGTGCGGCGCAGCAGGCGCGCGGAGTCGGTGTCCTCGGCCAGCGGTCCCAAGACGCTCCTGGCCAGGCCCTCGCCTCCCCCCGGCGCCAGGAGGGCGTCGAAGGGGTCGGCGGCCTCCTCCAGCAGCGGCCCGCCGACCGCGCGGGCGCGGGCGAGCAGGGCGGCGGCCCGGCGGTCCGCGGCGGCCAGCTCCGCCGGGTCCACCGGCCCGCTCAGCGCAGCGATCCAGCCGTGGTCGAGCAGCCGGTCCAGGTGGGCCCGGTGCGCGGCCTCACCCCGGTCGGCGAGGACGGCGCGCAGGTCCTCACCGGGGTCCGCGTCCAGCAGCCGGGTTCCCAGTGGCAGCGCGGCGGGGGCGGTGTGGCGGCCCCGCCCGGCGGGCCGGGCGCGCAGGGCCCGGTAGGCGCCGGGAGGCACCGACCCCGCGGGGGCGTCCGTCGGGGCGGTGAGTTCGGCCAGCAGCGGTACGGCCGCGTCGGTGAGCCCGCCGTCCAGGAGCAGGCCGGTGATCAGGCGGCCCGGGGCGGGCGGGGCGCCCCGGGAGGCGCGGGCGAGCAGCTCCAGCAGGGCGGTGGCGGTGCGCAGGACGGCCCGGTCGGTGACGCCCAGCGGTTCGGGACGGCCGACCAGGACCACGCCGTGCTCCCCCGGCGGGGCGCCGACGGTGTGCAGGAAGACCTCGTCCCCCCGCACCCGGGCCTTGGCGCTGCGCGGGCCGCGCGGCCGGGTGAGCCGGTCCGCGAGCCCGTGCAGTTCGGGGTCCAGCTCCGCCGGGGCGCCCGCGGTGCGGCGGGCGCCGCCCGGCACGGCGGGCGACGGGCGGGTCAGGACCGCCCAGCCGCCCAGGGCCTCGGCCAGGACGCGCAGGACCCGGTCCACGGGGGCGTCGGCGGTGATGGCCAGGGCCAGGGCCTGGTGCGCCTCGCCCAGGCGGCGCAGATCGCGCAGGTGCAGCTCCTGGAGCTCGGCGCCCACGGCCTGGCTGACGGCGGCGAAGGGCGTGGGGCGGGGCACCTCCACCAGGGGCAGCCCCCGCGCGCGGCACTGCTCGACCAGCCCGGCGGGGACGGTGTCGTGCACCGGGGTGACGCCGAAGCCGAGGGCGCTGACGCCCGCGCCGACCAGGGAGTCCACGTAGCCGCGCAGACCGGCGGGGGCGGCGGGCAGGTTGACGCCCGCGGTGAGCAGCAGTTCGCCACCGCGCAGGTAGGCGGCCGGGTCGGCCAGCTCGCTGGCCACCGCCCAGCCGATCCCCGGGTCCCCGGCGGCCACGAGAGAGGTCAGTCCCAGGTCGAGGCGGCCCACGACGGTGCTCAACGGGACCGTGTGTCCCTGTGCCCGGCTCTGTCCCGCCACCCCGCGGACCCCCTTCGCGAACCGGCCCGCGTCCCCGCCCGGCGGAGCGGAGAGGAACAGGTGCCCCCCGTGCGGGCGCGCTGACCGCGTGTTCTGGATACCTCGTCCAGTACAACGCACCTTTGTGGATGGTTCGTCCACTGGAGGAGGCCGCGTCGGCTGCTTAACCTGACCGGGGTTCGTGTGATCCGCCCCGACACGGCCGCTTTCGTCCCCCCGCGCCTCCCCGCCCGCGGACCGTACCGAACACCGCACCGACGACGAGAAGGACACCCGTGAACGCACCGCTCGGTCCCACCGACTCCAGCCTCGTACCGCGCTTCGCCGGACCGGCCACCTTCGCCCGGCTGCCCCGCATCGACCAGGTCGGGCACGCCGACATCGCCGTGGTCGGCGTCCCCTTCGACACCGGCGTGTCCTACCGCCCCGGCGCGCGCTTCGGCCCCTCGGCCATCCGCGAGGCCAGCCGCCTGCTGCGCCCCTACAACCCGGGCCTGGACGTGTCCCCGTTCGCCTCCGCGCAGGTGGTCGACGGCGGCGACATCGCGGTCAACCCCTTCTCGATCGGCGACGCGGTGGAGACCCTGGACCAGGGCGCCTCCGAGTTCGTGCGGGCGGGCACCCGCCTGGTCACCCTGGGCGGCGACCACACCATCGCGCTGCCGCTGCTGCGCTCGCTGTACCGCCGGCACGGACCGATCGCCCTGCTGCACTTCGACGCCCACCTGGACACCTGGGACACCTACTTCGGCGAGCCCTACACCCACGGCACCCCGTTCCGCCGCGCCGTGGAGGAGGGGATCCTGGACACCGAGGCCCTGTGCCACGTGGGCACCCGCGGCCCGCTCTACGGCAAGAAGGACCTGGAGGAGGACCGCCGCTTCGGCTTCGGCATCGTCACCTCCGCCGACGTCATGCGCAGGGGCGTGGACGAGGTCGCCGACGCGCTGCGCCAGCGCATCGGCCGCCGCCCGCTGTACGTGTCGGTGGACATCGACGTGCTCGACCCGGCGCACGCGCCCGGCACCGGCACCCCGGAGGCGGGCGGCCTGACCAGCCGCGAACTGCTGGAGATCCTGCGCGGGCTGGCCTCGTGCAACCTGGTGGGCGCCGACGTGGTGGAGGTCGCCCCGGCCTACGACCACGCGCAGATCACCGCGACCGCCGCCTCGCACGTGGCCTACGACCTGGTCAGCGTCCTGGCGCTGAACCACGGGCGCTGATCCCGCGCGCCGCGACGGAGGCGGGCGCCCGTCCGGCGGCGCCGACCCGCTCCGCCCACGGCACCGCCGCGCCGCCCGGGGCGCCGGGGTCAGACCTCGGCGCCCTCGCGGCGGGCGCGCAGGTGGGCCCAGGTCAGGTCGGTGACGTGCCGGGCCATGGTCTCGGGGCTCTCCTCGGGGTGCTCCAGGAACCAGTCGGCGAAGGCGTCGGCGGTGCTGACCGCTATGCGCGCCAGCAGCTGGGCGTCCTTGGGGGCGAGGTCGCCGTAGCCCCGGCGCGTGCACTCGGTGACGAGGTCGGCCACCTCGGCCGTCACACGGTCCCTGAGCCGCACGGCCTCCCCGGCGAAGGGCTCGCCCCGCAGGTCAGCGTGCCGGTACAGCACGGTCCAGCTCGCGCGGTTGCCGGTGACGAAGACGAAGAAGGCGCGCATGCCCCGGTGCAGGGGGTCCTCCCCCGCCGGGGCGTGCGGATCGTGCGCCGCGGCGCGCACGGCCCCGATGAGCCGGTCGGTCTCACGGCGCACGCAGGCGGTGAAGATCCGTTCCTTGGAGCCCAGGTACTGGTACACGGTGGGCTTGGAGGTCCCGGCCGCCTCCGCGATCTCCTCGACGCTCACGGTGTGGTAGCCGCCGCGCGAGAACGCGGTGACGGCGGCGTCGATCATCTGCTCTTCCCTGAGCTGACGCGGGAGTCTGCGCTGTGTGCTCTTCACGTACTCAGACTTTATTGCGGCGGGGGCGTCCGGCCAGGGGCGGTGGTCCCCCGTGCGCGCGCCCGGGCGCGGTCCGCGGCGGGCGCGCGCACCTGACCTGTGGCGTCGACCCGGCGGGTCCGCTTCGCGGTGGTATTTCCCACACCGGTTCAGCGGCGCCCCGGAGCCGGGCCCGCCTCACACGGGGGCGTCGCGCAGCACCAGGGTGCAGCACTTGGCGCCGCCCCCGGCCCGGCGCAGCTCGTCCAGTTCCACGGGGTGGACGGCGTAGCCCAAGGCCCGCAGGCGGTCGGCCAGGGCGGTGGCCTCGGCGGCGATGACGACGTTGCGGCCGTCGCACACGGCGTTGAGGCCGAGCACGGCGGCGTCCTCCTCGGTGGCCAGGAGCGCGTCCGGGAAGAGCGAGCGCAGCACCCGTCGGCTTCCGGCTGAAAAGGCACCGGGGTAGTAGGCGATCTGGTCACCGGAGAGGGTGAACAGCGCGGTGTCCAGGTGGTAGAAGCGCGGGTCGGTCAGCTGGAGGGTGACGACGGGGCGGCCCAGGAAGCGCTCGGCCTCCTGGTGCGCGGCGGCCTCGGTGCGAAACCCCGTGGCGGCCAGGACCACCTCGTCCAGGGTGAGGAAGTCGCCCTCGCCCTCGTTGACGTGCTTGGGCTCGCGGGTCTCGGTGTAGCCCGCCTGGCGGAACCAGTCGAGGTAGGCCGGGCCCTCCGGGGTGCGCTCGGCGCTGGCGAAGCGCGCCCCGTAGACCCTGCCGTCCACGACCAGGGCCCCGTTGGCGGCGAAGACCATGTCGGGCAGGCCGTCGACGGGGGCGATCTCGCTGACGCGGTGCCCCAGGGAGAGGTAGAGGTCGCGCAGCCCCTCCCACTGGCGGATGGCGCGTGCGCGGTCGACGCCCGCCGCCGGGTCCATCCAGGGGTTGATCGCGTACTCGACCGCGAAGTAGGTGGGGCGGCACATGAGGTAGTGCCGCGGAACCGCCGCCGGACCGACCGGTCGAGCCATGGGACCTCCCGTACACCGCGCGGGACACTGGGCGGCCCCGGTGGCGCGTGGGTTCACTGCACCGCGGGTCCGCACGGACGAAAGGGGACATACCCCTCTACGGCGCGAGTGCAACGCGGCGCGGCCCCTCCGGAGGGGCCGCGCCGCGCCGCATCAGGCCGGGGAGCAGGCCGCGCCGTTGAGGGCGAAGCCGGTCGGTCCGCCGGAGTCGCCGGTGTGCACGGCCTGGTAGCCGATGCCCGCACTGGCGCCGGGGGCGATGACGGCGTTGTAGGAGGCGTCGGCGGCGGTGACCGCGCCCTGGCGCGGACCGTAGGAGGCGTTCCAGCCCGAGGTGATGGTCTGGCCCGCGGGCAGGGTGAAGTCCAGGGACCAGCCTTCGACGGGCTCGGTGCCGGTGTTGGTGATGGTCAGCGAGGCGGTCAGACCGGTGTTCCAGGCGTTGGTGGTGACGGCGACGGCGCAGTCCCCGTCAGCGGGCTCGGGTTCCGGGTCGGGGCCGGTGTCCTGGTCGAGTCCGAAGAAGGTGATGGCGTGGGCCGCCATGCCGTTGGCCATGAGGTTGTGGCCCACGCCCCGCATGCTGACGGCCTCCACCGGGGCCCGGTCGCCGGTGGCGCCGTAGCGGGTGCGGGTCCAGCCCGGCTGGGGCTGGTCGGTGGAAGCAGGTGTCCGGCCGAGGCCGTGGACGTCGGTCCACTGTTCGATCTCCTCGGTGAAGTTGGCGTAGCGCAGGACGTCGTCCTCGGTCCCGTGCCACAGCTGCATACGGGGCCGCGGTCCGGTGTAGCCGGGGTAGGAGGCGCGGACCAGGTCGCCCCACTCCTGCGGGGTGCGGTCGATCGTGCCGGTGGAGCAGGCGTTGTTCCAGCCGGAGCCGTCGGTGGTGGCGAAGCAGCCGAAGGGCACTCCGCTGAAGGCCGCTCCCGCCGCGAACACGTCCGGGTAGTTGGCCAGCATCACGTTGGTCATCATGGCCCCGGAGGAGACGCCGGTGACGAACACGCGCTCGGCGTCGGCGTCGTGGACGTCGACGACGTGGGCGACCATCGAGCGGATGCCGACCGGGTCGCTGCCGCCGCCCCGGGTCAGCGCCTCGGGCGAGGACACGTCGAAGCACTGGCTGGCGCGCGTGACGGAGGGGTAGACGACGATGAAGCCGTACCGGTCGGCCAGCGAGGCGAACTCGGTGTCGGCGTGGAAGACGGGTCCGGTTCCGGTGCACCAGTGCTGGGCGACCAGGACCGGGGGGTTCTCGGTGACGCTGTCCGGCACGTACAGGTACATGCGCAGACCGCTGGGGTTGGGGCCGAAGTCCTCGACCTCGGTCAGGGCGGCGGCCGAGGCCGGGGGCGCGGCGAACAGGAGCGCGGCCAGCATGGGCAGGACGGCGGCGGCGAGCGCGCCGACCGCCCTGCTGACGGGGTTCGGGCGGGTGTGGGTCACGTGCGGGGCCTTCCCGACGGCGGGGGGTGGGGGGACTGCGGTGCCCGCTCGCACACCGGTCGCCTCGCGGAGCCGTTCCCGGCGGGTGCGGCTCCGCGTGCGGCGCTTCGGCCGCGGTGGCGGTCCGTTCGGCGGCGGGCGGTCGCCCGACCGGCGGGTTCGGCCGGCGGCGGGGTCACGGGGCGCTCCAGCGGGGTCTCCGTCTGTGTTGGGAGCGCTCCCAACACTGTCCGGCCGCGGAGGGCGTCCGTCAACCCCGGTAAGCCCACCGACAGCGGAGACCGACCGGAGGCGCCCCGGGTGTGATGCGAGGGACCTGTCCTGCGATCTGCTGAGGGCACCGGGCCCCTGCGGCGGCGAGGGGCCCGGTTCGGCGCGGTCCTCAGCGGCGGGCTTCGGAGCCGTTCAGCCCCACGGCCTCCTCCAGTTGGTCCCGGCTCATCTTGGACCGGCCCGGCACGTCCAGCTCCGAGGCCCGCTGGAGCAGTTCGCGCTTGGTGACCCTGCCCTCGCTCCGCCGCTCGACCCGGGTACCGCGCGTGCCGGTCCCCCGGGGCTCGCGGGCCCGCCCGGCCCCCTCCCTCCCGGTGGACGCGCGCGGGCCGCGCGACCGCGTGCCCCGGGTGCGCTGGGCGGGCAGGCTCTGGCGCAGGGCCTCGCCGAGGCCGTCCGCGTCCTCGGGGGGCGCGGCCTGCTCGGGCCGGTGGGTGAACGTCCTGCCCCCGGCCTTGGCGCGCACCAGTTCGGTCAGGCGCTGGCCGTAGCTGTCGGAGTAGTCCTCGGGGTCCCACTCGATCGACAGGGACCCGACCAGCTCGCGGGCCAGTTCGAGTTCGCTCCTGGTCAGCGCGGCGTGGGCCACGGGCGGCATCACGTCGTCGGGTTCGCGGACCTCGTCGGGCCACCACAGGGTGGAGGCCGACAGTACGCCCCGGTTCGGTTCGATCAGGACGGGGTACTCGCGGTCGCGCAGGACGATGGTGGCCACGCCCGTACGGCGGGTCTGCTCCAGGGCCGTGTACAGCAGCTGGTAGGCCTTGGCGTCGACCGCGGCCCGGGGCGCGACGTAGTAGGTGGAGGCGTACCACAGCGCGTCGACGGCGCCCTGGGACAGGAAGCCGGTCAGCTCCATGGTGCGCGAGCCGTGCGGGAGGATCTCCTCCAGCTCCTCCGGCTCCAGGACCACGTACTCGTCCTCAACCCCGGTGCGGGCCCCGCGCACGACGTCCTCGCTGGCGACCTCCTCACCGGTGCGCTCGTTGACGCGGACGTAGCGGATGCGGTCGGCCGTGCCCCGCTCGAACTGGTGCAGCACGGGCCCCCTGCGTTCGCGCGCGCTGTAGAGGCGCACGCCGACGGGCACCCTGCCGAACATGAGGGTTCCCACCCAGACCGGATTGACCATAACCCCTCCCTCTGCCCCCATCATTACCGTTACCAGGCAAAATGTCGGTCGACAACGGCAAAGGACCCCCAAGGCGGGAAGGAGCGGGCCCATCCGGGAGAGCACGGGTCCGTACGCCCCGGGCCTTTGACCGACCGGTCGGTATTGCTACTGTCGCGGCAGTCCGTGATTGGAGCCTCCCATGAGTACGACCGTCAGGGCCGCCGTCTTCTCCGAGCGCGGCGCTCCTCCCCGCATCCGCGACCTGGTCCTGCCCGACCCCGGCCCCGGCCAGGTGCGGGTGCGCCTGGCCGCGGCCGGGGTGTGCCACTCCGACCTCTCCCTGTCCAACGGCACCCTGGCGCAGAAGTGGCCCGCCGTGCTGGGCCACGAGGGAGCGGGAACCGTCGACGCCGTCGGCGAGGGCGTCACGGAGGTGGTCCCCGGCCAGCAGGTGATCCTGAACTGGGCCCCCTCCTGCCGCGAGTGCTGGTTCTGCCGCCAGGGCGAGCCGCACCTGTGCGAGCACGCGCTGGACCGCACCGCCCAGCCCTACGCCGAGCTCGCCGACGGCACGCCCGTCTACCCCGGCCTGGGGTGCGGCGCGTTCGCCGAGGCCACCGTGGTGCCCGCCTCCGCCGTCGTACCGCTGCCCGACGGGATCGACCCGGCGGTGGCCGCCGTGCTGGGCTGCGCGGTGCTCACCGGCTGGGGGGCGGTCAACAACTCCGCGGGCGTGCGCGAGGGCCAGTCCGCCGTGGTGCTGGGCCTGGGCGGGGTTGGCCTGTCGGTGCTCCAGGCAGCGCGCCTGGCCGGGGCCGACCCGGTGATCGCGGTGGACGTCTCCCCCGCCAAGGAGGAGCTGGCCCGCTCACTGGGCGCCACCGAGTTCCTGCTCGCCGACGAGACCCTGGTCAGGGCCGTGCGCGCGCTGACGGGCAGGCGCGGCGCCGACCACGCCTTCGAGGTGGTGGGGTCGGCGAAGGCGGTGCGCTCGGCCTGGGACGTGACCCGGCGCGGCGGCACGGTCACGGTGGTGGGCGTGGGCAGGGTGGACGACGAGGTGTCCTTCAACGCGCTGGAGCTGTTCCACCAGGCGCGCACGCTGCGCGGGTGCGTGTACGGCTCCAGCGACCCGGAGCGCGACGTCCCGCTCATCGCCGAGCGGGTGCGGTCGGGGGAGCTGAAGCTGGCGGCCATGGTCACCGACGAGATCCCGCTCGAAGGCGTGCCCGAGGCCTTCGAGCGCATGTCCCGGGGCCGGGGCGGCCGGTCGCTGGTGCGCTTCGGGGTCTGAGCGCGGCGGGCTCCGGCGGCGCCGCGCTGACGCGGTCCGGGAGGGTTTGTCACCTCCTGACAAATCCTGTGGCGCACGGCACACTCTGCCCTTGCCGTGCCGCCGCGGCGGCGGCACAGTCGTCACCAACGCGCACGCCGTGCCCCGGGCACGGCCGACCGGAGGGAAAAGCATGGGTGGTAGCGGAGACGACCGCGCCGACGTCATCGTCGTCGGCGCCGGGCTGGCGGGCCTGACCGCGGCGGCCGAGCTCGCCGACGCGGGCAGGCGCGTGCTCCTGCTGGACCAGGAGCCCGAGCAGTCCCTGGGCGGGCAGGCGTTCTGGTCCTTCGGCGGGCTGTTCCTCGTGGACTCCCCCGAGCAGCGGCGCATGGGCATCAGGGACTCCGCCGAGCTGGCTATGCAGGACTGGACGGGCACCGCGGGGTTCGACCGCCCCGAGGACGCCTGGCCCCGCCGGTGGGCCGAGGCCTACGTGGACTTCGCCGCCGGGGAGAAGCGCTCCTGGCTCCACCAGCAGGGGATACGGTTCTTCCCCCTCGTGGGCTGGGCCGAGCGCGGCGGCTACCTGGCCGACGGCCACGGCAACTCCGTGCCCCGGTTCCACATCACCTGGGGTACCGGCCCGGGCGTGGTCGCGCCGTTCGAGCGGCGGGTGCGCGCGGCGGCCGAGCGCGGCCTGGTCTCGCTGCGCTTGCGCCACCGGGTGGACGAGCTGGTGGTCACGGGCGGGACGGTCACCGGCGTGCGCGGCGCGGTTCTGGCCCCCAGCGACGTCAGGCGGGGCGAGGCCAGCGGACGCGAGGCGGTGGGCGACTTCGAGTTCTCCGCCCAGGCGGTGATCGTCACCTCCGGCGGGATCGGCGGCGACCACGACCTGGTGCGCCGCAACTGGCCCGAGCGCCTGGGCACCCCGCCGCGGCACATGCTCTCGGGGGTGCCCGAGCACGTGGACGGGCGCATGCTGGCCATCACCGAGCGGGCGGGCGGACGGATCGTCAACCCCGACCGCATGTGGCACTACACCGAGGGCATCCAGAACTGGGACCCCGTCTGGGCCCGGCACGGCATCCGCATCCTGCCGGGGCCCTCCTCGCTGTGGCTGGACGCGACCGGCAAACGGCTGCCCGCGCCCTACTTCCCCGGGTTCGACACCCTGGGAACCCTGGAGCACATCATGCGCAGCGGCCACGAGTACACGTGGTTCGTGCTCTCGCAGAGGATCATCGAGAAGGAGTTCGCCCTGTCGGGGTCGGAGCAGAACCCCGACCTGACCGGGAAGGACCTCGGGCTCGTCCTCAAGCGGGTGCTGCCGGGCGCGCCGGGGCCGGTGGAGGCCTTCAAGCGCAACGGCGCGGACTTCGCCGTGGCCGACCGGCTGCCCGAGCTGATCCGGCGGATGAAGGAGATCGCGGGCGACGGCGTGCTCGACGCCGACACCGTCACCCGCGAGGTGGTGGCCCGCGACCGGGAGATGGTCAACACCTTCACCAAGGACCTCCAGGTGACGGCGATCCACGGGGCGCGCAACTACCGGGGCGACCGCCTGGCCAGGGTGGCGTCACCGCACCAGATCCTGGACCCCAAGGCGGGCCCGCTGATCGCGGTGCGCCTGCACGTGCTCACCCGCAAGTCCCTGGGCGGCCTGCACACCGACCTGGACGCCCGTGTGCTGCGCGCGGACGGCACGCCGCTGCCGGGGGTTTACGCCGCGGGCGAGGTCGCGGGGTTCGGCGGCGGCGGGGTGCACGGCTACCGGGCGCTGGAGGGCACCTTCCTGGGCGGCTGCCTGTTCTCGGGCCGCACGGCCGGTCGGGCCGCCGCGGCGGCGCTGGGCTAGCGCGCCTCCTCCCGGGCGGGGTCGGCTTCGCCCTCCGCCCGGGTCCCGCGCGTGGCGTCGGTCCGGGCGCCCCTCGGGGGCCCGGACCGACGGCTCCGGCGGCCCCGTCACTTCCCCGGGCCGTCGTCCTCCTGCTCGGGCTCCGGCTGCTCCGGCCCGGGTCTGCGCGGGCGGCCGCGGCGGGGGATGGCCCCCGCCTCCTTGGGCATCCGCCCCGCGTCGTCCAGCGCGCGGCGCAGCAGGAACTCGATCTGGGCGTTGGTGCTGCGCAGCTCCTGCCCGGCCCACCGCGCGAGCGCGTCGTGGACGGCGGGGTCGAGCCGCAGCAGCACCTTCTTGCGCTCGGGCACTGCCACCTCACGCGGTCACTGGTACAGGGTTCCGGCGTTGACGACGGGGCTGGCGGGGCGGTCGGAGCACAGCACCACGAGCAGGTTGCTGACCATGGCGGCCTTGCGCTCCTCGTCCAGTTCCACCACGCCCTCCTCCGACAGGCGGGCGAGCGCGCGGTCGACCATGCCCACCGCGCCCTCGACGATCTCCTGGCGGGCGGCGATCAGCGCGCTGGCCTGCTGGCGCTGGAGCATGGCCTGGGCGACCTCGGAGGCGTAGGCCAGGTGGGTGAAGCGCGTCTCCACGATCCGCACGCCCGCCGCCTCGACCCGCTCGCCGACCTCCCGGGACAACTGCTCGGTGATGAGGTCGGCGCTGCCGCGCAGGGAGCGGCTGGTGTCGGTGTCGTAGGAGTCGTAGGGGTAGTTGCCCGCGATGTGGCGCACGGCGGCCTCGGTCTGGATGGAGACGAACTCCACGAAGTCGTCCACCTCGAAGGAGGCGCGGGCGGTGTCCTCCACCTGCCAGACGATGACGGCGGCGATCTCGATGGGGCTGCCGGAGGCGTCGTTGACCTTCATCACGGAGGTCTCGTGGTTGCGGATGCGGGTGGAGACGCCCTTGCGGACGGTGAAGGGGTTGACCCAGCGCAGGCCGTCGGTGCGGACGCTGCCGACGTAGCGGCCGAAGAGCTGGACGACCTTGGCCTCGTTGGGCGCGACCATCTCCAGCCCGATGAAGAACAGGAAGCCGACCACGGCGAGGACCACGCCGACGGCCACCAGGGGCACGGGCAGTCCGACGACGGGCGACAGCGCGACGGCGACGCCGAGGAGGAAGAGCAGGACGCTGACCACCGCCATCACCATGCCGTTGATGCTGGCGGCGGGGTGTTCCCGGTACTGGGGGGCAGGAGCGGGGGCCTGGCCGGTAGCGGTCATCTGAGGTTTCCGTTCTCTGTTGGGTGATGACGCGAGAATAGCATTGTGATATCACTTTTAAAAGACACCCGGCCCGCCAGGGCCCCGAACCGAAGGAGGCGTGGACGCGATGAGCGCCGACACCCCCCGCCTGCGCCCGCCCCGCCACCGGGTGGACGGGCGTGCCGTCCGCTGGTGGACGACCCGGTCCCTGACCGTGACGGTCCTCCTCACCGCCGTCCCCGTGGTGCCCGCGATCATCTGGGAGCCGCCGCGCGCCTGGTTCCTGGCCGCCGCCGCGGTGATCGGCGGAATCGGGCTGCTGATCACCGTGGTCATGCCGCGGTGGCGCTACCGCGTCCACCGCTGGGAGGTCACCGACACGGCCGTCTACACCTCCAGCGGCTGGCTCTGGCAGGAGTGGCGCGTGGCCCCGATGTCGCGCATCCAGACCGTGGACACCGCGCGCGGCCCCCTCCAGCGGGCGTTCGGGCTCTCCAGCGTCACCGTGACCACCGCCTCCGCCGCGGGCCCGATCGAGATCACCGGCCTGGACCACGAACTGGCCACGCGCGTGGCCGACCAGCTCACCGACACCACCCAGGCGACCCCGGGGGACGCGACATGAGCGACGGACACCGACCCGGCCCCGAGGAGTTCCCCCCGGCGCCCGGACAAAGCCGAACGCCCGCCCCGCGGGTGGAGGACGTCCCGGCGGGACCGGCCGACACCACGCCCGCCGCCATGCCCGGCGCCGAAGGCCCGGCGGCTTCCGCCGAGGAGCCCGTCCCCGCTGAAGGGCCCACCGACGACTGGGAGCGGCTGCACCCGCTCAGCGTGTGGGCGAGCACAGTCATCCTCGGGGTGGTCCTCGTCCCGTGCGTGATCGTGGTCGCCGTCGCCCTCGCGGTGGCCGGCCAGCCCCTGTGGGCCCTGCTCCCGATCCCCGCCGCGCTGGCCTTCATGGGGTTGCTGGCCTACTTCGACGTGCTGCGTCTGCGCACGACCCGCTACCGCGTCACCGCCGAGCGCATGGAGACGCGTTCGGGGATCGTCTCCAAGTCCTACCGGTCCATCCCGCGTGAGCGGGTGCGCAGCGTCGACGTGGCGGCGCCGCTCTACGCGCGGATCTTCGGGCTGTGCTCGGTCACGGTCGGTACCGGAGAGAAGGTCGGGGCCGGAGACGACCAGCTCCAACTGCTCTACGTGACCGCACGGCAGGGCGAGAGGCTGCGCCGCGACCTGCTGCGCCGGGGCGCCCCCGCACCGGAGGCCGGAGCGGGCACCGAGGAGACCCCCGAAGGCGGTCCTTACGAGGACGGCGAGACCGAACTGGCCCGCCTCGACCGCCGCTGGTTCGCCTACGCCCCCGCGACCACCGCGACCCTGGGCGTGGGCCTGGGCGCCATCGCCGGTCTGCTGGGCCTGAACGCCCAGACCGGCGGCGTGGGGTGGGACTGGCTCTCAGAGCAGGCCGGTCTGCCGAGCGTGGAAGAGATGTCCTCGTTCGTGATGGGGCAGATCCTGATCGTGGTGCCCCTGATGCTGCTGGGTCTGCTGGTGTCCGGTGTGGTGGTCCTGACCGCCGTGGCCGTGGAGACCTGGTGGGACTACCGCCTCACCCGGGAGGCCGACGGGACCGTGCGGCTGCGCCGGGGCCTGCTGACCAGCGTGTCGCTGTCGGTGGAGGGGCGCCGCCTCAACGGGGTCACGCTGCACGAGCCGTACGTGCTGCGGCTGTCGGGTGGAGCGGACGTGCGCGCGGTGGCCACCGGGCTGGCCGCGGCCGACGACCAGAAGACCAGCGCCAGGAGCCGCCTGTCCCCGGCCATGCCGCGGGAGCGGGCCAGGAGGCTGGCCGCCGACCTGATGGGCACGCCGGACTCACCCCTGGACGTGGCGCTGGCCGTGCACCCCAAGGCCGCGCTGCGCCGCCGCTTCACGCGGGCCGCCGTGGTCACCGTGCTGGGCGCGGTGCTCTCCGGGGCGCTGGCCTGGCTGCACACGCTGATCGCCCGGGCCTGGTGGGACGTGGTGCACGAGGTGGAGCGCGAGATCATCCCGGTACCGCTGGCCACGAGCACGGTGGAGGCCGCGCCGAGTTGGGCGTGGGCGGTGCTGGCGGTGGCGATCGCGGCGGCGGCGTTCTGGTACGCGGTGGGCTCCTACCGGGGCCTGGGCCACGGGCTGCACCCGCGCTACCTGGTGGTGCGCAAGGGGATGGCGGTGCGCGACACGGTGACCCTGGAGCGGTCGGCGGTGATCGGCTGGCGCATCAACCGCTCGCCGTTCCAGCGCAGGCTGGGCCTGGCCGACGTGGCCGCCACGACGGCGGCGGGGCAGGGGATGTACGCGGCCAGGGACGTGGGGCTGGGCCAGGGCCTGGCCTGGGCGGACGAGGCCGTCCCCGAGCTGCTGGCGCCCTTCCTGGTGCGCGACGGGCAGGATGACGGGGTCGGACGGGGCGCCGACGGCGGGGCGACCAGCCCCTGAAGCGGGGGACCCGCGCGGACCGCGGTTCCGGCCCCCTCCCCTCGCGGGGCGGGGGCCGGAACCCGGTCACGGGAGTTCGGGCACCGTGTTGCGGATCGGGTCGCCGTCCACCCGCAGGCCGCTGGTGTGCGTGAGCGCCATCTCCAGGAGCGGGTAGATCTCGAACACGCGCCCCATGCCCAGCGCCTCCAGCACCCGCGCGGCGATGGGGGCGGGCTCGGCCAGGACCACGTGCCGCCCCTCGCGGGTGAGGCTCTTGTAGACCGCGACCAGGGCGCTGACGCCGCTCGCGTCGAAGAAGTCGAGCCCGGACATGTCCACTACCAGGCAGTCACAGCGCGAGGCGTGCGCGGCCTGGAGCAGCCGATCGCGCAGGCGGTCGGCGGTGGCGAGGTCAACCTCGCCGTGGACGGGCACCACCGTCACACCCGTACAGGGGAAACGCTCCTGGGCAGAGAACCGGGCATTCCTCACCACGCGGGCCACCTCTCACCGGACGTAACCTTCCCACTACGCAACCGCGTACGAGATCGTAACCTCTACAGAGAGACCGTGGGGGCTTTTCGTGAGAAAAACCCGCGAAATCTCGCCGATGTGGCTGTGGGGACAGTCCCGTGTCACCCCGTCCGGCGGGTGGCGGGACGCACCGCGCGCGACCGCGGTCCGGACCCCTCACTTCTCCTCTCGGACACTCCGGGCGCGCCCCCGCGCGTGGCCTTCCGCGCCCGAGTGCGGTAGAAGCGGTACAGGTGGCACCCCCGCGTGCCCGCGCCCACGGGCCGGGCCCGGGGCCGACCCCAGGGACAGCCCACGAGAAGGGAGGGAGCGGCGGGCCCCGGCCGACGGCCACAGCGCTCCGCCGCGCACCCGATGACCGAAACCGCCGACACCCAGCCCGGCTGGTTCTCCCCCGAGGAGCTGGAGAGCATCCGCGGCCGCATGCCCGTCCTCTACGTCCAGGCGGTTCCCGTACGGGTGGACGAGGTGGGCCAGGTGACCCATGTCGGCCTGCTCATGCGGGCCGCGCCCGACGGCAGCTTCCACCGCTCGGTGGTCTCGGGCCGCGTGCTGTACCACGAGCGGATCCGCGACGCCCTCCTGCGCCACCTGGAGAAGGACCTGGGCCCGGTGGCCCTGCCGCGCGTCCCCGTCTCGCCGCAGCCGTTCACGGTGGCCGAGTACTTCCCCACGCCGGGGGTCACCCCGTTCCACGACGCCCGCCAGCACGCGGTGGCCATGGCCTACATCGTCCCGGTCTCCGGCGACTGCCAGCCCCGCCAGGACGCCCTGGACCTGGTGTGGTTCACCCCGGAGGAGGCGGCCGGCGCGCATCTGCGCGAGGAGATGACGGGCGGCCAGGACGTGCTGCTGCGCCAGGCGCTGGCCCACGTGGGCCACGTCCCCTGACCGGGACCCCCGTGCCCGCCGGGGCGGACCCGGCGGGCACGGCGGGGCGGACCCGGGCACCGGCCCGGCACGGGGCGCCCCGCGATGCGTAGGCTCGTGCCATGTCCGAACCGCTCGTCGCCGACGCCCTCGCCTTGGCCGCCGCCACCGGCCCGCACCGCCGCCGCGTGCTCGGCCTGGTCGGCGCCCCCGCCGCGGGCAAGTCCACGCTCGCCCGCCACCTGGTGGCCGGGGTCGACGCCGCACTGGGCCCGGGCACGGCCGGGTACCTGCCCATGGACGGCTTCCACCTGTCCAACGCCCAGCTCGACCGGCTGGGGCGGCGCGACCGCAAGGGCGCGCCGGACACCTTCGACGCGCACGGGTACGCGGCCCTGGTGCGCCGCCTGCTCGCCGAGACCGACCACCCCGTCTACGTGCCCGACTACGACCGCGTACTGCACGAACCCGTCGCCGCGCGGCACGTCATCGAGCCGCACACACGGCTGCTGGTGACCGAGGGCAACTACCTGGCGGGCGACGAGGAGCCCTGGTCCGGGCTGCGCGGGCTGTTCGCGCAGCTGTGGTACGTGGAGGCCGACGACGACCTGCGCGAGCGCAGGCTGCACCGGCGCCAGCTCGCGGGCGGGGCGACCGAGGAGGCCGCACGGGAGTGGGTGGAGCGCAGCGACCGGCCCAACGGGGAGCTGGTCAAGCGCTTCCGGGACAACTGCACGCGGGTGGTGCGCCCGGGCCCCCTTCCCGGGGACTGAGATCCGCCCGCGCGCCGGGCCGGGCACGGCCCCGCACCGCCGCGCCCGCCCCCGAAGCCGCGTCCGGCCCGCCGGTCGCGGTGTGCGGATCGCCACCGCCGCCTCCTGCGGCCGAACCCGGGCGCGCGGTTCCCGGGGAGGCGGAGGCCCGTGTGCGTGCGGGTTCCGGGCTCCTCGACCCGGGGAAAACCCCAGAAGGACACAGAGGCCACATATGTCCACATGGTGAGACAAATGTTTCATGCAGTGGCGAGCGGAGCTAGCATCCAGCCATCCGCACCCACTGACCTGGAAAGAAGTCCCATGACGGACGTCGCCCCACGCGCACCAGAAGAGGCCGAGCCACCGGCCAATCCCAAGAGGAGGGTCCTCACGGCCAGCCTCGTGGGGACGTCCATCGAGTTCTACGACTTCTACATCTACGCGACGGCCGCGGTCCTGGTCTTCCCCGCGCTGTTCTTCCCCGAGGGCGACATGCTGGCGGCGCGGCTGCAGTCGCTGGCGACCTTCGCCATCGCCTTCGTCGCCCGCCCCATCGGCTCCTGGGTGTTCGGCCACTTCGGCGACCGCGTCGGGCGCAAGGCCACCCTGGTGGCGTCCCTGCTGACCATGGGCATCGCCACCGTCGGCATCGGCGTGCTGCCCACCTACGCGCAGGTGGGCGTCCTGGCCCCGCTGCTGCTGGCGGTGTGCCGCTTCGGCCAGGGCCTGGGACTGGGCGGGGAGTGGGGCGGCGCGGCCCTGCTGGCCACCGAGAACGCCCCTCCCGGCAAGCGCGGCTTCTACGGCTCGTTCCCGCAGCTGGGCGCGCCGATCGGGTTCTTCCTCGCCAACGGCGTGTTCCTGGCCCTGAGCCAGTTCATGAGCGACGAGACCTTCCTGGCCTGGGGCTGGCGCGTGCCGTTCCTGCTCTCGACCCTGCTGATCGTGATCGGCCTGTGGGTCCGCCTGACCCTGCACGAGACCCCGGCCTTCGCCAAGATCGTCGCCTCGGGCGAGCGGGTCAAGTCGCCGATGGCGGAGGTGTTCCGCACCAACTGGCCCGCCGTGGTGCTGGGCACGCTGATCATGCTCGCCACCTACGTGCTGTTCTACCTGATGACCGTGTTCTCCCTGGGCTTCGGCACCGACCCGGTGGCGGGCCTGGGCTACGACCGGTCGCAGTTCCTGGTGTTCCTGCTGGTGGGCGTGGTGTTCTTCGGGGTGTTCACCCCCGTCGCGGGCCTGCTCGCCGACCGGTTCGGCCGCAAGCCGGTCCTGGTCTGGGTCACCGTCGCGATCATCGTCTTCGGCTTCGCCATGGGCCCGCTGATGGGCGGCGGCGGCACGGTCGGCGTGCTGGCCTTCCTCATCGTGGGGCTGAGCCTGATGGGCCTGACCTTCGGCCCGATGGCCTCCGTGCTGCCGGAGCTGTTCCCGACCAAGGTGCGCTACACCGGCGCCTCGGTGGCCTACAACCTGGCGGGCCTGCTGGGCGCCTCGTTCGCCCCCTACATCGCGACGTGGCTGGCGGGCACCCTGGGACTGAACTGGGTCGGCGGCTACCTCGTCCTGGTCGGCGTGATCACCCTGGTGGCGCTGCTGATCAGCCGTGAGACGCGCGACGACTCCCTGGACGACACCCCGGTGCGGGTGACCGGCCGCTAGGCAGTGTTCTCTTGGGCCTCCGCTCCGCTCCATCCCACCCGTCGCCCACCACCACCCTCAACGGACGCCCGCGGCGCGGCCCTTCTTGTGTTCGGGCGCCCGGAGAACGGTTCAGAGAACAGGCCCTGGAGCCTTCCCCCACGGGGACGGGCCGGGCGAGCGCGTGCCGCCCGGCCCGTCCCCGTCCTCACACGATCCGGTGCGGCAGCTCCCGGCCTTCGACGAAGGCCGTCACCGCGGCCGCCCACACCCCCCGACGCCGTTCCTGGCACTCGCGGGTGTTGGCGGCGAACCGGGAGCTGAGCACCAGGTTGTCCAGCGGCGGGTAGGGGTTGCGCTCACCGACCAGGTCCAGCCCCGCGCCGCGCAGGCGCCCCGCGCGCAGCGCCTCCGTCAGCGCCCCGGAATCGACGACCTCGTTGGGCGAGATGCTCACCAGGACCGCCGAGGGCCTCATCAGGGCGAGCTCGGCAGCGCCCAGCAGGCCGCGGGTCGCGGTGTCCAGCGGCAGGGTGAGGAAGACCGCGTCGGACACCGACAGGAGCTCGTCCAGCTCCACCTGGACCGAGCCCTCGGCACGGCGCGGACTGCGGTTGGCGTGGACGGTCTCCATGCCCAGGCCGCGCACCATGCGCGCCACCCCCGCGCCGATGCCGCCCATGCCGACGATCCCCGCGGTGCCGCCCGCGAGTTCCATGCCCTGCTCCCCCGCGCAGAGCAGATCGCCCGACCGGACCCGGGCGTGGACGGGCACGATCCTCTTGGCCACGGCCATCATCAGCGCGACGGCGTGCTCGGCCACCGCGGGACCGGTGTACCCGGCGGTGTTGCACACGGCCACGCCGCGCTCGCGGCAGTACTCCAGGTCCACGTACTCCACGGCCGTGGTGGTGGCCACCACCAGCTCCAGGTCGGGCAGCAAACGCAGGTTGCGCGCGCCCAGGTCGGCGTAGGTGGTGACCAGGATCCGCGTGTCCGGGCGGCGCCGGAACTCCTCGGCCGGGTCCAGCTCGCCGTCGGCGGTCTGGACCCAGTGCGCCTCCAGCGCGTCGGACAGGTGGTCCAGGGTGTCGGTGGGAAGGGGGTGGCGGTCGTTGAGCACGAGACAGCGGACGGGCCGGGTCAAACCGTTCCTCCAGGGGGTGGCGGGGTGCGCGGCCGCGGCCCGGACCCGGGCGCCGCCGCCGACAGGGTGTTCAGGGCCGGGGAGCCGACGCATCGCCCAGGACCTCCCCGACCTCCTTGTAGCGTTTCCAGGCCAGGCCGCGCAGGAACTCCCCGGCCCCCTCGCCGTGGGCCTCCCAGACGTCGGGGGCCCACTCCTGTTCCAGGTTGCGCCAGCCGGTCAGGGGATACAGGTGCTGGAAGGGCGGCGGCGGGGGCATCTCCGCCGCCACGCGCTCGGCCAGGGAGGCCAGGCGCGGGCGGTCCACCTCCCCGACCAGGGCCAGGGCCTCGGCCAGGTCGGTGTTGCCGCCGCCCAGGCCGTACCCGTGGAGGGAGCCGTCCACGAGGTCGAAGCCCGCCTCCAGCGCGATCCGGGAGTTGGCGACGGCGTGGCCGAGGTTGTCGTGGCCGTGGAAGCCCGCCGGGCCGGGCCAGGCGGCCCGCACCCCGGCGAAGAGCTCGGCGGCGTGCTCGGGCAGCAGCGCGCCGCGCGAGTCGGCCAGGTAGAGCCAGTCGGCGACGCCCGCCCGGGCCACGCGCTCGGCCGCCTCGGCCAGTTCCCCGGGTTCGTAGGCGGTGACGCTGATGAGGTTGAGGGAGCAGGTGACGCCGGTGGCGCACACCGCCTCCGCCGCGGCGAGCACGTGGTCCAGCCTCTCCAGGAGGCAGGTCAGGCGGACCACGTCGAGCACCTCGGCGCGGGGCCGCAGCAGGGCGGCGACCTCGTCCGGGCTCCTGCCGTTCACACCGAGCATGGCGACGACGCGGGCCGGCCCGACGTCCTCGCCGACCTGGCGCAGCAGGTCGGGCGTGCACCGGAGCGTGGGTTCGCGCCCGGGGTCGTCGCTGATGTAGCCGACCTCCACGTAGGGCACGCCCACCTCGCCGAGGACCTTGGTGTGCTCGCGCACGGTGGCGTCGGTGAAGCGCCAGTCGTTGAGGTAGCCGCCGTCGCGCAGGGTGACGTCCAGGATCCTGGGTCGCCGGGGTTCGGCGTCGATGTGTCGAGCGGGCACGTCATGCCTCCTGACAGGCGCCGGACATTCACCCTAAGTAAGTTGACCGCCACCCAGGGGAATCAAACATTCCGCCCCGCCCGGGAACGGACCGGGCCGCCGCCTCCGGACCCGGAGGTGCCGACCGGCTGTTTGCGCTGGTCGCCCCGGGGGGTAGTCGGGGATCGGGGACCTTCGCCGACGACGCGCGGGCCGCGTCCCCGGGCCCGCGAACCGCGCCGACGGCGGAGGAAGGACACGGGGGCACTCTTCTCGGGGGGAGCTGGCGATGGCTGGATCAGAGGGCGCCGACCGGATGAGGCCGCCGCCGGTGTCGGTCACGGGACCGGTCGCGCCGCCGGAGCAGCGGGGGCCGTCCGACGAGTACGCGGGGACCGACCGCCTCGCCGACGAGCAGGAGCTGCTGGAGGGCGCCGACATAATCGAGGGTGACGACGGGGCCAGCTTCACCGTCCTGGAGCGCCAGACCTGCTTCAACCTGCTGGCCACGCGCGACATCGGTCGCGTGGCCTTCACGATCGCGGGGGACGCGGCGCCCACGGTGCTGCCGGTGAACTACACGATGGTCGACGGCGGCATCGTGTTCCGCTCCACGCTGGCCGGGGCCGTCATGCGCCACGCGCGCGGATACGCCGCCTTCCAGGTGGACAGCCTCGACGAGGAGCGCCGCCAGGGGTGGAGCGTGCTGGCCAGCGGGCGGTGCTCGTGGATCCGCGACGCGGCCGAGCTGGCACGCCTGCCGCAGGGCGGCCTGCCCCGGCCCTGGGCCGAGGGGGCGCGCGACCAGGTCCTGAGGATCACGCCCGGCAGGCTGAGCGGACGGCAGATCCACCGGCGCTGACCCGGCTGCCCCGCCCGGAGGGGTTCGGGGGCCGCAACAGGACACGACGGGCGCCGGGCCGGGCCCGGAACCCGCCGCCGCGCGGCCCGCGCGGCGGTCAGTCGGCGGGTCGGTGCAGCAGGAACGCCCCGGCGTAGACGGGCCGGTCCGCGCGCTGGCCGTCGGTGGCCACGTACTCGTCCAAGACGGCGACGATGCGGCGGTCCAGCTCCGCCACCTCCTCGTCCGACAGGTGCAGCACGAAGCGCGAGTAGATGCGCACCGACTCCGGTCCGGCCTCGCTCAGTTCCTGCTGGAAGGCCTCCACCGGCGCGACGGCGGAACCGGCGTCGGTGTCCAGAAGGGGGCCGTCCAGCCACCAGGTCTCCCCGGTGGCGCGGTAGGGCTTCTCCAGCGCGCCGCTGGCCCCGGTGCGCACCGGCGCGGGCAGCAGCAGGCCCGCGTCCACGAGCTGGCGGACGTGGTACAGGACCGTGCCCGGGGTGACCTCCAGACGGTCGGCCAGCTCCTTGTTGGTGAGCTCCCGGGTCAGGCAGAGCCGCAGGATGCGCACCCGCAGCGGATGGGCCAGGGCCTTGGCCTCCTGGACCGTGGCCGGTCGTCGCGTGCGCGGGCGGCGGGCGGTCCCGCTCTGTTCCGGTTCTCCCATGTCCCGAGGGTAACAACGGTCGATTTCCAGCAATCGATTGAGTTTTATCAATCGATCTGCCATTCTCGATCGCATGACGGACGCCAGCCCCCCGCACACCCCTCCCGCTCCGCCGCCGCGCCCGCGCCCCGCACCGCTGGGCGCCGCCTTCTGGAACCTGTGGACCTCCTCCGCCCTGTCCAACCTCGCCGACGGCGTGCTGAAGACGGCGCTGCCGCTGGTGGCGCTGCGCTTCACCGACTCCCCCGCCCTCATCGCCGGGGTGACGTTCGCGCTGACCCTCCCGTGGCTGTTCTTCTCGCTCCCGGCGGGCGCACTGGCCGACCGGCTCGACCGGCGCCGCACGATGCTCGGCGCCAACCTCGCCCGGGCGCTGCTGCTCGGCGTCCTGGCACTGTCCCTGGCCCTGGACCTGGGCTCGGTCTGGCTGCTGTACGCGGTGGCGCTGTGCGTCGGGGTCACCGAGACCCTCTACGACACCTCGGCCCAGTCGATCCTGCCCCAGGTGGTCGGCCGCGACCGGCTCCCCCGGGCCAACGGGCGGCTGCACGCCGCCGAGCTGACCGCGAACCAGTTCCTCGGGCCTCCCCTCGGCGGCCTGCTGGCGGCGGCGGGCGCGGCGGCGGCCTTCACCGCCCCGGCGTCGCTGTGGCTGGTCGCGGTGGGCGCGCTGCTGCTGGTGCGCGGCCGGTTCCGGACCGGGCGGGCCGCGCCCGCCACCCTGCGCGCCGACATCACCGAGGGGCTGCGCTTCCTGTGGCGCGACCGGATCCTGCGCTCGTTCGCGGCGATGGTGGGGGCCAGCAACTTCGCCAGCAACGCGGCCTTCACCGTCTTCGTGCTCTTCGCGGTGGGCCCCGACTCGCCCATGGGCCTGTCCGAGCCCGCCTACGGCCTGCTCATGACCGCCGTCGCCGCGGGCAGCGTGATCGGCGCCCTGGGCGCCGGGCGGATCGAGCGGCTGGTGGGACGCACCCGGGCGCTGCGGGCCTGCGTGCTGACCTTCGCCGTGCTCGTGGGCCTGCCCGCGCTGACCGCCGACCCCGTCCTGGTCGCGGCGGGCTTCTTCACGGGCGGGCTGGGGCTCGCGGTGTGGAACGTGGTCACGGTGTCGCTGCGCCAGCGGATCACCCCCGATCCCCTGCTCGGCCGGGTGAACAGCGCCTACCGGCTGCTGGCCTGGGGCACCATGCCGCTCGGCGCCGCCGCGGGCGGCCTCCTCGCGGAGTTCATCGGCCTGACCTGGGTGTTCGCCTCCATGGGGCTGCTGTGCCTGGGCCTGCTCGCCGGACTGGCCCGGTTGGACGACGCGTCCCTGGCCGCCGCGGAGCAGCGGGCCGACGAGGACCGGCAAGCCCCCGGGGACCGGTGAAAACCGGTGGACTCCCCCTGCCCCGCGGTGGAGCATGAGGGACTATGACCCCACCCGAGGAAGAGGTGCTGGAGGGCGGCAACGTCGCCGACCAGGTGGTGCGCGTGGGCCGGACCGTGCGCAAACCGTGGCGGCGCTCCTCCCCCTCCGTGCTGCTCCTGCTCACCTACCTGCACGCGCACGGCTACGAGGCGTCCCCTCCCGCGGTCGGCAGGGACGAGCGGGGCCGCCAGGTGCTCGGATACGTGCCGGGGACGCTGGCGGACCGGACGGCTGCGATGACGGAGGGGGAACTGCGTCGGCTGGGCGGGACGATCCGCCGCCTCCACGACCTGACCGCCGCGTACCGGCCCCGGGAGGAGCCGGTGTGGGAGGTGCCCATCCCCCACGAGCGCGAGGAGCTCGTCTGCCACAACGACCTGGCGCCGTGGAACCTGGTGCGCGACGGCGACGCCTGGACCTTCATCGACTGGGACTGCGCCGGTCCGGGCACGCGCATGGGCGACCTCGGGTACGCCGCGCACGGGTTCGTGCCGCTGCACGAGAGCGGGGACCCCCGGCGCGACGCGCGGCGGCTGCGCGCCCTGGCGGACGGGTACGGGTGCGACGGGGCCCAGCGCCGTGAGCTGCCCGACGCGGTCCTGGGCCGCGTGCGCGGCATGTACGACCTGCTGACGGAGGGCGCGCGGACGGGCGAGCAGCCGTGGGCGCGCCTGCACGCGGAGGGGCACGCCGACCACTGGGGACCGGCGTCGGAGTACGTCGGGCGCCACCGCGAGCTGTGGCGGGAGGCGCTGCTGCGCTGACGGTGGCCCGCGTGCCGCCTCGCGCCTCATGGACGCGAGCGCGCCCCCGGCGCGCTCCGGGACACGGCGGGCGCACGGGCGCCGCAGGCCCGACGGAGCCGGATCCTAGAAAGCGGTCCACACGAAGGCCGCCGAGATCGGGTGGCCCCGGAACCTCTCCCATGTGGGCTTGGCCGACACCCAGGTGTCGTCCACGGTGCCCTCCGCCATCTCGGCCAGCCGCCATCCCGCGGCCGAGGCGGCGCGCACGTGGTCGCTGATGAGGTGGACGTGGGTGGCGATGGCGATGTCCTCGCCGGAGGCGTCGGTGTAGTGGGTGGGCATCCCCGAGACCATCGAGAACTGCGGGTGGTAGGCGACCAGCACGCACGTCCCCCCGGGCCGGACGAGCCGCCGGGCCTCGGCGTAGAAGGGCGCCAGGTCCGGCAGGTGCTCGTCGATCAGGGAGGCGATGACCAGGTCGTAGGCGGCGCCGGGCAGGCCCGTGTCGCGCACGTCGCCCCGCGTGAGGCTGTCGTGGGCGCCGCGCCTGTCGGCCAGCGCCAGCATGCCGGAGCTGAGGTCGACGCCGTCCACGCGCCCGGCCCCGCGGCCGCGCAGCCACGCACCGGTGCGGCCGGTACCGCAGCCCAGGTCGGCGGCGCGGGCGACGGCCGACCAGTCGGGGACGGCCAGGCCGTCCAGGAGGGCGAGGTCCATGGCGTCCAGGACGGAGTCCTCGTAGGTGCTGGACCAGCCGTCGTAGCCGGTGGCCACGTCGACGGTGCGGTAGTGGCGGGTGTCGAAGTCCGCGAAGTCGGGCATGGGGGCGAGTATGGCGTGTTCGGCCCGGGGAGGGCGAACCCTTTTCGGGCGGGTCCGAGGCCGGGAAAACCGGTTGCCGCCGCCGCGGGCGTGCTCCTAGGTTGGTCGCCATGTGCTGCTTCCAGGCGATCGTCTGCCGGGCCCACGCCTGGCCGGTGAGCTGCCACACCCACGTCGTCCGGCCCCGGTCCCCGCGCCTGGGCCGGTAGTCCGCCGTCCCGGCCGCCGCGAACCCCGCCCGCGGGGTCCGTCCGGCCCGCCGGGAGCCCCGCCCCTCCCCCTCCGCTTCGCGCGCGTGTCCCCACCGCGTGTCCGGACGGCTCGGGAGGGGTGCGCCGCCCGCCGCCGTCGGCGCGGGCGCGCCCGTGCGCGCCCGCACGGCGGTCGGCCCGGCGACGACCGCGGACGGCACCTCCTCCTTCCCGTGTGACCCTCCGGTCCAGGCACAGTCGCGTCCCTCCTTCCCTCGGACGGGCTGCCCGGACCTCCTTTCGCGTTGTCGCGCGCCGTGTGGCGCGCCCGTCCGTGCCGCCCGTCCTCGTCGGCCACCGCAGGGTGGCTGGAACGGACCTTCCGTGGCACGTACCGAACGCTCACGTCGCACGGGTGCCGGTGACAACCGGCGCCGCTTCTCCCAGAACTTCCTCGCCGACCCGGGCGCCGCCCGCCGCGTGGTGGCGGTGTCCGGGATCGGCCCCGCCGACCTGGTGGTGGAGGTGGGGCCGGGTGAGGGCGCCCTCACCCGCTTCCTGGCCCCGGCCGCCCGCCGGGTCCTGGCCTACGAGATCGACCCGCGCCTGGCCGAACGGCTCTGCGCGCGCTACCGCGACCCCGCGAGCGGGGTGCGGGTGGCGCGGGCCGACTTCACCCGGGTGCGCCCGCCGCGGGGCGAGTTCCACCTGGTGGGCAACATCCCCTACGCGCGCACCGCGGACATCGTGCGCTGGTGCCTGGACGCGCGGGGCCTGGCCTCGGCCACCCTCGTCACCCAGCTGGAGTACGCGCGCAAGCGCACCGGCGGGTTCGGGCGGTGGAGCCGGTTGACGGTGCTGACCTGGCCGGAGTGGTCGTGGTCGCTGGCCGGGCGGATCGACCGGCAGCGGTTCCGGCCGGTGCCCCGGGTGGATTCGGGCATCCTGGTGCTGCGCAGGCGCCGGACGCCGCTGGTGGAGCCGGGACGGATGAGCGGCTACCGGCGCCTGGTCGAGCTGGGGTTCGGGGGAGCGGGCGGATCGCTGGGCGCGTCGCTGCGCCGCGCCCACCCCGCCCGGCGGGTGGACCGGGCGCTGGCCCGGGCCGGGATCGCCGCCGGTACCCCCGTCGGACACGTGGACCCGGGGCAGTGGCTGGAGGTCTTCCGGACACTGGAGGGCTGAGCCCGCGCGTCACGCGACCGCCGCTGCGGCGGGGATGCGGTGTCCACCGGGCCGGTCGGCTGACCCGCCCGGGCGCCCTCAGCCCAGGAAGTCCAGGAGGGCGGCGGTCAGCTCGGCCGGTGCGTCCTCCTGGACGAGGTGCCCGGCCCCGGGCAGGACGCGCAGCCGCGCCCCGGGGATCGCGGCGGCGAGCCGTCGGCCGCGGTCCAGAGGAAGCCAGGTGTCCTCCTCGCCCCACACCACCAGCACCGGCAGGTCGAGATCGGCGTAGGCGTCCTCGACCTCGGCGGTGTAGCGCTCGTCGGCCTGCGCGATCTGCCGGTAGAACGCGGGCTGGCCGTCCGCACCCAGCCAGGGGCGCACGAGCGCGTCCAGGACGTCGGTGCGGGGCTCGCGGTGCGCCGCGGAGGAGACGTAGGCGCGCACCAGAGCCTCGTGCAGGTGCGGGGGCAGCGCGGCGAACACGTCGGCGTTGGCGTTGACGAGGCGGAAGAAGTCGCTGCCCCAGGGGCGGACGCTGACCGCGTCGACCAGGGCGAGGCGGTCGTAGGCCGCCCCGTCCAGGACGGCCGAGCGCAGGGCCACGGCGCCGCCGAAGTCGTGCGCCACCACGGCGGGGCGCTCCAGCCCCCAGTGGTCGAGCAGGGCGGTGAACGCGGCCTGCTGGGCGGCCAGCGACACGTCCTGCGCCTCGTGCTTGGCCGAGGCCCCGTAGCCGGGCATGTCCCACACGTGGACGGTGTACCGGGCGCTCAGGGCGCGGGCGACGTGGCGCCAGACGTGGGAGGAGAAGGGCGTGCCGTGCAGCAGCACGACCGGGTCCCCGTCCCCGAACCGGGCCCAGCGCACGGTTCCGTTGGGCGCCTCGAAGCTCCGGTCGAGGGTCAGGGCGTCGCCGCTCATGTGGTGCCTTTCCGTCACGGGGTCGCGGGCCGTACCGAGGCTAGGGGGCCGCGGTGACGTTCCGGCGCTCCGGGCGGGTCCGCGCGCGGGAGCACGCCGGGCGGGCCCCGCCCGGCGCGGCTCACACCCTCAGGACGGCGAAGCACTCCCCCGGAACGGTGACGGTGGTCCCCGCGGTCCTGGGCTCACCGTTGGCGAGCAGGAGTTCGCGCGGGGCCGCGTCCAGCTCCACCTCGGCGCCGTCGGCGTCCAGGTTGCACACCACCCGCAGGCTCCCCCGGACCAGGACGAGCTGGCGCCCGCCGCCGCCCGTCTCGACCGCGGTGCGGTCCAGGCGCGGGTCGGACAGCTCCGGTTCCACGCGCCGCAGGGCGATGAGCGCCCGGTAGGTGTCCAGGACCAGCCCGTGCGGTTCGCGTCCGGGCTCGGACCAGTCCAGGACGGCGCCGTCGCGGGTGGCCGGGTCCATGGGGTCGGGGATCTCCTCCTCGGCCCACCCCAGCGCGGCGAACTCGCGGCGGCGGCCCTCGCGTACGCCCCTGACCAGGTCGGGGTCGGCGAAGGAGGCGAAGAACGGCCAGGGCGTGGCGGCCCCCCACTCCTCCCCCATGAAGATCATGGGGGTGTAGGGGGAGCACAGCACCAGCGCGGCGCCGCAGGCGAGCAGGCCCGGGGAGAGGTGTTCGCCCATGCGGTCGCCCCGGGCCCGGTTGCCGATCTGGTCGTGGGTGCTCAGGTAGGCCAGGAAGCGGCTGCCGGGGACGCGCGCGGTGTCCACGGGGGCGCCGTGGGTGCGGCCGCGGAAGCTGGAGCGGGTGCCCGCGTGCCAGAACGCGCGGGTGAGCGCGGCGGGCAGCGCCCCGGGGTCGGCGAAGTCGGCGTAGTAGCCGTGCGCCTCCCCGGTGAGGGCGACGTGCAGGGCGTGGTGGAGGTCGTCGGACCACTGGGCGGTCATGCCCAGTCCGCCCGCCTCCCGGGGCAGGACGGTGCGGGGGTCGTTGCGGTCGGACTCGGCGACCAGGGACAGCGGCCGGTTCAGGGCGGCGGCGAGGGCCTGCACCTCCTCGGCGAGTTCGGCCAGCAGCGGGGTGGCGCGGTCGTCGCGCAGGGCGTGCACGGCGTCCAGGCGCAGCCCGTCCAGGTGGTAGTGGCGCAGCCAGTCCAGGGCGTTGTCCAGGACCGTGCGGCGGACCGGGTCGGAGTCGGGGCCGTCCAGGTTGAGGGAGGGTCCCCAGGCGTTCTCGCCGCGGAAGTAGGGGCCGAAGCGGGGCATGTAGGCGCCCGAGGGGCCGAGGTGGTTGTAGACCACGTCGAGCAGGACGGCCAGGCCGCGGCGGTGGCAGGCGTCGACGAGGGTCTTGAGGGCGTCGGGGCCGCCGTAGGGGTCGTGGACGGCCGCCCACAGGACGCCGTCGTAGCCCCAGCCGTGTGTGCCGTCGAAGGCGTTGACCGGCATGAGTTCGACGTGGGTGACGCCGAGGTCGACCAGGTGGTCGAGGCGGTCGGCGACGGCGGCGAGGGTGCCCTCGGGGGTGAAGGTGCCCACGTGGAGTTCGTAGACGACGGTGCCCGCGAGGGGGCGCCCGGTCCAGTCGGCGTCGGTCCAGGCGAAGGCGGCGTGGTCGTGAACGCGGCTGGGGCCGTGGACGCCGTGGGGCTGGTGGAGCGAGCGGGGGTCGGGCAGGGGCTGGGGGTCGTCGTCCAGGAGGTAGGCGTACTCGGTGCCGGGCCCGGCGTCCTCGACGCGGACGCGCCACCAGCCGTCGTCGTCGGGCCGCATGGGGACGTCGCGCTCCGCGGCGCCCTCGCGCTGTGCCGTGCCGTACAGGCGCAGGCGGACGCGTTCGCGGTGGGGCGCCCACACGGCGAAGTCGCCGCGGACGCCGACACCCGGGACGGCGGGGGCGGCGAGGGCGTCGGACGTGGTCGGGGTGGTCTGGGCTCGGTTCACGCAGGGTGGTCTACCCGGATCGCGCGCCCGCCATCCGCGGCTGCCGGTGTTGCCTGGACCTGCCCGTTTCGCTCAGCGGAGCGGGCGGTAGACGTGCAGGCGCACCGACGCCGTGACGGCCACGGGTTCGGGCAGGGCGGCGATGCGGGCGCGCAGGTCCCCGGCGTCGATGTGGCGGGCGCTGGGTCCCATACCGACGACGGTCGCGGCGTCGGCGCGGTCCAGGTCCATGGTGAAGCGCAGGTCCTCGGCCCCGGCGGGGGCGAAGTGCCCGTGCAGCGAGTCGGCGAGGCGTTCGTCCTTGCGCGGGTCCACCTCCAGCAGGCCCAGCGGTCCGCGCAGTTCGGCGAGGTGGTCGGCGGCGGGCACGAGGACCAGCAGCACCCCGTCGGCGCGCAGGACGCGGTGGAACTCGGCGGCGTTGCGCGGCGCGAACACGTTGAGCAGGGCGTCCGCGGAGCCGTCGCGCAGCGGCAGGCCCCGCCAGGCGTCGGCGGTCACGGCGCCGCCGCGCTCGTGCGCCCTGGCCGCCTTGCGGGCGGCGAACTTGGATGCGTCGGCGGTCAGCCCCACGGCGTCGGGCAGGGCCTCCAGCACCCGGGTCAGGTGGCGCCCGGTTCCGCCGCCGATGTCGGCGACCAGGGGCGCGGGCGCGGTGAGCTCGCGGGCCAGGGCGGCGGCCAGGGCGGCGGAGATCGGGTCGTGGTGTCCCGCCTCCTGGAACCGGAGGCGGTCGGCGACCATCTCCCGGCTGTCTCCGGTCCCGGGCGGCGTGGCGCCGGTGAGCAGGCTCGCGTACCCCTCCCTGGCCACGTTGAAGCTGTGCCCGGCGCCGCAGGAGAGCCCGCGCTCGCCCGGGTCCAGCCCGTTGCCGCAGGCGGGGCAGGCCAGGGCCGCCGCGACGGCCGCGGGCATGCGCAGCCTGGGGCCGGTGGTGTGTGGGGTGTCGGTACGCGCCATGATCGCGGCAAGCCTACCCGCGCTCCGAAGAGGCCGGGGCGCAGCGGCGCGACGCCCCGGTTTCCTCCGCTGCGCCTCCCCGACCGCTCCACGCCGCCGTGCGGTGAGGACCGCCTCCGGACGGCGCCCCTCACTCCCGGGTCAGGACCGCCACCGGGTACCGGTCGAGGACCCCGGCCAGGTGCGCCAGGACGAGCCCGTCGGCGCTGTCGGGCGCCACGGCCCGGCCCGTGAGCCGGTCGGTCCAGGTCCCCGGCCCCGAGGGCAGCGCCACGACCGTGTCCGCCCAGCCCCCCGCGTCGGCCAGCCCGATCGGCAGCCGGGTGGCGACCACCGCCAGGTCGGGCCGGTCGGCTCCGGCCGAGGTCCGCGCGAAGGCCAGGGCGTGGTCCCGGGCCGGGCCGGAGGCGGTGAGCGGCAGGTACCCCGTGGGGCGCAGCTCGCGGCGCGCGCGCAGGCACGCGCGGACCAGGTGGAGCTTGGCCGCGCCGGTGGCGTCCACCGGCGGGCGCCAGCCGTCCTCGATCCGGGTCAGCAGGTCCGCGCGGGCCTGATGGTCCACAGGCCTGCGGTTGTCGGGGTCCACCAGGGACAGGTCCCACAGCTCGGTGCCCTGGTACAGGTCCGGGACGCCCGGGCCGAGCAGCTGCACGGCCTTCTGGCCCAGGGAGTTGCTCCATCCGGCCTCGCGCACCGACTCCACCACGGAGGCCACCTCCCCGCGCAGGGCCCTGTCGCCCAGCACCCGCGCGGGCCAGGAGCGGACGCGGTCCTCGAAGTCGGGGTCCGGCTCCGTCCAGGAGGTGCCCAGCCGCGCCTCGCGGGCGGCCTTGAGCAGGTAGTCGGCCAGGCGCTCCTCCCCGATGGGCCAGGCGCCGACCAGGGTCTGCCACCCCAGGAGGTTGAGCGCGGGCTCGGGCAGGGCGCACCGCCCGGTCCAGCGGCGCACGGCCTCGGCGAAGGGTTCGGCCACCTCCGACAGGGCGGCCAGGCGGGCGCGCACGTCCTCGGAGCGCTTGGTGTCGTGCGTGGACAGGGTGGTCATGGTGTGCGGCCGGGCGGCCTCGCGGCGGGCCGCGCCGTCGTGGAACTCGCGCGGCGTGACGGCGAAGTCGGCGGGGTCACCGCCCACCTCGTTGAGGGCGACGAACCTGGTGGTGCGGTAGAAGGCCGTGTTCTCGGTGCCCATGGCCACGACCATCCCGCTGGTCTGCTGGATGCGCCGCGCGGCCTCGCCCCGGGGGTCGCGGCGCACCCGCAGGTCGACGGCCTCCAGGTCGTGGGCCAGGTCGGGGCGCCGCTCCACGGCGGTCTCCACCGCCCGGGCCCAGTCGCGCTCGCCCTCGGGCAGGTAGGAGCGGTACACGTCGAAGGCGCACAGCAGCTCGGCCACGGCCTCCTCACGGCGGCGCACCGCTTCGGGCGGGGGCTCCTCCCGCCCGCGTTCGGGCCGGGGCGGCAGCAGGGCGGCGATCCGCCGCACCTCGGTGCGCAGCAGCACGGAGGCGGCGTGGCGGCGGGCCCGCAGGTCGGCCTCGGCGACGTCCACCTCCACCCCGTGGTCGAGGGCGAGGGTGGTCAGACCGGCCTCACCGGAGGGGTCGACGAACACGCCGCAGAGCTCGCGCAGGGCGTCGTACCCGGTGGTCCCGGCGACCGGCCAGGACTGGGGCAGGTTCTCGCCGGGGGCGAGGATCTTCTCCACCACGACCCAGCCGCCGAAGCGCTCGGCGAGGCGGCGCAGGTAACCGCCGGGGTCGGTGAGCCCGTCCACGTGGTCCACCCGCAGACCGTCGAGCTGGCCGAGCTCGGCCCAGCGCAGGATCTCGGCGTGGGTGGCGTCGAAGACGCCGGGTTCCTCCACCCGCACGGCGGCCAGTTCGCTGACGTCGAAGAACCGGCGGTAGGTGAGTTCGCCGTCGCCGCGCCGCCAGGACACCAGCCGGTAGTGCTGGCGCTCGTGCACCGCCTCGACGGAGTCGCCGGGCCCGTGGGTGCCGGGGGCGAGCGGGTAGCGCTTGTCGTGGTAGGCCAGGCAGCCGTCGGCGAGGACGAGGGCGGACAGGGCGGCCCGTCCGCCGTCGCCGTCGTCGCCCAGCACGGGGATGAGCACGGGTCCGGCGTCGAAGTCGATGTCGAAGCAGCGCGCGTACACCGAGTCCCGTCCGTGGGCGAGGACGTCCCACCACCAGCGGTTGGCGTCGGCGCGCACCACGGACATGTGGTTGGGGACGATGTCGGCGACCACGCCCATACCCAGCTCGTGCGCCTTGGCGGCCAGGGCCTCGCGGGCGGCGTCCCCGCCCAGTTCGGGCGAGACCCGGGTGGGGTCGACCACGTCGTAGCCGTGCTGGGAGCCCGGCGCGGCGGCCAGTACGGGGGACAGGTAGACCGCCCCGGTTCCCAGTCGGTCCAGGTAGTCGAGCAGGTCCGCGGCGTCCTCCAGGGTGAACCCGGGGCGCAGCTGGAGGCGGTAGGTTGACGTCGGAGCGGTGGACGTGTCGTGCGTGCTCATCACGCATCTACCCGTGCCCGTACCGTCCGCGTGTCATGCACGCCGGTCCGCGTGAGCGCCATGCCACACGGGGCCGCCTTGGGGGTGGTGGTCCGCCGATGGTTAAATTCTTCGGCGGTGCTCCATCACCAGCGACGACGCTCCCGTTCGGGGACGCGCGGCGGTGAACGCAGACCAGGACCACCGACACCGACGAAGGGGATAGAAGCAGTCGTGCTCCCGTCCAACAAGCGCACCAAGACCGGCGTCCTCCGCCACGGCGGGGCCTCCAGGGGGGTCTCAGCGTCGGCCGCGCTGGCCGGCCTGCTGCTGGCCGTGACCGCCTGCGGCAGCGACCAGGCCGTTCCGGACAGCGCCGCGCCGGAGGTTCCCGAGGGCCTGGAGTGCTTCTCCGGCAGCCTCTCGGGGGCCGGTTCCAGCGCCCAGGAGAACGCGATGACGACCTGGATCGCCGGTTACCAGTCCGCCTGCGACGACGCGCGCGTCTACTACAACTCGATCGGCTCGGGCGGCGGGCGCAGCCAGTTCATCGACGGCGCGGTGGCCTTCGCCGGGACCGACGCGGCGATGGACCCGGACGAGAACGCCGACGCCAGGGAGCGGTGCGGCGGCTCCGACGTGATCAACCTGCCCGCCTACGTGATCCCGATCGCGGTGGTGTTCAACCTGGAGGGCGTGGACTCGCTGAACCTGCGCCCGCAGACGCTGGCCAAGATCTTCAACCAGGAGATCACGCGGTGGAACGACCCCGAGATCGCCGAGGACAACCCGGACGCGGACCTGCCGGACATGGCGATCACCCCGGTCAACCGCTCCGACGACTCCGGCACCACGGAGAACTTCGCCAACTACCTCAGCGCCGCGGCGCCCGACGCCTGGCCGCACGAGCCGAGCGGGCAGTGGCCGCTCACCCCGCGTGAGTCGGCGCAGGGCAACAGCGGTATCGCCGACACGGTCGAGCGGGCCGAGGGGTCCATCGGCTACGTGGAGATGTCGCACGTGCACGGCATGTCCACGGTGGACATCGGCGTCGGCGGCGAGTTCGTGGAGATCTCCCCCGAGGCCGCCGCCCAGGTGGTCGCCGAGTCCCCGCAGCGCGAGGACAACCCCAGCGAGTACGACCTGGCACTGGACCTGAACTACGGCACGACCGAGGCCGGCAGCTACCCGCTGGTCCTGGTCAGCTACGAGGTCGTGTGCCTGGACTACCCCGACGACGGCCAAGCCGAGCGGGCCAAGTCCTTCCTGCGCTACGTGGTGAGCCCGGAGGGGCAGTCGGCCGCCTCCGAGGAGACCGGGTCGGCCCCGGTCAGCGACGCCCTGCGCGAGAAGCTCCTGGAGTCGATCGCCGCCGTCAGCTGAGCGGTTCCGCCCGCGCGGCGGTGACCCCGCGGGTCCGGCCGGTCCCGGGCCGCCCGAGCCGCGGGAACGGACGTCACGGGCACGTCACCGCGGCGGCGTGCCCGTCGCACGCGCGGCGTCGGGTACCTTGAGTACCGGCCGCGTCGCCCTCGGTCATCCCCGGGATGCGGGGGCGCTCGGCGGGGTCCGCCCGCTCTCCGGGTCGATGTCTTCCCCCATCTGCCCGGTCGCGGTCGGGCCCCGGGAGGCGGTCAGCCGCGCTCGCGGCGCAGCCTCCGGCGGGCCCGCGCCCATCCCGAGCGCAGCCAGCCGCCGGACCGCGCGGCGCCGGTGGGCTCCCGCCCCGTCTCGTGCTCCGGTGTGCCGCACTCCCCCGCCGGACGCTCCTCCGTCCCGGCCCCCGGGGAGGGGGCGGCCACCTCCGCCGGTTCGGGTTCGGTGCGCGGGGGCGGCGGCACCGAGCGGTACAGCGACAGGTCGGTCAGCGTCTCCTCCCCCGCGTGGATCCGGTAGCGGCCGTGCAGGGCGGCGACCACGTCGCCCAGGTCCTCGTCCTCCTCGCGTACCCGCAGGGCCCGGGCCAGCGCGCGGGTGCGCCACAGCCGCACCCCGGCGTCGCGGGTGGGCGAGGCGGCCGGGAAGAGTTCGGTGAGCCCCGCGCGGGCGCGCTCGGCGCTGGCCAGCAGGCGCGACAGGGCCACCTGGCCCAGCCCCCAGGAGACCGGGACCTGGAGCAGGAACGGTGAGGGGAACCCGGTGCGGGGCGCGGACGTGGCGAAGGAGATCCGGGGTTCGCGCAGGTAGTTGGCCTGGATCAGTCGCAGGTCCAGGTGGGGTCCGCCGATGTCGCGCCGGGCCCGGCCGTCCACCGCCCGCAGCCGCCGCGCCCCGTGTACGGCGGCGCCGCCCTCCTCGGCGCCGTCCCAGTCGGCGACCAGGGTCAGGGCCAGGTCGGTCTCGGCGCTGTCCAGGAGCCGGTCCACGCAGTCGCGGACCAGGTCGTAGGGCGCGCCGGAGACCTCGACCACGGCGTGCACGAGCGGGATGCGGCGCCGGTGGGCCGGTACCCGCTCGCGGTAGGCGTGCGGGTGCGGCATGAACTCGGCGAGGACCTCGGTGCGGAAGCGTTCGGAGGGCAGCCGGGTGCGCGCGGTGCCCGCGCGGCCCACGTGCCAGCCGGTGGCGGCGGGTTCGGGCAGCAGGACGGCGCCCGCCTGCCAGAGGCGGTAGCCGAACTCGGTGTCCTGGCCCAGATCGAGGTCGGGGTCCACTCCCCCGGCGGCCTCGTACAGGCTGCGGCGCACGGCCGCCGCAGCGCCGACGTAGGCGTGGAAGCCCAGGTGGTCGGCGTCGCGCAGGCCGTCGCTGCCGGTGAGGACGCGCTCGACCCACGCGTGGTGGCGGCCGGTGTCCAGGGCGGTGTGCAGGGCGTCGGTGCGGGCCAGGGCCAGGACGTCGGTGGGGCTCTGGGGCCCGGTGTCGGCGAAGCGGACCCGGCCGAGCGTGACGGCCTCGGCGTGGACGTGGTGCCAGCGCGCCTGGGCCTCGACGAACTCGCGGCACACCACCATGTCGGAGTCCATCCACAGCAGGACGTCGCCGGTGCTGGAGTGGGCGCCGTAGGCGCGGGCGTATCCGGCGCCCCAGCCGCCGTCGGGGACGGTCAGGACGCGGCAGTGGGCGGGGCGCAGGTCGGGCAGGCGCAGTGCCGGGGAGGAGTGGTCGTCCACGACCACGACCTCCATCAGGTCCTCGGGGTAGGTCTGCGCGGCCAGTGAGGCCAGGGCGAGGTCGAGGCGGCGCTGCCCGCCGCGCGCCGGGATGACGACGCTGACCCGCAGGTCGGGGGTCCAGCGTCCGATGTCGGGCGGTGTCAGCGCACTCCAGTCGTTGCGGAAGACGCGGGTGAGGACGCGTTCCACCCGGCCACGGTGAGACACTCCGTCAACATGAGACCCTACGTGCTTATTCAGTGACACATAGTAACCATACCCTCGCCCGGCTCCATCGCGGAGGCCTTCGCCCATGTGTCAGGAAACGGGTCCGCGGCGAACGGACCGGGCACACGGACGGGGGCGCGCCGCACGGGTTCCGGCAGCGCGCCCCCGGCAGCGGGTGCGCGGTCAGCGGTCCTGGCCGCCCTGCGCCCTGAGCATCCGGACGCCGAGGCAGACCACGCCCACGAGCAGGGCGGCCATCAGGAGCCAGATCAGGAGACCGACCACCACGGACAGGATCCAGAAGAAGGCGATGACGACCGCGACCGCGGCCGCGACCCTGAACACGAGACGTCCCATGGGCGGAAGAATACGCGGAGCGCGCCGCCGACCGGAACCCGCGTGTACGGCCCGCTTACGGGAAGGGCGCGCTGTTCGGCCCCCTCCGGCGCGGCCTCGTACCCACGGCGCGCCCGGTGCGTCGGCACCGGCCGTGGGTACGAGGCCGTCGCGGGCCGCAGCCCTCGCCTCACACGGGCAACGCTTCCGGTCGGTCCGCCAGGGAGTGTTCCGCGGAGGCTTTCAGATCAGCGAGCGGCCGTCCGGGCCATCTCTCGCGAGACGGTTCGCGCGGGTCAGCCCGGTTGGCTTCTCAAGCGGAACCGGCGCGGCGAGAGGCAGCCAGGTGGTCGCGAGCCGGAAATGAACCGAGGAACACGACCTAGCCGACGCGGACGGCGACGGTGAAGACGCTGTCCCAGTAGGCGGCCAGGGAGACCTCCTCCAGCGGCTTGGACGGGTTGGAGCCGTGGATCATGTTGCCGTTGCCGGAGTAGATCCCCACGTGGCTGGGCGAGGACTCGCTGTAGAAGAACAGCAGGTCCCCGGGCTGGACCTCGTCGCGCGAGATCCGGGTGCCGGCGTTGACCTGGTCGTAGGTCGTGCGGGGCAGGTTGACCCCCGCCTGGGCCCACGCGGCCTGGACCAGGCCCGAGCAGTCGTAGCCGTCGGGGCCGGTGCCGCCCCAGACGTAGGGCTTGCCGATCTGGGCGCGGGCGAAGTCCAGGACCGCCTGGACGTCGCCGGAGGCCGCGACGGCCTCGCCGCCGCCCGTGGAGGCCTCGGAGGCGGTCGGGTCCTGCCCGTCCAGGCTCTCCAGGACCTCGGACTGCTCGTCCAGGGCGGCCTCGCCCTCCTCCTTGGCCGTCTCGGCCTCGGAGAGCGCGGCGGAGGCGTCGGCCTCCGACTCGGCGGCCTGGTCGCGCAGGCCCTCGGCGCGCTCCACCTGGGCGACGTAGTCGTCCAGGACGGCGTCCTGGCCCATGGACAGGAAGTTCAGGTCGGCGATGTTCTGCAGCGACCCGTCCGGGTCGCCGCGGAACAGGACCGTGAAGAGGCTGTGCGTGGACCCGGTGTAGGCGGTCTGGGCGATCCCGGCGACCGTGCCGGACATGGCCTCCAGTTCCTCCTGGGCCTTGGCGAGCTGTTCCTCGACCTCCTCCAGTTCGGCCTCGGCGGCCGCGTGGTCCTCCTCGGCCTGGTTGTAGGCCTCGTTCAGGGTCGAGAGCTCCTCCTGGAGCTGCTCGTAGCGTTCGCGGGCCTCCTCGGCGGTGGGCTCGGCGAAGGCCACGCCCGAGGACAGGACGACGGCGCCCAGGGTGGCGCAGCCGACCGTCGCGACACGGCGCCTGCTGCGCCTTCCGGGCTCGGGGTTGCGAGTCAAGGGACCGACTGCCTTTCTCCCACACCCGCCTACCAGCGCAGGGCATCCCGAGAACGCGCCCGGATGAGGGCGCGTGGGAACGCGGTGAGGGGGATCCCGGCGGGCGGCGCTCAAGGGGGCCGAGGGAGGTGTGCCGGGGTTCTGCGGTGGCCTCTGCTCATGGGAAAGGACTGCTCGTGAGCGAGAGTGCGACGGAAACCGGACACCGTCACCCTTGTAGTGACTAACGGGGGCGTTCCGGCCTGAGGGAACACTAATTCACCACCGGGACCGGTCGCGACCCTTTCGTTACCTTCCCTTGGGCAACCCTCTGACCAGCGGTTCCATAACAAGAGGGCCGAAAAGCCCGCGTGAGCGGGCGTGACGGGGAGTAGTTCTCCCCCTTGGAGACACCCCAAAACAGGGTAAAGCCCGTCGAAAAAGTGGTGTGTATCACGTGAACCACCGGAAGGGGGCGGGGACGGGCCCCGCCCCGGCACATGTCACAGGTGTCGCTGCCACCAGTCCAGGACCGCCTCGAAGCGGGCGACGCGGTGGCTGGGCAGGCCCGAGCGCGACAGCTCGTGCCCCTCAGCGGGGAAGAGCAGCATCTCCGCCTCCTGGCCGCGCAGCTTCAACGCCACGAACAGGCGCTGCGCCTGCTCCACCGGACAGCGCCAGTCCTCCTCGGAGTGGATGATCAGGAACGGGACGTCGATCCGGTCGGCGTAGGTGAGCGGACTCTCCTTGGCCCAGGTCTGCGGCGGCCCGTACAGCGGCCCGGGGAAGAACGAGCCGATGTCGGAGGAGCCGTGGAAGCTCTCGATGGCGTTGACCGCGCGCTCGCTGATCGCCGCCCGGAACCGCTCCCCGTGGTGGGCGGCGATCCAGGTGGTCATGAACCCGCCGTGGGACCCGCCCATGACGCCCACCCGCGAGGAGTCCAGCCGCTCGTCCTCCAGCGCCGCGTCCAGGAAGGCCAGCACGTCGGTGGCGGTGGTCGCGCCCACCGAGCCGATGACGGCCCGGCCGTGCTCGTGCCCGTAGCCCGAGGAGCCGCGCGGGTTGCACATCACCACGGCGTACCCGGCCGCGGCGTAGACCTGCGTCTCGTCGAAGAGCTGGTGACCGTACTGGGCGAAGGGGCCGCCGTGGATCATCAGCACCACCGGGTGCGGGCCCTCGCCCTCGGGCACGGTGACCCACCCGTGCACGGGGTAGCCGTCGGCGGTGCGGGCCGTCAACTCCCTCATCGGCAGGGGGTCCAGGGCGCCGGCGAACTCCGTGAGCGCCCGCGTGCCCCCGTCACCGGCCACGACCAGTTCGCCGCTGCTGCGGCCGTCGGCGACCACCGCGACGGTGACGCCGCCCGCGCTGTCGAAGGACTGGACCTGCACCGGGCCGCCGACGACCGTCTCGGGCTCGCCGCCCCCGAAGGGCACCAGGACCAGGTCCACCGCGCCCCGGTTCTCCGCCAGGCCGAGCAGGCCGCGCCCGGTGACCTTGGGGCCCCCGGCCATCCGCGGGTTCCGGGCGGGGGTCAGCCGGACGGGCGCCGCCGAGGCGTCGGCGGGCACCGACCACAGGGCGCTGGTCTGGCCCACGAAGTCGTCGAGGTCGGGGCCGAGCTCGTCACCGAGGAAGTAGACGGTGGCGCCGTCCCCGGAGAAGTCGCTGCGCGCGGCGTCCAGGTTCCCGGCGGTGACCCGGCGCGGCTCGGCGCCCTCCTCCGGCGCGCACGCCCACAGGTCCTCCACCAGGTCGGTGTCGCGGGTGGCGTGGCGCGCGGCGGCGAAGACCAGTTCGGCGCCGTCGGGTCTCCAGGTCACGGACCGGTGCTCGAAGTCGCCACGGGTCACCCGGACCGGCTCCCCCGCCTCGCCCGAGGGGTCCAGGGGCGCGGAGACGAACACGTGCGTGCGCCGGTCGTTGGCGAACCCGAGATCGTCCAGCCGGTACTTGAGCTGCGTGATGCGCCGGGGCGGCTCCTTGCCCGGCTCGCGGTCCACGTAGCGGTCGGCCTCGGGGACGCGCGCGGTGTAGGCGATCCGGGTGGAGCCCGGGCTCCAGCGGGGGGCGCCCGCGCCCAGCGGGTGGGAGGTGATCTTCCAGGGCTCGCCGCCGTCGGCGGGCAGGACGTGGATCTGCGGGCGCTTGTCCTCGTCGGGGCGCAGGAAGGCGATCCACCGCCCGTCGGGGGAGAACACCGGACCGTTGTCCCTGGTGCCCCGGGTGAGCCGGGCGGGCGGCGCGGAGCCGTCGGTGGGCACGGACCACAGGGAGCCCAGGTAGGCGTCCTCCTCCAGGTCCGGCCGGGTCACGGCGAAGACCGCGCGGCGGCCGTCGGGGGACAGGGTGGGCGCGCCGATGCTGTGCAGGTGGGCGATGTCAGCAGGTTTCATACAACGGACGGCCGTCCCGGCGCGGGGAGCGCCGTGACCGCCCCCTCCTTTTCGCTCGGCGGTGGGCCCGTCGTTCGGGACCACCGCGTGCCGGGAACGGTCGGGCCGCGTCACGGGCGCCGCCGTTCGAAGACGGGGTGAGCCCTCCGGTCCGGAGAACACCCCACGGGGACCTTATCCAGGCTCCTCACCGGAAATCCAGGTGCTTTCCGTCCAGCGGAACCCGCGTCCGCGCCGGGCCCGGGCAAGCGGAGGAGGACCGCCCGCGGCACGGCGCAGCGGTCCTCGCCGTGACGCGGGCGCGGGAAGCAGCGGGAGGAGGACGGACACCGGCCGGACCGCGCGGGCCGTGGCCCGGCGTTCGTCCCCGGACCGGCGCGGCGGTCTCACCCGGTCGGCTCGACGGGCATCCCGCCACGGCCGCGCACGGCGCCGTCGGTCTCCAGCCGGGTGCACACCCAGCGGCCGTCCCCCTGACGCTGGGCGCGGAAGGCGAACACGCGGGATCGGCGGTCGCAGCGGATCACGGCGTTGGCCTCCACACCGTCGGCGTCCACGGGCTGGTGGTAGACCTGCGTCAGCCGCGGCGCCAGCTCGCAGGAGACCGTGCCCCGCAGGCGGCGCAGCTCCTCGCGGACCGGGACGGTCACCTGGTCGCGCAGCGCCTCGGGGGTGCGGCGGCCGACCAGGACCTCGGCCACGCGCTGGGCCAGCAGGTGGACGGGGCCGGGGGTGCGGTGGCCAGCCAGGAGCGGGGTCGCGCACCGGCGCACGGGAGCGTGGCGCGGCGGCAGGGGCGTGCGCGCGGGGGTGCGGACCGGCCGGTGGTACTCGGGGGCGCCGTGGGCGCACAGGGGCCGGGGGCAGGGGTGGCGGTGAGGGGTGTACGACATGAACAGGTCCCTTCCGGGAGGATGACGTTCCGCCTTCACCCTGCACAGAGGCGGCACCGCCGTCCCCGTGCCAGCTGGCATTCCAGGTTTCGGGAATGTTCCGCCGCCCCCGGGCCCAGGGCGCGCAGCCCCCCGAAACCGGCATACTGCATGCGTGACTTCCGCCTACCTCGCCTCCCCCGTACCCGTGGCCCTCGCCCACCGCGGCGGGTGGCTCCTCGACGACCAGGGCGTGCGCCGCACCGAACTGGAGAACACGGCCGCGGCCTTCCAGTACGCCGTCGACCTCGGCTACACGTACCTGGAGACGGACGTGCACGCCACCCGCGACGGCGTCCTCATGGCCTTCCACGACCCCACCCTGGACCGCGCCACCGACATGAGCGGCGCGATCGGCGACCTGCCGCACCGCGAGGTGGCCCGCGCCCGGGTGGCCGGACACGAGCCGGTTCCGGTGCTGGAGGACCTGCTGGGGACCTGGCCGGAGGCACGGTTCAACATCGACGTCAAGGCCGACGCCGCCGTCGTACCGCTGTGTGAGGCGCTGCGCCGCACCAACGCCTGGGACCGGGTGTGCGTGGGCTCCTTCGACCAGCGCCGCCTGGACCGGGCCCGGCGGCTGTTCGACCGGCCCGTGGCCACCTCCTGCGGCCCCCTGGACGTGGTCCGGCTGCGGGCGGCCTCCCTGTCACCGCTGCTGCGCTCCCTGGCCGGCCGGGTCCCCGTCTGCGCGCAGATCCCCCTGCGCCACGGCGCCTTCCCCCTGCTCAGCCGGGACCTGATCACCACCGCTCACCGCCTGGGCATGCAGGTGCACGTGTGGACCATCAACGAGCCCGGGACGATGGAGCGCCTGCTCGACGCGGGGGTGGACGGCATCGTCACCGACAACACGAGCGCCCTCCGGGAACTCCTCGTGCGGCGGGGCCAGTGGCCCGGCGACACCCCCGCCGCCTTCACCGACGACCCCGTCGGCGGCTCCAGCGGCGGCTCCAGCGGCGGCTCCAGCGGCGGCTCCAGCGACTCCCCCATCGATCCCCCCACCGACTCCCCCCAGCGGAACGGATAGCCCCATGGCCAGCACACCACCGGAGACGGACGCCACCGGCGCCCCCTCGGCCGACCCCGCGCAGCGCAGGCGCGAACAGCGCGGCTGGTACCTCTACGACTGGGCCAACTCTGTGTTCACCACCTCGGTGGTGACCGTGCTCATCGGCCCGTACCTGAGCAACCTGGCGTGCGTGTCGGCCGGAGCCCCGGACGCCGCGTCCTGCCTGGACCCCGCACTGTCGGTCAGCCCGCTGGGCCTGGACTTCCTCTCGCTGCACCCCAACGCGCTCTACCCGGCGCTGACCACGGTGGCGATCCTGCTCCAGATCCTGTGCCTGCCGATCGTGGGATCGATGGTCGACCACTCGCGGCACAAGAAGCGGTGGCTGCTCTGGCTCGCCGTCAGCGGGTCGGCGTGCACGCTGGGGCTGTACTTCGCCACCGACGGCTACCTGGTGGCCTCGGTGCTGTTCGTGCTGGCCAACCTGCTGTACGGGCTTGCGGGCGTGGTCTACAACGCGTTCCTGCCCGAGGTGGCCACGGCCGAGGAACGCGACCGGGTGTCGGTCACCGGCTGGGGCATCGGCTACCTGGGCGGGGCGCTGCTGCTGGCCGTCCACCTGGGTTTGGTGGTCGGCGCCCCGTCACTGGGCCTGGGCACGGACGACGCCGCGCGCATCGCCTTCGCCTCCTGCGGCCTGTGGTGGGCGGGGTTCACCGTCCTGGCGCTGCGGCCGCTGCGCGACCGCTACGGCGCCCTGGCGGCACGCGCCCAGGGCCGCCCGAAGGTGGGACGGTCGCTGCGCCAGTTCGGGCACACGCTCAAGGACATGCGCAAGTACCCGAACACGATTCTCTTCCTCCTGGCGTTCATCCTGTTCAACGACGGTGTGCAGGCGGCCATCCGCTACGCGGCCCCCTTCGCCACCCAGGATCTGGGGCTGGACCAGAACGTCCTCATCGTCACCATCCTCATCATCCAGTTCGTGGCCTTCGGGGGCGCCTTCCTGACCGGCCGGGTCGCCCGGGTGCTGGGCAGCAAGAACACCGTGCTGGCCACGCTCGCGGTGTGGAGCTCGCTCGTGGCGGCGGCCTACTTCCTCCCGGTCGGGAACGTGCCGCTGTTCGTGGCCATGGGCGTGGGAATCGGCCTGGTGCTGGGCGGCACCCAGTCGCTGGCCCGGTCTCTGTACTCGCAGCTCATCCCCCGTGGGCGCGAGGCGGAATACTTCAGCCTGTACCAGATCTCGGACAAGGGATCGAGCTTCCTGGGATCGCTGACCGTAACCGTGGCCGTCTCGCTCACCGGCGGCTACCGGATGGCGATCCTGTCGCTGATCGTGTTCTTCGTCATCGGCGGTCTGCTGCTGTGGCGCACGCGCATGCGCGAGGGAATCCTGGCGGTGGGCAACGAGGTGCCGCGCAACCTGTAGATCGTTGGGCCGCTGGAGTGCGGGGCCGTAGGGCGGCTGGACTGCGGGACTGCGGGGCCGTAGGGCGGCTGGGCTGCGGGACTGCGGGGCCGTAGGGCGGCTGGGCTGCGGGGCCGGAGGGTCGCTGACGGGCGGACGTGTTCCGAGTCGGTGGTCATAGGTGCTGAGGGGTCGTGGATGTTGTTTCCTGCGGGCGGCTACGTTTTCCACAGGTGGGGATTGGGGCTGGTCGTGGGTGGTGCGGTGATGGTTTCCTGGAAATAGGGGGGATCCCACCCAGGGGGCGTTTTGGTGTGCCCTGAAACGCTCTTCGTTCAATAACGGTAATGGATCAAGGGGCAGGGAGGGGCCGTCCACAGGGCCCCTCCCTACGCTATTCCTGCTGGGGATTGCTGGCGGCAACGAAAGCGCGCCAGCTGCCGCGAAAGGGTACGGGCTGCGGAGAACGGCGGGCGCCGGGTGGGAGCGTGGGCGACCGACGAAAAGCGGCACCAAAGGCGGGAGCGGCTACCGGAGGGCGACCAACGCCCGGGGTGTGCGGGTGGTCGGGCTCTGCCGCGTCAGCACCAACGGCCAGCAGGCCCTCCGGCCTCGGGCAACGATCCTGGCCCCTGTGGTCGGGGGGCGGCATCGCCGAGGTCAATATGGCATTCTGGGCGCACCTTTTCGGACACCTTTTAATCCGGCACCATTGCGGCCCATGAGGCAAAAGCATCCTCCAGAAAGAAAGTCGGCAATTGATGCTGTGAATGGTGGAGAAAGGGCGATCGGCGGCCTATAATAAGAAGTATGGAGATGATGACCGCAGCGCCCGAGACGGCCCCCGGGGAATGTTCCCCGGCCGTGGCCGCGCTGGCCGGTGCGCGCGAGATCATCGACCACGCGTTGAACACCGACGTGCCGCCCGGAGCGGACGAGAGCGCCGCTGAGGAGATCGCGGCGCTGTGGGCCCAACTGGACCAGATCCGCTACCAGGCGTTGGCGCAGATGGCGCGCCTGTACGCGCGGGGTGCGGTGGCCCGCTACAGCGGCTACTCCACCTTGGACAAGTGGTTGGTGCACCACGGCAAACTGCCCACCTCCCAGGCCAAGGACTTGGCGCGGCTGGCCCAGCACGTGCACGAGGAGACTCTGCCCGCCACAGTGGAAGCGGTGGAGACGGGCGCGGTGGGGTTGGGTGAGGCGGTGGTGATCGCCAAGGTCACCGACAAGGCCGTCCAGACCCGCGACACCGAGCATTTCCCCGATCAGGCGCAGTACCGGCAGGGCTTCGAAGCGGCTCTGGTGGCGGCCAAGCAAGAGCGGCCTGCGTTGTCGGTCAACCAACTTCAGTCGGTGGCCCGCCAGGTCGCGCATCGTTTGGACCCCCACCGCCTGGACCGCGACCACGAAGCTGCTCACGCCTCGCGTGGCCTGGTCGTGCATGACACGTTCCAGGGCAGCTACCAGCTCCAAGCGTGGGGCGGCAGTGGGGATGCGTTGATCGTGCGCGCGGCCATCGACACCTTCACCACCCCACCCTCGGACGAGGACACGCGGTCGCGGTCGCAGCGGGAGCATGACGCGCTCATCGCGGCGCTGCGCTTTGCCACCACCCACACCGGATGCGCCAACGCCCCCGCTCCACTGGCGCAGATCCGCATCGTCGTGCCGGTGCAGACCTACCTGGACACCCAGGGCCAGGAAGTTCCGGCGCTGGACGAGCGCGGACGGGTGGTACCGGTCGGGGTGGTGCACGAACTCGCCGCCGACTCTGAGGTGGTGCGGATGCTCACCGCCCCGCCCACCGGGCAGGTCCTGGACGTGAGCCACAGCCGACGCCTGGCCTCAGCCCGCCAGCGCACCGCCGCCTTCCACGGACACACCACCTGCGCCCACCCACAAGGGTGCGAAGTTCCGGTGGCCCTCTGCCAAGCCGACCACGTGCAGTCCTTCTCCCGAGGCGGACGCACCGTGGTCGCGAACCTGCAACCGCTGTGCGGGCCGCACAACCGGGCCAAGTACCAACGCGAACTGCGCACACACCAACAGCAGGGACACGGGTGGGGACGAGACCATCCGCCCGGCAGAATTCTGGTGCCACCGCCCCGGGAGTGACCCCGGCCGGGCCGGGCCCCGGCATGCCCGCGCCCGCCAAGAGGCCCGGACCCGTGCTCGCCGTCGTCGCTGCCACCGTCGCCCACCCCCACCACAGGGGCCGGTCACGCTGCCCCAGGCCCGCCAGCCCCGCCGCCTTTGGTGCCAACGCAGCAAAGCCCCACCACCCCACCAACATCAAGCGTTCGTCGCCCTCCCGCACCACCTCGCGGCAGCAGGCGCCGCCACCTCCGGCCACCACCCGCGACCAGGGCGTTAAGCGGAGCCCCCAGACACCTGCCGCCTTTGGTGCCGACGCAGCAGAGCCCCACCACCCCCGAACGCCAACCGTTGGTCGCCCTCCCGCACCACTTCGCGGCAGCAGGCGCCGCAGGAGCGAGCGACCATCCCCGAACCCCGACCGTTGACCGCCTTCCCACAGCAGAGCCCACAGCAACGCCCATGACAGCGCCGTGGCCGCGCCCATGGCAGCTCCACGGGTTCCCAGACAAGGACCCGGCGCCGGGCGAGATGTGTTCCTCCCCAGCTCGCGTCACGGTCTGTCGCCCTCCCCGGCCATACTGGGGCCGATGATCGGCGAGGACGTGGGAGGTGCGGTGCGGGTTCTGCACGGCGTGTGGACCGGGGACGCGCTGGCGGTGTGGGCCGAGTCCGCTCCCTCCACCCCGCCTCCGGAAGAGACCGCCGCCTCCGCCCCGCCCCCGGCAGAGCGCGCCCACGGCCGGGCGCGCCCGCACCCGTTCGCCCTGGAGGCCCACGAACTGCGCGCGCTCCTGGCGGACGCGGGGATCAGGGCGGACACGGGAACCGAAGCAGGCGCGGTCACGCACGGAACCCTGGACCTGTCCCTGCCCGGGGACACCTCCGCCCCCTTCTCCTCCACCGGCGCGCCCGGCACCGCACCGGCCGCCTTCCACCCCTGGCGGGTGCCCGCCCTGCGCCTGGACGCCGCCTCCGCCGAAGCCCTCCTGGCCGCACCCGCACGCGACGTCCCCGACACCGCTTCCGGACCCTCGCTGGCCCACCTGCGCGCGGTCCGCGACTTCGCCGAACTCCTGGTCACCTCCGGGTGCGTGCTGCCCGACCTGGTGGGCGACCCCGCCCGGGCCCGCTGGCGGCCCGCACCGCTGGACTGGGCGGAGGAGCACCTGTCCGCGCTCACCGGCGCCCTGCCGCCCTCCGCCCGCGCCCACCTCCCCGGGGAGCCGCCCGACGCTGTCGCCCGGGCCTGCGTGCTCGCACCCCTGGAACTGCTCACCGACGCGGCGGCACGCCGCCTGGCACATCCCCGCCGCGCGCACCGGGCCCGGACCAGCCCGGTAGGCCAGGGCAGGAGCAGCCCGTTAGACCAGGACCGGACCAACCCGGAACAGACCTCCGACGACGGGGCGGCCCCCGGCCAGCGGCTGGCCGCCGCGCTCACCGGCGACCCGGGCGGGATCGACACCGAGACCGCCGCCCGGCTGCGCGGGCCCCTGCGCGAGTGGCGCTCGCGGGTGCGCGGCGCGGGGCGGGCGGCGCTGCTGTTCCTGCTGCGCGAACCCGACCGCGCGGGGCCGTGGGCGCTGGAGTTCTGGGTGCGCTCGGTCAGCGACCCCGGCCTTCGCCTGCCCCTGGAACAGGTGTGGCAGGGCGAGGGCGCCGCCTGGCTGCCCGCCGACGTGGGCGCCACCGCCCTGGCCGACCTGCGCCGGGCCGCGCGACACCACCCGCCGCTGCGCCGCGCGCTGCGCGACCTGGCCCCGGCCCGGCTGCTGATGGGCACCGAGGACGCCGAGCGGTTCGCCGCCGAGGGGGCCGCCCGGCTGAGCGGTGCCGGGTTCGGGGTGGTCCTGCCCGAGTGGCGCGGCAGGCCCGCGCTGGGCCTGCGGGTGGCGGTCGAGGAGGCGCCCCGCAGACGCAGGGGCGGCGGGGTGGGCCCCTCCGAGCTGGTCAACGTGTCCTTCGAGGCCCTGCTCCAGGGGCGCGACGGCGAGGGGTCCGTACCGCTCGGCGAGGACGAGCTGGCCGAACTCGCCGAGCTGGCCCGCCTCAAGCGTTCGCTGGTGCGCGTGCGCGGCCGGTGGCTGGAGGTGGACCCCGAACGGATCAGCGCCACCCTGGACCTGGTCAAACGGCGCGGCGGCCACTGGATGCGCACCGACGAGGCGCTGCGCACGGCCATCGGGGTGCAGGGCACCGCCCCCCTGCCGGTGACCGACGCGGTCGCCTCCGGTCCGCTGGGCGCGCTGCTGGACGGGGGCGCCAAGGCCGAGCCGCGCCCGATGGGCACGCCGTCCGGCTTCCGGGGCTCGCTGCGCCCCTACCAGGACCGGGGCGCGTCGTGGCTGCGCTTCCTGGGCGAACTGGGGCTGGGCGCGGTCCTGGCCGACGACATGGGCCTGGGCAAGACCGTGCAGCTGCTGGCCCTGCTCACCGACGAGCGGCTGCGCGAACCCGCGCCGGGGCCGACCCTGCTGGTGTGCCCGGTCTCGCTCGTGGGCAACTGGCGCCGCGAGGCCGAGCGGTTCGCGCCCTCGCTGCGGGTGCACGTCCAGCACGGCCCGGACCGGCCCTCGGGCAACGCCCTGGCCCGTCTGGTGGGCTCGTGCGACCTGGTCGTCACCACCTACGGCGTGGTCACCCGTGACAGCGAGGAGCTGGCGGGCATGCCCTGGCACCGGGTGGTGTGCGACGAGGCGCAGGCGCTCAAGAACCACGGCACCCGGCAGGCCCGGGCGGTGCGGTCGCTGCCCGCGGCCACGCGGATCGCGCTCACCGGCACCCCGGTGGAGAACAACCTGGGCGAGCTGTGGTCGGTGATGGAGTTCGCCAACCCGGGGCTGCTGGGCACGGCGGCGGCCTTCGAGCGGGCGGTCGAGGGCGAGGAGGGACCCGACACCGGGCTGGTGCGCCGAATGACCGGTCCGTTCGTGCTGCGCCGCCTCAAGACCGACCGGTCGATCATCTCCGACCTGCCCGAGAAGCTGGAGATGCGCACCTGGTGCACGCTCACCCCGGAGCAGGCCTCGCTGTACAAGGCGGTGGTGGACGAGATGGGCGAGCGGCTGGCCGAGGCGACCGAGAAGGAGCGCAAGGGGCTGGTGCTGGCGACGATGTCGCGGCTCAAGCAGATCTGCAACCACCCGGCGCAGTTCCTGGGGGACGGCTCGGCGCTGTCGGGGCGCTCGGGCAAGCTGGAGCGGGTGGAGGCGATCCTGGCCTCGGCCGCGGCCGAGGGCGACAAGGCCCTGTGCTTCACCCAGTACGCGCGATTCGGCGAGCGCCTGGCCCCCTACCTGCGTTCGCGTCTGGGGGTGCCGGTGCTGTGGCTGCACGGGGGCACGCCGCGGGCGGAGAGGGAGGAGATGACGCAGCGCTTCCAGGAGATGGAGGGCCCCGCGGTGTTCCTGCTCTCGCTCAAGGCCGCCGGGACGGGGCTGAACCTGACCGCGGCCAACCACGTGGTGCACGTGGACCGCTGGTGGAACCCGGCGGTGGAGAACCAGGCCACCGACCGGGCGTTCCGGATCGGCCAGCGGCGGGACGTACAGGTGCGCAAGATGGTGTGCGTGGGCACGGTCGAGGAGCGGGTGGACGAGATGATCGAGCGCAAGAGCTCGCTGGCTGACGGCGCCGTGGCCACCGGTGAGGCGTGGCTGACCGGGTTGTCGGTGCGGGACCTGCGCGAGGTCGTGCGGCTTTCCCCGGAGGCGGTGGCCGAGTGAGCGCGTGGTCGCCGCTGTTCGCGCGGGCCCTGGGGGAGCCGGGCCCGGCCGCCGCGAGCGCGCGGGTGGAGCGGCTGTCGGTGCGTCCGGGCGAGGTCACGGGGCGGGTGCGCGGCCCGGGCGCGCACGAGGTGAGCCTGATCCGCACGGTGCCGCCGGAGGCCGAGTGGGAGCGCCTGTGCGCCGCGCTGGCCTCCCAGCCGGTGTTCCGCGCCCGGGTCCTGGCCGGTGAGCTGCCGGTGGCGGCGGCCCGGGTGTTCTCGCTGCTGGGGTGGGATCTGGTGCCGAGCGGGTGGGACGCGCTGGTAGCGACCTGCTCCTGTGACCGGTGGGACGCCAGGTGCGCGCACCTGGTGGCGGCGGTGGCGGAGCTGGGCGCCGAGGCCGACCGCGACCCGTTCGTGCTGACCCGGTGGCTGGGCAGGGAGCGGCGCGCGCTCGTGGCGCAGGTCAAAGCGTTTTCCACGGCCACCGCAAAAGGATTTTCGGGCGAAGAGCCGACAATCGGGGAAAATGACGGAGAAGCGGCATTGGATACCGCCGCCGAACCGACTCCCCCGGCGGGCGCGGCGGATCCCGGCTCGGCCGCCGCGTTCTGGTCCGCACCTCCGCTCCCCGACCGGCCGAGCCCTCCGGAGGGCTCCGGTGAGCGTGTCAGGGCCGCGGCTCCCGGGCTCGTGGCCGATGATCTGCCCGGTTTCGGACAACCGCGAGCAGGAACCGGAACGTGAGCGTATAGGACACCGAATACGCACTTCGAACTTTGTTGTGGAAAACTCCACAAGGCCGTGCGATCACGGTTACCATTCGGCCAGAGAACTCTCCTCGTCACTTCATCGGATGGGTATCCTTCATGGCCGATCACTTCCCCCCCAACATCGACATGGAAACCCCCAGCATCGCACGTATGTACGACTACCTCCTGGGGGGAAAGGACAACTTCGAGGCCGACCGCAAGGCCTGCGAGGCGATCGCGGACGGCGTCCCCGAACTGGTCGCCTTCGCCAACGACAACCGCGCCTACCTCTCGCGCGCGGTGGAGTACGTGGCGGCCCGGGGGGTGGAGCAGTTCCTCGACCTGGGGGCAGGACTGCCCACCGCCAACAACACGCACCACGCGGCCCAGCAGGCCAACCCGCGGGCCCGGGTGGTCTACGTCGACCACGACCCCATCGTGCTCGCGCACGGCCGGGCGCTGATCAGCGACAGCGGGCAGACCTCGTTCCTGCTGGCCGACATCCGCGAGACCGACGAGATCCTGAACTCCCCGGAGACCACCAGGCTCATCGACACCGACCTGCCCGTGTGCGTGATGCTGGTCTCGCTGCTGCACTGCATCCCCGACGGCAGCGACCCCTTCGGTATGGTGCGCGCCCTCATGGACCGCCTGGCCCCGGGGTCGTGCCTGATCTTCTCCCACATCGTCTCCGACGATCCGGCCTCCGCCGCGTGGATGACCGACAAGATCCTGTCCTTCGGCACCCCTTGGGGGCGGGTGCGCAGCCCCGAGGAGGCCTCGGCGGTCTTCGACGGTCTGGAGCTGGCCAGCCCCTGGCTCGACGGGCGCGACGGGGGCCCGCGCGCCGTGGACTGCGCCACCTGGCGCCACCCGGACACCGACCCCGTCTCCCGCCCCGCCGACCCCAGGGTCAAGCTGTGGGAACTGGCGGGCGTGGCCTTCAAGCGCTGACCCGGCGGTCGGGCGCGACCAAGCCCGTGCCCGACCGGGTGCGTCCGGGTGGAGGACCCCGGTGGGCGTCGGGCCGCGGACCCCGGGCCGGATGCGCGGGGGCGCTGGTCAGCGCACGACCCTGACCAGCGCCCCTCACCACTACCCGTCCTGTTCGGCGAAGACCTCCCGGGCGATGCCGAAGGCCCGGTTCGCGGCGGGCAACCCGTAGTAGACGGCGGCCTGGAGGAACACCTCGCCGATCTCTCGGGCTCCAGCCCGTTGCGCAGGGCGGCACGCACGTGCATGGCCGGCTCGTCCCCGTGCCCGTGCGCGACCAGGGCGGTGGGCACCGTGCAGCTGCGGGTGCGGTGGTCCAGGCCCGGGCGGGTCCAGATCTCCCCCGGGCGTAGCGGGTGATGAGGTCCTGGAACGGTTCGGTGAAGCCGGTCGTGCGCGCCCGGGCCCGGTCCGCTTACTCCTCGCCCGGCACGGCGCGGCGCGGCCTGGTCCCCGCACCGTGGCGGTCGGTGGGCGCGAAGTGCTGGGTGAGCAGGGTGTTGACCTCGGCGCTGCGCTGCCAGGACAGCAGGTGCGCGGCCTCCTCCAGGACCACCAGGCGGGCGCCGGGGACGCGTTCGGCGATCAGCTCGGCGTTCCCGGCGGGCGGCGTGGAGGGGTCGTCGGCCCCGGCGACGACCAGCGTGGGCGCGCTGATCCGGTGCAGGTCCTCGCGCACGTCGTGGGTCCCGATGGCCTCGCAGCAGCCCGCGTACCCCTCCGGCGCGGTGGCGGCGACCTGGTCCCGAAGCACGGCGACCTCGGCCGGGCGGTCCTCGGCGAAGGCCGGGGTGAACCAGCGCTCCACCACCGAGTCCGCCACGGCCCCGGTGCCCTCGGCGCGCACCAGCGCGGCGCGGTCCCGCCAGTTGCGGGCCGGGCCCATGTGGGGGGAGGTGGCCAGCAGGGCCAGGCGGTCGACGCGTTCGGGGTGGTGGACGGCCAGCCACTGGCCGACCATGCCGCCGATGGACAGCCCCGCGTAGTGGGTGCGTTCGAGGCCCAGCCGGTCCATCAGCGCGATGACGTCGCCGCCCAGGTCGGCCATGCTGTAGGGCCCCTGGGGGACGGGCGAGCCGCCGTGTCCGCGGTGGTCGAAGCGGATCACCCGGAAGGCGGTCGAGAGGGCCTCGACCTGCGGGTCCCACATCCACGTGGTGGTGCCCAGGGAGCCGCCGAGCAGCAGGGGCGGCGCGTCGGCCGGTCCGCTCTCGGTGTGGTGCAGGTCAACGCTCATCGAATCCTCGTGTTCCTTCGTCTTCGTCGGTGGTTCCCGCGCGGCCGGTGTCCGCCGTGGGACCGTCGCCTCCCCCGCGGTCGTCACCCGCCGCGCGATCGATCCGCGCGGCCGGTGCCGTCCTCGGGGCCGGTGTCGGCCGCCTCGACGGTCCTACCCGATCCGGCGCCGGTGACCCGGTCGGTGGGCACCGGGGCCGAGCCCGGGTACCCGGCCGGGTCGAGCAGCGCACGGATCCGCTCGCCGCCGCGGACCCCGTCGAGGCGTCGGGTGGGGGCCCTGCCAGTTCCCGGCCGGAGTCCACGGCATCCCGGCAGGCGGTGGGCCTCCGCTCGGCCGAGTTCGCGGGCCAGGTCGGTGTTGACGCGCTCGGGCAGGGCCAAGCCGCCGGTGGCGTCGAGGATGGCGCGCATGCGGGCGGCGTCCTCGTCCAGGGACACGACCATGGAGCGCTCCCGCCCGGAAAGCGAATGGATGTTCTCAGAGCGAACATCTTGGCTGCGACGGTGACGCCGCTCCCGAACGCGGTCAAGGCACGCGTGAGGACCGCACGGTGCGTGCGGTGGAGGGGTTCCGCGAGAGGTCGGCCGCCCGCCGACACGCCACGAGGGCCCTGGGCCAGGACTGGGTGGAGCGGGAACGGAGACAGGCGGCGCGGAGCCCGGCCAGAGGGGGGCCGGTCAGAGGGGAGTCCGGTCAGTTCACCGGTTCGCCGCGTCGCCAGCTCTCGTGCTTCGCGCGCATCTCCTCGGTGTCGTTGAGGCGGGGGAAGGGCTCGTCGGGAACGTCGGCGCCCAGGAAGGCGCACAGGCGCTCCCACCCCTCCCCCGCCCGGTACACCAGCAGCCGGTCGGCCGGGACCTCCGCGACCACGCGGGCCGTGTGCCGCTCGAAGGCCTCCACCGCGGTCGCCTCGTCGGGGATCTCGCCGGGCGGCACACCGAAGTGCGCGAGCCACATGCGCTGAAGAAGGGGGTGGATCTTGTACATCTGGGGCGGCACCCCCGCCGCACGGGGATCGCTTGCGGCCTCCCGCACCATCTCGAAGATGGTCGCGCGCATGCTCTCGTACCACCGGTGCGGGTCGCGGACGGTGAGCAGGACCCTCGCGTCCGGAAAGGCGTCGACGAGCTCGCGCCAGAAGAACGACAGCGGCCAGTCCACGCCCGAGCGCCAGCCCTCCAGCAGGCGGGTCCAGTCCACCTCCCCGGCCGGCGTCTCCGTGATCTCGGCCCAGCGGCCCGCGAGTCCGGCGGAGGCCATCACCTCGGACATGTGGTGGCAGGGGCCGAAGCCGAGCCGTTCCAGCACCGCCTTCACCGACGTCGTTCCGGTGCGCGGGAAGCCCGCTCCGATCACGTCCACCTTTGTCCCCCTCGGTCGTCCCAGGGCTTGGCGCCCGGAGCAGGATCGCCCATGATCACTCTCCGTTTTAGCACGAACACACTGGGCATGAGGGGCTGTCTCCGATATCCGGACGGCGGCGGCCCGGCGATGCCCCGTGAACGGGCCCCGCCGCTCCGTCAGACGGGTGTGAGAACCTTTGCGGGGGCCGCGGCCAGCCGCCCCCGCAACCGAACCGGGAAGAGCAGATGCCGACCGAAGAAGAAGAGGCCCGCGGCGCCCACTTCGTGCAGTCCCTGGAACGCGGCCTGACGGTCATCCGCGCCTTCTCCGCCGAGCGGCGCTCCATGACGCTCAGCGAGGTCGCGCGCGAGACCGACCTGACCCGCGCCGCCGCGCGCCGTTTCCTGCTCACGCTGGTGGACCTGGGCTACGTGCGCACCGACGGCAGGCTGTTCTCGCTCACACCCCGCGTGCTGGAGCTGGGTTACGCCTACGTGGCCTCCGCCGGGTTGCCCGACGTGGCCCAACCCCACCTGGAGGACCTGTCCGCCCGGGTGCACGAGTCCGCCTCGGTGTCGGTGCTGGAGGGAGACGACGTGCTCTACGTGGCGCGTGTTGCGACCTCGCGGATCATGGCGGTGGCCATCCGGGTGGGCACCCGCTTCCCGGCCTCGGCCACCTCGATGGGCCGGGTGCTGCTGGCCGGGCAGGACGACCGGAACCTGGACGCCTACCTCGCGCGGGTGGAGCTGGCCCCGCTGACCCGGTTCACCGTCACCGACCCGGCCGAGCTGCGCGCCGAGCTGGAGCGGGTGCGCGAGCAGGGGTACGCCATCGTCGACCAGGAACTGGAGGAGGGCCTGCGCTCGCTGGCCGCGCCCGTCCGCGACGGGTCGGGCCGGGTGATCGCGGCCGCCAACGTGTCCGCCCACGCCAACCGGGCCTCGATGGAGGACGTGCGCCGCGACCTGCTGCCCGCGCTGCTGGAGACCACCGCGCGCATCGAGGCCGACCTCGCGTCGGTGGCGCGCCGCGACGCGGGCTCCTGAGCCTCCACACTCCGGTTGCGGGCCGCCCTGCGACGCGGGAGCACCCGGCGAGGACCTGGCCGGTGGCGCCCGAATCGCACCCGCCGCGACGCGGGAGGCTTCGGCGAAGGCCTGGTGGCGCCCCGAACGTCCCCGCCGCGGCGCGGGCTCCGACTTCACCGGGGCGCGGTCGTGGGCCGGGCCTCATGACCGGGCCCCGGGGTGGACGGTCGGCCGGGCCGCGTGTCAGGGTCGGGCCGCCCGGGCGCGGTGGCGCCGGACGGCGTCGCGGTTGCCGCAGGCGGGTGAGCAGTAGCGCTGGCGTCCGCCGCGCGAGAAGTCGGCGTAGACGCGGTCGCAGCCGTGCGCCGCGCACCGGCCGAGCCGGTCCATGCCCCGACCGGTCAGGTGCAGGGCGGTGCCGACGGAGACCAGCGCGGCCACCTGACGGTGGGCGGGCAGCAGGTCGGGGCGGTAGTGCAGGTGCCACCCGGTGCCCGCGTGGTCGGTCAGGCGCGGGGCGGCGGAGAACTCGATGAGCAGCGGGTTGAGCCGCTGCGCGCGGGCGGGCGCGTCGGCGGCGTCGACCACCCGCGTCCAGCGCTCCAGGAACTCGCAGACGGCGGCCACGTCGCCCTCGCCCACGGAGCGTTCGAGGAGGAAACCCACCTCCGCACAGCGGCGCTCCAGGTCCGCCGCACCGGTCAGCGGCCGGTTGACCATGTCCACGGCCAGGGTCACCGGGTCCTGTCCGTAAGGGTTGAGATGCATAATGCCATTACACCAGACTGGCCCGATGCACACACGGCACGAACACCACTGGACCACCGAGTCGGACCACACCACCAGCGAGGGCGTCGTCGCCTACCAGCGCTGCGCGTGCGGGGGGCGCAGGGTGATCCTGACCCGGGCCTTCGGGCTGCTCCAGGACGACCTGGCCTCGGTCGGTCCCGGGCGGGGGTGAGTCGGTGCGGTGGCGTGGGCTCAGCCCTCCTCGGAGCCGAGGAGGGCCCGCAGCACCGCCACCGCCCGCTCCTCCGCCTCCTCGGGGACGAACACGTGGTCGTGGTGGAAGCCGGACACCACGTCGCACGGCAGACCGGCTCCGGTCAGCGCGGCGGCCACCGCCGCCACCAGCGCCGCCGCCCGCGCTCCGGCGGGGGCCTCCAGCGTGATCCAGGCGGCCGCGCCGTCGTAGGGCAGCCCGGCCGCGTCGGCCTCCTCGCGCGGGCACACCACGGTCAGGGCCTCGTCCTCGGCCACCGTGACCACCGGACGCACCCCCTCGGGCAGGGACGCGCGGTCCGGCACGGTGGTGAAGACGTAACCGCCCGGCCGCGTTCGGACCCGCGTTCCCGACAGCAACCGCTCCAGCTCCCCCGCCACCCGCTTCCCCCTCCCCCGCGCACCCGTGGCGCCTTGCGGGCGCGCGCCGCCTCCTGAGATCCTGCCCGCAACACCGCCGGGGACGCCAATCCGCGCGCACGGGGACCGTGCGGCGGCCCCCAACCTGGAATTCTGAGCACACGGCCCCAGCGCCGTCCGGAAGGGACACCGTGACCGATCTGCACGCCACACCACACATCGCCCGGGAGTCGGGAACCTTCGCCATCGGCGGCGACCTGCCGGTGCACCGCCTGGGCTTCGGGGCGATGCGCATCGTCGGCGAGGGGGTGTGGGGTCCGCCCCGCGACCGCGACGAGGCGCTGTCGGTGCTGCGGCGCGCGGTCGAGCTGGGCGTGAACTTCATCGACACCGCGGACTCCTACGGCCCCCAGATCAGCGAGCAGCTGATCCGCAAGGCGCTCTACCCCTACACCGACGACCTGGTCATCGGCACCAAGGCGGGTTTCGCGCGCACCGGACCGGGTGAGTGGCACAGACTGGGCCGCCCCGAGTACCTCAAGCAGCAGGTGGAGCTGAGTCTGCGCAACCTGGGGCTGGAGCGGATCGACCTGCTCCAGTTGCACCGGATCGACCCCGAGGTGCCGCTGGCCGACCAGCTCGGCGCCCTGGTGGAGCTGCGCGAACAGGGCAAGGTCCGCCACATCGGGCTGAGCGAGGTGACGGTGGACGAGCTGTCCGCCGCCCGCGCGATCACGCCGGTGGCGTCGGTGCAGAACCAGTACGCGCCGTCGTTCCGCCAGTCCGAGGACGTGCTGGAACAGTGTGAGAAGGACGGGACGGCCTTCCTGCCCTGGGCGCCGGTCGGGCGCGGCGAGCTGGCGGGGCCGGGTTCCCCGCTGACCGCGATGGCGGCGGAACACGGGGTGACCCCGGTGCAGCTGTCCCTGGCCTGGCTCCTGCACCGCTCGCCGGTCATGCTGCCGATCCCGGGCACGTCGCGGGTGGCGCACCTGGAGGAGAACACCGCCGCCGCCGCGGTGCGGCTGACCGAGGCCGAGACCGAGCGCGTCAGCCAGTACCTGGGCACCTGATCCGGGCTGCGCCGGGTCCGTGTCGCGGACCCCGGGTGCGCGGCGGCGGGCGGCGGGCAAAAGCACCGTTGGCGGACTTCCTCCCCCACCGGTGCCGCACGGAGTCGGGATCGGGCTCCGACGCGCCCCGTGGTTGCTTGCGACGGGTCCCACCTGCTGAGATTCTTCCCGGGACACCGCCGGAGGGCCGGTCTCGCGCGTCGCCGCCCGGGTTCCGCCCCGGCTCCGCATGTTCGGCCCAGCGCCGTCCGGAAGGAACCCTCGTGACCGACGTACACACCACACCGCACAGCGCCCGGGAGTCGGGAACCCTCGTGATCGGCGGCGACCTGCCGGTGCACCGCCTGGGCTACGGCTCGATGCAGCTCGTCGGCCGGGGGGCGTGGGGCCCGCCGCGCGACCGCGACGAGGCCCTGGCCGTGCTGCGGCGCGCGGTCGAGCTGGGCGTGAACTTCATCGACACCGCCGACTGCTACGGCCCCCAGATCAGCGAGCAGCTGATCCGCGAGGCACTGCACCCCTACACCGACGACCTGGTCATCACCACCAAGGTCGGCTTCGCGCTCACCGGGCCGGGTGAGTGGCACCCCCTCGGCCGCCCCGAGTACCTCAGGCAGCAGGCGGAACTGAGCCTGCGCAACCTCGGCGTGGAGCGGATCGACCTGCTCCAGCTGCACCGGATCGACGCCCGGGTGCCGCTGGCCGACCAACTGGGCGCCCTGGTGGAGCTGCGCGAACAGGGCAAGGTCCGCCACATCGGACTGACCGGGGTGACCCTGGAGCAGCTCTCGGCGGCCCGCGCGATCACGCCTGTGGCGTCGGTGCAGAACTGGTACGGCCCGATCGCGCGCAAGTGCGAGGACGTGCTGGAACAGTGCGAGAGGGACGGGACGGCCTTCCTGCCCTGGGCGCCGTTGGGGCGCGGCGAACTGGCGGGGCCGGACTCGCCGCTGGCCCCGCTGGCCGCCGAGCACGGGGTCACCCCGGCGCAGCTGGCGCTGGCGTGGCTGCTGCACCACTCGCCGGTCATGCTGCCGATCCCGGGCACGTCGCGGGTGGCGCACCTGGAGGAGAACACCGCCGCCGCCGCGATCAGGCTGTCGGAGTCCGAGACCGAGCGCATCGCCAAGTTCCTGGACGGCTGAGCCCGTGGACGCGCGCGGCCCCGCCGGGGGACCGGCGGGGCCGCGCGCGTTCGGGGCGTCCGCTGCCGCACGGGGGCCGACGGCGGGCCGTTCGTCCCGTTCAGCTGGGGCGCATGCGGAACACCTGGAGGCGCATGTCGTAGTACTTCTCGGTCTCGCCGACCCACTCCATGCCCAGTCTGCGCGCCACGGCCATCGCCCGCTCGTTGTTGGGGCGCGCGACGGCGAAGACCTCCTCGATGCCCTGTTTGAACGCCCACGAGATGACGGCCTGGCTGGCCTCGGTGGCGTACCCCTGGCCCCACACGTCGGGGCGCAGCACCCAGGACAGTTCGAAGTCCTCCTCGAAGGGCGGCAGGAGCTTGAGCGAGAGCCCTCCCACGAGCTGGCCGTCCTCCTCGCGGACGATGGCCCAGCGCCCCGCGGGCGGGATCAGGTTGGGCGCCGCCTCGATCCAGGCGTGCAGAACCAGGCGCATCGCGTCGGCGTCGTGCACCCGATGCCATTCCGGCGTCAGCCAGTGCGCGACCTCGTCGGCCCCGTAGATGCGCAGGGCCTCCTCGGCGTCGTCCAGCTGCCACTCCCGGATGAGGAGTCGGTCGGTCGGCAACTCAAGGCTCATGTCACCACCGTAACCCGCGACAAACCACCACGACAGGGGGGAAGGGCAACAGACTCGGCGCCCGGCCGCAGGAGCGCGCCCGTGGCCGCCGCCCCGGCCGCGGCCACGGGCACCGGGCCCCGCGGACAGGCCGCGAACCGGTCCGTCACGACCCCTTTACACCGCGTATCGCGGCCGTTAGGGTGTCCAGCACATCTGGGAGCGCTCCCAGGCATGCGGTCTCTCAGGGAACCCGTCGGCCCGCCCGCGGAGCCGCCCCGACCCCCTCGGACCGGACGCGGGGCACACCACCGGGGAACAAGGCACTACAAAAGACCCGGACTGGTGCAAAAGGATTCGCGACGCCCGACTCCCGTTGCGATACTGACCAGTCCGGACCGGACCCCGCCGCCCGCGCGGCGGGGTCCGCTCACGTGTCAGCACCCCGCAGCCCAGGAGCCGCCCCATGAAGTTCGTCCGCGACCCCCACCACGACGGATCCCCCGACCACGTCAGCGTCGGGGAGGGCCGGGCGAGGCTGCGCGTGCGCGTGCCCGGGGACGCGGACGCGGTCTACGCCCGCGTGGTGGAGGACGGCGAGGCCGTCACCTTCCGTGCCGAGAGGACGCACGCATCGGACGGCACCGTCTGGTTCGAGGCGGACGTGCCGCTGCGCCCGGTGGTGACCAACTACCGGTTCGCGATCGTGCGCGGCACCGAGTACACCTGGCTCAACCAGGAGGGCGTCCACGGGCACGAGGTGACCGACGCAGCGGACTTCCGGCTGATCGACGGTCCCCCGCCGCCCGCGTGGGTTCCGGGCACGAGCGTCTACCAGATCTTCCCGGACCGCTTCGCCCGCGACGACGACTCCGTCGAACCCCCGGCCGAGCACCCCGACTGGGCGCTGCCCCGCTCCTGGGACGACGAGCCCTCCGCCTTCGGGCTGACCGCGACCCGCGAGTACTTCGGCGGCACGCTCGACGGGGTCCGCCGCCGCCTGGACCACCTGGCCGCGCTGGGCGTGGAGGTGGTCTACCTGACGCCCGTCTTCCCGGCGCGCTCCACGCACCGCTACGACGCCGCCACCTTCTCCGAGGTGGATCCGCTGCTGGGCGGCGACCGGGCGCTGCGGGAGCTGGCGCGGGCCGCGCACGAACGCGGCATGCGGGTGATGGGCGACCTGACCACCAACCACACCGGGGACGCCCACGAGTGGTTCCTGGCCGCGCGGGCCGACGCGGACTCCGCCGAGGCGGGGTTCTACCACTTCACCGACCACCCGGACGGCTACGTGGGCTGGCTGGGGGTGCCCAGCCTGCCCAAGCTGGACTACTCCTCGGCCGAGCTGCGGCGCAGGGTCCACGGCGCCGACGACTCGGTGCTCGTGGGCTGGCTGACCGGGCCGGACGCGCTGGACGGCTGGCGTATCGACGTGGCCAACATGACCGGGCGCAACGGCGCGCAGGACCTCAACCGCGAGGTCTCCGGCGAGATCGCGGCACGGATGCGCGAGGTGGACGAGCGGCGGGGCGGCGACGGTTCGTGGCTGCTGGCCGAGCACTTCCACGACGCGGGTCCCGACACCCACCACGACGGGTGGCACGGGGTGATGAACTACGCCGGGTTCACCCGGCCGGTGTGGACGTGGCTGAACACCGGGCCCGAGCACGTGCGCTACCTGCGCACGGACTCGCCGCTGCCGCGCGGCGGCGCCGAACAGGCGGTGCGGGCGATGCGGGCGACCAACGCCGGGCTGCCGTGGCGGGTGCTGACGCACAGCGTGAACGCGCTGAGCACGCACGACTCGACGCGCTTTCGGACCGTGGTGGGCGGCGACGCCGACCGGCACGAGGTCGGGGTGGCGGCGCAGGTGACGCTGCCCGGCGTGCCGTTCGTGTTCGCGGGCGACGAGATCGGCATGGAGGGCGTGGACGGGGAGAACGCGCGCAGGCCCATGCCCTGGCACCGGCCCGAGGTGTGGGACACGGGGACGATGGAGGCGCACGCCCGGCTGCTGGCCCTGCGCCGGGAGCTGCCCGCGCTCCAGACCGGCGGCCTGCGCTGGTTGGACGCGGGGCCGCACCACATGACGTTCCTGCGCTCGCTCGGCGGCCGGACGGTGCTGGTGCACCTGGCCGACGGCCCGCACGAGGGGCTGTCGGCGGCCCTGGCCGACCTGGACGTCTCGGGCCTGGAGGTGCTCGCCCGGGGCGGCGGGGCGCGGGCGGTCGTGGAGGGCGCGGAGCGGGTGGAGCTGGCGGCGGACGGGCCCGGCTACGTCATCGCGGCCGGGAGCTGACGCCCCGGGCCGGGGCGGCATGACGGGTTTCCGCGCCGCCCCGGCAGGAACGGAGGTGACTAGACGTCCTGGGGCAGGGCGGCCCGGACGTCCTTGACGATGCGGGTGACCACGTCGCCGGTCCGGCCGACGAAGTAGAAGTGCTCGCCGGGCAGGATGTGGCGCTCCACCGGCCCCGAGGCGCGGTCGTCCCAGGCGGCGAGGCGCTCGGGCGTGACGCCGGGGTCGTCCCGGCCGCCGAAGACCGACAGCGGCGTCCGCAGCGGCGGGGCGTCCGGATCCGGGCGCCAGGTGTCGACGAGTTCGAGGTCGGCGCGGATCAGCGGCTCCACGATCTTCCACTGCTCGGGGTCGTCCAGGGAACCGGCGGCGGTCCCGCCCATGCGGGCGATGCCCCGGCGCAGCTGTTCGGAGGGCAGCAAGTGCCGGGGCGCGTCGTGCTCGGGGCCCGGGGCCGGGCTCCACGCGGACACCCCGAGCCAGGCGGGCTCGGCGGGGCCGTCGGCGGCCAGCCGGGCGGTCAGTTCGTGGGCCAGGAGCGCGCCCATGCTGTGGCCGAAGAAGCCGAAGGGTCGGTCCAGTTCGGGGGCCAGGCGCGCGAGCAGGTGGCGGGCGAGCCCTCCGGCGTCGCGGAAGGGCTTCTCCTCCGCCGCCCGGCCGCGTCCTGGCGCCTCGACCAGGCACACCTCCCAGTCGGCCGGGAAGTGGCGCACCCAGGGCCGGTAGCCCAGGGAGGACCCGCCCGCGTGGTGCAGCAGGAAGATCCGGAAGCCTGCCCGGGGAACGGGTCGGGGCCGGATGAGGACGCCCTCGTGCACTGCCTGTTTCCTCGCTGTCCGTATCCGGGTGCGGCCGTTCGGCCACCGCAACAGAGCAAAACTACCAGTCGGTAGTACCAGCCGGTAACAACAGTCCCGTTCCGGGTGCGCGCGCCCCGGGCTGGAACACGACCCGCTACCCGCGGAACGCGCCGGAACACCCGGCCCCCGCCGGGGAGCCGCCTCCGCCCCGCGGTGGCCGGAAAAACCACTCGCCGGGCCGCGGGGGCCACCGGCACACTGGGGGCTTCCCCCGAGGAGGCCCCGATGCGCGCGCGTGCGCTGCCCCCGACCCTGCGCCACCGGGGATTCCGCCTCCTCCTCACGGGCAGGGGCGCCGACGAACTCGGCTCGGCGATGCTGCCCGTGGCCGTGGTCGGCCTGGTGCTGGACGGACACGGGCCGCTGCTCCTGGGCCTGGTCCTGGGCGCGCGCGGCGTGGCGGGCTCCCTGTGCACCCTGCTGTCGGGCGCACTGGTGAGCAGGGTCCGCAAGTCCACCGCCCTGGCCGCGGGCGACCTGGCCCAGTGCGCGGTCATGCTCGGCTTCGCGCTGGGCCCCGACTCAGCCGCCTGGTTCGTGTGTCTGGCGGCGGCCAGCGGCACGGCCGGTTCGGTCAGCGAACCCGCCGCCGGATCGATCGTGCCGCTGCTGGTCCCCGGCGACCGGCTGCGCGAGGCCAACGCCCTGCGCAACGTCGTGGGACGCGCCATGGGCGTGACCGGCCCCGCCGTGGCCGGGGTGCTGCTCGCCGCCCTGGAGGCGCGGGCGGTGTTCGCCGTGGTCGCCGCCGCCTTCGCGGTGGGCGGCGCCGTGCTGCCGCTGGTGCGCGAGGCGGCGCCGTCCGCCGAGCGCTCCGGGGCCACGATGGGCGCGAACCTCCGGGCGGGGCTGCGCGAGGTGGTGCGGCGGCCCTGGGTGGTGGCGGTCATCGCGGTAGCCACCGTGCAGGCACCGGCCACCCTCGCACCCGGGTTCACCCTGCTGCCGATCGTGGTCGCCGACTCCTACGCCGAACCCGTCTACGGGCTGGCGCTGTCGTGCATGTCGGCGGGCCAGCTCCTGGGCGGGGTCGTCGCCGCCCGCTGGAGCCCGGCGCGCCCCGGCCTGGTCTCCCTGGCGGGTGTGCTCGTCTACCCGCTGGTCCTGCTGGGCCTGGCCGCGACCGTGCCCGCCTGGCTGCTGCTGACCGGCTACGCCGCCACCGGCACGGGCTTCATGCTCCTGGGCGTGTACTGGTACACCGCCCTGCAACGGGCGATCCCCCAGGACCTGCTCAGCGTGGTGATCAGCGTCGACGAGGTGGGCAGCTTCGCGCTGGAACCGGTCGGGTACGCGCTGGCCGGAGCCCTGGCACAGACCGTGGGGCCGCGCCCCGTGCTGGTCGGCGCTGCGGCGGTCGGGCTGGTGACCACGCTCGTGCCGCTGGCCGTTCCCGGCGTCTCCCGCCTCGCCGACCCGGACCGGCCGGCGACCGTGTGCTGACCGCGGCCGCTCAGACCGAGCGGTCGACGCGGCCCCGCAGCAGCCCCAGGGCCGCCGCAGCGGAACGCCGCACCCCCGCGGCCAGCCCGGTCAGCCGACGGCGCCACACGGGCACGCCGAGGTCCTCCCCCGGTTCCACGGCGGTTCCGGTCGTCCCGGCCGCACCGTCCGTCCCGGCGTCCTCGGCCCGGGCGGCGCGCTCGCGCAACCGGTCCCTAACCTGTTCGGGGGTGTAGGCACGGCGCTGCCGCTGGTCCCGCGCGATCACCGCGCCGGTCGCCGCGACGCCCACGAAAGCGGCCACTCCAAGGGCCTTCCACCAACGCATGTTCCCTAGGCTAGCGGTGTGGCAGACACGAGCATGTCCCTGAACGAGGCGCTGGAGCTCACCCGGACCGGTGACGTCTGGGTCTTCCGCGGCACGAGCGCGGCCGACCGCGCCATCCAGATCACCACCAACAGCCCGGTCAACCACGTCGGCATGTCCATCGTGGTCGAGGACCTGCCGCCGCTGATGTGGCACGCCGAACTCGGCCGGTCCCTGCCCGACGTGTGGACCGGCAGGCACCAGCGCGGCGTACAGCTGCACGACCTGCGCGACGCCGTGCTGGTGTGGGGCCGCAAGTACGGCCAGCGCGGCTGGCTGCGCCAGCTCGACCCCCTGGCGGACGGCGCGATGGAGGACGCCGCCCTGCGCACGGTCGCCCGGCTCAACGGCACCCCCTTCCCCTCCACCACCCAGATGGCCGCCCGCTGGGCGCGCGGACGCCTGCCCCTGCGCAAGCTTCCCTTCGGGCGGGGCGCGCGCGAGCGCGCGCTGGAGACGGCCTACTGCGCCGAGGTGATCGCCCTGACCTACGAGGCCATGGGGCTGCTGCCCCCGGGGCGCCTGCCCGGGTACTACGACCCGGGGCGGTTCTGGAGCGGTGACGACCTGGAACTGGAGGGCGGTGCGTCCCTCGGCGGGGAGATCCGCGTGGACCTGCCCGCCGAGTGACCACGGGCACCTGGCGTGGGGCCGCCCCCCGTCAGGCGAGGTGGAAGACCTCGGTCAGCGGCACCATGCCCTCGTCGGGGCGGCCGGGCAGGCCCTCGAAGAACGGCGCCATCTCGGCCTGCCAGCGGGCGTTGACCCCGGTCCGGGCCATCGCGGCGCGGGCGGCCTCGAAGTCCTCGGTCTCCAGGTAACCCACGACCATGCCCTCCTCGGTGCAGAACAGCGAGTAGTTGTGCCAGCCGGTGGCGCTGAGGGCCTCGCGCATCTCCGGCCACACCTCGGCGTGCCGTTCGCGGTACTCGGCGAGGCGTTCCCGGCGGACCTTGAGGATGAAGCATACGCGCTGCACGGGCGTCCTTCCTGTGGGACGGATACGGATAAGGCACGACAGACCATGACGGTTCTGTGCAAAGCGTTACGTATTGCGGCACGTCGGGCCGGACGGAGTCGCCCCGGCCAGGTTTCCGTGTGCCGGGCGCCCCCGGAGACGGGCTCAGAAGTCGAAGTCGTCCACGTTCCCGGCGTCGAAGACCTGCGGCGGGCCGAGCACGATCTCCCCCTCGGTCTCGAACGTGAACTCGCCCAGGCGTCCGGCCGTGAAGGTCTCGCCCTCGGCGCCGGTGATCTGCCCGGCCTTGAGCGCCGCGCCGGTGTACCCGGCCAGGTAGCCCAGGTCGAGCGGGTTCCACAGGGCGAACCGGCTCACGGTGCCGTCGTCCACGAACTCGCGCATCTGGTTGGGCGTGCCCAGGCCGGTCACGGCCACCTCGCCCCGGTACTCGGAGTCGCTGACGTAGCGGGCCGCCGCGGCGATGCCCACGGTGGTCGGCGAGACCACGCCGTCCAGGTCGGGGTGGGACTGCATGAGGCCCTGCATCTCCTGGAAGGACTCCAGGTCGTCGTCGTTGCCGTAGACGGTCTCGACCAGCTCCAGGCCGGCGTACTCCTCCTCGGCCAGCACCTCCTCCATCGCCGCGATCCAGGCGTTCTGGTTGGTGGCGTTGGGAGTGGCCGAGAGCACCGCGAAGGTGCCCTCGCCACCCAGGTCCTCGGCGATCATCTCGACCAGGGTGCGGCCGATGAGCTCGGTGGAGGACTGGTTGACGAACACGTCGGTGCAGTTGGCGTTCGAGTCGTAGCCGACGATGGCCGCGCCGTTGTCACGGGCCTCGTTGAGCGCGGGGCAGACCGCGTCGGGGTCGTTGGCGGCGATCACGATGACGTCGCTGCCCGCCTGGCTGGCCGCGTTGACGTACTCCACCTGGGAGTCGGCCGTGGCCTCGGTGCCCCCGCGCTCGGTGGCCGTGCCCCCGACCTCCTCGACGGCCTCGGCGCCGCCCTGGTTGACGATCTCGAAGAAGGGGTTGTTGAGCTGCTTGGGCAGGAAGTCGATCTTCAGGCCCTCGGGGATCTGCGCGTCGGGGTCGGCGGTGCCGGTCGGCCCGGCCCGGTTCTCCTCCTGGGCGTCCTCGATGGTGGTGCCCCCGCCGCAGGCGGCGGTCGTCAGCACCGCGAACGCGGACGCGGCCAGGAGCAGGTGGCGTGGGCGGCCCTGGGTCATGAGTGTTCTCCCTTGGTGGGGGCGGACGCGGCGGACGGTGCCGCGGCCGGGGGTGAGGAGGGGCTGGGTCCGGGTGCGCGTCCGGCGCGCAGCCGGGCCACGAGGTTGGGGGTGACGACGGAGGCGATGAGGATGAGGCCGGTGACGATCTGGAGGACCTCGCTGCTGATGCCGAACAGCTGGAGGGCGTTGCGGATCGCGCCCAGCAGCACGACGCCGCTCAGCACGCCCAGGATCGAACCGACCCCGCCGAAGATGGACACCCCGCCGAGCAGGACCGCGGCCACGACCTGGAGTTCGAGGCCGAGGGCGGTGTCGGCGCGGGAGGTGCCGTACTGCAGGGTCCAGAAGACCCCGGCCCCGGAGGCCACCGCGCCGCTGAGCGTAAACAGCCAGAACTTGGTCCAGCGCACCGGCACCCCGGTGAAGCGGGCGGCCTCGTCGTTGTTGCCGATGTCGAACAGCGAGCGGCCGACGGCGGTGGCGTGCAGCAGCACCCCGAACAGCACGGCCAGGACCAGGACCGCCACGGCGATCCACGGCAGGCCCTCCACGCCCAGGAAGGGCGCCCTGGCTCCGCTGACCCAGCTCTGGGGGTAGCTGGCCACGGCGCGGTCGCCGAGCAGCACGTAGGCCAGCCCCCGGTACAGGGCCATGGTGCCGATGGTCACGGCCAGGGACGGCAGCCCGCACACCGTGACCAGGAACCCGTTGAGGGCGCCCAGCAGCGCGCCCACGGCCAGGCAGATCCACAGGGCCGTTTCGATGGCGACCCCGGCCTCCCACAGCACGCCCAGGGTGGCGCTGGTCAGCGCCAGGGTGCTGGCCACCGACAGGTCGATCTCGCCGGTGATGACGATGAGCGTCATCGGCAGGGCCATCAGGGCGATGGCGGCCACGCTCAGCACCAGGAAGTCGATGTTGCGCGCGGTGGCGAACATGTCCACGAACAGTCCGGCGGCCAGCAGGGCGACCACGAGCGCGCCCACCACGGGCGCCTCGCGGGCAGAGAGCAGCGACCGGATCCGGCCGGGGCCGCCGGGTCCCCGCGCCGGGGAGCCCTCGGGCACACGGTCGGGGGCGGGGGCGGTGACGGTGCGTTCAGGCGCCACGGGCACCTCCTCCTCGAAGCCTGCGCGCGGTACGCACCGCGAGCAGCCGGTCCAGGCCGATGGCGGCCAGGATGAGCGCGCCCACCACCGCCTGGTGCCAGAACTGGTCGACCTGCCAGATGGGCAGGGCCGCGGTGATGGTGGTGAGCAGGACGGCGCCGAGCGCGGCCCCGTAGACGGTGCCCACGCCTCCGGCGATGGCCACGCCGCCGACCACGGCCGCGGCGACGACCTGGAGTTCCATGCCGGTGCCCACGGTGGAGTCGACGGTGCCGTAGCGGGCGGCGAAGAGCACCCCGGCCAGCCCGGCCAGGGCCCCGTTGGCGGCGAAGGCCCAGGTGACGCGGCGCGCGACGGGGATGCCGGAGAGCCGTGCGGCGTCGGCGTCGGAGCCGATCGCGTACAGCTCGCGGCCCGAGCGGTAGCTGGCGAGGTAGAAGCCCACGACGGCGACCACGGCGATGGCGACCGCGGCGGGCAGGGGCACGCCCAGGACGCTGAAGCGGCCCAGGAGCAGGAAGGAGTCGGGCATGTCGTGGGCGTTGACCTGCTCGCCCCCGGCCCACCAGTGGTTGAGGCCGCGGTAGGCGTACAGGGTGCCCAGGGTGACGACCAGGGCGGGAACCCGCACGGTGGTGACCAGCAGTCCGTTGAGCAGCCCCGCGACCAGGCCGATACCGATCCCGGCGAGCATCGCGACGGGCACGGGCAGGCCCGGGAAGGACACGAACAGCAGGCCGGTGCCGAAGGCCGACAGGCCCATGACCGAGCCGACCGAGAGGTCGACGTTCCTGGTGATGAGGACCAGGGCCTGGCCGACGGCGAGGACGGACAGGACGGTGGCGCCCAGGAACAGGTCGCGCACGCCCTGGCTGGACAGGAAGCCGGGGTTGTGGAGCCAGGTGGCGGCCACGAGGACCACCACGGCCAGGAGCACGCCGAGTTCGCGGAACTGGAGCCTGCGGCGCGCGGCGGGAACGGGGGCGGGGGCGGGGGCGGTACCGACCGTGTTCGTCATGCGGCCTCGCTCGGTCGCTGTCCGGTGGCCGCGTACATGACCGACTCCTCGTCGGCCTCCCCGCGGTCCAGGTGGGCGGTGACCCGGCCCTCGTGCATGACCAGGACCCGGTCGGCCATGCCCAGCACCTCGGGGAGTTCGCTGGAGACCATGACGACGGCCAGTCCCCGGCCCGCGAGGGTGGACAGCAGGCGGTGGACCTCGGCCTTGGTGCCCACGTCGATGCCGCGCGTGGGCTCGTCCACGAAGAGCACGCGGGGTTCGGTGGACAGCCACTTGGCCAGGACGACTTTCTGCTGGTTGCCGCCGGAGAGGGTGGAGACGGGGTCGGTGAGGCGGCCGAACCTCAGGTTCAGGCGCTCGCCCCACTCGCGGGCGGAGTCGCGTTCGGCGCGGGGGCGCAACAGGCCCAGGCGGCTGAGCGGTCGGCGGCGGGTGGCGGTGGCGTTGCGCTCGATGGAGGACTCCATGACCAGGCCCTGCTGGCGGCGGTCCTCGGGGACCAGGGCCAGTCCGGCGGCCATGGCGGCCCGGGGCCGCCCCGGCGCCAGCGGCCTGCCCTCCACCCGCACGGTGCCCGCGTCGTAGCGGTCCACGCCGAACACGGCGCGGACGACCTCGCTGCGTCCGGCGCCGACCAGTCCGGCCAGGGCGACGATCTCCCCGGCGCGCACCGAGAAGGACACGTCGGCGAACACGCCGTGGCGGGTCAGGCCGTCGACCTCCAGCAGGACCTCGCCGCGCTCGGCCTCCTCCTTGGGGTAGAGGCTGCTGACCTCGCGGCCGACCATGCGGCGCACGACGGTGTCCACGTCCAGGTCGCCGGTGGGGTCGCAGGAGACGAACGCGCCGTCGCGGACCACGGTGACGCGGTCGCACAGGGCGAAGACCTCGTCGAAGCGGTGGGAGATGAACAGCAGCGCCGCGCCGGAGTCGCGCAGGGTGCGGGCGACGGTGAACAGGCGCTCGGCCTCCACCCCGGAGAGGGCGGCGGTGGGCTCGTCCATGACCAGGACCCGCGCCCGGCGGGTGAGGGCCTTGGCGATCTCCACGAGCTGCTGGTCGGCGATGGACAGCCCCCGGGCGGGGCGGTCGGGGTCCATGTCCACGCCCAGGCGCGCGAAGACCTCCCGGGTGTCGCGGCGCATGCGGCCGCGGTCGATGGTGCGCAGGCGGGTGCGGGGCTGGCGGCCGACGAAGATGTTCTCGGCCACCGACAGGTCGGGGAACAGCGTGGGTTCCTGGTGGATGACCGCGACCCCGGCGCGCTGGGCGTCCACGGGCGCGGCGAACTCCGCGGGGCGGCCGTCCACGAGCACCTGCCCGCCGTCCGGCCGGTGCACCCCCGCGATGGTCTTGACCAGGGTGGACTTGCCCGCCCCGTTCTCGCCCACCAGTGCGTGGATCTCTCCGGAGCGCAGTTCCAGGGACAGCCCCCGCAGGGCCCGGACGCTTCCGAAGGACTTGGTGACGTCGACCAGGGCGAGGGGTGGGGGGACCTCTGCTGGGTCCACGTGCGCCCTCCTTCTCTTTGCCATGCCCGGCAAAAACGTTTTAATATGAAGTGGATGTTAAGTGCCCCACATCACACCGTCAAGAGGATCACCCGAGAATTCGCAGGTCTCACCCCGATAACGGCTTCCGTGCCGGTAAGCCCTTTCCAGCAAGCCATGCGGCTCGGAACACCCCACTCCGGACACGGAATTGACACGTTTCAATCGGGGTGTGAGTACGATGCTTCGCATCGCCCTCCGCACACGCACGGGAGAAGCCCCTTGTCCACCAGGTCCCCCAACGCACGCCGCGGCGTGGGTATCACCGAGGTCGCCCGGCGCGCCGGGGTCTCGCCCGGAACCGTGTCCAACGTGCTCAACCGCCCCGAGCGCGTCGCCGAGGCCACCCGCCTGCGGGTCGAGGCGGCCATCACCGAGCTCGACTACGTGCGCAACTCCTCCGGCAGCAGCCTGCGCTCGGGACGCAGCGAGTCCGTGGGCCTACTCGTGCTGGACGTGACCAATCCGTTCTTCACCGAGGTCGCACGGGGCGTGGAGGACGAGGCGGCCGGATCCGGACTCGCCGTGGTGCTGCTCAACTCCGCCGAGAAGCGCGAGCGCCAGCAGCGCAACGTGCGCCTGCTGGCCGAGCAGCGCGCGGCCGGGGCCGTGGTGATGCCCGTGGACGACGACCTGTCGGACCTTCTGTGGTTGAGCCGCCAGGGGACCTTCTGGGTGGCCCTGGACCGGGGCGACGTCGCCGAGGACGTGGGGTGCAGCGTCAGCGTGGACAACCACGCGGGCGGGATGGCGGCCGGGAGGCACCTCATCGGGCTGGGACACGAGACGGTGACCTTCCTGACCGGGCCGTTCGCCATCGAGCAGGTGCGCAGGCGGCACGAGGGGCTGCGCGACGCCTTCACCGAGGCCGGGCTGGACCCGGACACCCGCGTACGGGTGGTCGAGCAACCGCTGCTCAACCCCGAGCAGGGCGAGCGGGCGGTGGACGCGATCCTGAGCGGGGGGCCGCGGCAGCGCCCCCAGGCCGTGTTCTGCGCCAACGACCAACTGGCGCTCGGCGTGATGAAGGGCCTGGGCCAGCGGGGCCTGCGGGTGCCCGAGGACATGTCGGTGGTGGGCTACGACAACGTGGACTTCGCCGACCTGGTGCACCCGGGGCTGACCACGGTGGCCCAGCCCAAGTACGAACTGGGCCGGGCGGCGATGCGCCTGCTGGAGTCGGAGCTGAACCACGGCGAGCACGTCCACGAGCGGGTGCTGTTCACCCCGGAACTGGTGGTGCGGGGTTCGACGGCGGTGTACCGCCCCTGAACTGCGGTTGGCGTAGAGCACACAGCGGCGACGCCGCAGGGGGTTGAGCCCTCCGCAAAGCCGAACCACCCGCCCGCAGAGCCCAGGCTGGCGGCATGCCGTAGGGGGTTGGGGTGGCATGTGTGGTGGTCGTTCACCCGTGGGGGTTGGCGTAGAGCGTGTAGGTGACGGCAGCCAGGCACCCGTAGGGCGTGCGCGTTCCAGTTCAGCCCCTGGGGGGTGGGTGGTCGTGGTGGGCACTGGCTCCGAGGTTCAGTGTTGGGGGCGGGGACCGACTGAGAGCAAGTTCGCCTAGCGAACTTGCCGAAGGAGATCCCTGCGCGCCGGTCACTTCAGGTGTCTGGTGGGCGTCACGGAGGGGTTCGGGAGGTCGCCGGGGGGAACGCCCACCGGGAATCTCCCCCAGCCATCCGTGAACGGGGGTACACGGTTCAGACCGAGAGCGGCCATGAAGCCCCGCGCGTGACCGCGCGTCGTAGGGGGTCCGCAAGTTGTAGAGCGTCGCTGCGTCAGCAACCAGGCACCCGTAGAGCCCGAGCTGACGCGCACCCCAGACAAGCCACAGCAAAAGCCCTGCTCAGGGTTGTAGCGGCCCGGCGGGAGGGGTAGTCGGCCCACATGGGCAAGGACACGGGCAAGGGCAAGGACGCGGACGACTACCGCAGGGACTACACCGACCCGAAGTTACGGGAGAGGCTCAAGGAGCGGATCAAGGCCTCGGACAAGGGCGGGGCCGCCGGGAAGTGGTCGGCGCGCAAGAGCCAACTGCTCACCCAGGAGTACGAACGCGAGGGCGGCGGCTACCGGCACCCGGACCGCAGGAGCGGCGAACAGCGCGACCTGCGGAAGTGGACCGAGGAGGAGTGGCAGACGGCCTCCGGCAATGCGCGGGCGCGCGACAGCGGTTCCAAGGAACCCGGAGGCACCGACCGCTACCTTCCGCGCCACGCCTGGGAGCAGCTCAGTCCCCAAGAGCGGCGGCAGGCGCGGCGCACCAAGCGCCGGGACGACGAGCGAGGGGAGGGACGTTCGCCGAACCCTCCGGCCGCGAAGTCGGCCCGCAGGTCTGTCGAACTGGACCGGCTGCCCGCCGCCGAGGCCGCCAAGAAGGCGCGGGGAATGTCCTCGAAGCAGGCCCGCAGCGCAGCCGAGCACGAGCGCGGGCACAAGGCCCGCAAGACCGTGTTACGCGTGCTCGACAGGCGCGCCGAGGGCTGACCGCGCAGGTGCGGACACAGGCGGAGGCACAGCCGCTCCGGGGGCTGGCCGGGAAACGGACAACGGGGAGACGGGGGCGGGGACATGGACGAGAAGCAGCAGCGGCAGGTCCGGCAGGAGTTCGGCGAGGCGGTCAACATGACGCCCAAGGAACTGGAACGGTGGCTGGAGACCGAGGAGTCGAAGTCCGTGGGCGAGGGTGAGGGGGAGTCCAAGGGCCACCGCTCGGGGCGACGGATCGTGGACATCCTGCACGCTTCGCAGGGTGATCTGAAGGAGCAGGACTACGAGCACATGCGCAAGGTCACCGGTTACGTGCACCGGCACCTGGCGCAGAAACCGTCCGGGGACCCGAGCGAGACCCCGTGGCGGTACTCGCTGATGAACTGGGGGCACGATCCGCTCAAGGGCTGACGCGCCGCGCTGAGCGGTCCGCAAGCGCAGGACCCCCGTTCCAGGATGCGGAACGGGGGTCCTGATGTCTCGGGGAGAGCGCGGAGAACGCCGGGAACGCTGTCGTTATCGGGGAGACGACGCCAGCAGGGAGAGGAGGGAGGTCCACTCACGGTGGTCGAAGCTGAGATGGCCCAGCTCCCGGTTCTGGGTGTCGCGCACGAGGGTGTCTCGGCCTTCGCTGACCTCCACGCAGTTCCCGCCCGACGTGCTGTAGCTGGACTTGTGGAAGTCGCGTCGCTCGCTCACCGTAGTTCCTCCAGAACTTTTCGAGACTGGGTCGCAGGCAGAGCGCTACCCAGTGCTTGTTTCACCAGACCATGCAAGCGGTCGTACACCTTCGTGTCCTCATACAAGGTAGCGCCGTCCACATGGTCGCTCACAGCCGCTTTCCCACCGTCACGAAGGTGGAACAGCAGCAGCATGGACGTCACCCCGAGCAGGATGGAATCTTCTGGGACCAGGTGGAAACGCATCTTGCCCATTTCAGCGACGGACAAAAGGTGCGAAACCTGTTCCTTTCGAACCCGGGCAGGGACGCAGGTCACCGCCGTCACAGGAAACACTGCAATGGTCCGAGGGTTGTTGAGCTTCCGCAACTGCTCATACCTGCCACACCTCAGCGCCACCAAGCGCTCAAGGTCACCCGGCTCACGTCCCATCAGCGACTCCTCGAACACCAGTCGCGCGTAACTCGGAGACTGCAACAACCCAGGCACCAGCAAGGGGGATATCAGGTCTATCGTCTCGGCGGCCTCCTCCAGCCGCGAGACGCTGTGCATCCACTGCGGGAGCCCTTCCGCCTTCGCGAACTCCCACACACTGACAAGCCGCCCCTGCAACTCCAGGGCTTTGTCCACTTTCTCCACTTCGCTCCGGAGTGGGACCACGTGGTTGTTCTCCCAGCGGGAGATGGTCGATGGGCTCAGGTTCACCAGCGCCGCAAGCTTGCGGAGGGTGTAGCCAGAGTTATTGCGCTCTTCGGCCAGATATGCACCGAAATCGTGTTGCACCATGACCCAAAGCTATCCTCGGCGTTCCTCTTGGGACCATCCCTTTGTAGATACAACTCACTCACTGGAGGAACAGATATCCCCCGTCGGATGCTGAGGGCATGAACGAAACACGGAAATCCTCCGACGACATGTTCGCCGCCGCCGTCACCGCCTTCCAGAGCCAGCGGGGCCTGACCTTCACCGTCGAGTGGCGCCGCTTCCCCTGGACCCACGGCCCCGACGTCGAACGCGCCCTCGTCGGCCCCTCCTACCTGGGCAACGTCGCCATCGGCCTCAAGGACGACTTCTCCTGGAGCTACCAGGACCGGCACGGCACCTGGAAGTACGTAGAGCGCGACCGGCTCGACCTCCTCGTGGACTCCGTGGTCGAGGACAGGGCCGGGTTCCAGCCGCCGCTGCCGAACCGTTCCGCCTACCGCCAGGTTCGCGGAACACGGTGAGCCCAGAAGACAAAAACGGCGATACCGGCACCAATCCTGGAGAAACCTTCACTCTCCATTTTCCACCCGAGAAATGACGCCTCGGATATCCACACCTCTCGCCCCACCCACCACATGCCTCCGGCCGATCACGCACAAGCTCTGGCGAATGAAACCAACGCTTCCGGAGTACGGCCAGTGCCTTGAAAAACCTTAGAGAAAAGGAAACCGACATGGCGATCGCGCCGCAGCCCCCTTCCCCCGCACCCACTGTGAGCGCTGCCATACGTATCCCCCACATTCCGCGCCCGCGCCCGGCCCCTGACGACACTCCGCACTGTCCACTCCCCCGCAACCCGCCCCGCGAACCCGCTGAGGCATGGGCCACCGGGCACATCCCGGTCATGCTCACACGGCTGTCAGACTGACGGCCTACCGCCAGGCTGCTGAAAGACTGAACCCCATGCAGGCCAACCAGTTCTCGCTCACCCGGGTGCACCTGAAGCACTACAGAAGCATCGCCAAAGCCGATGTCAGGCTGGGCCAACTACTCTTCCTGGTGGGCCCCAACGGCTCCGGCAAGAGCAACTTCCTCGACGCTCTCAGGCTGGTCTCCGAAGCCCTCCAGACCTCGCTCGACCAGGCACTGCGCAGCCGGGGCGGCGTGGCCGAGGTACGGCGGCGCTCGACCGGGCACCCGACCCACTTCGCGATCGACCTGGAGTTCCGAGGCCCCACCTACTCGGGCACGTACGCCTTCGAGGTCGCCGCGGTTCGAGGAGGCGCGTTCAAGATCTCCCGGGAGGAGTGCCACGTGTACTCCACCGGGGAAGCGGAATCCTGGAAGGGTTTCTTCAAGGTCAGGAACGGCGAACTGGAGAAGGCCTCCGAGCCCGTCATGCCCCCGGTCAACGACCAGCGCCTCTACCTGGTCTCGGCCGCCGGGATCGACATCTTCGAGCGGGTGTACGCGGGCCTCTCCGGCATCAGCGTCTTCAGCCTGAACCCGGACGCCATGCGCGAGCCGCAGACTCCCGACTCCGGTGAGTTCCTGCGCCGGGACGGGTCCAACGTCGCCAGTGTGCTGCACCGCCTGCAACGCAGCCCCCAGGGTGCGAGCGACAAGGAACGCATCGAGGACTACCTGCGGATGATCGTTCCCGGTATGCACGGGGTCTCGCGAGCGGACCTCGGCAACTGGGAAACGCTGGAGTTCACACAGGACGTGCCAGGAGCAGAGAACCCCTGCCGGTTTCCGGCCCAGTCGGTCTCGGACGGCACCCTGCGCGCCCTGGGCGTCCTCGTCTGCCTCTTCTCCGACACCGGGGACACCCTCAGCACGGTCGGCATCGAGGAACCCGAGAGCGCCCTGCACCCTGCCGCGGCCGGAGTCCTGCTGGACGCGCTCCGGGACGCGAGCACCCGCCGTCAGGTGGTCGTCACCAGCCACAGCCCCGACCTGCTGGACCGGGACGACTTCGAGCCCTCCGAGCTGTACGCGGTCCGCTCCGTGTCCGGTGAGACCAACCTAGGCCCCCTCGACGATGCCGGTACCCATGCGATGCGGGAGCACCTCTACACCCCCGGTGAGCTGCTCAGAACCGACCAGCTTCTCCCCGCGCCCATCCAGGAGCGCCTGTCCTGGGAAGAGGAGTGATGTCCCCCATCACCATCGCCCCGATCGTGGAGGGGCACGGCGAGCACAGGGCGGTACGGGACCTGCTCACCCGGGTCGCGACCGAGTACTCGGGCACGTGGATCGATGTCGCGCAGCCCTTCCGCCTGGACTCGGCGAAAATGCGCAAAACGGACGAGCTGGCCAGGGCGGTGATGCTCCAGTCCAGGCGCGTTCCCGACCGGGGCGGCGTCCTCGTCCTCAGGGACGGTGACGACAAGGACATCACCTGCCCCGTCGAACTAGCGCGCTCGATCGCTCCCGATCCCGCACTCGCCCGATGCCCGGTCGAGGTGGTGATCGCCTGTCCCGAGTACGAGGCGTGGTTCCTGGCCGCCGCCGAGTCCCTGCGCGGGCACTCCGCGATGGGCGCTGACGCCGTGGCGCCGGACGCCCCCGAGGCCAAGCGCGACGCCAAGGCCCAGTTGAACGCCCTCATGACCGAGCCCTACCGCGAGACGCTCCACCGGGTGAAGTTCACCGCGACCATGGACATGCGGGCCGTGGAAGAACGGAGCCGCTCCTTCCGGCGTCTGGTCCACGCCGTCCAACTCCTCGTCGGATAAGGAATTGCCCCCGGGGACCGGAGCCCTGTTGGCTGGACGCGTGACCGAACTGCGCACCGAACGCCTCACCCTCCGCCGGTGGCGGGACTCCGACCTCGCCCCCTGGGCCGCGATGAACGCCGACCCCGAGGTCCGCGAGCACCTGGGCGACCCGCTCACCCGCGAGCAGAGCGACGCCTCCGTCGCACGCTTCGAGGCCGCGTTCGACCGGCGCGGCTACGGGTGGTGGGCGGTGGAGGTGCGGGCCACCGGCGAGTTCGTCGGCTTCGCGGGCCTGGACGACGTGGACGAGGGCATGCCGTTCACCGGGGTGGAGATCGGCTGGCGGCTCGCCCGCCCAGCTTGGGGCCACGGCTACGCCACCGAGGCCGCGCGAACGGTCCTGGCCCACGGCTTCGACGTCCTCGCGCTCCACGAGGTCCTCGCCGTGACCACGGCCGCCAACCTGCGTTCGCGTGCGGTGATGCGCCGGATCGGGATGACCCGGAACCCGGCAGAGGACTTCGACGACCCCACCGTGCCCGAGGGTCCGCTGCGCCCGAACGTGCTGTACCGCATCGCCCGCGATGCGGGAAGCTGACGTTCTCCGTCCGCCGCCGAGGTGGGCAGTCGTCCCGGGACGACTACGGTGACGGGCGTCAGGAGGGGTACGCCGCTGCCATGCGCAGCAGCTTGACGGGGTCGGCCCCGGGGTTGAGTCCGGCCACGACCTCCTCGGTCAGCGGCCCTCCCTCGAACACCGCGCGCACCGCGTCGAGGTCCAGAGAACGTTCGTAGTAGTCCTGGAACTCCTCGTGGAAGTACCGTGCGGGGTCGGCGGCGTACAGACCACCCAGCAGCCAACCCGACCCGTCCTCCCGGTCCCCGGCGACCCCGGTGCGCCAGGAGGCGTCCGCGGGCAGACGCCACAGCAGAGCGCTCACCGACAGCGTGTCGCCTCCGTTGAAATCGGTGTCCGCCATAAGGAACGCGAGTTCTCCGGGCACGGCGTCGACCGTCCCCGGCCAGTGCTCCTCGTCGTTGGCGTAGGGGCTCATCTCCGACTCGTGGTCGAAGCAGCGGATGAGACCGGCCGTGTCCGAGAGCGCGATGGCGTACTCGTCCCCTCCCCCGCTGCTCATCGTGGCCAGGTCCCATCCCGGCCGCCAGCCGGGCGTGAAATCGTACTTGCGGTAGAGGCCGTCGGGGTTGACGAGGAACTCCAGCAGCGCCGTCCTGTGGGACCGGTCGCGCACGGTGGCCGGTTCGGGCAGGCGGAGGGCGGTCTCGGGTGCGTTCATGAGGTGCATCGAAGCACACGCCTGTGACAGCGCCCGCCCCGGGGAACCGCCCCCGCAGGCCCGACGGCCCGGCCGTGCTCCTCCGGGCCGCCGCGGCACGCCGCAGAACCGCCAGCGTTCGACGGACTAGCGTTCAACGGATTCCGGTCCCGCGGGCCCCCGCCCCGCGGGCTCCGCCTCCGTCCCGCCCGACCCGGGAACCCCTCCCACCACGCCCCGGCGCCGGGCCAGGAGCACGAACACCCCGGCCGTGGCGACCAGCGACAGGGCCGCGACACCCCAGGACGTGGCGTCCCAGGCCGCCGTGAGGTGACCGGCCAGGGCGTCCGACCCTCCCACGTCCCCGGCGGTCGCCCGGGCGGCGGCTTCGGACGATCCCGTGCGGGCGGCGACGATGCTGGTCAACGCCGCTCCGAAGACCGCGATGACCAGGGCTTCGGCGCCACCGCGGAGCGTGTTGAGGAAACCCGCCGCCATGCCAGCCTTCCGGGGTTCGATGACGCCCATCGCCTGGCCGTCGGTGATGCCGAACGACAATCCCATGCCGGTACCGATCAGCACCAGGGGGAGGGCCAGTCCCAGCGCGGTGATCTGCGGGTGGAGCACGGTGAGCAGCGCGTTGCCCCCGGCAACGAGCAGCAGCGCGACAACGATCATCCCGCGTGCCGACACGCCCCCGGCGACCATCCACCCGCCCAGGGACGGGGCCACCAGCACCGGCGCCGTGAGCATGAGCATCATCAGACCGGCGGTCTGGGCGGACATCCCCTGCACCCCCTGGAGGTAGGTCGGCAGGAAGACCAGCACCCCCAGGAAACCGATCGAGGTGGTCAGCGTCGCCAGGCACCAGGCCATGAACCGTCCGTCGCGGACCAGGCTCAGGTCGAGCACCGGCCGGGCCACCCGGCTCTCGACGACGAGGAAGAGCACGAGGAGCACCGCACCGGCCGCCAGCGAGCCCACCACCGCCGGGGTCCCCCAGCCCGCCTCGGGCGCCTCGATGACCGCGTACATCACCAGCGTCAGGCTGACCACGAAGGTCACCGAGCCGACCCAGTCGACGCGCGGGCGCTCGGAGGCCCGCGACTCGGCGACGAACGCCGATCCGACCAGGATGAGCAGGCCGACCGCGGCGTAGACCAGGAACGCCGTGCGCCAGCCCACGGCGCCGACCAGCAGACCCGACAGGGTCGGGCCGATCGCGATGCCCACCCCCGCCATGGTGCCCATGGCGGCGAAGGCCCGGGTCCGCGCGGCACCGTCGAAGCCCATCGCCAGCAGGGCGCCGCCGCTGGCCATGATCGCCGCGCCGCCGACACCGGTGAGCAGGCGTGCCGCGTCCAGCAGGAGGATGTCACCGACCAGGGCGCTGGCCAGGTTGCCCGCGAGGAAGACGACCGCGCCGACGGCGAACAGCAGCCTTCGCCCGAACAGGTCGGCCAGGGAACCGCAGACCAGGGTGAACGCGGCGAAGGTGAGGTTGTATCCGGCCACCACCCAGTGCAGCGCGGCGCCTGAGGCCTCCAGGTCCACCCCGATGTTCGGGACGGCCACGGCCGTCCCCGAGATCGACATGGCCACGACCAGAACGCCCAGCATGACGCTGGCGAGCAGCACCCCGGGGCGTGGCACCGCCTGCGAACCCGAACTCCGCTGCCGATTACGCGTCGTACGCACGCGCATCTCCTTCGTGTCGTGAGTGGTGGCCCCCATTCTGAAACCTCAACTTTTATTGAGGTCAAGGGGTTCGCGCGGAGCCGGGGAACGGGAACGCGGTCCTCGGCGCGCCCCTCCCCCGGGCCCCCGGAACAGCCGCTCCGGCGCTGGAGCACGGCCCGCGGGACGGAGCGGGGTCACCGCCACCGCGGCGCCCGCCGGCGCCTAACCTGGACGACGTGGTCAAACGAGACACCCGGCCGGGCTTGGCGACTCGACTCCGTCCCGCCGAAACCCCGCGGCGCGAGGCGATCGACAGCCGCAGGCTCCCCTCCTACGCCGCCGGCGAGATCGAGGTGCCCTTCGTCGTCATGGGCAGCGCCGAGATCATCCCCCGGGACACGTTCTGGGAGGAGCACTCGCACCCCACGCACGAACTGCTCTGGAACCAGCGGGGCGCCTCCTCCGCCACCGTCGGCACGCGGGTCTGGACGATCACCCCCACGGTCGGCCTGTGGCTCCCGGCCGGGACGCGCCACTCCGGGTGGACCCCCGCGGGGACCTGGCACCGCGCCGCGCAGTTCGGCGTCCACGCGGTGCCCTCGATCTCCGACGAACCCGTGGCCATGGAGGTCACCCCGCTCCTGCGGCTCCTGCTCGACCGGCTCGACGCCGAGGGGCTCACCGCGGACGAGCGCTCGCGGACCGAGGCGATGGTGCTGGACATCCTCGCCCCGGCCCGGCGCGAGCTGATCCTGCACATCCCCGAGTCGCCGCTGCTGGCCCCCATCGTCGCCGCCGTGCGCGAGGACCCCGCCGACACCACCACCCTGGCCGTGTGGGCGGCGCGGCTGGGCGTGAGCACCCGTACCGTCACCCGGGCGTTCCGCGCCGAGACGGGCCTGGGGTTCAGCCAGTGGCTGGCCACAGCCCGCGTGCAGCACGCGGTGACGATGCTCGCGCGGGGGGACGAGATCGACGAGGTGGCGGTGTGTGTGGGCTACCACTCGGCGAGCGCGTTCGGCGCGGCCTTCCGACGGGTCACGGGTCTGAGTCCGGGCCGCTTCCGCGCCCTGTGAGCTCTGCGGGGACAGCGTTTCAGCTCCCGCGGCAGGATCGGCAACACAGGCCCCACCCAGCTCTCCAGACTCCCCCGCCACACCCCGCTTGTCCGAATCGCTATAAAAGATGTCGCATCTACGCGATTGCGAACCCACCAAGGACACCCTAAATTCGGTTAGGCAAACCTAATCTCTCGGCATCGCCGCGGTCGGGTCGGCGTCGCGCACCCCTGGACCCCTGTCCCCACGCGACCCGCCCCGACCGGTCCCCTCCCGGACGCACACCCCCGTGTGCGCGCCGGGGCGGTGCGGGAGCCGGACCATGGCACCGCCATGGCTGAGGCCCGAGGGCCGCAAGAGGCCCCACGGCCGCAATGGGAAGGAAACCATGCCCCGCGTTTCAAGGCTGGCCGCGCTCTCCGGCGCCGCGCTGCTCACCGTCGCGCTCGCCGCCTGCTCCTCCGACAGCTCCTCCGACTCCTCCGGCGGGGAGGACGGCGGTTCCGGGGACTGGACCCCCGTCACCATCGAGCACGCGCTCGGCACGACGACCATCGAGTCCAAGCCCGAGCGGGTCGCGACGGTGAACTGGGCCAACCACGAGGTCCCGCTGGCCCTGGGGGTCGTGCCGGTCGGCATGGCCTCCGCCGACTTCGGCGACGACAACGGCGACGGCGTGCTGCCCTGGGTCGAGGAGAAGCTCACCGAGCTGGACGCGGAGACCCCGGTCCTGTTCGACGAGACGGACGGCATCGACTTCGAGGCCGTCGCCGACACCGCGCCGGACGTGATCCTGGCCGCCTACTCCGGGCTCACCCAGGAGGACTACGACACGCTCAGCGAGATCGCCCCCGTCGTCGCCTACCCCGAGACCGCCTGGGGAACGCCGTGGCGGGAGATGATCGAGCTCAACAGCCAGGCCCTGGGCATGGCGGCCGAGGGCGAGGAGCTGATCGCCGGCCTGGAGCAGGAGATCGAGGACTCGGTCGCGGAGTACCCGCAGTTCGAGGGCCGGTCCGCGATGTTCCTGACCCACGTGGACACCACGGACCTGAGCGAGGTCAGCTTCTACACCACGCACGACACGCGCGCCCTGTTCTTCGAGGACCTGGGTCTGGAGACCCCGGAGAGCATCGCGACCGCCTCCGCCGAGACCGACCAGTTCTCCCTGAGCCAGAGCGCCGAGCAGGCGGACGCGTTCAACGACGTGGACATCATCGTCACCTACGGCGGCGAGGAGCTGGTGCAGACCCTGGAGGGCGACCCGCTGCTGTCGCAGATGCCCGCCGTGGAGAACGGCTCCGTCGTCAACCTCCCCGGTGACGACCCGCTGGGCACGGCCGCGAACCCGACCCCGCTGTCGATCTCGTGGGTCCTGGACGACTACCTGTCGCTCCTCGCCGAGGCCGCTGACGAGGCTCAGTAGTGGCGACGGACACCTCGACCGCCGTCTCGGGCGCCGCCGTCGTGCGGCGCCCGAGGCGCGGCAAGGCCCTGTGGCTGCTGGTGGTGCTGGGCGCACTGGTCGCGCTCATGTTCGCCTCGGTCGTGGTCGGCTCGCGCGACGTGCCCTGGACGGCCGTCGTGGCGGCCTTCGGCGGCGCGACCGAGAACTTCGACCAGGCCGCGGTGGCCAAGCGCATCCCCCGCACGCTGCTGGCCGTGCTCGCCGGAGCCGCCCTGGGCGTGGCGGGGGCGGTCATGCAGGGCGTGACCCGCAACCCGCTGGCCGACCCGGGCATCCTGGGCGTGACCATGGGCGCCTCGCTCGCCGTCGTCGCGGGCATCGCCTACTTCGGCCTGGCCTCCGCGACCAGCTTCGTGTGGGTGGCGATCGTCGGCGCGGGGCTGACCACGGTGTTCGTCTACACCATCGGCTCCCTGGGGCGGGGCGGTGCCACACCGCTCAAACTCGCCCTGGCCGGGGCGGCGACCACCGCGGCGCTGGCCTCCTTCATCAGGGCCGTCATGCTCCCGCGCGCCGACATCGCCGAGGGGGCCAGGTCCTGGCAGATCGGCGGCGTGGGCGGCGGGACCTTCGACAGCGTCTCGCAGGTGCTGCCCTTCCTCCTGGCCGGGTTCGTCGTGTGCCTGCTGTCGGCGCGCGCGCTCAACCTCCTGGCCCTGGGCGACGAGCTGGCCGCGGGCCTGGGCGAGCGCGTCGCCCTCGCGCGGGGCGCGGCCTTCGTCGGCGCGGTCGTGCTGTGCGGCGCGAGCACCGCCGTGACCGGCCCGATCAGCTTCGTCGGCCTCGTCGTCCCCCACGTGTGCCGCCTGCTCGTGGGCGTGGACCACCGGTGGCTGATCCCGTTCTCGGCGCTCACCGGCGCCGCCCTGCTGACCGCGGCGGACGTGGTCGGCCGCATCGTGGCGCGCCCCGCGGAGATCGACGTGGGGATCGTGACCGCGCTGATCGGCGCCCCGTTCTTCATCTACATCGTCCGCCGTCAGAAGGTGCGTGCCCTTTGAGCGCCTCCACCGTCGAGACCGTCGCCCGCGGCCGGGTGCGCCGCGCCTACCGGCGGCGCGTCGTGATCGCCGCCCTGGCCGTGGCGATCGTCCTCGTGTTCGCCCTGTCCCTGATGGTCGGGCAGACCTTCTACCCGCCCGGCGACGTCGTGCGGGTGGTCCTGGGCCAGGACGTGCCCGGCGCCTCGTTCACCGTGGGGCGGCTCCGGCTGCCGCGGGCCGTGCTCGCGGTGGCGGCGGGGCTGTGCTTCGGGCTCGCGGGCGTGACGTTCCAGACCATGCTGCGCAACCCCCTGGCCAGCCCGGACATCATCGGCATCAGCGCGGGGGCCAGCGCGGCGGCCGTGTTCGCGATCGTGGTGCTCTCGCTCGGCGAGGCCGGGGTGTCGGCCTTCGCGATCGGGGCGGGCCTGCTCGTGGCGCTGGCCGTGTACGCGCTGTCCTTCAAGGACGGGGTCGCCGGGACGCGCCTGATCCTGGTCGGCATCGGCATCGCGGCCATGCTCACCAGCGTCACCGACTACATCCTGGACCAGGCCGCCCAGTGGGACCTGCAGGAGGCGATGCGGTGGCTGACCGGCAGCCTCAACGGCGCCAGCTGGGACCAGACCGTCCCGGTGCTGGTCGCGCTGGTAGTCCTCTCCCCCGTGCTCCTGTCCCAGTCGGGCAACCTGTCCGCGCTCCAGCTGGGCGACGACACCGCCTCGGCCCTGGGCGTGCGCGTGGACCTGACCCGGCTCGTCGCGATCGTCGGGGCGGTGGGGCTCATCGCCTTCGCGACCGCGGCGGCGGGGCCGGTGGCCTTCGTGTCCTTCCTGTCGGGGCCGATCGCGGCGCGCCTGGTGGGGCCGAACGGCTCGCTACTGGTGCCCTCGGCGCTGGTGGGGGCGCTGCTGATCCTGGTCGCCGACCTGTGCGCTCAGTACGCCTTCGGGACCCGCTACCCGGTCGGGGTCGTCACCGGCGTGCTCGGCGCCCCCTACCTCGTCTACCTGATCGTCCGCACCAACCGCGTGGGAGGCTCGCTTTGACCACGGCCCATTCGCTGCTCGTCGAGGACCTGACGCTCGGCTACAAGGACCGCGTCGTCATCGAGTCGCTGGACCTGACCATCCCGCCCGGCAGGATCACCGCGATCGTGGGCGCCAACGCGTGCGGCAAGTCCACCCTGCTGCGCTCGATGTCGCGGCTGCTCGCGCCCCGGGTCGGGCACGTGCTGCTGGACGGCAAGGAGGTGCACCGCCTGCCGTCCAAGGAGCTGGCGCGCACGCTCGGGCTGCTGCCGCAGTCGCCGATCGCCCCGGAGGGCATCACCGTGAGCGACCTCGTCGGGCGGGGCCGCCACCCCCACCAGCGGATGCTCTCGCGGTGGAGCCGGGAGGACGACGAGGCCGTGGCCGAGGCGCTGGAGGCGACGCGGACGGTGGACCTGGCCGACAGGCCCGTGGACGAGCTCTCCGGCGGGCAGCGCCAGCGCGTGTGGATCGCGATGGCCCTGGCCCAGCGCACGGACCTGCTGCTGCTGGACGAGCCGACCACGTTCCTGGACGTCAGCCACCAGGTCGAGGTGCTGGACCTGCTGACCGACCTCAACCGCTCGCTGGGGACGACGATCGTGCTGGTCCTGCACGACCTCAACCTGGCCGCGCGCTACGCCGACCACCTCATCGCGCTCGCGTCCGGTCGGCTGCACGCGGCGGGCGCGCCCGAGGAGGTGCTCACCCCCGAGACGGTGCACGCCGTGTTCGGCCTGCGCAGCGAGGTGATCACCGACCCCACGTCGGGCAGGCCCCTCATGCTGCCCCTGGGCCGCCACCACAGCGCCCGGGCCGAACGCGGGGAGGAGCAGCTCACGGAGTGACCTGCCCCGTCGCGCAACCGGTGTCGCCCGCCGGGACCTCCTCGGTCCCGGGCCCGCGAACCCCGCGCGGTCTCGCCGAGCGCCGCCGCGCCCCTGCCCGGGGCGCGGCGGCGTACTCGCGCCCCGGGCCGCCGTCCGCCGCGGCCGGGCCCGCCCCGGACGCCGACCGCGCCGCGCGGACGCGAGGGCGTACCGGCGGGCGTCGGCACCGGCACGAGGCTCCACCGGTGTCTCCTCTCGGAACTCCCCCCGTACACCGGGTGAACACCGGCGTCCGGGGCGTGCTGCGGAGCGTGCCCACGACCTCGGGAAAAGCACCCGCCGGGCCCACCTGCGAACCCGGGTCTATTGGATGACCGGACTCCACCTATTGCGACCTGCACCGACAACTTCTGCTTGACGATCGACATAAGCCCGACGTACGGTTCGAGGCAGCAGGTGAGGCAGGTCACAAGGGTTGGGCTATGTGGCGTCTTCGGACCGTCGGCATGGACTCTCCCGGTTACGAAGAGCTGCCCCTCCCGCACCAAGTGAAGCCCGGCGGCGGCGACCCGTCGGGCCTCCTCCTCCGAGACGTGGGCGGAACGCTGACGGGCCCCGCGGCCCCGATTCCCGGCCACCGCGTCGTCCGCCTCCGGCAGGGCCAGCGAGGAAAGGAGCCGGTATGGGCTGAGAGCGATGAGGCGGCACCCCCGCTTCCCGCACCTGATAGCAGGAATTCCCCGTCAGCCCACCGGTCGCAGCCACACGGCCCCACCGGGCCGCACGACCACCGGGCCGCCCCTGCCGTCGGCGCCGGCACGCCGCACGGACTCATCGATTCACTCCCACCCCCCAGGTGAGGTTCCGTATGAAGAAGAGACCCCTGCTGACACTCGGCGCGCTCGCGTCGGGTGTCGCCATGGCGCTCACGCTGACCGCACCGGTCGCGTACGCCGACGAGACCGGCGAGGACGCGTTCAACACGCTGATCTTCTCCAAGACCACCGGCTTCCGGCACGACTCGATCCCCCACGGCGTCGCGCTCATCGAGGCGCTGGGCGAGGAACACGGCTTCCAGACCGCGCACACCGAGGACTCCTCGGTGTTCAACGACGAGGAGCTGGCCGCCTACGACGCGGTGATCTGGCTCTCCACCACCGGCGACGTGCTCAACGAGGAGGAGCAGGGCGCCTTCGAGCGCTACATCCAGGACGGCGGCGGCTTCGTCGGCGTCCACTCCGCCTCCGACACCCACTACGACTGGGAGTGGTACGGCGACCTGGTCGGCGGCTACTTCGCCAGCCACCCGCCGGGCACGCAGGACGCCCAGGTGGTGGTCAACGACAGGGTGCACCCCTCCACCGAGCACCTGCCGGCCAGCTGGGAGCGCCACGACGAGTGGTACGACTTCGACCTGTCCCCGCGCGGTGACGTGCACGTCCTGGCCGGACTCGACGAGGACTCCTACGCCGACCAGGTCGACCCCGGGGGCCAGATGGGGTGGGACCACCCGATCGCCTGGTGTCAGGCCTACGACGGCGGCCGGTCCTGGTACACCGGCGGCGGCCACACCGTCGAGTCCTACTCCGAACCGGAGTTCACCCAGCACCTGCTCGGCGGACTGCGGTGGGCGGCCGGGACCGCCGAGGGCGACTGCGGCGCCACGCAGTGGGACAACTTCGAGAAGGTCACCCTCGCGCAGGGCGAGGACTCCGTGGGCGAGCCCATGGGCCTGGCGGTCCTGCCCGACGGCCGCGTGATGCACATCACCCGCGGCGGCGACGTGCGGCTGTGGTCCCCCGACACCCACACCACCGAGCTGATCGCCCAGGTCCCGGTGTACAACCACGACGAGGACGGGCTGCAGGGCGTCGCCCTGGACCCGGACTTCGAGGAGAACGGGTGGGTGTACCTGTACTACGCGCCCGTGATCGAGGGCATCCCCGCGGGTGAGGCGCCCGCGGACGGCTCCCCGGAGGACTTCGAGCCCTACGAGGGCCACAACAGCCTCTCCCGCTTCCAGTTCACGGACGGGGAGACCCCCGCCCTGGACCTGGACAGCGAGCAGGTCCTGCTGGAGGTCGGGACCGACCGGGGCATGTGCTGCCACGTCGGCGGCCACATCGACTTCGACTCCGAGGGCAACCTCTACCTGGCCACGGGCGACGACACCAGCGCGTTCGGGTCGGACGGCTTCACGCCCATCGACGAGCGCGAGTCGCGCAACCCCGCCTTCGACGCCCAGCGCAGCTCGGCCAACACCAACGACCTGCGCGGCAAGCTGCTGCGGATCACGCCCACCGACGACGGCGGCTACGAGATCCCCGAGGGCAACCTCTTCCCGCCGGAGGAGTACAGCGGCGAGCAGACCCGGCCCGAGATCTACGCCATGGGCCTGCGCAACCCGTTCCGGTTCACGGTGGACGAGGAGGACGGCACCGTCTACCTGGGCGACTACGGGCCCGACTCCAACGAGCCCGACCCCGAACGGGGACCGCAGAACACGGTCTCCTGGCACGCCATCACCGAGCCCGCCAACATCGGCTGGCCCTACTGCATCGGCAACAACAGCGCGTTCGTCGACTACGACTTCACGACGGGGACCTCCGGCGAGGAGTTCGACTGCTCCGCGCCGGTGAACGACTCCCCGCGCAACACCGGCCTGGCGGAACTGCCCCCCGTCACCCCCGCCTCGATCTGGTACAGCTACGAGGAGTCGGAGGAGTTCCCGCAGCTGGGCACGGGCGGCGGCGCCCCGATGGGCGGCCCCGCCTACCAGTTCGACCCCGAACTGGAGTCGGACACCAAGTGGCCCGAGTACTACGACGGCATCCCGCTGTTCTACGAGTGGGACCGCGACTGGATCAAGCAGGTGCACCTGGGCGACGACGGCCAGGTCCTGGACATCACCGAGACCGTCCCGAACATCAGCCTGGCCAACCCCATGGACATGGAGTTCGGCCCGGACGGCTCCCTGTACGTGCTGGAGTACGGGTCCGGCTACTTCGGCGGGGCCGACGACTCGGCGCTGTCGCGCATCGACTACACCGGCGGCGGGACCACCCCGGTCGCCGACATCAGCGCCTCCACGACCTCGGGACCGGCCCCGCTGGAGGTGGAGTTCTCCGCGGAGGGCTCCAGCCACCCCGGCGGCCTGCCCCTGGAGTACGCGTGGTCGTTCGGCGACGGCCAGACCTCGACCGAGGTCTCGCCCACCCACACCTTCGAGGAGGCGGGCCAATACACCGTCGTTCTCACCGTGACCGACAGCGAGGGGCGCACGGGCACCGCCACCACGACGGTCACCGCGGGCAACACCGCGCCCGAGGTCTCCTTCCAGACCCCGCGGGACGGCCAGTTCTTCCACTGGGGTGACCAGATCCCCTTCAACGTGGACGTGGCGGACGCCGAGGACGGCTCCGTGGGCAAGGGCGTCGACTGCGGCGACGTCGCGGTCACGGCCTCGCTCGGCCACGACCGGCACGCCCACCCGTGGACCCAGTACGACAGCTGCGAGGACATCAGCATCACCGAGGTCGACGGCGGCCACGGGCACGACATGAACATCTTCTGGGTGCTGGAGGCTGAGTACACCGACTCCGGCGGGGACGGGGCGCCCGGCCTCACCGGAAGCGACGGCGTCACCCTCAAGCCCGCCCGCACCCAGGCGCAGTACTTCACCGACAGCGAGGGGGTCCAGACCGAACCCACCACGGACGCCGAGGGCGGCCTGGTCAACGTCAGCCACATCGGCCACGGCGACTGGACGGCCTACGACACGACCAACCTGGTCGGGGTCGAGCAGATGGAGTTCCGGGTCGCCTCCGCCGGGGCGGGCGGAACCATCGAGGCCCGCGTGAACTCCCCCGACGGCGAACTGATCGGCAGCGTCGACGTGCCCTCCACCGGCGGCTGGCAGGAGTGGACCGACGTGACCATGGACGTCACCGACCCCGGGGAGACCTTCACGCTGTACCTGGTCTACGACGGTGAGGGTCCCGCCGTCGAGGACGGCCTGTTCAACGTCAACTACTTCGAGGCGGTCCTGGACGGCCACGGCGAGCACGGTCCCCAGACCGAGCTGACCAGCCCGCAGGACGGCGCGGTCTTCGAGGAGGGCGAGGACGTCCCCCTCTCCGCCGAGGTCACCGACCACGCCGAGGCCGGTGTGGAGAAGGTGGACTTCCTCGTGGGCGAGGAGGTCGTCGCCACGGTGACCGAGGGCCCCTACACGGCCGCCTGGCAGGGGGCCGCCGCGGGCGAGTACGAGGTCAGCGCCGTGGCCACGGACGGCGACGGCAACACCGGCGCCTCCGAAACCGCCACCATCACGGTCGAGGCGGGCGGCACCGAGCCGCCCGAGTGCGCCCCGGCCGGGGCAGAGGACGGCTACACCCCCCTGTGGGACGGCCAGACCCTCGACGGATGGGCCATGGCGGGCCCGGGTGGGTTCGGCGTCGTCGACGACGGCGAGGGCTGCGCCCTGGAGACCCAGGGCGGCATGGGGCTGCTCTGGCACGAGACGGAGCTGGAGTCCTACCGGCTGAAGCTGGACTTCCTCGCCTCCGAGGAGACGGACAACTCCGGTGTCTTCGTCGGCTTCCCCGAGCCCGGGGACGACCCCTGGGTCGCCGTCGACGAGGGCTACGAGATCCAGATCGACGGCTACGGGGCGCCCGACGGCGACCCGATCCACCAGACCGGCGCCGTCTACGACTTCCAGGCGGCCGACTCCCACCCCGCGCGGGTCGGCGAGTGGAACGAGATGGAGATCGAGGTGGCCGACCCCATGATCCGCGTGTGGATCAACGGGGAGCTGGTGAACGAGTTCGAGAGCACCGACCCGGCGCGTGACCTGTCCTCGGGCCACATCGGGTTGCAGAACCACGGCGACGCCGACCGGGTGCTCTTCCGCGACGTCCTGGTCCAGGAGCTGGACGCGGTCGAACCGGTCACGTTCGCCGAGGTCCAGGAGCGCGTCGACGCCCTGGAGGCAGACGGCGCGCTGACCGTGTCCGAGGCGCGTCGGCTGACCCCGCAGCTGGAGCTGGCCGAACACCACCTGAACGTCGGCCGGACCGGGCAGGCCACGCTCGCCCTGGACCGGTTCGTCGGGGTGGCCGAGGCGGTGGCCGACGAGGCCGCCAGGGAGGAGCTGCTGGAACTGGCCGACAGGCTGCGTCCGCTCATCGACGACGAGTGACGGGACGCCTCCGGCGCGCGCCCGCCCCCTGGTGGGGACGGCGTCCGCCGGGGGTCCCGTGACCAAGGCGGGGCCGGTCGCGGCCGGCCCCGCCGCCCCCCGCGGTGGCGCCCCGCCGGAAAGGAGCGCGACGTCGCGGCGTCCGGCCCCCAGGTACGACGAGAAGAAGGTGTCACGGTGTCCGCCAAGAAGGCCCCCTCCTCCCCCGACCCGTCCAGCGGGACGCAGGCTCCCCCGCCCAGGCTCACCTGGTGGCTGACCGCCGGATCCCTCCTGGTGGTCGCCGCCCTCGTCGGCGTCCTCGTCCTCACCTTCACCGGTGACGACCACACCGCCCCCGACCCGACGCGCGTCGCCGAACTCCAGGCCTCCGCGCAGCAGCGCGACCGCGCGCAGGTCGACCAGCTCGTCGAGCGCACCACCGCCGCGCACGGGCAGCTGGTGCCCGTGGTGGAGAGCCTGGACGCGGCCGTGCCGCCCGACGGCTCCACCCCCGCCGGGGAGGCCCCCGACTCCGGGAAGGTCGACTCCTGGCTGGAGACCGTCCAGGAGGCGGCGGTCCACTTCGAGGACGCCCCCTCCGGCAACAGCGGCCACAACGTCGCGCACGCGGGGCTGTCCAACGCCGTGGACCTGCTGGGGTCGGCGGTCGTCGCCTACTCCAACGCCGAGCGTGCCCAGGACGGACAGCGGGCGGAACTGCTCGAACTGGCCGGAGACCTGCGCACCCAGGCGGTGCGCGGCTGGTCGGTGGCGGCCACCCAGCTGGACATGGTCAGCGTCGAGTCCGGCCACGGCCACGTCCACCTGTACCTGCCCGCGGCGCCCGGCAGCGGCGCCCTGGGACCCGACGGGGCCGAGCCCGGCGAGGGCGGCGCGCCCGCGGAGGGCGGCGCCGACAGCGGCGACCAGTGACCAGTGACCAGTGACCAGTGACCACACGGTTCCGGAACACCCGGAGGCACGCAGAGGGGAGCATGCGTTGACGCGAGTCGGAGTATGGCTGATCGGGGCGCGGGGGTCGGTGGCGACCACCGCCGTCCTGGGAGCCCTGGCGGTGCGGTCCGGGGCGTCGGGGAGTACGGGGTGCGTGACCGAGCGCCCCGAGTTCGCCCCGGCGCGCCTGCCCGGGATCGGCGACCTGGTCTTCGGCGGCCACGACGTCTCCGAGATCCGCCTGTGCGAGAACGCCGAGCGGCTGGCCCGGGCGGGGGTGCTGCCCGCGCACCTGCCGCCGGCCTTCGCCGACGAACTGGACCGGACCGAGCACCGCCTGCGCCGGGGCCTGCACGCCGCCACCGCCGGGGTGGGGCGCCGCGACGTGGACCGCCTGGAGGCGGACCTGCGCGAGTTCGCCGAACGGGAGGCGCTCGAACGCGTCGTGGTGGTGGACCTGTCCAGCACCGAGCCCCGGCCCGAACCGCACGCCGAGCACACCGACGCCGACGCCCTGGAGGCGGCCCTGGACGCCGGGACCGCGCGGATCCCGGCCAGCTCCGCGTACGCCTACGCGGCCCTGCGGGCGGGCTGCGCGTTCGTGGAGTTCACGCCCAACACCGGGCCCCGGCTGCCCGCCCTGGCGCGGCTCGCCGAGCGTTCGGGGGTGCCGTGGGCCGGGTGCGACGGCAAGACCGGGGAGACCCTGGTCAAGAGCGCGCTCGCGCCGATGTTCGCCGCCCGGGCGCTGCACGTGCGCTCGTGGTCCTCGCTCAACCTGCTCGGCGGCGGCGACGGCGCCACCCTGGCCGACCCGGCCAACGCCGAGAGCAAGCTCGCGTCCAAGGCGCGGGGTCTGGAGCACATGCTGGGCCACGGCCCGGACGGGCCCCTGCACATCGACTACGTCCCCGACCTGGGCGACGCCAAGGTCGCCTGGGACCACGTCTCGTTCGAGGGGTTCCTGGGGGCGCGGATGACCCTGCAGTTCACCTGGTCGGGCTACGACTCCGCGCTGGCCGCGCCCCTGGTGCTGGACCTGGCGCGGCTGACCGCCCACGCCCACCGTCGGGGCCGGGTGGGTCCCCTGCCGGAGCTGGCGTTCTTCTTCAAGGACCCCGTGGGCACCCGCGAACACGGCCTGGCCGAACAGTGGCGGGCCCTGACGTCCTGGTGCGCGGCACCGGAGGAGGCCGAGTGAGAGCGCGCGACCTGGCGAGGCTGGTGCGCCTGCCCGCGGCGCTGAGCGTTCCCGGCGACACCCTGGCCGGTGCCGCGGCGGCGGGGGGCCTGCGCGGCCCCGGGGCCTGGGCACTGCCCGCCGCCTCGGTCTGCCTGTACTGGGCGGGCATGGCCCTCAACGACTACGCCGACCGGGAGGTGGACGCGGTCGAGCGGCCCGAACGCCCCATCCCCTCGGGGGCGGTGCGCCCCGGCGAGGCCCTGGCGGTCGCCGCGGGGCTGACCGCGACGGGCGTGGGCCTGGCCGCGGCGGCGGGCGGACGCCGGGCGGCGGGGGTGGGCACGGCCCTGGCCGCCACCGTGTGGGGCTACGACCTCCTCCTCAAGAGGACGCCCCTGGCCCCGCTGGGCATGGCGGCGGCCCGGGGGCTGGACGTGCTGCTGGGCGCGGGCGCGCGCCCCGCCGACGCGGCCAGGCCCGCGCTGGCGCTGGCCGTCCACACGCTCGGGGTGACCGCCCTGAGCCGGGGCGAGGTGCACGGGACGCGGCCCCGCGTGGCGGCGGGGGCGCTGCTGTGCACCCTGGCCAGCGCCGCGCTCGCCGCCGCGCCCGCCCGGCCCCTGCCCGGACGGGCGGCGGGCGACGCCGCGGCCAGGGCCCTGGCGGGGGCGCTCGCGGGGGTCTTCGCGCTGGGGGTGGGGTCCGTGCAGGCCAGGGCGCTGGTCGAACCCGAGGCGCACCACGCGCGCGCGGCGACGGGCGCGGGCATCCGGGGGATGATCCCGCTCCAGGCGGCCCTGCTGGCCGGGTACGGCGCGCCGGACGCGGCGTGCGCGCTCGCCGTCGGCGCGCCCGTGGCGGCGCGGGCGTCCAAGGCGGTGTCGTTCACATGAGGTTCGGATACGGCACCAACGGCTTCTGGGACCACCGGCTGGACGACGCGCTGGCCCTGATCGCCGACCTCGGCTACGAGGGGGTGGGGCTGACGCTGGACCACCCGCACCTGGACCCCTTCGCGCCGGACGCCTTCGCGCGCACCGCCCGCATCGGCCGGCGGCTGTCCGAACTGGGGCTGGCGGTGGTCGTGGAGACCGGCGCCCGCTACCTGATGGACCCGCGCCGCAAGCACGAGCCCACCCTGGTCTCCGACGAGGGCGCCGAACTGCGGGTGGACCTGCTGCGCCGCGCGGTGCGCGTCGCCGACGACCTGGGGGCCGAGGCCGTCTCCTTCTGGTCGGGCGTTCTCCCGGCGGGGGCGAGCCGGGAGCAGGGCTGGTCACGGCTGACCTCGGGCGTGGAGCGGGTCCTGGCCACCGCCGGCGACCTGGGCGTGGACTGCGCGTTCGAGCCCGAACCCGGCATGTTCGCCGAACGGGTGGCCGACGCGCTGGAGCTGCGCGAGCGGCTCGGCGACCCGCCGCGGCTGCGGGTGACGGTCGACGTCGGGCACGGCGTGTGCAACGAGCCGGACGGCCCCGAGGGCGCGGTCCGGCGGGCCGGGGCCCTGATCGCCAACGTCCAGCTGGACGACATGCGGCCGGGTGTGCACGAGCACCTGGAGTTCGGTGAGGGCGAGATCGACCTGCCCGGGGTCCTGGGCGCCCTGGAGGAGGTCGGCTACCGGGGCCTGGCGTCGGTGGAGCTGCCCCGGCACGGGCACGCCGCCCCCCTGGTGGCCGAGCGGTCGATCCGCGCCCTCAGGCGGGCGCTGGCCGACTCCCGCGCGCGGAGGGCGGAGGTGTGAGCGGGGAGTACGCCTTCCTGGACACGGACGCGGCGCGCGGGGCGCTGGCTGCCCAGGTCGGGCAGGTGCGCGAGCGGCCCGCGCGGATCGCCGTGCTCTTCCCCGCGGCGGCCAGGAGCGTGGCGCGCGGGGCCGGTCCGTCGGGCGACCCCGACGGGGTGGCCGGGCCGACCCTGGAGGACATGGCGCGCGTGGAGCTGCTGTCCGCGCTGGCCGGGGCCCTGGCCCCGCCGGAGCTGGCCCGCGAGGTCCGCGACCTGTACCACCACGGCGACGCGGGCGAGCGGCGCGCCGTCCTGCGCGGCCTGGACGCTCTCGACGCGCTCGGCGGCGGCCGGGAGGAGGTGGCCGGTGCGGCGCGCGAGCTGCTGGCCGACGCGATGCGCGCCAACGACACCCGGCTGGTCGCGGCGGCGGCCGCCAGCGCGGCGACGGCCCTGCTCGACGCCGACTCCTGGCGCCAGGGAATCCTCAAGTGCCTGTTCACCGGCGTGCCCCTGGGGTCGGCGGCCGGGCTGCCCGACCGCGCCGACGAGGAGCTGGCGCGCATGTGCGCCGACCACGCCGAGGAGCGGGTCCTGGCGGGGCGGCCGGTCCCCGACGACGTCCACCTCGTGCTGCGGCACTTCCCCGGGCAGGCCGCCCGCCTGGACACCCACCGAACGGAGGCGTGATGCGTATCTTCGACCCGCACATCCACATGACCTCGCGCACCACCGACGACTACGAGGCGATGTACGCCGCCGGGGTGCGGGCGGTGGTCGAGCCGTCGTTCTGGCTGGGCCAGCCGCGGACCGGCGTGGACTCGTTCCGCGACTACTTCGACGGCCTCGTGGGCTGGGAGCGGTTCCGGGCCGAGCGGTTCGGGATCCGCCACCACTGCACGATCGCGCTCAACCCCAAGGAGGCCAACGACCCCCGCCTGTCGGGGGTGCTGGACCTGCTCCCCCGCTACCTGGCCAAGGACGGCGTGGTGGCGGTCGGCGAGGTGGGCTTCGACTCCGGCACCACCGAGGAGGAGAGGGCCTTCCGCCACCAGCTGGAGCTGGCCGGGGAGTTCGGGCTGCCCGTCCTGGTGCACACCCCGCACCGCGACAAGGCGGCCGGGACCCGCCGCACCCTCCGGCTGGTCGCCGAGTCGGGGATCGCGCCCGAGCGGGTGCTCGTGGACCACCTCAACGAGGCCACCGTGGCCATGGTGCACGAGTCGGGGTGCACGCTGGGCTTCTCCATCTACCCCGACACCAAGATGAGTCCGGAGCGCATGGTGCGCGTCCTGTCGGAGTGGGGCCCGGAGCGGATGGTGGTCAACTCGGCCGCCGACTGGGGCCGCAGCGACCCGCTCGCCACCCTGCGCACCGGCGAGGCCATGCTCGCCGCGGGCTTCACCGGACGCGACGTCGAACGCGTGCTCTGGGACAACCCCGTGGAGTTCTACGGCCGCAGCGGACGCCTGCTGCTGGACGACGTGCACGGGGCCGACCGCACCGCGACCTACTCGGGGAACTCGGTGCTGCGCGGCGAGCGCGCGGGCGGAGGTGCCGCGTGAGGCTGCGCCACCCCGACGGAACGGTCGTCCACCTCGCCTACTGCACCAACGTGCACCCCGCCGAGGATCTGGACGGCGTCCTGCGCCAGATCCGCGTCCACGGCGGCGGCGTGCGCGAGGCCCTGGGCGCGGACCGGCTCGGCCTGGGCCTGTGGCTGCCCGCCCCGCTGGCCCGGGAGCTGGCGGCGGACCCGCGCCTGACCGACCGGCTGCGCGCGGGGCTGGAGGACGCCGGGCTGGAGACGGTGACCCTCAACGCCTTCCCCTACACCGGGTTCCACGCGCCCGTGGTCAAGCGGGCCGTGTACCGCCCCGACTGGACCGACCGGGCCCGGCTGGACTACACGGTGGACTGCGCCCGGGTGCTGGCGCGGTTGCTGCCCGACGACGCCGCGCGGGGCAGCGTCTCCACCCTCCCCCTGGCCTGGCGAGAACCGTGGGACCCCGGCCGCCTGTCCGCCGCCCGCGCGCACCTGGCCGAACTCTCCGACGCCCTGGAGGACCTGGCGCGGCGGGGACGCCCGGTGCGGGTGGGGCTGGAACCCGAACCCGGGTGCGTCGTCGAGACCACCCGGGACGCGGCCCGCCTGCTCGGGGACCCGCCGCCGCACCTGGGCGTGTGCCTGGACACCTGCCACCTGGCGACGGCCTTCGAGGAGCCGGGGGCGGCCCTGGACCGGCTCTCCGGCGCGGGCCTGCCCGTGGTCAAGACCCAGGCGTCGGCGGCCGTGGAGGTCCCCGACCCCACCGACCCGGCCGCGCGCGAGGCCCTCGCCGCCTTCACCGAGGACCGCTTCCTGCACCAGACGCGCGCACGCGGTGCGGACGGGGCGCGGCAGGGCCGCGACGACCTGGACGAGGCCCTGGGCGGCGCCGCTCCCCTGCCCGGCGGCGCGCCCTGGCGCACCCACTTCCACGTGCCCCTGCACGCGCCCGCCACCGCCCCGCTACGCGGGACCACCGGCCACCTCACCGAGACCCTGCGCCGCCTCCTGGGGCCCGGCGGCGCGCGCACCGACCACGTGGAGGTGGAGACCTACACCTGGTCGGTGCTGCCGAAGGAGCTGCGCCCCGCCGACCGGAAGGGGCTCACCGAGGGCATCGCCGCCGAGGTGGCCTGGGCTCGCGACCGCCTGACCGACCTCGGCCTGACCGTCCTCTGACACCCCCGAACCGAAGGGACACCCCCCATGCCGACGGAGGAACCGCGCCTGCTCGTGGTCGACGCGGTCGGGCTCACGCCCCGGCTGCTACGGCACGCGCCCCGGCTGCGCGCCGTGGCCGAGAAGGGCTGGCAGGCCCCGCTGGAGACCGTCCTGCCCGCCGTGACCTGCACCGTCCAGTCCACGTTCCTGACCGGCCGGACCCCCGCCGGGCACGGCGCCGTCGGCAACGGCTGGTACTTCCGGGACCTGGGCGAGGTGTACCTGTGGCGCCAGCACAACCGCCTGGTCCAGGGCGAGAAGGTGTGGGAGACCGCCCGGCGCCACCGGCCGGGTTTTCGCACCGCGAACGTGTGCTGGTGGTACGCCATGGGCGCCACCACCGACTGGACCGTCACGCCCAGGCCGGTCTACCACGCCGACGGGCGCAAGTCCCCCGACTGCTACACCCGGCCGCCCGCCCTCCACGACGAGCTGACCGCGGAGCTGGGGCCCTTCCCGCTCTTCCAGTACTGGGGGCCGACCGCGTCGCTGCGCTCCACCGAGTGGATCGTGGCCGCGACCCGCAGGCTGATGCCGCGAGCCGACCTGACCCTGTGCTACGTCCCCCACCTGGACTACGACCTGCAACGGTACGGACCCGACTCCGAGCAGGCACGCCGGGCGGTGGCCGACATGGACGCGGCCCTGGCGCCCCTGCTGGACGACGCCGAGCGCTCGGGCACGGCCGTGATGGTCCTGAGCGAGTACGGCATCACCCCCGCCGACAGGCCCGTGCACGTCAACCGGGTGCTGCGCGAGGCCGGACTGCTGGAGGTGTACACCCAGCACGGGATGGAGTACCTGGACCCGTGGGAGTCGCGCGCCTTCGCGGTGGCCGACCACCAGTGCGCCCACGTCTACGTCCGCGACCCCGGCGACGTGCCCGCGGTCGCCCGCCTCCTGGAGGGTGTGGAGGGGGTGGACCTGGTCCTGGACCGCGACGGGCAGGCCGGGCACGGGCTGGACCACGAGCGCTCCGGCGAGCTGGTCCTCGTGGCCGACCCGGGCGCCTGGTTCACCTACTACTACTGGCTGCGCGACGCGGCGGCGCCGGACTTCGCGCGGGGCGTGGACATCCACCGCAAGCCGGGCTACGACCCCGCCGAACTCTTCCTGGACCCCGCCGACCGGCTGGTCAAGGCGCGCGCGGCGGCCAACCTCGCCCGCAAGAAGGTCGGCCTGCGCTACGCCATGAACGTGGTCCCGCTCGACCCGGGCTGTGTGCGCGGCACCCACGGGCGCGCGCACGCCGACCCCGAGGACGGTCCCCTGGTGCTGTGCTCCGACCCCGGCTCCGCCCGGGAGCGCGTCGCGGCCACCGAGGTCCGCGACCTCATACTCGGTCTCGCCGGTGTGCCGGCACCGGCGGGGCCGTCCACCTCCTCCGTCTGAGTGACTGTTGGGTATGCGGGTGGTTGCGTGAGGTGACCGGCCCGGGTCGCTGGCGGGAGAACAGAACATCCCCGCCAGAATTGCGCTGTGTGTGCAGATGCAAGTCCGGCGGGGACGCCCGCCCATGCTACCCCTCCAACCTCTCCGACCCCGTCTGGGAGGTGATCGAGCCCCTCATGCCCGTCCGCGACCAAGCCAAAGGCGGAGCACCCCGCAAATACGACGACCGGCTGGTCTGGAACGCGATCCTGTTCGTGCTGCGCTCGGGTTGCCAGTGGCGGATGATCCCCCACGACCTGATCCCCTGGGACGCCGCCTACCGGTGGTACCGCACCTGGAGGGCCGACGGCACCATCGATCGGATCCACGACGCCCTGCGCGCCCGGGTCCGCGAGGAGGCGGGCCGCGATCGGGACCCCTCGGCGGCGGTGTTGGACTCCCAGTCGATCCTGACCGGGGAGGGCGGTACCGACCGCGGCTACGACGCGGGCAAGCGCACCAAGGGCCGCAAACGCCACCTGGTCGTGGACACGTTGGGGTTGGTGCTGGTGGTCGCGGTGACCTCGGCCTCGGTCCAGGACCGCCCCGGTGGGCGCCGGGTCTTGGAGACCTTGGCGGCCCGGTTCCCGACGGTGGGGCTGGTATGGGCTGACGCGGGGTACGCGAACAAGGTCGACAGCGGCCTGCTCACCTGGGCGTATGAGACGTTCCGGTTAGTGGTGCAGATCGTCCGGCGCAGCGACGACGCCAGGGGGTTTCAGGTGCTGCCGCGCCGGTGGGTGGTGGAGCGCACGTTCGCCTGGTTGGTGCGCAACCGCCGTTTGGCGCGCGATTACGAACGTCTGACCACGGGTTCGGAGGCCATGGTCAAGCTCGCGATGATCCGGTTGATGGCCACACGGCTGGCCGGTCAGAGCGAGCGGTGGAGCAACCGCTCTGCCGACCAGGCCGTGTAATCACCCGCATACCCAACAGTCACTGAGCGGGTCGGAGACGCCGCCGGTGCGGTGCCGGGGCGCCCTGTCCCCGTCGCGCGGGGCGGCACGGAAGGGGCACGGGGCGGGCGCCGCGCGGCGCCCGCCCCGTCGTCACAGGTCCCAGTCGGTGCCGTAGCGCCCGGTCAGCTCGCGCACGTCCTCGGGTGAGAGCACGGAGAACTCGCTCCCCCGCAGCGACACGACGATGCGCGAGGCCTCCTCCAGTTCGACGGCGCCGTCCAGGGCTGCCGCCGGTCCGGCGGCGGCCACGATCGAACCGTGGTTGGCCAGCAGGGCCGCGCGGAACCGCCCGGGCAGGCCGGAGAGGTTGTCGGCGAGCCGGTCGCTGCCCGGCGCCGCGTAGGGCACCAGGGGTGCCTGGCCGACCCGCATGACCAGGTAGGGCGTGACGGGCGGCAGCGCGGAGGCCTCCGACCAGGCGGGCAGGCACGAGGCCGCGCAGGCGTGCGGCGAGTGCAGGTGGACGACGGCGCCCGCGTCCGCGACCCGCCGGTACATCGCCTCGTGGAGCGGGAACTCCTTGGAGGGGGGCGGACCGGCGACGTGCTCCCCCTCCCCGTCCAGGACGGACAGGCCCTCGGGGTCGAGGTCGCGCAGGGAGACCCCCGTGGGGCTCATCAGGGTCAGTTCCCCGGCCCGCACGGACACGTTGCCCGAGGCGCCGGGGCTGAGCCCCAGTTCGACGGCGCGGCGCCCGACCGCGCACAGCTCCCGGGCCGCCTCTCGCGCTTCGCGGTTCACTTGTCCCCCTCCCAGGCGCGGACGAACAGGTCCTCGCGGCCGAAGTTGCCGGACTTGAGCATGAGTTGGACGTCCTCGCCGTCGCTGTGTCCGAGCGTCCACGCGACGCCCGGGTCGATCTCGGGTCCCAGCGCGAGCGAGGCCACGCCCAGGCGCCGCACGACGGCTCCGCTGGTCTCGCCGCCCGCGACCAGGAGAGCGCGCACTCCCGCGGTGACCAGGCGTGCGGCGATCTCGGCCAGCGCCTCCTCGATGAGCGGCGCGTCGGCGGTGTCCACGACGTGTTCGGGCGCGGCGGTCGCGTACACCACGAACGGGGACGCGCCGCCCTCCAGGGCGCGCTCCACGGCCAGCGACACCGTCGCACCGAAGTCCCGGCGCAGGTCGGAGGGGAGCAGGTGGTGTCCCCCGCCGTGGGCGAGGGCGTGGCGCACCTGGCCCTGGGTCGCCCGCGAGGCGCTGCCCGAGAGCACGACGCGCGGCCCCGGGGGCGGGGTGAGCGGCAGGCGGCCGGTCCCGTGGGGGCCGGTGAGCCCCTGGGCCAGGGCGCTGCCGCCGGTCAGCAGGCGCAGGTCCCGCGTCGCGTCGGCGAGCGTGCGCAGGTCGGCGTCGGTCAGGGCGTCCACGACCACGAACCGGGCCCCCTGCGCGCTGGCGGACGCGATGGCGCCGCGCACCGCGTCGGCCCCTCGGGCCACCACCGGCCAGGGCACCAGCGCGACGTCGTCCGCGCCGCCGCTGACCTGGGGGGCGAGCAGGCGCGGGAGGCTGGAGTCGGTCATGGGCGTGAGCGGGTGGTGGCGCATCGGGGACTCGTCGAGGGGGTCGTCCCCCACGAAGAGGTGGCCGCGGTAGACCGTGCGCCCGTTGGCGGGGAAGGCGGGTGCGACGACCGTGACGTCCTCGCCGAGGGCGTCGAGGACCGCCTCCGCGACCGGGCCGATGTTGCCGTCCGGGGTGGAGTCGAAGGTGGAGCAGTACTTGAGGTAGAACCGCTCGCACCCCGCGCTCCGCAGCCGGTCGAGGGCGTCCAGCGAGGCCGCGACCGCCGCGTCGGCGGGTGTGGTGCGCGACTTCAGGGCCACGACGACGGCGTCGGCCCCCTCCGCCGCGGCGGCGACGGGGTCGGCGCCGCCGGGGTCCCGCGTGTCCAGGACGACCGTGGTCCGGTGGCCGGACGCGGTGAGGGCGATCGCGACGTCGGTCGCTCCGGTGAGGTCGTCGGCGATCACGCCGAGGGTCGCCATGTGAGGTACTCCCTGTGGTCGGGGCGGGTCGGGCGGGCGGAGGGGTTCCGGCGCGCGGTGCGGCCCGGTGGCCGGGTGCGCCGGAACCCCCTGTGGGACGGGCGGGCCGGAGCGGAGCGCAGGCCCGGAGGAACACCGGTCAGACGACGCCGGTCGCGATCATGACGTTGAGCACGAGGAACCCGGTGACGCCCGAGATGAACGAGGCGACGCCGATCGACCGGATGCCCTGGCCCACCGTCATGTTGGACAGCGTGGTGGTGACCCAGAAGCCGGACGAGTTGGCGTGCTTCATGATCTGGGCGCCGGTCGCGCAGGCCAGGTACACCACGATCGGCGCCAGGCCGAGGTCGTCCATCAGGGGCTGCATGATGGCCGCCGAGGTCATCACGCCCAGGATGTTGGAGCCGGTGATCGTGCAGACCGCCGCGCCGACGAGGAAGGGGATGACGACCGGTGACATGCCGGTGCTCTCGATGCTCGCGGCGACGTTCTCGGCCACGCCGGTCTCCCGGATGATGGTGGCCAGCGCTCCGCCGACACCGGTCAGGGCCAGGGGCATCGCGGCGATGCGCAGGCCCGCCTCGAACAGGTCGTTGAGGGTGGCCTTGTCCTTCCAGCGCCCGCGGAACAGCGGCAGGGCCAGCAGGCAGGAGAGGAAGAGCGCCATCGTCGGCTCGCCGACGAACAGGACGGCCTCGGTGAACCAGGCGCCCTCCGGGAGCGCCGGACCGGCCAGGGAGGCGACGATGATGAGGACGATGGGGGCCAGGATCGGCACCAGGGAGCCGAAGAGGCCCACGTTGGCGGTGGACGCGGCGCCGTCGGAGGCGGTCTTGGGGCCGGTGTCGTCGGAGACCCCTGGGGCGCCTGTGGAGGGGGTGCCCGGGCCGCCCGCGCCCGCCAGGTGTTCGACGAACTCCGGCTTGGGCGGCACGTAGGTCTTGATGAAGGACAGGTAGACCGTCGCGGCGATGACGCCGGGGACGCCCACCATCAGGCCGTAGAGGATGGCCTCGCCCATGCTGACGCCGAGCAGCGACGCCGACGCGAGCGGGCCGGGGCCGGGCGGGACGACCGAGGTCATGATGTAGGCGCCGAGGTAGAGGATCGGGCCGAGCTTCATCATCGACATGCCCGTGCGGTAGGCCAGGGCGGAGACGATCGGGATGAGCATGACGACCGCGGTGTCGGCGATGAGGGGGATGCCCAGCACGGTCGAGGCCAGGGCGATCGCCCAGGGCACCCTCTTCTCCGCGAACAGGCTCAGGGCGGTCTCGGTGATCTTGGTGGCCGCGCCGCTCAGTTCGAGCATCCTGCCGAGCACGCAGCCGAAGATGACCAGGAGGCCGACGTCGGCGAGGGTGCCGCCGAAGCCCTCGGTGACCAGGCCGATGGTCTCGGTGCCGCCCATGCCCAGGACCAGGCCGAGGGCCACGACCACCATGAACAGCGTGGCCACGGGGTGGACCTTGAAGCGGGCGATGAGCAGTACGAGTACCGCGATGGCGGTGAGGAACGCCAACAGGGTGTAGATGTCCGACATGTCAGTGGGTCCGATCGTTCACAGGTGCGTGCGGGCGTGGCGCCAGGCGTCCAGGAGGGGGGCGCTGGCGTCGGCCAGGTCGTCCAGGCGCACCAGTGCGCCCGCCGCGACATCGCGGCACAGGGTGGCGTGGGCCGCCAGGTAGAGCGGTGCGACGTCGTCGGGGGCGTCGGCCGTGTCCAGCAGGACGGGGGCCACCCCCTGGACGTCGTGGTGGTGTCCGCCCATGTCCAGCCTGGTCCCGGCGGGGAGGTCGCGCCGGGCGCGCCCGGCCAGGACCGCGTGCGGGGCCGGGTGCCGGGGGGTCACCGCGCGGCGGCGGTCCACGGCGTCCAGCAGGCTCAGCGGGGTCTCCACGCCCATGAGGTGGTAGGGCAGGTACAGGCAGGCGTAGCGCCCCGAACGCGAGACCACGTGGCCCTTCTGCGCGAGCAGTGCCCAGGAGACGGGGTCGCCGGTGCGGACGACGGCGAAGACCCCTCCGGCGAAGGAGGCCTCCTCGGGCAGGCGGAGCACGCTGAAGACGTCCACGGCGCCGGGCCGGGAGAGGATTCCGCCGTCCTCGGCGAGGGAGTAGACGTCGGCGAGTTCGGCGACGCGCGCGACGGGGTAGTGCAGCGCCTCGGTGTCGGGCACCAGGCCCGTGTGGTTGGCGACGACCCCCATCTCGCAGTAGTCGGCGGCGGCCGAGCGCGACAGGCCCGCCACCGCGCGGGCGCGGGCGGCGAGCGTGGCGGGCACGTCCTCGCCCAGGGTGAGCAGACCGGCCAGGTCGGGGGCGTCGACCTCCTGGTCGAGCTGGCGCACGCGTCCCGTGTCCGGGTCGAAGACCAGGTCGTACTCGCCCGACTTGCCGATCGCGACGACGTCCAGGCCCAGCAGGCGGGTTCGCTCGTACCACTCGACGAGGTTGGCGGGCTGGTCGCCGATCCCGGGGGTGTAGACCACGCCCCGTTCCCGGGCGAGGTCGGCCAGCGCGATCCCGGAGACGGAGTCGACCTCCTTGGAGACCATGACCACGTGGCGTCCGGCCGCGATGGCGGTCCGCGCGGCCCGGGTGCCCGCCTCGGGGCTGCCGGTGGCCTCGACGAGCACGTCGTAGTCGGCGTGTTCGAGGAGGCCGGCGTCGGCGATCACCGCGATCCGCCCGTCGGCCAGCGCGGCCACCTCGTCCGCGCTGGAGCACACCGCCAGCGCGTCGGCGGGGTAGCCGAGTTCGGCGCACAGCGCGATCGTCCCCTCGGTGTCCAGGTCGCACAGGACCGAGGGCCGCAGCCGCTCCATCCGCGGGGTCTGGGCGAGCAGGGTGCGCGCGAAACCGCCGCGGGCTCCGGTGAGCGCGTAGCGCACGGGCGGTGGCGGCGCCGTGGTGGCGTCGGTGGCTTGCATGGGTTCTCCTTCTTCCGGCCTCGCGGGGGGCACGTGTGTGCCAGGCCGCTACGGCAACGCGCCATGTTTAACACCAGCGGAACACTAGAGTCAACAATTATCACGACTGGTACCATCTGGGAACACTCGTTACCATGGTGCCCATGAGCGGAACCGAGGGAGAGCGATGATTCCGGCGCAACGGCGTGAGCTGCTCGTGCGGGAGTTGCGCGGTACGGGCGTGCTGAGCGTGAAGGAGCTGTGCGAGATCCTCGACGTCTCGCACATGACGGTGCGCCGCGACATCATGACGCTGGAGGAGGAGGGGCGCGTCCGCTCGGTGCCCGGCGGCGTCGAACTGGTCTCGCAGGTGCGCTCGGAGCCCTCCTACCGCGACAAGTCGCGGGTGGACGTGGCCGAGAAGCGGGCGATGGCCCGCGCGGCGGCGGCCCTGGTCGGCGAGGGGCAGACCGTCTACCTGGACGCGGGCACGACGCTGGGGCACCTGGTGCCGTCGCTGTGGAGCGTCACCGGCCTCACCGTCATCACCAACGACATCACGACCGCCGCCTCCCTCACCGACCACCCCGACGTGACCCTGTTCCTCATCGGCGGGCAGATCGACCGCGAGAACCGCTCCTCGGTCGGCGACATCGCGGCCGCCACCATCGAGGAGTTCAACATCGACGTCGCCTTCGTCTCGACGAGTTCGTGGGACCTGAGCCGGGGCACCACCACGCCCTCGCGCGCGAAGGTCGCGGTCAAGCGCGCGGCCATGGCGGCGGCCTCGACGTCGGTGCTGGTCGCCGGGGCCGACAAGTACGGGGCCTTCGGCACGTTCAAGGTCGCCGCGCTCACGAGCTTCGCCTCGGTGATCACCGACGACCGCCTCGCCGAATCTTCCGTGCGCGCGATCCGGGAGCTGGGGGTGGGCCTAGAGGTCGTCACGCCCCAGCGGGAGGCCGATGAGGAGGCGGAGGCCCCTACCGCCTGACCCCCGCTCCGCCGGGGAGTGCCCGGGAGCCGGGCGCGCGTGCGCGTGGCCGGGTCGGCCCCCGCCGCGCCGGGGCGCCGCCCGGTCCTTCGGCGTGCCCTCCGGTCCTCCTGCGCGCGGGGTCGCGCCCGCCCGCGCCCCGTGTGCCGTTCGCGTGCCCGGACCGTGCGCGCCGATCGTGTACCCGGAGCGTGCTCCCCGATCGTGGGTCTGGAGCGTGCGCTCAGATCGTGGACCCCGATCGCGGGCTCGGATCGTACGCCCGGAAAACCCTGGACAAAATTCTTCCAATGTAAGAATCTGGGTGGGCGGCCCCGCCCCGCACCCTCGGGGGCGCGGCCGCGATGTGAGCGACAGGGCGACGCCCCAGCGAACGAAGGAGCCCCCCGTGCCGACAACATCCGTGCAGCTGTACTCGGTCCGTGACGAACTCGCCGACGGCCTGGAGAGCGCCGTGGCACGCCTGGCCGAGATCGGGTTCGCCCACGTGGAGCCGTACGCGTTCCACCTGGACACCGAGGAGTACGGGCGCGTGTTCGCCGCGACGGGCGTCACCGCGCCCTCCGGCCACGCCCCCGTGATCGACTCCCACACCCCCGAGGCGGTCTTCGACGCGGCCGCCGAACTGGGCATCGCGACGGTCATCGACCCGTTGGTCCCGGCCGAGCGGTGGCAGACCGCCGACCAGGTGGCCGGACTGGCCGAGCGCGTGAACCGGCTGGCGGAGCTGGCCGCCGAGCGGGGCCTGGAGTTCGGCTACCACAACCACGCCTGGGAGCTGAGCTCCCGCATCGGCGACAGGCACGCGCTGGAGGTGTTCGTGGAGCACCTGGAGCCGCGGGTCGTGCTGGAGGTGGACACCTACTGGGCGGGGGTCGGCGGGGCCGACGCCGCGGCGCTGCTGCGGGCCTTCGGTGACCGGGTGCGACTGATCCACGTCAAGGACGGCACCCTGGACGGCGACGTGACACGGCAGCGGCCCGCGGGCGAGGGCGAGGTCGACGTCCGCGCGGTCCTGGAGGCCGCACCGCGGGCGATCCGCGTGGTCGAGTTCGACGCCTACGCGGGCGACGTGTTCGACGGCATCGCGCGGTCGCTGGCCTGGCTCGGGGAGAACGACCGATGACGCGCACCGGGACCGGGACCGCCGGGGTCGGCGGGGTCGGTGGGGCCACCGGGGTGGCCGGGGTCGGCGTCATCGGCGCGGGCAACATCTCGACCCAGTACCTGGAGAACCTGACCCGGTTCCCCGACGTCGAGGTCCGCTTCGTCGCGGACCTGGACCTGGCGCGCGCCGCCGCGCAGGCCGACGCGTACGGTGTTCCGGCGTCCGGGACCGTGGCGGAGCTGCTGGCGCGCGAGGACGTCGAGGTCGTGGTCAACCTGACCGTCCCGGCCGTGCACACCGAGGTCGGGCACCAGATCCTCGACGCGGGCAAGCACGTGTGGAGCGAGAAGCCCATCGCCCTGGACCACGACGCGGCCGCCGGGCTGCTGGCCAGGGCCGGGGAGGCGGGGCTGCGGGTCGCCTGCGCGCCGGACACGGTGCTGGGGGCGGGGACGCAGACCGCGCTGCGCGCGATCGCCCGCGGCGACATCGGGGAGCCGCTGACCGCGACCACGATGTTCCACGTGCCCGGGCCCGAGTCCTGGCACCCGGACCCGGACTTCCTCTTCGCCCACGGGGCGGGGCCCCTGTTCGACATGGGCCCGTACTACGTCACCGCGCTCGTGCACGTCTTCGGCGCCGCGACCCGGGTGCAGGCCGTGGCCTCCACCGGCCGCGCGACCCGCACGATCGCGAGCGGCCCCCGGGCGGGTCAGGTGTTCGAGGTGCAGGTGCCGACGCACCACGCCGCGCTGGTGGAGTTCGGCCCGGGCCGCTCCGCCCAGTCCACGTTCTCGTTCCAGCACGCGCTGCACAGGGCGGGAATGGTGGAGGTCAACGGCACCGAGGGCACGATCGTCCTGCCCGACCCCAACACGTTCGGCGGGGACACCACCCTGTGGCGGTACGACCGGGACGAGCCGGTCACCATGCCCGCCGAGGGGCCCGTGTACGGGCGCGGGGCCGGGGTCGTCGACCTGGTCCGCGCGGTACGCGCGGGCGGGACCGAACGCGCGTCGGGGGCCGTGGCCTCGCACGTGCTCGACGTGCTGCTGGGCATCCGCGACGCGGCCGCCGGCGGAACGCCGGTGGAGATCACCTCGGCGGTGGAGCCGGTGGCTCCGCTCCCGCAGGGGTGGGACCCGGCCAGCCCGACGCTGGGTGCGGCGGGCGCCTGACGCGGGAGCGTTGGGTGCCTGATGCAGGGGCGGCGGGTGCTTGATGCGGGGGCGTTGGGCGTCTGAAGCAGGGGGCTCGGGTGCCTGACGCGGAGACCTCGGGCGTCGTCGCCGTGGGCGGGCGACGGCGCCCGGGGCGCGTTCACGGGGTCTGGGCCGACGGGTCTCCCCCGCCGGCCCCGTCGGCTCCGGTTCCGCCGGTTCCGCCGGTTCCGCCGGTTCCGCCGGTTCCGCTGACTCTGGCGTCTCTGTCCCCGACCTCGTCGCCCTATCCCCCACTGCCCTCTCCCCCGCCGGGCAGCAGCCGTTCCAGGACCTGGAGCGAGCGGTAGACGTCCACCTCCTGCGGGTCGAGCAGCCACTGCAACTGCAACCCGTCGGACGCGGCGATCACCAGGGCCGCCGCGTCGTCGGGGTCGATGTCGGCCGCGATCTCGCCGGAGCGCTGACCGGCGCGGACGCGCTCGGCGATGTCGGCGCGCAGCGCCCGGAACCGGGCCCGGACGAACTCCCGTGTCGCGGGGTGGCGCTGCTCCTGCAAGGCGTCCGTGGTCAGTGTCGCGTACAGCTCGACCAGGCCGGGGATGGAGCGGTTGCGCTCCGCGCTGCGTTCCATGACCGCGACCGCCGAGACGGCGTCCGGATCCGAGGGCTCGCGCCCCGTCGCCTCGTGCTCGCGGTAGACCTCCACCAGGAGTTCGTCGCGGGAGGCGAAGTAGTAGCGCAGCGCCGCGTGGGACACCCCGATGGCCTCACCGATCGCCCGTAGCGACGCGCCCACCCCGTGCTCGGCGAACACCTCGATCGCGCGCGACAGGATCTGTGACCGCCGCTTCTCGGCCTTCCGGTACGTCCGGCCGGAACCGCCCGTACCGCCCACACCATCCGCGCCACCCATGCCATTCGCACCATCCGCACCACCCACGCCACCGTTCACCACGCCCTCCTTCGACCCGGACCGCACGGTCGGCCGCCGCTGATGCGCGGCGGGACCGGTGCGGTTCTCTCCCTCGTGGACGCCTACCAGTGTGTCGGCATCGGCGCCGCGGCTCGTCCGTGACCGGGCCCGGGAGCCGGTCGGGACCACCGCCGGTTCAGGGGAGAGCGGACGCCAGGCCCAGGATCAACAGCGGGGGCGCGATCAGCGCCACGACGCGGACGACGGCTCCCGCGGAGGAGGAGAAGGTGACCGCCAGGCAGGCCCGGTGGACGAGGTAGCCGAACAGGCCGATGAAAAGGGAGGTGGCGATGATGAAGGCGTCGGGGCCCTCGGTGATCATCATGGACGCGGGGAGGAGGGCGTAGAGCAGGGCCGCGACGGCCGAGGGAGCGGCCTTCGTGGCCCGAAGCGTGGGGGTACTGCGGTCGGACGCGCGCCCGTGCTCGCACGCGCACCTGCGCTCGGACTTGCGTCTGCTGCCGAACGCGCGCCTGCGCTCCAGGAGGAAGGCGATCAGGCCGGGGAGCGTGGTGACCGTGAGGAGGACGGCGTAGGCAGTCGTGAGCACGGTGACGAGGAACCCGGGGGTGACGCCGTCCGCGATGGAGAAGGGCATCAGGAGGATCAGGAAGGCGTGGACGCCGCCGCCGGAGGCGATCCTGGAGACCGCTTCGGGAGCGGTCATCGCGTGTGCGGGCCCGGAGTCCGGGGACCTCGGCGCGCTACGGATGGTGTACGACAGCGGACGCGCGTTCTCAGGGGGTTTCGACCGCGGAGCCATACCGACATCCCACCACGGCGGAACCCGCTGTCGCCTCCGGCCCCCTGGGGCTCGGGACAAATGGAAGTTCCCCTTCAACCCTCTGGGGCTCGGGACCGTTGGAAGTTCCCCTTCAACCCCCTGGAGCTGAGCATCGCAGGAGACCCGATAACCCCCTGTACTTGCTGACGCAGGGACGCTCTACAACTTGCGGACCCCCTACGACGCGCGGTCACGCGCGGGGCTTCATGGCCGCTCTCGGTCTGAACCGTGTACCCCCGCTCACGGAGGGCTGAGGGAGACTCCCGGTGGGCGTTCCCCCCGGCGACCTCCCGAACCCCTCCGTGACGCCCACCAGACACCTGTAATGATCGGCGCGCAGGGATCTCCTTCGGCAAGTTCGCTAGGCGAACTTGCTCTCAGTCGGTCCCCGCCCCCAACACTGAACCTCGGAGCCAGTGCCCACCACGACCACCCACCCCCCAGGGGCTGACGGGGAACCCGCAACCTCCACGGGTGCCTGGCCAGTCACCAGCACTCTCTACGCCAACCCCCACGGGTCAACGGCCACAGGACGTTCCACCCCAACCCCCTACGGCGCACCGCTGCTGTCCGCTCTACGGGCGGGTGGTTCGGCTTTGTGCAGGGCTCAACCCCTTGGGGACGGCTACAGGGTGCTGTGACGGAGCCGGTCAGAAGCCCTCGACGCGGGCTAGGAAGCGCAGCAGCCCCGCGTTGAAGGCGCCCGGCCGCTCCATGTTCACGGCGTGCCCGGCCTCGCGCACCACGGCCGCACCGGCGCGCGGGTTGGGCTTGGCGGCGGCCGCGGCGTGCTCGGCGGGCCACAGCTCGCTCTCGGCCCCGGCCACGAACAGGGCGGACACGTCGAGCCCGGCGACCGCGTCGCGCCAGTCGCGCCGGGCGTGGTCGCCCAGCAGTTCCAGCTCGGCCGGGGTGAGCTCGCGATCGGCGCCGCGCATCGCGCGCAGCGTCCTGACCAGGCGCACACCGCGCCGCCACAGGGGCGTGCCGTGGCCGGTGGCGGGGATGCCGTCGGCGAAGTAGGTGTCGGCGTTGCCCTCGTCGTAGCCGTAGAAGCCGTACGGCCAGTCCGCGGTGTTGAGCATCTTCGGCGTCTGGTCCACCGAAACCGCGCCCGCCAGGCGACCGGTGCCGTGCCCGGAGGTGTACGCCCAGACGGTGTTGGCACCCATGGAGCCGCCGACGAGCACGACGCCCTCCAGGTCCAGCCGCTCCAGGAGGACGTGGACGCAGTCGCCGCGCCGGTCCATGGTCATGCCCGGAGGCAGGGGCCCCGCGGCGCCGTGGCCTGGCAGGTCCACGGCGAGGACCCGGTATCCGGCGTCCGTGAGCGCGGGGACCTGGTGGCACCAGGAGGTCGCGGGGGCCTTGAACCCGGCCAGGAGCACGACCGGGCGCCCCCGGGGGTCACCGTGTTCGGTGCACTCGATGCCAAGCCCGTCGTCCGTGGTGATCAGCGTCATCGCCCCTCCCGAAATCCGGGGCCATCCTCGCACAGGCCCCGGGGGTCGCGCGCTCCGCCTGCGGAGCGTGTAGGATTTTGGGAACGATAATCGTTTTCAGTCACTGCGGGCGGCGGAGAGGGGGGTGCGCGTACCCGCTGCCCGACAGAGAGGGCGCGCACGGTCTGTGCGCCCTCGGGAGTGCGAATCTCAGAAAGGTGAACATGCCCTCTTCAGCACACCGTCCGGGCAAGCGCAAGCCCACGCGGAGTTTCGCCAATCCGCTGGGAGACATGGACTACATCGACTACAAGGACACCACTCTTCTGCGCAAGTTCATCTCCGAGAAAGGAAAGATCCGCAGCCGCAGGGTCACGCGGGTGACCGCACGCCAGCAGCGGCTGATCGCGGCGGCGGTCAAGAACGCGCGCGAGATGGCCCTGCTGCCCTACCCGTCCAACACTCCGACGCACAGGCCCTGAGGACCGGCCGAACCCGTCCGGGGGCTCCCCGGACGGGCCGTCGCGGTCAGGAGCGGTCGGGAGCGTGCTCGTCCCAGTGGCCTTCGTGCTCGCGGTGCAGGTGACCGTCGTGGACGTAGTCCACGTGGTCCTCGTGCGGCACGGCCACGTGCCCGCACCCGTGACCGTGCTCGTGCGCGTGCCCCTCGTGGACGGCGTGATCCCCCGCGGAGCACTCGTCCCAGTGGCCTTCGTGCTCATGGTGCAGGTGACCGTCGTGGACGTAGTCCACGTGGCCCTGGTGCGGCACGGCCACGTGCCCGCAGCCATGACCGTGCTCGTGCGCGTGCCCCTCGTGGACGGAATGCTGTGCGGCCATCTCTCCCCCTCGAAAACGACCAGCGGAAAAAGCGGGAACACATCCAGGACTATTCGATCAGCGATCGCGCATCAAGCGCCGCCGGGGCGGCGCACGGAGAATTTATCCGCCTCCCACCGGAATTTCGCACCGGACCACGGAAAAACGATTGTGCTTTTCATTTCCGCCGCAGCGGCGGGGACTCCCAGGATTCAGAAATGATTATCATTCCCTTCACCCACTACGGCGAGGAGACGCGCCATGCCTGAGTACGACGACCCCTACGCCCGCTCCGGGCAGTACCTGGACCTGATGATCGCCGGGTGGTGGGAGCACCACCGGGAGGTCCTGACCGAGGCGCTGGCCTCCCTGCCCGGGGACTCCGGGCCCGTCGTGGACGCGGGTGCGGGCGGCGGCCACGGAACCCGGCTCATCGCCGCGGCCCTGCCCACGGCCCCCATCCTGGCCGTGGAGCCCTCCCTCCTGCTGCGGACGGTGCTGCTCTCCCGGATCGCCGACGATCCCGGCCTGCGCGGGAGGGTGACCGTGGACGGCGACGACCTGCTCTCGGCCCACCTGCCCGACCGGATCGGCGGCATGGTGATGGCCAACCTCATCGGCCACTTCAGCCCCCACGAGCGCGACCGGCTGTGGGAGGACCTGGCCCCGCGGCTGGCCCCGGGGGCCTTCGTCCTGCTCAACCTCGCCGCCCCGCTGGAGCCCGAACGCGTGGAGCGGGCGCGGATGAGCGAGGTCAGCGTCGGCGCCCGCTCCTACGTCGGCTGGGCCGCCGCCGAGCCCAGCGGACCCGAACGGGTCGAGTGGCACATGACCTACGAGGTCCACGAGCGGGACCGGGTCCTGGCCCGCGACGAGGTCCGCTACGACTGGTGGACGCTCACCGAGGACGCGCTGCGCGCCGAGACCGAGCCCCACCGCCTGCGGGTCCTGCCCCACGGCCCCGCCGGGGCCGGGCTGTACAAGGTCCTCCCCTAGCTCTCAGGGGGCGGGGCGCTGCTGCGTCTGACCACCAGGTCGGTGGCCAGGTCCAGGCGCAGGTTGGCGGGGGTGCCGCCGCGCGCCAGGGTGAGCGCCATCCGGGTCGCCTCCTCGGCCATCTCGGTGAGCGGCTGGCGCACGGTGGTCAGCGGCGGCCCCATCCAGCGGGCCACCGGCAGGTCGTCGTAGCCGACCACGCTCAGGTCCTCGGGGATGCGCACGCCCAGCTCGCGGGCGGCCTCGTACAGGCCCATGGCCTGGAGGTCGTTGCCCGCGAAGACGGCCGTGGGCGGGTCGTCCAGCCGGAGCAGCTCCCGGCCCCGGTCGCGCCCGCTCTCCACGTGGAAGTCGCCGTAGCGCACGAGCGCGGGGTCGGCCGTCAGCCCGGCCGAGTCCAGCGCGGAGGCGTAGCCGTCGATGCGGGCCTTGCTGCACAGCACGTGCCGGGGCCCGCCGATGACGCCGATGCGCCGGTGGCCGAGCTCGATGAGGTGGCGGGTGGCGACCAGGCCGCCGTTCCAGTTGGCCGAGCCCACCGAGGGCATGTCCGGCCCCGGGTCCCCCGCCGGGTCCACCACGACGAAGGGGATGCCGCGCGCGGTCAGGCGGGTGCGCTGTTCGGGCGCCAGGTCGGAGAAGACCAGGATGACGGCGGTGGACTGGCGGGCGAGCACGGCGTCGACCCAGTCGTCGCGGGGGGTCTGGGCGCCCCCGGACTCGGTCAGCACGACGCTGAGCCCCTCCGAGCGCGCCACGCTCTCCACGCCCCGGATGACCTCGACCGCCCAGGCGCTGTCGAGTTCGTGGAAGACCAGGTCGACCATGGAGGAACGGCCTCCGCCCGGGCCCCGGCGTCGCCGGTAGCCGTGGCGGCGGATCAGCTCCTCCACGCGTGCGCGGGTCTCGCTGGCCACGTCGGCGCGTCCGTTCAGCACCTTCGAGACCGTCGGCACCGATACGCCTGCGGCTTCCGCAATTTTCGAGATGGTGACCGGCTCCGAAAGGGTGTTTCGGGCGGAGTCGGGGGTCGGGTCTGCGCTCACGACGCCTGATCCTACGCGGTCATGGCAACTCCGTGCGGCCACGGGTGACCCAGCTCTCATCCTCCTATTGACGCTCGGGGTGACGCCGCGTACATTCGGGCGCAAATATTTCGAAATACTTACCGATAGTTTCGAAAGAGGAGTGGCCATGAGAACCCCCCGCCTGGGCTCCGCCGCCGGAGCGACGGCGCTCTGCCTGCTCGCCGTCACCGCCTGTTCCGGTGGCGGCGGCGGAGACGACCGCATGCACGTGTGGATGTACCAGGACACCCTGGTCGTGGTGCAGGAGGGCGCCGTCGAGAGGTTCAACGGGGCCTCCGAGACCGAGGCGGTCATCGACGAGGTCCCCGGGGACAGCTACGAGGAGCGCCTGCGCACGGCGATGGGCTCCAGCGAGAAGCCCGACGTGTTCTTCAACTGGGGCGGCGGCAGCATCGAGCCCTACGTCGAGCAGGACATGCTCGTTCCCCTGGACGACATGCTCGCCGAGAACCCCGAGTTCGCCGACTCCTTCATCCCCTCCATCCTGGAAGCGGGCAAGGTCGACGGCGTGCAGTACGGCATTCCCCTGCGCGGCACCCAGCCGGTCATCCTCTTCTACAACGAGACGGTGTTCGAGGAGGCCGGAGCGGAGCCCCCCGAGACCTGGCAGGACATCCTGGACCTGGTCGACACCTTCACCGAGGAGGGCGTGACCCCCTTCGCCCTGGCCGGGGCCGACCCCTGGACCGAGCAGATGTGGCTCCAGTACCTGGTGGACCGCATCGGGGGACCGGAGGTGTTCGCGCGCATCGTGGAGGGCGACTCCGAGGGCTGGCGCGACCCCGCGGTGCTGGAGGCCGCCCGGATGGTCCGGGAACTGGTGGACCAGGGCGCGTTCGGCAACTCCTACGCCTCGGTCAGCTACACCGAGGGAGCGGCCTCCGCACTGCTGTCCGAGGGCCGGGCCGCCATGCACCTGATGGGCTCGTGGGAGTACTCCACCATCCTGGACCAGAACGAGGAGTTCGCGACGAACGACCTGGGGTACGTGGCCTTCCCGCCGATCGAGGGCGGGGAGGGCGACCCCGCCAACGTGGTCGGAAACCCGACCAACTACTTCTCGATCTCCGCAGAGACCGAGTACACGGACCAGGCGATGGAGTTCCTGACGTACATGTCCCAGGAGGAGTACGTCGCCGACATGGTGGAGAACGGCGAGGTGCCCACCACCACCAACGCCGAGGAGGTCGTCGCCGACAGCCCCAGCCCGGACTTCGCCACCTTCCAGTACGAGATGGTGCGCGACGCGCCGCACTTCCAGCTCTCGTGGGACCAGGCGCTGCCCCCGGAGGTGGCCACTCCGATGGTCACCGAGATCGAGTCGCTGTTCAACGGTGAGAGCACGCCCGAGCAGTTCGTCGACGCGCTGGCGGCCCTGTGACCGGCCGCACCGACAGCCAGGCGACCGGTGGCACCATGACCGGCGACCCGGCGGCCACGGGGGCCGGGGCGGGCGGTCCCGCCTCCCCCGGTCCCCGGCCCGGCCTCCCGCGCGGCGGCTCCGCCGCGCGGGGCGCCGCCCCCCGCACGGGGCGGCCCGGCCCGCTGTGGGCGGTGCCCGGCCTGCTGTACTTCGGGCTCTTCGCCGCCCTGCCGATGGTGCTGGTGGCCTACCTGTCCCTGACCTCCTGGGGCGGGCTGGGCTCGCCCAGCTTCATCGGCCTGGAGAACTGGTCGCGCCTGGCGGGCGACCCGCTGATGCACAACGCCGTGTGGCTGAGCGTACTGCTGACCGCGCTCTCCTGGATCGTCCAGACCCCCATCAGCCTGCTGCTGGGAGTCTGGGCAGCCGGTCGACAGCGCAACCGCGCGGTGCTGTCCGCCGTCTTCTTCCTGCCGCTGCTGCTGTCCTCGGCGGCGATCGCCCTCGTCTGGCGGGCCCTGCTGGACCCCAACTTCGGGCCGCTGGCCTGGCTGGGTCCCCGCCTGGGACTGTCGTCGGTGGACGTGCTGGGCGGTTCCGACAGCGCGTTCCTGGTGATCGTGTTCGTCAGCGCCTGGCAGTTCATCCCGCTGCACATGCTGCTCTACCAGGGCGGCGCACGGCAGATCCCGGCGACGCTGTACCAGGCGGCCGAGATCGACGGGGCGGGAAGGCTGCGGGCGTTCTGGTACATCACGCTGCCCCAGCTCAGGCACACCGTCACCACGTCGTCGGTGCTGATGGTGGTGGGCGCGCTGACCTACTTCGACACCGTGCTCATCATGACCGGGGGCGGGCCCGGCACCAACACCACGATCGTCCCGTACCTGATGTACCAGGCCGGTTTCCAGAGCTGGGAGCTGGGCTACGCCAGCGCCGTCGCGTTCACCCTGGTGGTGACGGCGACGCTGATCGCCCTGCTCCTGGTCCGCTTCACCGGTTTCGGCGACATGCGCAGCACCCGGGAGGGCATGTGACCGCCAGTACTGCCGAGAGGCCCGCCGCACGGCGGCTCCCGAGCGGCGGCCGCCCCGCCCTCCCGCGGCGGCGGCCGGGCCGCCGACGACCCAACGTCCTGGCCGGGCTGGGCGCCCTGGTGTGGCTGGCCGTCGTGGGGGTGCCGCTGTACGCGCTGCTCGTGGCCACGGTGCAGCGCTCCGAGAACTACACCTCCGCCGGGCCGCTCACCCCGCCCACGGACCCGACCCTGGACAACTACGTCAAGGCGGTCGAGAACGGGGTGCTGGGCTTCGTGCTCAACACCGCGATCGTCACCGTCGCGGTGGTGGCGATCGTGCTGGTGCTCGCCTCCATGACCGGGTTCGCCGTGGTGCGCTCGCGCACCCGGTGGACCACGGGGGTGTTCCGGATGTTCCTGCTGGGGCTGGCGATCCCGTCCCAGGCGGTGATCATCCCGGTGTACCTGATCATCATCGAACTGGGGCTGTACGACACCCTGACCGCGATCGTGCTGCCCACGGCGGCGTTCGCGCTGCCGGTGTGCGTGCTGATCCTGGTGGGGTCGATGCGCGACATCTCCGAGGAGCTGTACGAGGCCATGGCCCTGGACGGCGCGGGCCCGGTGCGCACCTTCCTCCAGCTGGTGGTGCCGATGTCGCGGTCGGGGCTGAGCACCATCGGCGTGTACGCCGCGCTCCAGGCCTGGAACGGGTTCCTGTTCCCGCTGATCCTCACCCAGTCGTCGGACAACCGGCTGATCACCATGGGCCTGTTCGAGTTCCAGGGCGAGTACCGCGTGGACGTGCCCGGCATGCTGGCCGCGGTCGTGCTGGCGACCCTGCCGCTCTTCCTCGTCTACCTCTTCGCGCGCCGCTCCCTGGTGCGCGGCATGATGGGGGTCGGTGGAAAGTAGCCCCGGGCCACTCCACTCCCGCCCGGCGGCCGAGGCCGCGCGAGGCCCCGCCGACCCCTCCCCCGGTGCCCGTCTGTCAGGGTCCCCCTGAGACGGGCACCGGGCGCACGTCCGCCTACTCCCCGTTCCGGGGCAGCAGGGACCCCAGCGGGCCCAGGTCCAGGTTGAGGTCGGCGGCGGAGAGCCCGTAGCGCTCGCGCAGCTCGGTCATGCGCTCCTCCAGCAGCATCAGCGTCATTCCGATGCGCTCCTCCTGGTCCTCGGTGAGGTCGCCCTGGTCCACGCGCCGCAGGGCCTGGCGCTCCATGAGCTGGCGCACCAGCTCCACCACGGTGAGCACCAGCTTGATCAGGTCGCGCTCGACCGTGTCGGGCTCGGTCTCGATCCGGTGGCGCAGTCCCTGCACCTCGGACTCCGCAGCCCCCTCGCGGGACCGGTCCGGGTCCGCCGTCTCGTCCAGGGCGTCCTGGAGCCGTCCCAGGATGTCGTTCCCGTCTCCGGGAACCGTGTCGGCGTCGGCCACGCGCACGGGCGCGGGCCCCTCGGGGCCCCGCTCCGCGCGGAGCGGGTTCCCGTTCACCTCTGGCATACCGCCTCCTTCCCCTCCCTCCGGGGCCGGTCCTCACTCCTGCCGGATCCATCCGCTCAGGGGGTGACCGTGCTCCCAGGGTGAGGGCACGTTCTCGTTGATCGACGACACCAGGGCGTGCAGGGAGACCCGGACCAGGTCCACGTCGGCGATGGAGACGGTCAGGTCCCCCGAGACCACCACCCCCTTGGCCAGGACCCGGTCGAGCAGGTCGACCAGGGAGATCTCCCGGTTGGCCAGGGGGTGGTCCTCGTCCAGCATCGTGGTCAGGGAGTGGGCCTGGCCGGGGAAGCCGCCGGTGCCGGGCGGGCCGTCCCCGGCGGGGCCGGTTCCGTTCACCGCGCTCATGCGCCCGCCTCCACAGCTCGGGGGGAGGAGAAGGAGTAGGGGGCCCACGGCCCGGAGGCCTCGATCCTGGTGCCCTCGGGCGCGCGGGAGTTCAGCTCGTCCACCGCCGCGAGGAACTCCGCCACCCGGTCCCCGTCCACGAGGTAGGCGTTGTTCATGACGTTCTCGCCGGGGGCCTCGGACAGCGCGGCGTTCTGCGTCTGGTGCTGGGCGCGCGCCCGGGCCATCGCGACCAGGACCTCGTCGGCGCGCTCGCACAGCGCGGAGGCCCGCTGCCAGGTGTCGTCGCGGCGGTCGCGCTGCTCCCTGCGCCTGCGCAGGTAGGCCTTGCCCGGGCTCTCGTCGGCGGGGGCCTGCGGCTCGGGCGGCGCGGCGGTGCGCACGCCCGCCTCGGCGTAGACCTTCACACCGACCTCGACGCGGTCCACGAGTTCGTCCAGGGTCGCCGCGAAGGCTCGCGCGTTCTCGCGCAGGACCCGGCGGACCCGTTCGTCCCCGCGGTAGACGGTGGCCAGCCGCAGCGGCAGTGCCACGGACCGCAGCGCCACCGCGTCCACGACGCCGTGGTGGGCGCGGGCCACCTGCTCCAGCCAGCGCAGGTCCTCCAGCTTGGCGTGGAGCGCCTGCTCGTCGAACTCGTCCAGGGGGACGGTGCTGACCGCGGCGGCCAGGTCGCCCTCGACGACGAGGTGGACGGGGTGGCCGCCCACGCCCGTCAGGCCGTCGGTGGACGCCCGGCCGAAGGGGCGGCACACCGCGTAGACGTAGCTCGCCTGCTCAGGCCGTTCCATGGTCGCCCTCCTCCCGGGTCCGCTCGGTCGCGCGCCGGGCGCCGGAGCCCTCCGAGGCCGGGGTCTCGGTCCCCTCCTCGGCGAGGGGGTCCGCCTCGGCCGCGGTGACCTGCGCGGTGCGGTGCTCCTCCAAGGCCTCGATGCGCTCGCGCAGGCGCCTGTTCTCCTCGGCCAGCTCGTCGTCCTCGCGCCGGGAGGCGCGGGAGGACAGGGCGGGGTCGTGCTCCCACCAGTCGATGCCCATCTCCTTGGCCTTGTCCACCGAGGCGACGAGGAGCCGGAGCTTGACCGTGAGGAGTTCGATGTCCAGCAGGTTGATCTTGATGTCGCCCGCGATCACGACGCCCTTGTCGAGAACGCGTTCGAGCACGTCGGCGAGGTTGGCGGAGGAGGATCCGCCCGAGGAGCGGATCGGCCTCGGCTCGCCCCGCCAGGGCGTGGGTTCACTCATGCGTACCAGTTCCCTCCCGGTCCCGCGGAGCCGTCACGGCCACGGGTCACGCGCGCACCGCCGTCGCGGTGGCGGTCTCCGCTGCGGAGGCGGCCCCCGGCTCAGGAGCGCTCGGCCGCGGGCCGCTCCTCCTCGTCGGGGTACTCGTCCTCCTCTGCTTCCAGGTCATGCTCGTCCGCCTCATCAGCGTCCTGGCCCTCAGCCTCGTCATCGGGGAACTCCTCCTCTTCTTCCTCTTCGCCCTCGTCGTCCTCGGGCTCTTCCTCGAGCTCCTCGTCGTCCTCGGCCTCGGGCCCCTCGTCCTGGGGCTCCTCCTCGAACCCGTCCTGGGGCTCCTCCTCGAACCCGTCCTCGGGCCCGTCGTCGGAGGCGTCCCCGCTCCCGTCGTCGAGGTCGGCGAGCTCCTCCCGCTCCTCGGGGTCCAGGTCGGCGAGTTCGGCCCGCTCGTCGGGGTCCAGCTCCTCCAGTTCGGCCCACTGCTCCTCGGTGAGGTCCGCCTCCTCCAGGGCGACGGCGTCCTCGTGGGAGAGGACGACCTCGCCCTCGCGGACCTCGCCGCGCCAGCCGCGGAGTTCGGCCGCCTCGTCCCGGGGCAGCATCATGACCTGGCGCCGGTAGTGCTTGAGGTCCAGGCGCAGGCGTCTGCCCTGGGCCCGCCAGATGTTGCCCGTGCGCTCGAAGAGGCCCTTGGGGTAGTACTCCACCACCAGCAGGACGCGGGTGAGGTTCTCCCCCAGGGGGTGGAAGGTCACGACGCCCTTCATGGTGCCCTTGGCGGCCTCGGTCGACCAGGCGATCCGCTGGTCCTGGACCTGCTCGGTGACCTCGGCGCTCCAGCTGCGGCTGGACCAGAAGACCTTGCCCCTCCAGTGGGAGGAGGTGTCCCCGGTGCGCTCCGCGCTCTGCACGCCCTTGGCGAAGGAGCCGAAGTCGGGGAAGCGGGTCCACTGGTTGTAGGCCACGCGGACCGGGACGCCCACGTCGACGTCCTCGACGATGTTGACCATCTTGCCGGGCTTGCCGCCCCCTCCGGAGGAACCCGTGCCCAGGCCCCGGCCGACCTTGTCCTTGAGGCCCTTCTTGGCCTTGTCCTTGAGGCCCTTGGCCCCGCCGGTGACCACGGCGTTGACCGGGTTCTTGCCCTGGGCGAGCTTGCCGCCGACCCCGGCCGCGACGGGGGCCGCGGAGACGCCCTCGCTGGTGAGGCGCTCCACCGTGGCCCCGAGCCTGCGGGCCGCGCCGTTGACCACGCTGGTGGCCTTGACGCTGAGGTAGTCCTGGAGGGCGTCGGCGAGCTTGGAGGTGCCCTCGTTCCTGTCGGCGGCCGACCGCAGCCGGGCCAGCGGCCCCTGGGACTCAGTCGTCGCGGCCATCGTCGCCCCCCTTTCCGCCGGTGCCCGAGGCGCGCTTGCGCCGGGCCGGCTTGGCGGTGCCCGAGGCGCGCTTGGCGGTGCCCGAGGCGCGCTTGGCGGTGCCCTTGGTCCGCGCGGCGGTTCCCTTGGCCCGGGTGGCGGTGTCCGAGGCGGTGCTCCGGGACGCCTTCGCGGCCTTGGACTTGGTCCGGCGCTCGGAGGCGGGGGCCTCACTCGCCTCCGGTTCCCGCCGGGCCTCGGCGTCACCGTCGCCTCGGGGCTCGTCCGCGTCCTCGTCGGCCCCGCCCCGCGCGGCGCCGTCGTCTTCGGTCTCGTCGGCCCCGTCCTCGTCGGAGTCGGAGACGGCCCCGGCCGCTCCGTCGCGCAGGCGTTCGGTGCGGCTGTTGAGGGAGTCGGCCAGGCCGCCCGCCCACTTGCCGGCGATGTTGCCCGCCGCGCTCCTGCCGACGTTGAGCAGCTGCTCGCGGGACTGGCCCTTGAGCTCACCGACCACCGGGAGCGCGGAGACCTCCTTGAGCAGCCCCTGGGCGAGCTGTCCGGGTTTGATGTCGAGCTTCTTGGCCCCCAGGTAGAGGCCCAGCCCCAAGGCCAGTTTGAACTTCTTCCTCCGGCCCAAGACGTAGCCGCCCACTGCGGCGGCCACGATTTTCGCGGTGTCCCCCACGGGATCTCACCTCAATATCGTCTATCGAAGACCTTGTTGGTACCGCTCTGCTTCCTCCAGCTGGTCCAGCAGCTCGTCCTCCGCCTGGTCGAACTCGCTCTCGGACAGCTCTCCGGCGTCGAAGCGCTCGGACAGTTCCGCCAGCTGCTGTCGGATGCGTGAGGGGTCGTACATCTCCCGCTCCGCCGCGTCCAGGACCTGGCGCGCCGTCCAGTCGACGAACCGGACCGGCGCGGCGGGAGCGGTGAGGATCATGCTGAGGAGGCCCATGCCCCTGACTCCTGTTCGGTGTCCCCGCCCGGCGGGGTCACTGCTGGGGGGACGCCACGAAGCTGTAGGGCGGCAGGGGTCCGTTGACGCGGACCTCCATGTAGGAGGCCAGCTCCTGTTGGATCCGGGCCGCCTCGCTCAGGAACCCCTCGGTGCGGTCCCGGTGCACGAGGAAGGAGGCGTTGGCCAGGCCGCCGTCCACGGCGGGCCAGGCGGACACGCGCTCGGCCAGGCCTTCCAGGGGCTTCAGGACGGTCTCGGCGTCGCGGCGCCTGAGCTCCTCCACCGCGTGGGAGACCTGCTCGCCGAAGGCCATCCGCTCGGAGGGGGTGCCGCCTCCGGCCGCCTTGAGCTCCTCGTTGCGGGCCCGCAGCCCCTCGTCGGAGCGCAGCACGGCGCGCAGGGCCGCCTCCTCGTTGTGGCTGGCCTTGACGTTGAACTCCACCCGGTCCTGGAGCTGGTCCAGGAGGACGGAGTAGTGGTCGGCGAAGCGGGCCAGCTCGGCGGCGACCGCGTCGTCGTCCTCGCTCACCGCGCCGAAGCGCAGGGGCAGGACGCCGTGGCCCAGGGCCAGGTCCTGGAGGACGTTCTGGTGCGCGGTCAGGTCGCGCCGCTTGGCGCGCAGGCCCTCGGGGGCGTCACTGACCGCGGCGGCCACGCCGTAGGCGCGCACGAAGCGCACCGGCGCCGCGTCCTCGCCCACACCGGACAGCTTCATGGTGTCGAGGGACTCGTCGTCGCGGACGATCCCGTAGACGTAGGTGCTCACTCCTCGCCCTCCTTCTTGGCGGAGGAGCGGCGGCGGGCGCGCGCGGGCTGCTTCTCCTGCTCGTCGGACTGCCCCTTGGAGAAGGACTCGGAGATGGCCTCGGCCGCCCCGGACAGCGCGCCCTTGGACTTGCTGCGCGCGCCCTTCTCCATGCCGCTGTCGAGCAGGTCGGGGAGTCCGGCCCCGCCGCTGCTGGTCAGGTCGAGGCGGTTGCACGCCTCGGCGAAGCGCAGGTAGGTGTCGACGCTGGCGACCACGATGCGCACGTCGACGGTGAGGAGTTCGATGCCCACGAGGGAGACCCTGGCGAACACGTCGATCACCAGTCCCTTGTCGAGGATGAGGTCGAGGACCTCGTAGAGGTTGCCGGAACTGCGGCCTCCTCCGGATGACTGCTGCATCACCGTCATCGGAATCATGCTCCTTTCGTCGGTGAGGTTGTGGAGGGCAGGGGCCCCGTCCGCCCGGGGTCGGCCGGACTCAGCCGTCGGAGCGACCGCGGGTGTAGCGCTTGGTGCGCTTGTATCCCTCGATCTCCCCGTCGGCGTCGAGTTCCACGGAATACGTGGCCAGCAGGCTCACCGTGTCCGGAACCCGGCGCAGTTCGAGTACTTCGAGGGTCAGGTCCCAGCCGTCTCCGGACCGTTGGAACCCGGAGACGCCTTCGACCTCCAGCCCGGTCACTTCCTCGAACTGCTCCTGGGCCTCGCGCAGACGCTGCATCATCGTCTTGCGTCGTTCCCCGCGCGGAGGGGAACCGTCGTCCTTGCTGTCCTGACTCATGGATCTCCTGGCCGTCGGCCATTATCCGATTTCTCTTGCCGTGCCCTTGGCTTGACCCACTACCGAGAAAGACCGGGGCAAAACCTCCCCGAGGTCAAGGCGGGGAAAAACGGGCCGGACGGGAACGCCCGGAACCGGGGAATCAGGGGAACGCGGGAACGCCGGGACGCCCGGGGAACTCCGGGGGGCCGGGGCTCCGGGTGTTCCACGGGGCGCGGGAAAACGGGGAACAGGAGGGCGTCCCGGCGCGCCGGCCCCGGAAATCACGGCACGGGAAAACGTCCGTGAGAATGTTCAGGGCCGCAACCTCTTAGCAGGAAAGTAAAACCGCGCGGCGGCGCGCCGGAAAGACCCTCACCCCGCGCGCAGGAGGCGGAGCAGGTCGTGCGCCTCGGCCGCCAGCGCGTCCCGGCCGGGGGCCAGGTACGCCCGCGGATCGGTCAGGTCGGGCCGTTCGTCCAGCCGCTCGCGCAGCGCCCCGGAGAAGGCGTCGTTGAGCCGGGTGGCGATGTTGACCTTGGTCATGCCGCTGTCGACCGCCCTGACCAGGTCGGCGTCGGCGACACCCGACGACCCGTGCAGCACCAGCGGCACCGGGACCGCGCTGTTCAGGCGGCCGATGAGGTCGTGGTCCACCCGGGCGTCGCGGGTGCGCATCGCGTGCGAGGTGCCGACCGCGACGGCCAGCGAGTCCACCCCGGTCGCGCGGACGAACTCCGCCGCCTCCTCGGGCCGGGTGCGCGCGCCCGGGGCGTGGACGCCGTCCTTGCCGCCGACCTCGCCGAGTTCGGCCTCCACCGCGACGCCGCGGGCGTGGCAGTACCCGACCACCGCGCGGGTGGCCGCGACGTTGTCCTCGTAGTCCAGCGCGGAGGCGTCGAACATGACGCTGGTGACGCCCAGCTCGACCGCCTCGTGCACGAGCGGAACCTCGGTGGCGTGGTCCAGGTGGACGGCGGTCGGCACGTCCGCTTCCCGGGCGGCGGCGAGCGTGGCCAGGGCGAGGGGTTCCAGCGCCCCGTGGTAGCGCACGCAGTTCTGGCTGATCTGGAGGACGACGGGGGCCGCGGCGCGCTCGGCTCCGGCGATCAGCGCCTCGACGTGCTCCAGCAGGACGACGTTGAAGGCGCCGACGCCTCCGCGCCGGGCGACGGCCCGCTCCAGCAGCGTGGTGATCCCAACGAGTGTCATGCGTACTCCTCGACGTGCACGGTGGGCAGGAACGCCTGGTAGGCCCGCGGGTCGGCCTCCCCCGCGGTGGGGGCGAGCACGGCGGCGGCACCGAGCGCGGCGGCGCGGGCCAGGGTCCGGGGCCAGGGGTCGGCGGCGGCCGTGCCCAGGGCGATCGCGGCGGCCGCGGCGTCCCCGGCTCCGGTCGGGTTGCCGGTCACGCCCGGGACCGCCTCCGCCCGCCACCCCCGGTCACCGGAGAAGGCCAGCAGGCCCCGGTTCCCGAGGGAGACGACCACGCTGCGGGCGCCGGCCCGCAGCAGTCGGCGGGCGGCGTCGGCGCCGCACCCGCCGGTGGTGGCGCGCAGCTCGTCCGCGTTCGGTTTGACCACCGCGGCACCGGCCGCCGCCGCTGCCAGCAGCACCGGACCCGCGGCGTCGACGACCGCGGGCACGCGCGCCCGCGCGGCGACGCGCACCAGCTCCGCGTACAGGTCGTCCGGCGCTCCCGGGGGCAGGCTGCCGGAGAGCACGAGCGCGCGGGCGCCGGTCAGCGCGTCGCGCACCGCCTCCGTCAGCGCGGCCAGCTCATCGGCGCTCAGCCGCGGGCCCGGTTCGTTGAGGACCGTGGTGTCGGTGCCCACGACGGTCAGGGTGCGCCGGGTCGTGCCGTGGACGGGTACCGCCCGAAGCCGGTGCCCGTCCCCGGTCAGGGAGCGGGCGATCCACCGGCCGGTCGGTCCGCCGAGGGGTGCGATCGCGAGCGTGGGCTCGCCGAGCCCGCGCAGCACCCGGGACACGTTGAGGCCCTTGCCGCCCGGGCGCTCCCACACGCGCGAGACCCGCAGGGAGCGGCCCGGCACGAGGGCGTCGACCTCGTAGGTCACGTCGACGGCGGGGTTGGCGGTGACGGTGACGATCACGTGCTCCTCCCCGGGACCCGGTGTCCGCGGCCGGGGACGGCCCGGGTCGCGGTCCGGGCGCGGTCGCGGTCGCGGTCGCAGGTCCTGTTCACGTGTGCTCCAGCAGTTCCCGGGCCAGCAGCGCCGCGCCCAGGCACCCGGCCCCGTCGCCCAGCGCGGCGGGGACCACGTCCGGGCGCCGGTGGAAGGTCAGGCGGGCTTCGAGCCGTTCGCGCAGCGGGGCGAGCAGCAGTTCGCCGGACCGGGCCAGGCCGCCGCCGACCACGACGACCTGCGGGGCGAGCACCGCGCTGATCCAGGAGAGGCCGAGCGCCAGGGCGTCCACGGCCTCGTCCCAGACCCGCGCGGCGTCGGGGTCGCCCCGCACGAGGAGGTCGGCCACGTCGCGGGCCTCCCGGGTGGATCGGCCCGTGCGCTCGGAGTAGCGGCGGGCGATGGCCGCGGCCGAGGCGATCGCCTCCAGGCACCCGGTGGCGCCGCAGGCGCACGGCCCCCCGTGGCCCACGTCCACGTGTCCCATCTCGCCCGCGAAGCCGCCCGCGGTGTGCGCCCGCCCGCCCAGGAGCAGGGCCGCCGACAGGCCGGTGCCGATGGGGACGAAGACGGCGTCCTCGTGGCCGCGCGCGGCGCCGAGCCGCTGTTCGGCCAGGCCTCCGGCGGCCACGTCGTGCCCGAGGGCGACGGGCAGCCCGCAGCGCTCGGCGAGCAGGTCGCGTACCGGCACGTCGCGCCAGAGGAGGTTCTCCGACCACACCGCCACCCCGCGCCCGACGTCGACGATGCCGGGGACGACCACCCCGACCGCAGCGACCGGGACGTCCCGGGACGCGGAGCGCAGCTCCCCGACGAGGGCGGCGGCGGTGTCGACCACGGCCTCGGCCACGCGGGGCCCCGTGGGCGTGGGCGTCCTGCGGGCGAGGAGCACCCCGTGGTCGGCGTCCACGAGGGCCGCCTTGGTCAGGGTTCCGCCGACGTCGACGGCGACGACGGCGCTCACGTCCGCTCGTCCGCGAGGACGACCGAACGGGTGAGGTTGCGGGGCCGGTCCGCGTCGAGCCCCCGCCGCTCGGCGAGGGCGACGGCCAGGCGCTGAGCCACGACGAGGTCGGCCAGGGGGTCAAGGTCGCTGGCGCGGAAGGCGGCGCCGGTGGCCTCGACCTCGGCGGCCAGGCCCGCGGGCGGCTCGCCGAAGGACCACACGAGCCGTCCCGGCTCGGCGATGGTGAGGGGGCCGTGGCGGTACTCCATCGCCGGGTAGGACTCCGTCCACATCCGCGCCGCCTCGCGCGCCTTCAGGGCCGCCTCGTGCGCCAGGCCCACCGTCCACCCCCGGCCGAGGAAGGTGATCTGTTCGGCGCGGACCAGGGGGTCCAGCGGGACCTCCAGGGCCCGCTCGCCGTCGCGGGCGAGGCTCTCGGCGTCGTGGCCCAGGTGGGCGCGCAGCAGGGCGAGCGCCGTCGTGGCGTAGCGGGTCTGCACCACCGACCTCTCGTCGGCGAAGTCCAGCACCACGCTCAGGTCGGCGAATCCGGTGACCGGTGAGCCGGGCACGGCGGTGATCACGGTGGTGGGCACGTCCCGGGCCGCCCTGAGCAGGTCCGTGACCTCGGTCGTCGTGCCGGAGCGGCTGATGGCCACGACGCGGTCGTAGGAGCGGCCGGGCGGCACCTCCGAACCCGGGAACGCGTCGGTCGCGCCCTGTCCGGCCCGCTCGCGCAGGGCGGCGTAGGACATCGCGACGAACCAGGACGTGCCGCAGCCGACGACGGCCGTGCGCTCCCCCGGGCGCGGCAGCGCGGGCGCGGCGGACTCCAGAGCGTCCGCGACGCGCCGCCAGCACTGCGGCTGGCTGGCGATCTCCGCGGTGACATGGGTGTTCATCTATGATCTCCCTTGCTGACGGCGGGGCCCTTCGCGCCCGCCGCGGAAGCGGCCCTGCGCCCTCGTCCGGACGCGGGGACACCCGCCCCCGCCCCCGTCGCGGCCCCGTTCGCGGTGTGTCCCGCCGTGCGCCCCGCTCCCGGGTCGGGTAGAAGTGCTCGGACGACCCGTTCTCCGCGTGCGGTGCGCGACGACGCGCACGAAGCATCGTTAGTCTGATTGCTTTTGATCGATATAGTCGGTTATCAGTCAGATTGGATCAACAGTTTGTCCTTGGGGGACGTCATGGACCGCCACCAGCGTTTGACGGCTGTGCTCGAACTGCTCTCCGAGCGCGGGTCCCTCTCCGTCGACGAGGCGGTGGAGGAGCTGGGCGTCTCCCCGGCCACCGTCCGGCGCGACCTGGACCACCTGGAGCAGCAGCAGCTCCTGACCCGCACGCGCGGCGGGGCCCTGGCCTCCTCCGTCTCCTACGACCTGCCGCTGAGCTACAAGGCCGCCCGGCACGCCGAGGAGAAGGAGCGCATCGCCCAGGCGATCACGGACCTGGTCCCCCCGGGCTCGGTCGTCGGCCTCAACGGCGGCACCACGACCACCCAGGTCGCGCGCGCCCTGGCCCTGCACGAGAGCTTCCGCGGCGACGGTCCCGGGCGCGGCCTGACCGTGGTGACCAGCGCGCTCAACATCGCCACCGAGCTGCTGGTGCGCCCCCACATCAAGGTGGTCGTCGTGGGCGGGGTCGTGCGCCCCCGCTCCTACGAGCTGGTGGGTCCGCTCGCCGAACGGGTCCTGGAGGCGCTCTCCCTGAACGTGGCCGTGATCGGGGCCGACGCCGTGGGCGCCGACGTCGGCGCCATGGCCTTCGACGAGGACGAGGCCGCCGCCAACACGCTGCTCGCCCGGCGCGCCGAGCGGGTCATCGTGGCCGCGGACAGCCACAAGATCGGCCAGCGGGCCTTCGCCCGGATCCTGCCGGTCGCCGGGATCGACGTCCTGGTGACCGACAAGGACGCGGACCCCGATGTCGTGGACGGCTTCACCAGGGCCGGGGTCGAGGTCGTCCAGGCCTGAACCGCGTCCCGGGTCCGGGCGCCTCACGGGTCGTTCCTCCCGTCCAGCGGCCGGTAGCCGACCCCGAGGGCCTCCAGGCGCTCCAGGTGCACGCGCAGCCGGGCGAGGAAGTCGGCGCGGTCGTGGCCGCGCTCGTCCGGCTGGCGCCAGACGGCCTCGGCGAAGGCGCACAGGCGCGGGAAGAGCATGTACTCGGTGTGCTCCTCGGTGGCCACGTACTCGGTCCACATCTGGGCCTCGGCGCCGACGACGCGCCGGGCGACCTCCCCGTCCAGCGCGGCGGGCACCGGCTCGAAGTCGAAGGCGGTGGACAGCGGCACGAAGCCGCCGCCGAAGGCGAGGGGTTCGGCCGCGGTGTCCCCGTCCTGGTAGTAGTCGAGGTACACGTGGCTGGTGGGCGCCATGACCGTCTCGTGGCCGAGCCGGGCCGCGGCCTCGCCCCTCTCCCGCTCGCGCCAGGCCATCACCGTCACGTCGGCGGGGAGCGCTCCCCCGTCCAGGACCTCGTCCCAGCCCACCAGCGTGCGGCCGTGCTCGGCGAGGAACGCGGCGACGTACCCGGTGAACCAGCCCTGGAGCTCCTCCTCGTCCGCGAGCCCCAGTCGGCGGATGTGCTCCTGCGCCCGGGGGCTGTCGCGCCACTCGTCCTTGGGGACCTCGTCCCCGCCGCAGTGGACGTACCTGCCGGGGAAGACGTCCATCACGTGCGTCAGGACGTCGCGGCAGAACCGCAGCGCGGTCTCGTCCACGTTGAGCAGGCGGGTGCCCACCCCCCAGCGCTCGCGCACGATCGTCGGTGCGCCGGTGTTGCCCAGTTCGGGGTAGGCGGCGATGGCCGCCTGCATGTGGCCGGGCATGTCGATCTCCGGGACCACCTCGACGCACCGGTCGCGGGCGTGCGCCACGATCTCGCGCAGGTCGGCCTCGGTGTAGTAGCCGCCGTGCGGGGTCCGGTCGTAGACCGGGTCCGGGCTCGTGCCGAGGTCGTTGCCGACCACGGTGCGCGCCCGCCACGCGCCGACCTCCGTCAGCCGGGGGTATCCGGGCACCTCGATCCGCCAGCCCTGGTCGTCGGTCAGGTGCAGGTGCAGGACGTTGAGCTTGTGCAGCGCGAGCAGGTCGATCAGGCGCAGGACGAAGTCCTTGGGCAGGAAGTGCCGGGCCACGTCCAGCATGAGGCCGCGCCAGCGCAGCCGGGGGTGGTCCTCCACACGGGTGCAGGGGATGCCCGCGCCCCGGGCGGACCCGCCCCTCCACAGCCGCGCGGGCAGGAGCTGGCGCAGGGTCTGCGCGCCGTGGAAGGCCCCGACCGGGTCCGCGCCGACGATCTCGACGCGGTCGGTGTCCACGGTGAGCGTGTAGCCGTGTTCGCGGGCCCGTCGGGGGTCCACGCGCACGGTGACGGGGGCCGGATCACCGCCGGGTCCGTCCCCGGACCCCGGGCCGGTCAGCGGGGCCAGCGCCTCGCGTAACAGCGCGCCCGCCAGCGCGGCCTCCGGTTCGACGCGCAGGGAGAGTCCGCGGTCCAGCCGGAGGGTGCCCGGGCGCGGCCGCGTCCGCGTCGGCACCGGGATGATCGCGGGCCGGTCGGCGTCGTCGGGCATACTCGCTCCCCCTTCTCGCCGGCCCCGCCGCCGAGGCCGTCGCGGCGGCTGCCCGCCTGCTCCGGCCAACGGGCGCGGCGCCCGGTCGGGTCCGGGCTCGGGCCGGTCGCACCCAACGATCATTACATGAGCACATGATGATTACTAGTGAACAGAAGGAGGACATAAAGCTTGACACCAATCAACCGGAACGTGACGATGGTCACTCACTGACTACCGGAGGGAGCGCTCACCATGGTTCTCGCGTACGCCCGAAACGGACATGGCTGACACCGCGCGGCCCACCGGCCGGGTCGGTGCGGAGCACGAACGCGCCCCGGCCCCTCCGCCGGACCGCCCGGGCGGTCCCGGCCGCCCCGACGGCCGGTCCGGGGACCCCCCGGCCCGGCTCGGCCTCGGCCTGTGGCGGCGCACGTCGGCGACGCGCTGGCTGCTGCCCGCCACCGCCCTCATCGGCCTGGTCATCGTCTTCCCCGCGCTCTACATGGTCTGGCTGTCCTTCCTGGCCGTGGACCGGATCGGGCAGATCCAGGGGTTCGCGGGGCTGGACAACTACCGGCGGCTGCTGGCGGAGCCCGCGCTGCCCGGGGTGGTGGCCAACACGCTGGTGTGGCTGGTGGTCGTCCTGGCGGCGACGATCCTGGTGTCGCTGGCCCTGGCCCAGTTCCTCACCAAGGAGTTCCGCGGGCGCCGACTCGTACGGCTCTCCGTCGTCGTGCCCTGGGCGGCCTCGCTGGTGATGACCGCGACGGTCTGGCGGTTCCTGCTGGAGGGCGGCAACGGCCTGCTCAACCGCCTGCTGATGGACCTGTCGCTCCTCGACGCCCCGCACGAGTGGTACAAGGACCCCGCCACGGCCTTCGCCTCGATCATGGTCGTCGGCGTCGTCACGTCGGTCCCCTTCACGACCTACGTCCTGCTGGCCGGACTCCAGACGATCCCCGCCGAGGTGCACGAGGCCGCCAGGATCGACGGCGCCGGGGCCTGGAGGCGGTGGCTGCACGTCACCCTGCCGCTGCTGCGCCCCTCCCTGCTGGTCGCGTTCGTGCTGAACATGCTGCACGTGTTCAACGCGTTCACGCTCATCTGGGTGATCACCGGCTCGATCGCCGGGAACCACGCCGACACCACGGTCACGTGGATGTACAAGATCGCCTTCAAGGAGCAGCTGGACCCGGGCGAGGCCGCCGCGCTAGCGGTGCTCAACGTGGCCTTCCTCGTCGGGCTGATCGCGTTCCTGGCCTGGCTGCTGCGGCCGGGCCGCCGCGACCGGGCGGGCCGTGCCCTCGCCTCGGCGCTGCCCGGCGGCGTCCGCTCGCTCACCGGCCGGGCCGCGCGCTCGTGGTCGTCCCTGCGCGGGCGCGCGGCGGACGCGTGCGCACCGCTCCTGCGCCCGGCGGCCGTCGCGGGCGGCCGGATGTGGCGCCGCGTCGGGGGCGCGGTCCTCCCCCTGGTCGGGGCGCTGGTCGCCCTGTTCTTCCTCGCCCCCTACGCCGCGATGTTCCTCGGCTCGCTCAAGACCGACGCGGAGCTGTTCGCCGTCCCCGCGACCTACCTGCCCCGGGACTGGGCGTGGTCGAACTACGTCGAGGTGTGGAGCCGGATCCCGCTGGCGGAGTACTTCCGGGTCAGCCTCACCGTCGCCGGGGTCTCGACCCTGGTCGTGCTCGCCGCGGCCGCGCCCGCCGCCTACGCCGTCGCCCGCTCCGACTTCCGCGGCAGGGGAGCCTTCCTCGGCCTGATCCTCATCACCCAGATGTTCCCGGCGGTGGCGCTCATCATCGGGCTGTACCGGGAGGCGCTCTTCCTCGGCGCGGTGAACTCCTACTGGTTCATCATCGCCGTCAACTCCGCCTTCAACATCGCCTTCGCGGTGTGGATCCTCAACACCCACTTCCGGGCGGTCCCGAGGGAGACCGAGGAGGCGGCCATGATGGACGGCCTCGGCCGCTTCCGGACCATGCTCAGGATCATCGTCCCGCTGTCGGCGCCGGGGATCATCACGGTGGCCGTCTTCACCTTCATCCAGGTGTGGAACGAGTTCATCGTCGCGCTGACCCTGTTCAACGACCCCTCGCAGGGCAGGGTGCCGCTGACCGTGGGGGTCCAGCAGTTCATCGGCCTGTACGAGACGAACTACCAGTACCTCTTCGCCGCCGGGCTGATGGCCGTCGTCCCCACGGTGGTCCTCTTCGCCCTGATCGAGAAATACCTGGTCAGCGGACTGACCACGGGCAGTGTTCGATGACGCGTCCCCGCACGGGAGCGGAAGGGAAGGTCACGCGATGAGGAGACCCGGGCCGCGGGCCACCGCCTTGGCCGCCGCTCTGTCGGCGGCCGCGCTGCTCGCCGCGGGGTGCGGTGGGGACGGGGGCGGGGACCCGCGCACCATCGAGCTGGTCGTGGCGCAGTACACCGAGGGGACGCAGCCCTACTGGACCGACCTGATCGAGTCCTTCGAGGCCGACCACCCCGGCACGAGCGTCCAGCTGCGGGTGATCGGCTGGGACAACCTCCAGAACCAGGTCAACACGATGGTGCAGACCCGGCAGTTCCCCGACGTCCTCAACACGAACCTCTTCGCCGACTACGCCGAGGCGGGCCTGCTGCACCCCGCGCGCGACGTCCTGCCCGAGGACAAGTTCACCGACTTCGTCCCGGTCCTGGCCGAGAACGCCTCGCTGGAGGGCGAGCAGTACGCCCTGCCGTTCGTCGCGACGGTGAACGCGATGTACTACAACCGGACCATCTTCGCCGAGGCCGGGATCAGCGATCCCCCGCGGACCTGGGACGAGTTCCTGGAGGCGGCGGAGCGCATCAAGGCGCTCCCCGGCGACCACGTCCCCTACGCGCTGGCGCTGGGCTTCGACGGCGGCGACTACGAGTTCGGCACGTGGGCGCGCTCCAACGGCGGCGGCTGGAAACAGGACGGCGAGTGGACGGTCAACAGCGACCGCAACGTCGCCACCCTGGAGTTCCTCCGGGACCTGGTGGTGGAGCACGGAGCCACCCAGCCCAACCCCGGGCAGACCAACCGCCCCGACGGCACGTGGCCGCTCTTCGCCCAGGGCAGGGCCGCCATGGTGTACGCGCCGCTGGGCGGCAGCGCGTTCCTGGACCCGGTGCACGAGGCGGGCGTCGACTACGGCACGACGACCCACCCGACCAACGGCGGCGCCGAGCCCGCCACCCACGGCATCCAGGACTACCTGGTGGCCTTCGACAACCCCGGCAACCAGGAGCTGGTCACCGAGTTCCTGGACTACTTCTACGAACCGGAGAACTACACCGCCTACCTGGATGTCGAGGGGCTGCTGCCGACCACCGAGTCCGGCGTCGAGGAGTTCCGCGACGACCCCGACGTGGGACAGTACGTCGAGCAGATCCCCGAGGCACGGCTGGACCCCACCTACGAACCGGTCTGGGCCCAGCTGCGCGGCACGATGGCCGGGGAGCTGGGCACGGCCGTGGCCCCGGACGGGGACCCGCGCGCCGTCCTGGACAGGGGCCAGGAGATCACCGCCTCCGGCCCGTGACGGGCGGGGACGCGTAGCGGCGGGCCGCTCAGCCCAGCGCCTGGGCCCCGATGACCGACAGCAGGTGCAGCCTGTCGTGGCTCTCGCTGCCCGGCACGGCGGTGTAGACGAGCAGCGAGTGGGCCTGGCCGGGGTCGACCAGCCTCTGGCAGTTCAGCTCCAGGGGTCCGACCTCGGGGTGCACGAAGCGCTTGACGTGGTGGGGGCGCACACCGATCTCGTGGTCCTCCCACACCCGCCGGAACTCCTCGCTCCGGTCCAGGAGCAGGTCGGCGAGGTGGGCGGCCCGCGAGTCGGGGCCGCGCAGGGTGACGAGCTCGCGCAGCCCCGAGGCGTACATGCGGGTGAGGAACGGGTGCTCCTCGGGCGCGTAGATCCGCCGGGAGTCGGGATCGGTGAACCACCGGTACCCCGCGCTGCGCTCGGGCCCGGTGTAGACGGTCGTGTCGCCGGTGAGCGCGACGCCCATCGGGGACTGGCGCAGGGTCTCGCCGAGTTCGGTGGTGATCTCGGCGGGTGTGTCGTCCAGGCGGTCGAGGACCCGCTGCAGACCGGGGCTGACGTGGTCGCTGACCGTGCCGCGCGGGGGCGGGTTGTGTCCGGCGAGGCGGAACAGGTGGTCGCGCTCGTCCAGTGACAGGTGCAGCCCCTGGGCGATGGAGGAGAGCATCTGGCCCGACGGCCGCGGTCCGCGCTCCCGCTCCAGCCGGGAGTAGTAGTCGGTCGACATGTGGCACAGCGCGGCGACCTCCTCGCGCCGCAGACCGCTGGTCCTGCGGCGCTGCCCGCGCGGCAGCCCGACGTCCTCGGGTTGCAGCGCCTCCCGGCGGGTGCGGAGGAACTCGGCCAGCCCGGTGCGATCGATCACGGCACTCCTTCTTCCCAGTGGTGCTGCTCCGTGTCTACCTTGCGCGCGCGGCGGTAACCACGGATCGCCGATCCCCCTTTACGGTCGAGGAGGTGGAAGGGGCGCCAGGGGCGGCCCGCCGATCCTGGGATCGGGAGGCCGTGGTTACGCCTCCGTCCTGGGCGGAGGATCGTTCCCGCGCACCGTGCACAGGGCACGGAGGGAACGGGGACCGACCGAACGCGCGTCCGTGAGGCCACGAGGGAGCAGAGCCATGCCACGACGAACCATCGACATCACCGTGCCGGACCTGACCGGCAAGCGCGCGCTCGTGACCGGCGCCAGCGACGGGATGGGCCTGGGCATGGCCGAGCGGCTGGCCGCCGCCGGCGCCGAGGTGGTCATGCCCGTGCGCAACCCGCGCAAGGGCGAGGACGCCATCGCCCGGATCCGCCGGAACCAGCCCGACGCCCGGGTCTCGCTGCGCAGCCTCGACCTGTCCTCGCTGGCCTCGGTCGCGGCCCTCGGCGACACGCTGCGCGAGGAGGGCCTGCCGATCCACATCCTCATCAACAACGCGGGCGTGATGACCCCACCGGACCGCCAGACCACCGCGGACGGTTTCGAGGTCCAGTTCGGCACCAACCACCTCGGCCACTTCGCCCTGGTGGGCCACCTCCTGCCGCTGCTGCGCGAGGGGGGCGCCCGCGTGACGTCGCAGATCAGCGTCGCCGCGAGGCGGGGCGCCGTCAACTGGGACGACCTGAACTGGGAGCGTTCCTACGACGGCATGCGCGCCTACGGCCAGTCCAAGATCGCGTTCGGACTCTTCGGGCTCGAACTGGACCGCCGCAGCAGGGCCCACGGTTGGGGCATCACCAGCAACCTCTCCCACCCCGGGGTGGCCCCGACCAGCCTCCTGGCCGCCCGCCCCGAACTGGGCCGCGACCGGGACACCCTGGGCGTGCGGCTGATCCGCGCGCTCTCGGCCCGCGGCATCCTGCTGGGCACCGTCGAGACCGCGAAGCTGCCCGCGCTCATGGCCGCGACCGACCCGGCCGCCAGGTCCGGCGTGCTCTACAGCCCCAGCGGCCCCGGCAACCTCGGCGGCCAGCCCGCGGAGCAGCGGCTCTACCCCCGCTGCGCGACGCCGACGAGGCCGAGCGGGCATGGCGGGTCTCCGAACAGCTCACCGGGACCGCCATCCCCGCCGCCTGACCGCGCGGCCCCCGTCCGGCGCGGCCGGTCCGCGCCGGCAGATCCACGCGGCGGCGGACCCGCTGACCACGCCTGCGTCGGCCGGGTCCGCCAAGCCCTCTTCACCGGGATGCGGCCGAGGGCCTGACGGGAGCGCCGTCCGTCCGGCGCGCGGTGAGGGCGAGCCCGGCGATGAGGGCCACCTCGCCCAGGTTCCCCACCGCCAGCGGCGCCGTGGGCACGGCGGAGACCGCGAACATGACCGCGGCGCCCAGCAGCATCCACCCGCTGCGCGCCCGTACCAGCAGCGCCGCACCGACCACGAGCAGCACGACGACGGTCGCCACGGCCGGGACCGGCAGGGCCGACTCGGCGGCCGAGTAGCGCAGCGCGTCGCCCTCGCGGCCGGGCACCAGGGTGAGCCCCACGAGTTCGGTCACGACGCCGTAGACGATGAGTGCGGCCGTCAGCAGCCAGAATCCGGCGCGCACCGCGCGCGGGCGGGCCCAGGCGAGTCCGGCGTCGCGGGCCGCCCCGGCGGCGAAGACGATCAGCAGCGGCGTGACCAGGGCGTGCACCACGAAGCGCGGCAGGTTCAGCGCGAGCAGGAGGTCCCCGGCGCCGATGGTGGAGCCCAGCGCCACGATCCCGTTGTCGTAGACGAGTCCGGCGGCCACGGCCGCCGCCGGCCAGATGTGCGGGGAGCCTTGGGAGAGCGCCAGCCGGACCAGCCAGACGGTCAGGCACAGGTGGGCCAGCGCGAAGGCGGCGAAGAGGAGGGAGGTCATGCGCGTCCTTCTATCTCGCTTTTCGAGAAGACAGTTTTTCGAGGGTTACCTCGGCAGTCTGCCCCATCGGGGGAGCGCCATGCGCGCGGATCGGCCCCGCCTTCGACCTCCTCCCCCGCCACCGAGGGTCCGCCTTCGGGGCGGGCGCCCAGCGGGAACCGGCGCGAAGGACGCGGCACGCGGGCACGGCGGGGCGCCGACCAGGGGCGACGCGGTCCGCAGACCGGGAGCGGGCGCGCCGCGGAGCGGGGGAGCGGGGCGAAACCGAGCGCCCCGGCGGGCGAGGCGAACATTCCCGGGAGCGGGTGTCGGCTTTCCCACGTTTGACCAGCCCCCGGTTCGTGACCCCGGTGATATTCTACAGTGGGTGCAAAAATTCCTCTTCTGCATATTTTTGGCCACCCACGGCAACCCAGCAGTCCAGCGGCCTCCCGCGCCGCCCCGTCTCCTTCCCTCAGAGGTCCATCCGTGCGCACTTCCCGTCCTTTATCCGACACCGGGCAACCCTCGATCCTGCGCTCCCTGAGCGGCCTGCTCATAGTGCTGGGCGTGACGATGCTCAGCAGCACGATCGTGTCGGTCGCCCTCCCCCAGATCGTCGGAGCGCTGGACGGCAGTCAGTCGCAGTACACGTGGGTGGTGACCGCGACCCTGCTGGCCTCCACCGCCTCCACTCCGGTCTGGGGCAAGCTGGCCGACCTCTTCGACAAGAAGAAGCTGCTCCAGCTCTCGATCGGGCTGTTCATCGTCTCGTCGCTGCTGTGCGGTTTCGCGCAGACCACCGGCCAGCTCATCGCGTTCCGGGCCGTGCAGGGCCTGGGCATGGGCGCCTCGCAGGTCCTGGTCCAGGTGATCATCGCCGCGATGGTCAGCCCCAAGCAGCGCGGCACCCTCAACGGCTACATCGGCGCGGTGATGGCCGTGGCCACCGTCGGCGGACCGCTGATCGGCGGCCTGCTGGCCGACCTGCCGGGCCTGGGCTGGCGCTGGTGCTTCCTCATCGGCGTGCCGTTCATGCTGGTGGCACTGGTGGCGCTGAGCCGCACGCTCAAGCTGGTGGACGTGCGCCGCCCCGACACGAAGGTGGACTACGCGGGCGCCGCGCTGATCGCGGCGGGCGTCAGCCTTCTGCTGCTGTGGGTCACCTTCGTGGGCAACGACTTCGCCTGGATCTCCTGGCAGTCCGGGGCCATGGTCGCCGGAAGCCTGCTGCTGCTCGGCCTGGCCGTGTGGGTGGAGGCGCGCGTGTCGGAGCCGGTCGTGCCCCTGCACCTGGTCATGCGGCGCGAGACCGCCATCGCCATCCTGGCCAGCTCCGCGGTCGGCATGGCGATGTTCGGCGGCGCGGTCTTCCTGGGCCAGTACTTCCAGCTGGCGCGCGGCTACTCCCCCACCGAGGCCGGTCTGCTGACCGCCCCGCTCATGCTGGGGACGATGATCTCCTCGACCGTGTCCGGGCGCATGGTCTCGCGTTCGGGGCGGGTCAAGTCCTACGTGGTCACCGGCATGGTCACCCTGACCCTGGGCTTCCTGGTGCTGGCCACCATCGACGCGACCACGCCGCTGCTCATCGTGTGCGGGGGCATGGTGCTGATGGGGCTGGGGGTCGGCATGTCCATGCAGAACCTGGTCCTGGTGGTGCAGAACTCCGTCCCGCTGCGCGAGATCGGCGCGGCCAGCGGCACGGTCGCCTTCTTCCGCACCCTGGGCGGCACCATGGGCGTGTCCGTGCTGGGCGCCTTCCTGGCCAACCGCGTCTCCACGAACATCTCCGACGGCCTGTCCGAGTCCGGGGTGAGCGCCACCGCCGGGGGCGGGGACGCCGGCACCCTGAACCTGGACGCCATGCCGCCGTTCCTGCGCGAGATCGTCGAGGGCGCCTACGGCACGTCCACCGGCGACCTGTTCCTGCTCGCCACGGGCATCGCCCTCGTCGGCCTGGTGCTGGCGGTGTTCCTGCCCCGGGTCCAGCTGCGGGACAGCCTGGACCTGCCCGAACCGGCCGCGGAGGCCGAGGGGACCGAGGGGGCCGACGAGCTCGCGCAGGCCCCGAGGGCCGGGGCCCTGGCGGAGCCGACGAGCACGGTCGGCACCGCGGGCACGGCGCGGACCGGCCGGGAGCCGTCCGCCGACTGACCAACCCCGCACAGGAGAGGCCCTTCCCGGAATCGCCCCCGGGAAGGGCCTCTCGCGTTCGCGCCCGCAACCGGCGGCTCAGACCCCGGCGTCGGCGCCGACGCCCGCTCCGGGCCGCCGCCAGATCCCCAGCACCCGCGCGAGCACGTACACCGCCGCCGCGGCGACGAGCGCTCCGATGCCCAGCGCCCAGGGTCCGTAGTTCACCGCGATCAGCGGCAGCAGCGCGGTCAACATGCCTCCCCCGGCGATCGGGCTGAAGAAGGGCGCCCGCAGCGCGTAGGCCCGCGCAGCGTCGGTTCTCAGCTCCGGGTCGGCCGTGCGCAGCAGCATCAGGCCGACCGAGGCCACCGCCGTCAGCGTGCCGAAGTTGACGATGGAGTGCTCGAACCAGGAGTCGCGGAACATCCGCGGCCCCGCCCAGTAGAAGAAGCCCACGCAGACCAGCGCGGCGACCGCGACCAGCACCAGGAGCGGCACGATGTTGCCGAGCACGACGGGCACCGCGATGGACGCGACGGCCGAGACCACCAGCAGGTCGAGCGCGACCCCCTGGATGGCGCGCAGGCTGCCGGGGTCCACCGCCTCGCCCAGCCGGGTGCGCGCGATGACCGCCTGCACGACGCCGCCGCCGATCATCGCCAGCGGGAACAGGGGCATGCCGGGGATCACGAGTCCGAGGAAGTACTGGAGCACCCAGCCGATCAGCACCGCCGCGGCGATCAGCGCCCCGTGGAAGGCCAGTCCGTCGACGAGGTCCTTGTTGAGGGTCACGCGCCCCATCGGGGCCCGCGCCTCCTCGGGCAGGACCTCGGGCGCCTCCTCGCCGCGCTCAGCGCCGACGTGGCGCAGGTGGCCGCGGCGGGCACCGATGTTGATCAGCACCATGCCCACCACGATCCCGAACACCAGCCCGGCCGTGGCCGCCGCCAGCGCGAGCGCGCCGCCGTCGGCCCAGCCCAGTTCGGCGTAGACCGGCCCCATCCCGGCGGCGGTGCCGTGCCCGCCCGGCCAGCCGACCTCGATGACGGTGCCGAACATCGCGTTCACGTCCCAGAAGGGCATGAGCAGCGCGGCGCACACCAGCACGGGGACGCCGATCATCAGGAAGTCGCCCATGTAGCCGAAGAGGAGCTGCGGCGCGATGAGGCGGTAGCTCCTGCGCGGGCTGGGGATGCGCACGCCGATGAGCATCGGGGCGAAGACCACGGTGATCAGCACCCCGGGCAGCGCGGCCCAGGTGCCGATCACGCCCTCGGGGAACAGCCCCGCGCCGTAGGGCCCCAGCGCGGCCCCCAGGACGCCGCCGATGAGCGCGGCCGGGACGAACAGGCGGCGCAGCGGGGCGATCAGCAGCCGCAGCACGACACCGGCGAGCACGAGCAGGCCGAGGACGGTGACGGCGAACAGCAGGGTGGTGACGGCGTCGCCGCCGACTTCGTCTGTGGGGAACATGCCGCTCCTTCGTACGCGCGGATCGGGGGGTGGGGTCGTCGGCCGCCTTGGGCGGCCCGGACCGGCGGTCCCGCGCGGACCCCCGGCCCCGCGCCGCGGCTAGAACCTGGCGAACGAGAAGGGGGCGAGGTTGTCGGGGCGCGATCCCGTGCGCGCCCAGAGCGCGAGCGACTCGGCCACCGCCGGTGCGATGGCGAAGCCGTGCCCGGTCCAGCCGGTGCCGACCAGTGCGTTGGCGGTTCCGGGGATCCGGTCGATGACGGGGATCTCGTCGGCGCTGCACGACTCCGGCCGGGAGGCGTCGGCGAGGTCGAGTTCGGCGTCGGCGAGGTCGGCGTAGACCTCCGCGGCGGCCCGCATGTTGCCGCGCACGTTCTCCTCCACGGTCCGGCCCCGGCCGTTGTCGGCGTCCCAGCGGCCGCGCCACCCGCCGCTCACCATGACGCCGCCGTCGGGCAGCGGCTTCAGCGACAGCGAGCGGTGGTCGTGGCCGACGAGGTGGGTCATGGGCGGTGTGGAACGGGGGGTCAGCCGCAGCGCCTGCGGCAGGATCCGCCACACCGGCGCCTCCACGTCGAACTGCGTGCGCAGCAGGTCGGCGGCCCCGGCGTTGTTGAGCACCAGCAGCGCCTCCCCCACCTCGTGGCGCTCCCCGCTCGCGGTGCGCACGGCGGTGACGCGGTCTCCGGAGCGCTCCACGGCGGTGACCGGGCTGTGCTCGGCGATCACGGCGCCGCGTTCGCGCGCCGCGTCGGCGAACGCCCTGGTCGTGGCGGTGTGGTCGGCGGTGCCGTCGAGCGGACAGTACAGCGCCGCCCGCACGGACTCCGAGACCCCGGGTTCGCGTGCCAGGACGCCGTCGCGGTCGAGGACCTCGGTGGGCACGCCCAGGCGCCGCTGCACCGCCGCGTGGGTGTGCGCGGCGACCAGCCCGCCCCTGGTGCCGGTGGTCTCCTGCTCGATGAGGAACATCCCGCCCGTGCGCTGGTAGCCCGTGGCCGCGCCCAGGCGCCGGTCGAGTGTGGGCCAGATACGGTAGGCGGCCCGCATCAGCGGAAGTTCGCGCAGGTCGCGCCGGTTGGCGCGCACGCCCCGGCGGCCGAAGCCGCCCGAGGCCCCCGAGGCCACCTCGCGGGCCTCCAGGAGCAGGACGTCCGCCCCGGTCTCAGCGAGCTGCCACGCGGTGGCGCAGCCGTGCACTCCGCCCCCGATAATCACAAACTGGTAGGTCATCGGCCACTCCCTCACTGTGTGGTCGGTCTCACGAAAGCGTAGTTTTAACTACATGATTAGGTCAATGACGAAATGAAAACTTCACCAGAGGAGGACGGCGGGTTCCGTGAGCGGGTGGGCGCCCGGCTCGACTCGCTCTCCCCCCGCGAGCGCGCGGTCACCGACTTCCTGCTCGACCGCCCCTCGGAGGCCGTGACCGCGTCGGCCGCCGAACTGGCCGCCCGCACCGGCACCAGCGACGCCACCGTCGTGCGCACGGCCCGGTCGCTGGGCTACGGCGGCCTGCGCGAACTCAAGCGCGCGGTGATGGACATGCTCACCACCCGGCGCGACCCCGCCCTGGTCCTGGACCAGCGGCTGGAGCGCCTCAGCGGCACGCGCGTGTTCGACCAGGTCCTCTCCGACAGCGTCGACCTGCTGCGGGGACTGCCCGAGGTCCTCGACGCCGGGTCCTTCGACACGGCGGTCCGCCTGGTCGAGGCGGTCGGGCGCACCGTCGCCTACGGCATCGGACCGGCCTCGGCGACCGCCCGCTACTTCGCGGTCGAACTGGGCCGGATGGGCCGCCGGTGCACCGTCCTGGAGGCGACCGGGTTCCGGCTCGCGGACGACCTGCTGGGCATCGGCGGCGACGACGCCGTGGTGGTCTTCGCGCCGCTGCGGCTCTTCCGGGAGATCGACGCCCTGCTGGACCACGCGGCCGAGGTCGGGGCGCCCGTCGTCGTGGTCACCGAGGCCGTGGGCGAGGCCGTGCGCGACCGGGTCGAGGCGGTCCTGACCACCCCGCCCTCCACCTCGGGCGCCGCGAGCGAGAACCTCGCGAGCTGGCTGGTGGCCCACGCCCTCACCATGGAACTGGCCGCCCGCGACCGCACCGGATCGGTCGCGGCCCACCAGCGCCTCAACCGCCTGCGCCGCGCCGTGGCCGGCGCCGAGATCGACACCGACGTCACCGAGCGCGGCGGCGCCGGGGAAGGGCCGGGTGGAGCGCGACGCCCTTCGTGACGGGGTTTTTCGGGTTGCGGGCGGGTCATGGGACGCATGAGACTGCGCGTACCGCTTGTTGCGGTCCGCCCCCACCCGAGAGGCCACCATGACGGACATCCCCATCGACACCGGCGTCGCCCACACCGCGCGGGTGCGGGACTACTGGCTCGGCGGCAGGGACAACTACCCGGTGGACCGCGAGATGGGCGACGCCGTCGGAGGGCTGGCGCCCCAGATCGTCGAGGCCGTCCGGGGGGACCGGCTCTTCCTGCGCCGCGCGGTCGGCCACCTGGCCCGGGAGGAGGGCGTCCGCCAGTTCCTCGACCTCGGCTCCGGACTGCCCGCCGCCGACAACACCCACGAGGTGGCGCGGGCGCACACCCCGGACGCGCGCGTGGTCTACGTGGACAACGACCCCATGGTCCTGGCGCACGCGCGCGCCCTGCTGGTGGGCACCGACGAGAGACGGACCCGGTTCGTGGGAGCGGACCTGCGCGACACCGACCGGGTGCTGGAGAGCGCCGGCGCGACCCTGGACCTGGACCGCCCGGTCGCGCTGTCCCTGCTGGGGACGATGGGCCACTTCGGCGACCTGGATGAGGCCCTGGGCATCGTGCGCGCCTACACGGACGCGCTGGCGCCAGGCAGTTTCCTGGCCGTGTGCGACGGCGTCCTCGCCCACGTGGAGGCCGTCACCGACGAACGCGCGCTGGAGGCGCTCCGGCGCTGGCGGGAGAGCCTCGCGCAGCCGTACCGCATGCGCACGGTGGAGGACTTCACCCGCTTCTTCGACGGGTTGGCACTGGTCGATCCCGGGGTCGTCTGCGTCACCCGGTGGCGGCCCGAGCCGGTCGAGGTCGGAAGGGCGCGCGACATCCCCGAGTACTGCGGCCTGGCCCGCAAGGACTGAGGCGCGGTCCCGCGCGTACGCGGCCGGAGCTGGCCCCGCCCCGTCCGCGGGAGGGCGTCCGGACCGGTTCCCGGGTCCGCGGTCGCCGTTTACGGCCCCGGGGCCCGGGTAGCCGCCGCACCCAACGGACATCCGCCGCTTCGGGCCGCGTCAGCGCGTCCCGCGCTGTTGGGAGGAAGACCATGAAGGCCGTCGTATGGCACGGCATCGGCGACATCCGCGTGGATGACGTGCCGGAACCGCGCATCGAGCACTCCCAGGACGCCATCGTGCAGATCACCACGAGCGCGATCTGCGGCACCGACCTGCACATGATCCGGGGCACCATGCCGGGAATGGTGCCGGGCACCGTCCTGGGCCACGAGGGTGTCGGCGTGGTGACCGAGGTCGGTTCCCAGGTCCGCAACTTCCAGCCGGGCGACCGGGTGGTCATCCCCTCCACCATCGGGTGCGGGGCGTGCAGCTACTGCCGGTCGGGCTACTTCGCCCAGTGCGACAACGCCAACCCCGGCGGCCGACGCGCGGGCACGGCGTTCTTCGGGGGGCCGGAGGCGACCGGTTCCTTCCCCGGCCTCCAGGCCGAACGGGTGCGCGTCCCCTACGCCAACGTCGGCCTGGTCAGCATTCCCGAGCGTGTGAGCGACGAGGAGGCCGTCCTGGTCTCCGACATCTTCCCCACTGCGTGGTTCGGGGCCAAGCTCGCCGAGATCACCCCGGGCGACACCGTCGCGGTGATGGGGTGCGGGCCCGTGGGGCTTTTCGCCGTCCTGAGCGCCTTCCTCCAGGGAGCGGGGCGCGTACTGGCGGTCGACGGGGTCGGAAGCCGGTTGGAACAGGCGCGCCTGCTGCACGCCGAGGTGATCGACTACACCGAGGAGGACCCGGTGGCCGCCCTGGTGGAACTCACCGGGGGCATCGGCCCGGACCGCGTGATCGACGCCGTCGGGGTCGACGCGGAGCGGCCCAAGCAGGGACCGGCCGCCCAGGAGGAGATGAAGGAGCAGTTCGCGACGGAGGTCTCCGAGCTCGTGCCCGAGCCCCGGTCCCAGGGAGACACCTGGGTTCCCGGCGACGCGCCGTCCCAGGCCGCGCGGTGGGCGGTGGACGCGATCGCGAAGGCGGGGACCCTGTCCATCATCGGCGTCTACCCGCCGACGATGACGCACTTCCCCATCGGTGCGGCGATGAACAAGAACCTCACCCTGAAGATGGGCAACTGCAACCACCGCACCTACATCCCCGAGCTCCTGGAGATGGTGGCCAGCGGCAGCGTGGACATCACCTCGGTCCTCACCCAGGAGGTGCCGTTCGACGAGGTGCTGGACTCCTACCGCGCCTTCGACCACCGCGAGCCGGGCTGGACCAAGGTGGCCGTGACCACGGCCTGATCCGACGCGCAGCCTACCGGCCGGGGGCCTCGGCGTTCGCCCTCGTGTGGAAGCCGCCCCTGCCCACCTCGACGAAGCCGAGCGAGTCGTAGAGGGGGCGGCCGTCCTCGGTCGGGACGAGGACCACGTCGCGCTCCCGGTGGTGGAGCAGGACCCGCGACAGCACCGCACGCGCGATGCCGCGCGACCGGTGCTCGGGCGCGGTCACCAGCCAGTAGAGGGCGACCACGCCGCCGTGGTCGAAGGTCAGGCAGGCCGAGGCGGGCGAGCCCCGGTACGTGGCGAGCCAGGCCCGCCAGCCTCCCGCGTCCAGGAGGCTGACGGGGAGGAAGCACTGAGGCGTGTGCGGCTGGCGCGACGGCAGCGGAAAGCCGTCCACCACGAGCCGCTCCACCGTGAGCAGGGCCTTCTCCTCGCCCACGGCGGCGATCCCGACCTCCGGCCGGGGACGGGGCGCGGGCGCGGGCGCCGCGGTCCCTTCGCGCACCATGACGGGCCGGGGGGTCCGCGTGAACCCCTCCGGGGACTGGAGCTTTCCGAAGGGGTCGTCCAGGCTCACGCGGCCCGGCGCGGACAGGGCGGACGACACCCGGTCCGGGACGCGCGCCGCGGCACGCGTGAGGTGCACCCTCGCCTCCCGGGGGTCCGCCGTGCGCAGGACGTTGAACCCGTCGTGGGCGTCGGCCTCCTCGGTCCGGCCCGCCAGAAGGTGTCTCCACGCCTCGGCGTGGTTTCGCGCGTACGCCTCCACCGCGTCCATGTTCCTCCTTCTGCGAGCCCGGTTCGTCCTGGATTGAACACGTTCGCGGGCGGCGACGCCACCGCTTTGTCACGGCACCTGCGCGCACACCGTACTGTCCGTAACCGGTCACGGACCTGCCGGGCACCCGGGAAGGCGGTACCGGTTCCCGTGCGGGCCCCGGATCGCGGGGAAGCCGCAGGAAGCGGGCCCCGACGGCTTCCGGGCCGGTGAGCGCGGTCCGGACGGCGTCCCCGGAAGCGTCGTAGGCCGGGCCTAGAGTCGTCCTCGACCGCACGGCGAACGACACACTGTTCTCCCTGGGGTTTCAGAGGTGATCACACGGGCACCTTGCAGAGACATCGGGTCGTCGGTGCGGAGGGCGCAGCGGCCGGAGTGAGCGATCAACGGCCGCGGCCGTCCGGGGAAAAGGGGAGCGGGGGAACATGACGCTGGCGATTTTCGTAGCGGTTGCGGTCACGGTGGCGGTGGTCGTGGACACCCTGGCCCCGATGGGGTCCAGAAGCGGGCTGGGTGTCCGCAGGGGTGCGGCGCGCAGGGCGCTCACGGCCCTGCGGCGCGGCCTCCAGCCCCCGCACGTGCCCGCGCGCGCCGTGGAGGTGGAGGAGCCCTCCGTCAACCGGGCGCCGGAGCCGAGGCGCGGAACCGGACCGGCCGGACCGCGCGTCACCGTCACGCCGTCCCGCGCTCGCCGCACCTGGAACCCGGGGCCCGCACGGACCGGCCGACCGCGCCGCGCCGCCGCGAAGGCCTCCCTCTCCTGACAGCGGCCTGACAGCCAAACGAACGGGGCCGGTGCTCGCCTGTGAGCACCGGCCTCCGGAATGACCGCTTACCGCTCGAACCGCTGATCCACAGGGTTCTCGTCACTCCAGGGAACCGTTCTGTCACCACCCGCGGTTACCTTCGATTCATGAACCGTCATCCCGACAAGCCCCCTCCGTCGAAGCGTCGAACCGGGTGGGGGCGCGAGAAGGTCCGCGCCGCACTGGGGCTGACTGTCTGGGAGATCGAGCTGTCCGTCCGGACCGGTCTGCTCCAGCGCCTGCTGGACCGGCGCTTCGACGACGAATCAGTACGGGCCGCACTCGCCGACACCGAAACGTTCCGTACCCGCTTAGCGGCCGAGCACCGCCTCAACGCGACCGAGGCCGCCCGTCGCCTCGGCGTCTCGCGGGAGCGGTTCACGCGTGTGGTAGCTGACACCGGTCTCGCGCCCGTGGCCGAGGAGCAGATCAGGAAGTACGGCAGGGACATTGCCGTGCGCTACTACAGGGCCGCCGACGTCGACTCCCTGCCACCGCGTGTGGGGGCGGACATCGCCCTGCGCGGGGCCGCCACGGCGTTCGGCCGGTCCGCCGCCGCCCGCAAGGCGGCCCAGACGCGCGCCCGCAACCGCGCACGCGCCGAGCGGGCCCGGCTGGAGCTGTACGCCGCGGAGCCCGCACCCGACGACCCCGCCACCCGGGTGTTGGCCTACACGGCGGGGCTGGTCGCGGATCAGGCGTCGGTTCCGGGGTTCCTGTCCGATTTTACGGACGTCCCCGAGGCCCGCCGGATTACGGCCCTGGTCCGCGACTGTCGGCTCTCCCCCGCTGAGCACACCGCCATGGCCCGTGGGTTCCGAGAGCGGGCACAAGCCGCCTACGAGGCCCTGGCCAGCCCTGACGAGGTCCACCGCAGGTTGGGCGTATGCCCGGGTTCGCTGTGCGGCCGCACCGAGATGCTCATGGGGCACGTGCCACGGGGCACGGTGCGGGCCTGGGAGGACGATCCACCCGAGTGGCTGCTGCTGGAGCGTGCCGCGCTGGCCGCCGCCGAGGCCGGGGAGGCTGCCCTCCGTGCCCGGGAGAAGGAGGAGCAGCGCGTCCTGCGCGAGGCGGAGCAGCAGTTGAAATGCACCGACGAGACCGTCGCGGAGCTCTTCGGGCTACCCGTGGACGTCGTGGCCGGGCTGCGCAGAAGCCGCGGCAAGCCGTGGAGGTGGGTCCATGTGGAGCAGCTGCGTGGCCGTCCCCCGACGTGGCTCCGCAGCGAGGAAGCCGCGCGCGAGGAGGTCAGGAGGAGGCGGGAGTCCCGGACGAGGAACCGGAAACGCAGGACCCGGCGGTGGGAGTCGTGGCGACAGACGTGGGCGCGGGAGCTGGACGTGCCCCTCGAACGGGTCCCGGAGAAGGTGCCCAAGCCGACTCCGAAAACGATCCGGTCACTGAAGAGGCACCGGCCCCACTGGAGCAGGCCACACCAGGGATGACCGCCTCTGGTCCGGTGGGCCGCCGGGGTTCCGACGGCCCACCGGACCCGGCAGCCACTGGGATCCGACGACCCCTCGCCCCTCGCACAAGCCTCGGCCTCAGCCGTGGAGCAGGCGCTCGGCGGCCTCCCACGGGGCCCGCGGACCGCTCGGGCGGTACCGTCCGACCTCGGTGGAGTCGGCCACGATCCGGCGCAGGTCGGCCAGGCCGCCCTCCACCGCCCCGACCGCGCGGGCCTGCACCAGCAGGTTGCCGATCGCCGCCCCCTCGGCAGGCCCGGCGACCACCTCCAGCCCGACCGCGTCCGCGGTGAGCTGGCACAGCAGCGCGTTGCGCGAGCCCCCGCCGACCACGTGGACCACCTCCACGTCCGTCCCGCTCAGCTCGGCGGCCTGGCGCACCGCCCGGCGGTAGGCCAGCGCCAGCGAGTCCACCACGCACCTCGCCACCTCGGCCTCGCCCTCCGGCGGGCGCTGCCCGGTCTCGGCGGCGAACGCGGCGATCCGCGCGGGCATGTCCCCCGGCGGCAGGAACCGGGGGTCGTCCACGTCCACCACGCACGACAGCGCGGGCACGCGGGCGGTCCGCTCCAGCAGGTCGGCCAGGTCCACCTCCCGCCCCCGCTCCCGCCAGGTGCGCAGCGACTCCTGGAGCAGCCACAGTCCCGCGACGTTGCGCAGGTAGCGCACGGTGCCGTCCACGCCCAGCTCGTTGGTGAAGTTGGCCGCCCGGCTCGCCTCGGTGCGCACCGGGGCCTCCAGCTCCACGCCCACCAGCGACCACGTCCCCGAGGAGACGTAGGCGAAGCGGCGCGTGGCCGCGGGCACGGCCACCACGGCGGAGGCGGTGTCGTGCGAGCCCACCGCCACCAGCGGAGCGCCCGCCGCGGCGCCGAGGCCCGCACCGGGCTCCGGGCCGCCCCGGAGGGCGCCGACGACGGTTCCGGGTTCGACCAGACCGGGCAGCAGGTCCCGCGCCGCGACGCCGAAGCCCGCCTCCAGCAGGTCCAGGCAGGCGTCGGCCCAGCGGCGTTCGCCCACGTCGACCAGGCCGGTGGTGGAGGCGTTGGTCAGCTCCGCGACCCGCTCGCCCGTCAGCCAGTACCCGAGCAGGTCGGGCACGAGCAGCAGATCGCGGGCCGCGGCCAGCTGGGCGCCGCCGGAGGCGGCGGCGAGCTGGAACACCGTGTTGAACGGCTGCACCTGCAACCCGTTGACCGCGTACATCCGCTCGGCGGGCAGGTGCGCGAACACCCGCTCGGGCGCCCCGTCGGTGCGGCCGTCGCGGTAGTGCACGGGGTTGCCGAGCAGGGCTCCGTCGGCGTCCAGCAGCCCGTAGTCCACCGCCCAGGAGTCCACGCCGACCGAGGCCAGGCCGCGGGGTCCGGCGGCCCGCCGCAGCCCGCCGACCACGCCCGCGTACAGGGACAGCACGTCCCAGTGCAGGCTGGCGCGGCCGTCCGCGGGCACGGTGACCGGCCCGTTGGGGAAGCGGACCACCTCCTCGGTGCGCAGCCGCCCGTCCTCGAACCGCCCGGCGATGACCCGGCCGCTGGAGGCGCCCAGGTCGACGGCGGCGTGGACGGCGCCCCCTCCGGCGGCACCCCCTCCGGCGGCTCTCATCGCAGGAACGCTGCGGCGACGCCGCTGTCCACGGGGATGTGCAGGCCGGTGGTGTGCGACAGCTCCCCCGCGGTCAGCGCGAACACCGCGTTGGCCACGTGCTCGGGCAGCACCTCGCGGCCCAGGATGGTGCGCCGGGCGTAGAACGCGCCCAGGTCCTCCTCCCTGACCCCGTACACCTCGGCCCGCTGGGCGCCCCAGCCCCCGGCGAAGATCCCCGAGCCGCGCACCACCCCGTCGGGGTTGACGCCGTTGACCCGGATGCCCTCGCCGCCCAGTTCGGCGGCCAGCAGCCGCACCTGGTGGGCCTGGTCGGCCTTGACCGCGGAGTAGGCGACGTTGTTGGGACCGGCGAACACGGCGTTCTTGGAGGCGATGTAGACGATGTCGCCGCCCATGCCCTGGGCGGTCATCGTCCGGGCCGCCTCGCGCGAGACCAGGAAGGACCCCTTGGCCATGACGTCGTGCTGCAGGTCCCAGTCGCGCTCGGTGGTCTCCAGCAGCGGCTTGGAGATGGACAGCCCGGCGTTGTTGACCACCAGGTCCACGCCGCCGAAGGCCAGGGCGGCCTCGGCGAAGGCGCGGGCCACCGCGTCCGCGTCGCTGACGTCGCAGGCCAGGCCCACCGCCGTGTCGGCGCCGCCCAGTTCGGCCGCGGCGGCGGCCGCCCTGTCCGCGTCCAGGTCGGCCACGACCACGCAGGCGCCCTCGCCCGCCAGGCGGGCGGCGATGGCCTTGCCGATGCCGCTGGCCGCGCCCGTGACCAGGGCGACCCGGGTGGCGAGCGGCTTGGGCCTGGGCAGGCGGGCGAGCTTGGCCTCCTCCAGCGCCCAGTACTCGATGCGGAACTTCTCCGACTCCTCGATGGGCCGGTAGGTGGAGACGGACTCGGCGCCGCGCATCACGTTGACGGCGTTGACGTAGAACTCGCCCGCCACGCGCGCGGTCTTGGCGTCCTTGCCGAAGGAGAACATGCCCACGCCGGGGACCAGCACGATCGCCGGGTCGGCGCCGCGCATGGCGGGGCTGTCGGCGTCGGCGTGGCGCTCGTAGTAGGCGCGGTACTCGTCCCGGTACTCCCGGTGCAGTTCGCGCAGGCGTTCCACGGCCCGCTCCAGCGGGGCGTCGGCGGGCAGGTCGAGCAGCAGGGGGCGGACCTTGGTGCGCAGGAAGTGGTCGGGGCAGGAGGTGCCCAGCGCGGCCAGGCGGGGGTGCTCGGCCCCGGCCAGGAAGTCCAGGACCACGTCGCTGTCGGTGAAGCGGCCCACCTGGGGGTGGTCGGTGGAGGCCAGTCCGCGGATGACCGGGGCCAGGGCGGCGGCGCGCTCGCGGCGCTCGGCCCCGGGCAGGGCGCCGTAGCCGTCCAGGGCGGGGCCGAAGGGCTCGGGGCGGCCGTTCTCCTCCAGGAACCTCTCGGCGGTGTGAATGATCTCCAGGGAGTTGGCCTGGCACTGCTCGCTCGTCCGGGCCCAGGCGGTGATGCCGTGGCCGCCCAGGATCGCGCCGATGGCGTCGGGGTTCTCCTCCGCCACGCGGGCGATGTCCAGGCCGAGCTGGAACCCGGGACGGCGCCAGGGCACCCACACCACGCGGTCGCCGAAGCACTCGCGGGTCAGGCGCTCGCCGTCAGCGGCGGTGGCCAGGGCGATGCCGGAGTCGGGGTGCAGGTGGTCCACGTGGGCGGCGCGCAGCAGGCCGTGCATGGCGGTGTCGATGGAGGGCGCGGCGCCGCCCCTGCCGAACAGGCAGTGGTCGAAGGCGGCGACCATCTCGTCCTCGCGGTCCTCGCCGGGGTAGACGTCCACGAGGGCGCGCAGGCGGTCCAGGCGCAGCACGGCCAGGCCGTCCTCGGTGAGGGTGCCCAGGTCGCCGCCGGAGCCCTTGACCCAGAGCAGGTCGACGTCCTGTCCGGTGACGGGGTCGGTGCGGGTGCCCGCGGCGGAGGTGTTGCCCCCGGCGAAGTTGGTGTTGCGCGGGTCGGCGCCGAGGGTGTTGCTGCGGGCGAGGAGCTGTTCGACGACGTCGGGCACGGGGTCTCCCTGTTCGGTGCTGCTGTGCTGAGTCGGCGGCCGGTTCACGCGCCCCACCCGGCCTGGGCGCCGCCCTTGCGCTCCTCGGCGACGCGCTCGGCGTAGCCGGAGCGGGCGTGCGCGGCCATGGGGTCGGGGTCCAGGCCCTGCTCCCGGCGCAGGTCGGCGAGCATGGGCCGCACGTCGGTGTTGTAGGCGTCCATCAGGGCGGCGTTGGCGGCCAGGACGTCGCCCTCGCGCTGGGCGGCCGCGAGCGCGTCGGCGTCCACGAGCAGGGCCTTGGCGGTGGCCTCCTGCACGTTCATGACCGAGCGGATCTGACCGGCGATCTTGGGCTCGATGTTGTGGCACTGGTCGAGCATGAACGCGACCCCGGTGTCGGCGGCCAGGCCGCCGCCGCGCACGACCTCGTACATGATGCGGAAGAGCTGGAAGGGGTCGGCGGCGCCGACCATGAGGTCGTCGTCGGCGTAGAAGCGCGAGTTGAAGTCGAAGGCGCCGAGCTTCCCGGCGCGCAGCAGGAACGCGACGATGAACTCGATGTTGGTGTGCGCGGCGTGGTGGCCGGTGTCCACGCAGACCACTGCCCTCTCCCCCAACTCCAGGCAGTGGGCGTAGGCGGTGCCCCAGTCGGGGACGTCGGTGGCGTAGAAGGCGGGCTCGAAGAGCTTGTACTCCAGCAGCAGGCGCTGGTCGGGGCCGAGCCGGTCGTAGACCTCGGACAGGGCCTCGGCGAGGCGGTCCTGGCGGGCGCGCAAATCGTCCTGGCCGGGGTAGTTGGTGCCGTCGGCGAACCACAGCTTGAGGTCGCGCGATCCGGTGGCGTCCATGACGTCCACGCACTCCAGCAGGTGGTCGATCGCCTTGCGGCGCACGCCCGGGTCGGGGTTGGTGACGCTGCCGAGCCGGTAGTCGTCGTCCTGGAAGACGTTGGCGTTGACGGTGCCGACGCCGATGCCCAGGTCGCGCGCGTGGGCGGCGAGCGCGGCGTAGTCGTCGACCCGGTCCCAGGGGATGTGCAGGGCGACCGTGGGGGCGACCCCGGTGAGGCGGTGGACCTCGGCGGAGTCGGCGACCTTCTCCCAGGGGTCGCGGGGGACGCCGGGCTGCGCGAACACCTTGAACCGGGTACCGGAGTTCCCGAAGGCCCAGGAGGGGAGTTCGATGTGCTGGCGCCGCAGGACGGCCAGGGCGTCCGCGCCGCGTTCGGGGAGTGCTGCCACGGTGGGGCTCCGTTCGGGGAGGGCGCGCCTGCCGGTCCGACCGGCGGGAAGGCCCATTGAATCGTTTCACTCAGGTTGCGCTGAAACTACCGCCAGCTCTTCTGATGTGTCAAGGTTCACTTGCCCTTACGCCCGGCCAATCATCCCTCCCCTGCTTGAAACGTTTTATGAACAGGGTGCGCACGGCCCCGAGAGGAAGACCCGCGCCACGCCGGGGCGACGGCGGTGGAAGCGGCCCCGGGGGCGGTTCCGCCGCCCGGACCCCGCCGGGCCGGACGCCCGCCCGGCCCGGCGAAGGGGCCGCGGCTCAGGCGCCCAGCGCCATGCGCACGCCCAGGGTGAGCATGACGGCGGCGATGAGCGCGTCCAGGACCCGCCAGGCGCCCGGGCGGGCGAAGACCGGGCGCAGCAGGCGGGCGCCGAAGCCCAGACCGAAGAACCACGCGAAGCTGCCCGTGACCGCCCCCGCCGTCCACCACCAGCGCGCGTCGCCGCCCTGCTGGTTGGCCAGCGAACCCAGGAACACCACCGTGTCCAGGTACACGTGCGGGTTGAGCCAGGTGAGCACCAGCGCCGTGGTCACCGCGGCCCCGCGTCCGCCGGAGGGCCCGCCGCCGATCACCAGGGAGCCGGGGCGCAGGACGCGGCGCGCGGCGGACAGCCCGTAGACGACCAGGAAGCCCGCGCCGAGCAGGCGGACCGCGGTGACGGCGAGGGGCGCGGCCTCGACGACGACGCCGACGCCGAGGACCCCGGCCGTGATGAGCACGGCGTCGGACAGGGCGCAGACCAGCACCACCGGCAGGACGGTTCCGGTGCGGCCCTCGATACCGACCCGCAGGACGTGGGCGTTCTGGGCGCCGATGGCCACGATGAGCGCGAGCCCGGTGCCGAGGCCGAGCAGGGCGGGGATGAGTGTCTCGTTCACCCCGAAAAGCTAGGTCGGACACCCGTGTGCAGTAAAGCTAAACTTTCTTAGCATCCCTGAGAGAGGCTTAACATGCCGTTCCAGTTCGACCATCTGCGCACCCTGGCGACCCTGGTGGACGAGGGCACGTTCGAGGCCGCCGCGCGGCGGCTGCACGTGACGGCCTCGGCGGTGTCCCAGCGGGTCCGGGCGATGGAGCAGACCGCGGGCCGGGTGCTGGTCCAGCGCACGAACCCCGTGCGGACCACCGCCGCCGGGGACGTGGTCCTGCGCTACGCCCGCCAGGTGCTGCTGCTGGACGAGGACGCCGACGCGGAGCTGCGGCTGGGCGAGCGCGAGAGGGGCCGGGTGTCGGTGCCGCTGGCGGTCAACGCCGACAGCCTGGCCACCTGGTTCCTGGAGGCGCTGGCGGACCTGCCCGCCGACCTGGGCGCGGTGTTCGAGATCCGCCGCGAGGACGAGGAGCACACCACGTCCCTGCTGCGTTCGGGGGCGGTGATGGCCGCCGTGACCTCCACCCCCGAGGCGGTCCAGGGGTGCACGGTGGCGGGGCTGGGCGCGATGCGCTACCACGCGGTGTGCAGTCCGGACTTCGACCGGGAGCACCTCGGCGGCCGGGCGGACCCGGAGCTGCTCGCCGGGGCTCCGGTGGTCAACTTCGACCGCCGCGACGACCTCCAGGACCGGTTCCTGCGCGAGTCCCCCTGCGGTGAGCCCTCCGGCCCCCGGCACTA